>JBJOIT010000006.1:0-89999 GCA_046046915.1 Pseudomonadota bacterium
GCTTTGAACAATGACCTGGGCCAGTGCCTCGTCATTGAAGGCCCAGAGGTCTTCGATAGAACCACCGCCGCGCACAAGCAAGATGACATCGATCCGCGTCTCGTGCTGGGCGGCGTAGAGCGCCTGCAAGGCCTGAATCAGGGACGACGGGGCCTGGGCGCCTTGGACGCTGGCCGGTGCCAACACCACCGGCACATGGGGCGCTCTGCGCTGCAGGGCACTGACGACATCATGCAGAGCTGCAGCGCCCAGCGAGGTGACCAAACCAAGCGCACGCGGAAACAGCGGTAATTCACGCTTGCGGCTGGGATCGAACAGCCCCTGGGCTTCTAACTTGGCCTTGACGCGCAAAAAGGCCTCAAACAAATTGCCCTGCCCTGCCCGCTTCATGCTCTCAACGACCAGTTGCAGGTCGCCGCGCGCCTCGTAAATGCCCACCCGGCCCCGCACCTCGACCAGATCACCGTCCCGGGGTGAAAAGTCCAACAAGTCTGCCGCGCGGCGGAACATGGCGCACCTGATTTGGCCGGCGGCGTCTTTCAGCGAGAAGTAGCAGTGCCCGCTGCTGGCGCGCGAAAACCCCGACACCTCACCCTCAACGGTGACGGGGTTGTAGCGGGCGTCCAGGGTATCGGCAATCGCTCGGCACAGGGCACCCACGCGCCAGACCTGTCCGTGGCGGCCTTGTGCTGGGGCGGGAGTTTCAAACATGAACAAAAGCGAGATAAAAAAGCGGGCTTGGGTGGATGTGAACTGGCCGCGAGCGTGGGCCATAATTCAAACGCTGTTTTTGGCGTGGAGGCCATTTCTTGTTTTCAATCATACAAGCCGCAGGATGGCCGATCTGGCCCTTGCTCTTTTGTTCTGTACTAGCTCTGGCGCTGATCATCGAGCGGTTTTTGAGCCTGAAAAGTAGCCGTGTGGTCCCTGTAGGTCTGCTCGACGAGGTTCTGGCGGTGTCCAAGTCGGGGGTGCCAAAACGCGAAGTCATAGAACAGCTGCAAAGTAACTCGGCGCTAGGTGAAGTGCTGGCCAGCGGCTTGCAGGCACTGGCGAACAACCCGCGTTGCAGCGACGAAGACCTAAAAGCCACCCTGGAGGCATCCGGCCGCATCGTGGTGCACCGCCTCGAAAAATACCTGAGCGCCATCGCCACCATTGCGTCTGCTGCTCCCTTGCTGGGGCTATTTGGCACGGTGGTGGGCATGATCGAGATTTTTGGTTCCCAGTCTGGCGCAGGCGGGGTGGCTGGCGGGGGTCCGGCACAGTTGGCCCACGGCATATCGGTGGCGCTTTACAACACGGCGTTTGGCCTGATCGTGGCGATACCGTCCTTGATTTTTTGGCGATATTTCAGGGCGCGGGTCGATGCACATGTGTTGGTGCTGGAGCTGAGCTCTGACCGTCTGCTGCGGCATTTGCGCGCCTTGCGCTAATTGCGCCACGCAACCCACACGCCTTGCCATGAACTTCAAGTCGACATCGCGGGATGAGCCCGAAATTAACCTCATCCCTTTCATAGACGTGCTGCTGGTGGTGCTGATCTTTTTGATGCTGTCCACCACTTACAGCAAGTTCACTGAGCTGCAGATACGCCTGCCCCAGGCCGAGGCCCAGGCCTTGAGCGACTACCCCAAGGAAATCATCGTCGCCATCAACAGTGAGGGCGGCTACAAGATCAAAGGGGAATCGATAGCGGCAGGTGACGTGGCTGGCTTGCGCAGCGCCATAGCGGCTGCGACGGGCAGCAACAACAAAGCGGTGCTGGTGCTGCAGGCAGATGCCAGTGCCAAGCACCAGGCCGTGGTGTCGGCCATCAACGCCGCACGATTGGCGGGCCTGTCACAAATCACGTTTGCGACCCAGGGCACAGGCGTGTCCCTTCGCTAAACGACTGCGTAGCCCATGACGCTGATGCGCGGCTTGGCGCAAAAACTGCCCTTGGTTTGGTTGCATCGGGGCCCCCTTGCCTGGCTGCTTTGGCCGGTTTCACTCTTGTTTGCGGGGCTGGTGCGGCTGAGAAAGGCGCTCTTCAGAGTCGGCCTGCTGCAATCGCACGAGGTGCCCGTGCCAGTGGTTGTGGTGGGCAACGTGGTGGCGGGTGGTTCGGGCAAGACGCCGGTGGTGATCGCCCTGGTGGAGCAGCTGCAGACATTGGGCTGGCGTCCAGGGGTGATTTCCAGAGGTTATGGGCGCCAGAGCCGTGACTGCAGAGAGGTACACACGGATGACAGGGCCATCGACACCGGCGACGAGCCGCTGCTCATCAAACAAAAAACCAGGGCGGCCGTGTTTGTGGCCAGCCGGCGCATTGAGGCGGCGCAGGCGCTGTTGCGGGCACATCCGCAAACAGACGTCATCATCTGTGACGACGGACTGCAGCATCTGGCCCTGAAGCGGGACATAGACATTTGCGTGTTTGATGAGCGGGGCACCGGCAATGGCTTTTTGTTGCCCGCAGGCTCCCTCAGGGAACCTTGGCCGCGCAAGGTGGATCTGGTGATACACAGCACAGACAGGCCAGCTGTCGAAGGTGGGTTCACTAGCACCCGGCAGTTGGGTCACCTAGCGCGCCGCGCAGACGGAAGTACATGCGACCTTGCGGACCTGGGCGAGGCCAGAATGCGCCCGCTGGCGGCTGTGGCCGGCATCGCCAAGCCCGAGAAGTTTTTTGCGATGCTGGAACAGAACGGCCTCAAGCCTGACGTGACTGTGCCTTTGCCAGATCACTTTGACTATGCTGAGCCGCTGGAGCAAACGCGCGGTGCGACGACCGTGGTTTGCACAGAGAAGGATGCAATCAAGCTATGGCGGCATGCACCACAAGCCTGGGCCCTAGCGCTGCGGTTTGAGCTGGAACCTGATGGCCTTAACGCAATGCTTGCTTTGCTCATAGCGGCCAGAGACCGCAAGCTGGCAAAGCTATCATCCAACCATGGATCCTCGACTACTTGAATTGTTGGTTTGCCCTGTCACCAAAGGGCCCCTGGAACTCGACCGCGAGCGGCAAGAGCTGGTTTCAAAATCTGCCCGGCTGGCCTACCCGATTCGCGACGGCATACCTGTGCTTCTGGAGCAGGAAGCCAGACATCTGGATGACGGGGCAGAAGCACCTTGAGCGCGGCGGCGTACACGGTCATCGTGCCGGCGCGACTGGCATCCACGAGACTTCCCAATAAGCCCCTGCTAGACATAGGCGGCTTGCCCATGGTGGTGCGGGTCGCAAAACGGCTTGAGCACTTAACAGTGGCAGCGCAGCCGGTGCGGGTGGTGGTGGCGTGTGACGCCTCGGCGATTCAGGAGGCCTGTGCTCGGTACGGTGTGCAAGCGGTGCTGACCAGCCCGGACCATGTCTCTGGCAGCGACCGTTTGGCAGAGGCTTGTGACTTGCTGGGTTTGCAAGGCGACGACATTGTTGTCAATGTGCAAGGTGATGAGCCACTGATTGCGCCAGCTCTGGTGTCGGCGGTTGCCCATCTATTGCAGGACCGTGCAGGCGCGAGCATGTCGACCGCTGCCCATCCCATAACCAGCGCTGCTGAGTTCAACAACCCTAATGTGGTGAAGGTGGTGTTGGACACCGCATCCCATGCGATGTACTTCAGCCGCGCCGCGATTCCTTTTGCCCGGGATCTACCGGGGCAGGACTGGTGGCAAGCAGCAAGCCATGCGCCTGACTTTGCTGGCATTGCTCGCCCACTGCGGCATATCGGCATTTACGCCTATCGCGCGAGTTTCTTGAAGCGCTTTCCCACACTGGCGCAGGCACCCGTTGAAAAGGTCGAGGCGCTGGAGCAAATGCGGGCCATGTGGCATGGTCACCGTATCGCCGTCCATGTGACGCCAGACGCTCCTGGACCGGGGGTTGACACGGCGGAAGACCTGGAGCGCGTCCGTCAAATCGTTGCCGCTGGCGGCATCTGAGAGTGCGGATCCCCGTCAGGAAAGAGACGGGATAGGCGTGATATTCTCCACGGAGTAAAAGTGCTACGGGTTGTAAGCAGCCCTTTGCAGCTCTTGGTTATTTTTATTATTCAGAGGAACGCCATGAAATTGATTCTTTTGGGTGCACCTGGCGCCGGCAAGGGAACACAAGCCAACTACATTTGCCAAAAATATGGCATTCCCCAGATCTCGACCGGCGACATGCTGCGTGCAGCAGTCAAAGCCGGCACCCCGCTGGGCGTGCAAGCCAAGTCGGTCATGGACTCGGGTGGCTTGGTCAGCGATGACATCATCATTGGTTTGGTCAAGGAAAGAATCACGCAAGCCGACTGCGCCAATGGTTTCCTGTTCGATGGATTCCCACGCACCCTGCCCCAGGCAGATGCCATGAAGGCGGCAGGCGTCATGCTCGACTACGTGCTGGAAATTGATGTTCCCTTTGATGCCATCATCGAGCGCATGAGTGGTCGTCGCTCACACCCCGCCAGTGGCCGCACCTATCACGTCAAATTCAATCCGCCAAAAGTTGCGGGTGTGGATGATGTGACCGGCGAGCCCCTGATTCAGCGCGATGACGACAAGGAAGAAACCGTGAAGAAGCGTCTTGAGGTGTACAGCGCCCAGACTCGCCCGCTGGTGGACTACTACAGCAACTGGGCCAAGGCCGATGCACAAAGTGCCCCCAAGTACCGCGCCATCAGCGGATCCGGTTCGGTTGAGGAAATTACGGCTCGCGCATTTGCGGCGCTTGAAAACTGAGCTCCAAATCACGTCTGTGAAAAAAGCCTCCATGACCGGAGGCTTTTTTCATGGGGTTTGAGACGCTTTTGACCTTAGAGCCAACATTAAGGCCACTCTGGCCTTGACTGGCGACAACCTGCTGACTGTCGCCCCCTGAAGGTCTGTGAGGCCAACGATTTGGCCGTCCAGACAACGGGTGGTGATCAACACCTTCACACCACTTGCAATCGCGGCCCTTAAGCTCTCTGCCAAAGCGGTGTGCAGAGTGCCATTGCCAGTTGCCGCCACGACCAGGCCAGCCACGCCGGCCTTGATGAGCGCGTTGACGCCGGCTCCAGTAGTTCCGGCGGTGCTGATGACTATCTCCACCCAAGGCCAGGATTGATCTGGGTCTGGGTCAGTGTCTGCATGGTCCTGCTCAATCAACTGCCCGCAGGTAGGCGCGGGCCAAGGTCGGACGGATCGAATGGCACCATCTTCGACAAACCCTAAGGGACCGTTGCTGCCAGAACTGAAGGCATCGACCCTGTAGGGATGCGCTTTTTGAACATCCTCAGCGCCATGTATCGCGCCCGCCATGACGGCAACCACGCCTTTGGCCGCAGGACTGCTGGCCACAGTGATGGCGTCGGCCAGGTTTTGCGGGCCGTCCGGCGACGCTGCATTTGCCGGTCGCATGGCGCAGGTCAGGACGACAGGTTTGCTGGCTTGAAGCTTCGCAGGCAGGCTGGTCAGCAAAAAATAGGCGGTCTCTTCTAGGGTGTCGGTGCCGTGAGTAATGACCACTCCCTGCACATCCTCCTGCAGCAAATGGTGTTGTACGCGGCTCAGCAGTGCATCCATCAGCTCAAATGTCATGTCCTTGCTGTCAATTTGACAAATCTGCTCGGACACCAGAGCCAAGCCCTGGATGTGGACGCCTGCAGAGGACAAGAGATCATCCACGCCAACCAGGCCAGCTTGATAGCCCAGGTGATCGCCAGCAACAGGCGCGAGTCCGGCGATGGTGCCGCCCATGCCCAAAATGACAACTTTCGATGATGATTGTTCAAACATACGTTGAATAAGGTCAAAAACTGAATAAAAATACAGTGGCTGTAAATTTAAACAGCGCGTTAACCTTTGACTGTACAAGATTCAATGAACTACTTGAAAACCACTCCTACAGCAGCCAAGTTGACCGCCCGACAGCAGCAGATCCTCGATTTGATTCGAGACGTCATGCAAGAGACGGGGGCCCCCCCTACTCGCGCAGAGATCGCCAACACCCTGGGATTCAAATCGGCCAACGCTGCGGAAGAGCACTTGCAGGCATTGGCACGAAAAGGGGCGATTGAACTTGTCAGTGGCACCTCCCGTGGCATACGCCTCAAGCAGACCCCGGCCAGCATGGAGCGTCATTCGCGAGACCTGCAAGATCGCCACCTGGCTGCCAACGCTGATATTTACTCGTTGCCCTTGGTGGGCTCTGTGGCAGCGGGAGTTCCCATCCTGGCACAGGAACACGTCGAACGCTCGTATCAGGTGGAGGCACACTTGTTTAAAAGCCGTCCAGACTACCTGCTCAAGGTCAAAGGCATGTCGATGCGAGATGCAGGCATTGTGGATGGAGACCTGCTTGCGGTACGCATCACAAAGAATGCCTTGAATGGCCAAATTGTGGTGGCCCGGCTTGACGATGCCGTCACGGTCAAGCGCTTCGTCAAAACCGCGAACCATATTGAACTGCGGGCAGAAAACGAAAGCTTTGCGCCAATTATTTTGACAAAGTCGGAATCAATAGAAATTGAGGGCGTTGCGGTTGGGCTGATCAGGAATCAACTGTAGGCATGCAGCAGTTAACATCCTGCGCTCACCTCTTCATTACCGACACATGAATATCGTCATCCTCGATGATTACCAGGATGCTGTGCGCAAACTGCAGGCCGCCAGCAAGCTCGATGCCTATCAGGCGAAGGTCTATAACAACACGGTCAAGGGAATAGGACAGCTTTCCGTCCGACTGAGAGACGCAGACGTGATCGTGTTGATTCGAGAGCGCACTGCCATAAGCCGGAGCTTGATTGAGAAGCTCCCAAAACTCAAACTCATTGTGCAGACCGGCCGCTTGGCTAGCCATGTAGACATTGCGGCTTGCACTGAACGAGGTATTTGTGTGGCAGAAGGTACCGGGTCCGGCGTGGCACCAGCAGAACTGACCTGGGCTTTGGTGATGACGGCCATGCGTCGCCTTCCTCACTACATCAGCAATCTCAAGCACGGGGTTTGGCAACAGTCCGGGCTCAAAACGGCATCCATGCCGGCAAATTTTGGACTTGGTGCCAACCTCCATGGCAAGACGCTGGGTGTTTGGGGTTACGGAAAGATTGGCAAAACAGTGGCGGGTTACGGGCGCGCCTTTGGCATGAAAGTGCAAATCTGGGGAAGTGAAGAGTCAAGGCTGCGCGCGATGACCGACGGCTACCTGGCCAGCGAATCGCGAGAAGCCTTTTTTTCCAGCTCGGATGTGTTGACCTTGCACCTCAGGTTGACCGATTCGACACGCTCCATCGTCAAGGCAGATGATTTGAATCAAATGAAGCCGACGTCCTTGCTGGTCAACACATCGCGTTCAGAACTGATCGAGCCTGAAGCCTTGCTGGGTGGTCTGAACCGCGGACGCCCCGGCATGGCGGCCATAGACGTTTTTGAAAGCGAGCCCATTCTGCAGGGCCATGCTCTACTGCGTCTGGAGAACTGTATTTGTACGCCCCACATAGGTTATGTGGAGCAGGACAACTACGAGCACCTGTTTGGGCAGGCCTTTGACACAGTGGTCAACTTCATCAAAGGCACACCCACCAATATTGTCAATCCAGGGGCGTTGCAGGTGCGCCGCTAAGGGCACCCCGCCAGATCTTATTTTTCGTCGGGCAGGACGAAATCAAAATCGATCAAATTATTGTCTGCAGCCGCAGGCTTTTGCTCTGCGTAAACCGGCGTGGCAGTTTCCGGCTGTGAAGCAGTCAATGAACCTGTATCTGCTGAAGCTCCAGAACCGACAAACGGGTTTTTAATGAGCGCAGCTCGATTGGTATCAACAAAACCGGCCTCAGCGCCCAAAACGCGCTTTGCCACATTGTGCAAAAGCAACAATTCGTTGAAGGCGGCCAGATCAAAATACGTCTGATCTGGAGCTTGAGGGTTCACGAATATTAAAGATTCGATCAATTCAAGGGTTTCCGCGCTGGCCCAACTCGCCTCAATCGGTGAGAACTGCTCAGGATAACTATCGATTCCTTTGCCCTCAGATTTGAAATTTTCAAAACTTGGAATTCGACCTGAAAAAATCTGGTTGAAGTCAATCACACAGGCGTCGAAGTCACGCTTACGACCCAGCGTGTGATAAATCTCAAGTAGGTCCAAGTAGGCAATCGGGCGTGCCTCTTCGGTTTCGCCAATACAGTCACGCAGGATTTGTATCGCCTGGTCGTACTGCCCCAGGGACACAAAGAATTCTGCTTGCTGTCGAATGTCGAATAACTCTTCGACGGTTGCGACCCGCAAGCCGGCAAAAGCGCTGGGCGCAAATGCGGGCTTTGCCACCGCAGTTACCGGCGTAGCCTTGATTTCCGGCTTCAGGTCGCGACTGACCTCCGGCGCCGGTACAGGAAGAAACAGCGGTTCCAGGGGCGATTCTGAAGGGGGGTTGGTAATGGACTCATAGATATCCAAGTCTATGTCCACCGCCGCAGTTGCCTGCGGCACCTCAGGCAACTGCTCCACCTCGTACGCATCTTCGGATACGCTGGCCACAGACTGTGTGGCAGCGGGTGCCACCGGGGGCATGGGGACTTCAGCAGGGACACTACCAACCTGGGCCACTTGCCACAACGGTTGCCGCTGGGCAAGCTGTTGCCGACGCCAGAGCCAGGCACCCATCGCTGTGGAGGCGACAAAGCCAAATCCCAGCACGTAGAGCCAAGTGATATCCACCCGCCCACTCTCCGCATTCAGCAGAGCGGTTCTCATCTCTAAAAGAAGTTTTTCGTTGTTTTGTACCTGGCTGCGCAGCGTCTTGATATCAGACTGAAACTCTGCCATGCGCTTGACGTCTGCAGCGACATCTTCGACGGGCAAATTGGCAGCTTTCCAGATCGCGCTTGCCTGTCCCGCCGTAGCGCTGTTCTCCACAGGCGGTTGTTGCAATTGCGGGCTCGGTTTGAGCTCTGGATTTTTCTCTGCCAGCACTTGCGATGCACTCAGCTTGAGCTTGGCGCCAGTCGATGCCTCTGGCTTGACGACCTCAGGAACGGGCGTGGCCTTGACTGCAACCGCCTCAGAGGACTTTTTAACCTTGCTCGTATCGGCAGCAGTTGCCTTGGCGGTAGTTCCGTTTGTAAGCGTTTTACGTCCAGCGGGAGCCTTGGCTTGATCGACCGATGCAGGCTTCTCAGCAGATGGCGATACAGCCTTGGCACTGGCAGCGGCGCTGACATCCTGAGCAGCTACGACCACTTTGCCTCGGTCGGGCTCGGTCGATATCAGGGGCACTGTGTTTGCGTCGGCCTCAAGGTCTGCAAGAAGCACATATTGTCGAGTCAGTGTCTGCTTGCACCCTGCGCGTAACTCCACGTTGACAACAGGCTCAATCAGAGCACCCGAGGAACTGATCCTGACACGGAGTTGGCCCGGCGTCTGGGTGCTTTCTCCGATGACACGAACCCGACTACCTGTGTCTTTGACGTCTCCTTGGGTGACCGCAGCGTCAAGACAAAGCTCAGCAGCTGACTCCCCTGGCGCCAACTGTACGGTTGCCGTGACGTCCAAAGGTCGCCCCAAAACGGCAGCACCCTGTAGCGTGCCGAGCGTCAGAGCCTCGGCAATAGTCAGCTTTCCGATCAAAAAAAGTGCAGCAGCGCACTTTTTTAAACAGAATGAGTGAATTTTCATAGCTTGCGTTCTGTTGGCGTGGACTGACCGTGGTGGTTGTGGCAACTCAATGTAGATGACGTGGCTTGCGCCCACCGCCATGCCCACCACCACGGGGTGGCTTGCCAATTTCAAGTGAGCTCACCATAGCGTCGAATCGGCGATTGAAGAGTTTGTCGATTTCGGCGATGACATCGCCAAGCTCGGCGCCGTCGAAATGACGCTCAAGCAGATTGACGGCATCTTGCACTAACAGATCACGCTGGACCTGCATGATCGCACCTGGGTTAGGCCCAACAAACAACATCAGGAAGTCATCTCGTGATTCGCCGTCCTGCGGGCCATCGCCTTCCTCGAATTCAGAGTCGTAGAAGGTGACTTCAATAGAGGAGCCAGTCTCGGCAATCTCGTTGAGGTTCATGCAGAGCTCGTCGAGCGACTGCCGAAAATCCTCATCACCCTGCACTGTCCAGCACATTTGCAAGAGATGGTCTTCGCCATCCACACGTATGCCTGGCTCGTCTTCGTAGCTGCTGCCCTGACCATGATTCAGGGACTTAGCGCCAGCGTAGGACCAAAGTGGCTTCAGCGCATCTTCGATCTGTTTGCGCGACACGTCTGCACGCAAAGGCACTTGGCCATGTACGTGGATCTCAAAAGATGGGTTGTAGCGCGCCATGGTTGCTTTGAAAAATAAAAAAGGACCTCCGATTCGCCATCGAAGGTCCCTATCATTGTATTCATTGCGAGCCCTCAAATAGAGCACGCAAATTGGCTATTCATGGTGGCTCGAGCGGGACTCGAACCCGCACGCCCTGTGGGGCAGGGGATTTTAAGTCCCCGTTGTCTACCTATTCCAACATCGAGCCGAATACCTGCCTTCAGTATCCACCCAAACACCAGTGATGGCGATCGGGCGGACACGGTTTTCCATTAGTTGCGGGTCTGATCCACCAGCTTGTTCTTGGCAATCCAGGGCATCATGGCGCGCAACTGGCCACCCACCTGCTCGATGCTGTGGTCGGCCGTGTTACGTCGACGAGCGGTCATGCTGGGGTAGTTCAGGCGCCCTTCCTGGATGAACATCTTGGCATAGTCACCGTTCTGGATGCGCTTGAGAGCATTGCGCATCGCTGCGCGGGACTGGTCGTTGATAACCTCAGGGCCTGTCACGTACTCACCAAACTCGGCGTTGTTGGAGATCGAGTAATTCATGTTGGCAATACCGCCTTCATAAATCAGGTCAACGATGAGCTTGAGCTCATGCAGGCACTCGAAGTAGGCCATCTCGGGCGCATAGCCAGCTTCCACCAGGGTCTCGTAACCCATCTTGATCAGCTCAACCGCGCCGCCGCACAGCACGGCTTGCTCACCGAACAGGTCGGTCTCGGTCTCTTCCTTGAAGTTGGTCTCAATGATGCCGGCCTTGCCGCCACCGTTTGCCATGGCGTAAGACAGGGCCAAATCACGGGCCTTGCCAGACTTGTCTTGATGGATGGCAACCAGGTGAGGAACACCACCGCCCTGAGCGTAGGTGCTGCGTACGGTGTGGCCAGGTGCCTTGGGAGCCACCATCCACACATCCAGATCAGCGCGTGGGATGACCTGGTTGTAGTGCACGTTGAAGCCGTGCGCAAAGGCCAGCGACGCACCTTGCTTGATGTTGGGGGCGACGTTGTTGTTGTAGACCTCGGCGATCTGCTCGTCGGGCAACAGGATCATGACCACGTCAGCAGCTTTGACAGCGTCATTCACTTCCATCACGGTCAGGCCAGCTTTGCCAACCTTGTCCCAGGAAGCACCGCCCTTGCGCAAACCGACGACGACCTTGACGCCACTGTCGTTCAGGTTTTGAGCGTGAGCGTGGCCCTGGCTGCCGTAGCCGATGATGGCAACAGTCTTGCCCTTGATCAGGCTCAGGTCACAGTCCTTGTCGTAGAAAACTTTCATTACTAACTCCGAAAAAATAATTGGCGAAAGCGCCCGGTTGCGAAATAAATACAAATGCTCAGGGCGAATGAATAAACCGTCGCCTATAAACCGTACGCGCTGAGCCTGCCGAAGCACGCGCACGGACGAACCTCACATCAGACGCGCAGGATGCGCTCCCCGCGCCCGATACCACTCGAACCCGTCCTTACGGTCTCGAGAATGGCACCGCGCTCGATGGCCTCGAGAAACGCGTCATTCTTGGACTGATCTCCCGTCAACTCGATCGTGTAACTTTTCTCGGTCACGTCGATGATGCGGCCACGGAAAATATCCGCCATGCGCTTCATTTCCTCACGCTCCTTGCCGACCGCCCGGACTTTGACCATCATGAGCTCTCGCTCGATGTAGGCACCTTCGGTCAAATCGACAACCTTGACGACTTCTATCAGTCGGTTCAGGTGCTTGGTGATTTGTTCAATCACGTCATCTGAACCCGTGGTTTGAATGGTCATGCGCGACAGGCTTGCGTCCTCGGTGGGCGCCACTGTCAGCGATTCGATGTTGTAGCCGCGCGCGGAAAAAAGTCCAACGACCCGAGACAAGGCTCCGGGTTCGTTCTCCAGCAAAACTGCAATGATATGTTTCATAAGTAGCGTCCTCTTTTCGCCGCCCTCCCCCCGCTGCGGTAACAGCGAGGCTTGGCGGACAATAGATTCGTCAATGAAGGGCGCCGCATGCGACGCCGGTAAAGTTACAGGTCCTCGGACCCCAGCAGCATTTCGGTGATGCCCTTGCCGGCTTGAACCATGGGGAACACGTTCTCCGTGGGATCTGTGCGGAAGTCCATGAACACCGTGCGATCCTTGAGTCGGCGCGCCTCGCGCAGTGCGGGCTCGACGTCTTCCGGCTTCTCGATCAACATGCCAACGTGGCCATACGCCTCCGCCAGCTTCACGAAATTGGGCAAGGCATCCATGTAGCTGTGGCTGTAACGGCCCTCGTACTCGACCTCTTGCCACTGTCGGACCATGCCCAAATAACGGTTGTTCAAGGCAAGGACCTTGATGGGTGTGTTGTACTGCAGGCAGGTAGACAACTCTTGTATGCACATCTGCACCGAGCCCTCGCCCGTCACGCAGTAGACCTCACTGTCAGGCTTGGCGAGCTTGATGCCCATGGCGTAGGGAATACCAACACCCATGGTGCCCAGACCGCCAGAATTGATCCAGCGACGAGGCTCATTAAACTTGTAGTACTGCGCAGCCCACATCTGGTGCTGGCCCACGTCGGAGGTGATGTACGCATCCGCATCTTTGGTCATGTCCCACAGCGTTTCGATCACCTTCTGTGGTTTGATGACGTCGCCGTTGCCCAGGCTGTACTTCATGCAGTCACGCTTGCGCCACGATTCAATGGTGTCCCACCAGGCACCCAAGGCATGGGAATCGGGTTTGGCCGAGCCTTCACGGATCATCGCGATCATTTCGGTCAACACATCCTTCACGTCACCAACGATTGGGATGTCGACCTTGACACGCTTGGAAATGCTGGAGGGATCGATGTCGATGTGAATGATCTTGCGTTCGTTTTGAGCAAAGTGCTTGGGGTTACCAATCACTCGATCGTCAAAACGGGCGCCGACAGCCAGCAAAACATCGCAGTTTTGCATGGCGTTGTTCGCCTCTACCGTGCCGTGCATGCCCAGCATGCCCAGGAACTTGGGGTCGGTCGCTGGATATGCACCCAGACCCATGAGGGTATTGGTGCATGGGTAACCCAACATATCCACCAGGGTGCGAAGCTCAGCAGAGGCATTGCTCATCAACACACCGCCGCCGGTGTAGATATAAGGACGCTTGGCGGCGAGCAGCAGCTGCAAGGCCTTACGAATCTGCCCACCGTGGCCCTTGCGCACCGGGTTGTAGGAGCGCATCTCCACTGACTCCGGATAGCCGTGGAAAGGCACCTTTTTGAAGGACACGTCCTTGGGAATATCGACTAGCACCGGGCCGGGACGGCCACTGCGGGCGATGTGGAAAGCCTTTTTCATCACATCGGCGACATCTCGGGCATCCTTGACCAAAAAGTTGTGCTTGACGATGGGACGGGTAATGCCCACGGCATCACATTCCTGGAAGGCGTCCAGGCCAATGGCATGCGTAGGCACTTGACCACTGATGATGACCATCGGGATGCTGTCCATGTACGCCGTGGCAATACCGGTAACAGCATTGGTGACGCCAGGACCGGAGGTGACCAGCGCCACACCGACTTCGCCAGTGGCACGGGCGTAGCCATCGGCTGCGTGAACAGCGGCTTGCTCATGGCGAACCAGCACGTGCTGGATGGTGTCTTGCTTGTAGAAGGCGTCGTAAATGTGCAAGACCGCGCCACCGGGATAGCCCCAGATGTACTTGACGTCCTCAGCTTGCAAAGCCTTGATGAGTATCTCTGCGCCGCGCAACTCGGGTGTCGAGCCCGCTGCGATGTGTTTGTCGCTCGCCGAAGCGGCGGATGCCATATCTGCTTTCGTGATTTCCATGATGAACCTTTGTGAATTTCTCTGACGAAAAACCTTGGGTGCTTCTTGACCAGCTCTCGTGAAGCCGTCTCGAAACTTTGGGTCAAAACCATGAGCGCACCTTTTGTTGCGCCGGACCGTGACCCGTTTGCCTTTTGATTAGAGTCTTAGATTATCTCACCGTCTGGCATCGCGTCCGGGGCATGCCCAAAATCACTGGCTAATCGACGCGATAATCTCCCCATGACACCGAACCTGATGCGCCGTATGGCTTGCTGGCTTTATGAAGGCCTACTGATGTTTGGGGTGGTCTTCATTGCCGGTTACCTGTTTGGTACCCTGAGCCAAACCCGAAACGCCCTCGACAACCGACACGCCCTGCAGGCATTCCTGTTTGTGATTTTTGGTATTTACTTTGGCTGGTTCTGGTCCAAGGGCCAAACCCTGGCTATGAAAACCTGGCACATCAAAATTGTCGACCTGCAAGGTCGCCCGATCTCCCAAGCGCGCGCGCTGGGGCGCTATGTGTTGAGCTGGATCTGGTTTTTGCCGCCACTGGGGTTTATCGCCCCACTTCAGTTGCCGGTGGGTGAGTCCATCCTCTTGACACTTGGATGGGTAGCGATTTGGGCGGTGCTGAGCCGCTTTCACCCCCGCCAACAGTTTTGGCACGACGCATGGGCAGGCACCCAGCTCCTGACCAGTCTGCCCATGAGCAAGTGACGTGGTGGGTGCTCCGAGGAGCCCGCACCACCCCTCATCTCGTCAGATCGCGGCGTCGTCTTCTTCGCTCGTGCGGATGCGAACAACACGCTCCACACTGGTCACAAAAATCTTCCCATCACCAATCTTGCCGGTGCGAGCGGCTTTGACGATGGCGTCGACACAGCGATCAAGATCAGCAGACTTAACGACCACCTCGACCTTGACTTTGGGCAAGAAGTCGACCACGTACTCTGCACCCCGGTACAGCTCCGTGTGGCCCTTTTGACGGCCAAAACCTTTGACCTCGGTCACGGTCAAACCTGTCACGCCACATTCGGCAAGGGCCTCACGAACCTCTTCAAGCTTGAATGGCTTAACTATCGCGGTGATCTGTTTCATAAGTGTTCAATTGAAGTGTTTAAGACAGAGGGGCTATGCCCGAAACTTGTTGGTAATAGGATAACGCCAATCCTTGCCAAAGCTGCGATGAGTCACCCGAACCCCAACCGGCGCTTGGCGGCGTTTGTACTCATTGATCTTGATCAGCCGAGTGACGCGCTCAACATCAGCTTGTGACAGACCTGAGGCGACCATGGCCTCGATGCTTTCGTCGTTTTCCACATATCGCTGAACGATGTCATCGAGCACCTCATAGGGCGGCAAGCTGTCCTGGTCTTTTTGGTCGGGCCTGAGCTCGGCGCTAGGCGGACGGGTGATGATGCGCTCAGGAATCGGCAGCTGGCAGGTTCCAAAGGGATCATGCTGGTTGCGCCAACGGGCTAACTGGAACACCTTGGTTTTGACCACATCCTTGATGGCTGCAAAGCCACCCGCCATGTCCCCATAAAGGGTGCAGTAACCCGTGGACATCTCAGACTTGTTGCCTGTGGTGAGCACCAAACTGCCAAATTTGTTGGATAGTGCCATGAGCAGCGTCCCACGTATGCGCGCCTGAATGTTTTCTTCCGTTGCGTCTTCTGCCAGCCCCTCGAAATCGAACGCCAACGACGCCTTGAAGGCTGAGAACGCCGGCAGGATGGAGATTTCGTCGTAACGAACACCCATGCGCTCGGCCATGTCACGCGCATCTATCCAGCTGATGTCCGCGGTGTAGGGGGACGGCATCATCACCGCTCTGACGCGGCTCGCACCCAATGCATCCACCGCAAGTGCCATGACAACAGCTGAGTCAATGCCACCTGAGAGTCCCAATACAACGCTGGGGAAGCCGTTTTTTTGAACGTAGTCGCGGATTCCCATGACGAGTGCGCGCCAGAGATCCTCGTCCTCTGAGACCATGGGCTCCGTCGATCCACTGATCGCCCAAGTGGCTCCTGCATGCTCCGGCGGGATAGAAGTCTGGGCGCGCACCAGGTTCAGGGCCAGCAGTGCTTCTTCAAAGGCCGGTGCGCGGGCCGTTACGGTACCGAGTTGGTCGACCGCGAATGAGCGCCCTTCAAAGATGATTTCATCCTGCCCACCCACCATGTGCGCGTACACAACTGGAAGTCCTGTTTCACCAGCCCGCAATGTCATCATGTGCTCGCGCTCTTGCCACTTGCCCAAGTGAAAGGGCGAGGCGTTGATCACCACCAGTAACTCGGCGCCCTCTTCAAGGGCTGACTTTGCGGGGGCCTCAAACCAGGCATCTTCACAAATCAGCAAGCCGACTCGGACCTGCTCCCCGGCCTCGCCCTGGACGTCAAATACGCAGGACGATTGACCAGGCACGAAATAACGGCGCTCATCAAACACCTGGTAGTTGGGCAACTGCTGTTTGGCATAGGTGTGTATGACCTGTCCATTTCGCAGAACGCTGGCCGCATTGAAGCGTTGCGCTTGGGAGACCGAGCGGGAACGAACGTCTCCACCGCTCGGATGCCCGACCACCACGGTCAGGCCTGCCAGGCAACCCAGGGCAGCAGCAACCTCGCGGACTGCATCGTCACAGGAAGCCACAAACGATGGACGCAAAAAAAGATCTTCCGCGGCGTAGCCACAGATGGACAATTCGGACGTGATGACCAAACGATGGCCGCTGTCGTAGGCCGTTGTGGCCGCTTCTATGATTTTTCGGGCGTTGCCCTTGAGATCGCCAACCACAAAGTTGAGCTGGGCGACACACATCTTGAGAGTCATGTACCAGAGAGAAAATTAGGATGCCTGAACAGCCGTTGGCCGAGTTAAAAGATTATGTCATTCGGGTGCATGACTCGCTGGAGGACCTGAGTGAGGCAATGTGGGATGAGCTGGCCATGCGAAGCACCGATCCCAGCCCCTTTGTTCGGTACGCGTATCTGGTTGCACTTCAGAGCAGCGCAAGTGCAACGCCAGACACCGGCTGGACCGCCCGCTACATCACGCTGTGGGCCCCTAGCGGTGCGCCTGAACAAGACAACACCTTGTTGGCGGCGTGTCCGCTTTATCTGAAGGATCACTCCTACGGCGAATATGTCTTCGATTGGTCTTGGGCGCAGGCTTACGAGCGACATGGGCTGGCTTACTACCCCAAAGCCTTGGTCGCCATTCCTTTTACGCCAGTGCCAGGAACTCGCTTGCTCGCACGGGACGCGCTGGCCCGCCAGGCACTGATGCAGGCCGTGCTGAAGTGGTGTGAAGATCAAAAGGTTTCCTCACTGCACCTGCTGTTTTTATCTGTCGAGGACGAGACCGCCGCGTTGGCGGCAGGCCTGATGTTGCGCCACACGGTTCAATTTCATTGGACAAACGCGCGGCAAAACAAATTTCATAACTTCGAGGACTTTCTGAGCACGCTCAATCAGGAGAAGCGCAAAAAAATACGCCAGGAACGTCGTAAGGTCGCCTCTGCCGGGGTCTCGGTGCGTGCGGTCGAGGGCTCAAACATCACAGCGGATCAATGGGACTTCTTTTTCCTTTGCTACACCCGCACCTACCTTGAGCACGGTAATAAGCCGTACCTCAACCGCGACTTCTTCTCGCGCATGGCAAACAGCATGTCGGAGAACTGGATTCTTTTTCTCGCAGAACGTGACGGGCAGGCGCTTGCTTGCAGTCTGATTGGACTCAGCGACATGCAGAGGGACATCGACCACCCCGGCCCAAGTCCAGCTCAGGTGGCCTACGGGCGGTACTGGGGGGCGCTGGATAGAGTGGATTGTCTGCACTTTGAGCTGTGCTACTACGCACCCATTGAGTGGTGCATCGCGCGGGGGCTGGACCGGTTTGAAGGCGGCGCGCAAGGGGAACACAAAATGGCACGCGCGTTGATGCCGGTCAAAACCACCAGTGCGCACTGGCTCGCTTTGCCGGCGTTTTCGCAAGCGGTGAAGCGATTTTTAGATCAGGAGCAGCATGGCATGCTGGACTACATGTCTGAACTGGATCAGCGTAGCCCGATCAAGAAAACCTGACCCAGGCCAGCAAGTCAACAGGAGATCTGCGATCTCATTTCGCAAGCGACTTGACCATCCCCATTTCGGTGTCGCTCATCAGAACCTCGATATTCATCACTATCAACATACGCTGCGCGAGCTGGGCCAGGCCCACGATAAAACGTTCGTCTATGGCGGTATCGAACTGAGGCGCGGGCCGGATCGTGTCTGCGGCCAAAGTTACGACATCCGACACAGCATCCACCACTGCACCGACGATGGTGCCGCGCACATTCAAAATGATGACAACAGTGAAGTCGGTGTACTCCACCGACGGGAGACGCAACTTGAGCCGCAAATCCATGATGGGAACAATCACGCCACGAAGGTTGATCACGCCCTTAATGAAGTCGGGAGCATTCACCATACGTGTGGGCTCTTCAAATGACCGGATTTCCTGCACCCGGAGAATATCGATGGCGTATTCTTCAGCACCGAGCCGCAGCGTCAGATACTGACGATCGTCTGAGGCCACGGACGAGCGAACTTGGGTCTCTGGGCTGGCATGGTTGTGAGCTAGGTTACGGGTGGTCATGTATGCAATATTCCAAATCGACGGGTTCGACGAGTAGCCCGGTACCAAATGATGATACCCGCCCCGTAGACGAGTTTGGGACACAACGGGAATGGGCATGTACTGTTGCCGAGCACCCTGCAAAACCACACATAATTCAACGGGCGTGACAACGTAAGCTTGCACCAATCACCACATACTCCCACATGAACTCAATTCCACAAATCACCTTTGCGCGTCGACGGTTCTGGCGTTTCGCACTCCTCGCAGGGCTTACCTGCTCTGGTGCTATCGCGGACACATCCAAGCGCCCCCTGACCATAGGTGTGCTGCCTAATGTGAGCGCCAGATTGATTTTTACGAGTTATCAGCCCCTAGCGTCCTACCTTCAGGAGGTCACGGGCAAGGCTGTGGAAATACAAACTGCCAAAGACTTCAGGGAGTTCAATGCGCGGACCTTGAAGGGCGAGTACGACCTTGTCGTCACGGCGCCCAATTTAGGCCGTTTGGCCCAAATTGATGGGGGTTGGGAGGTTTTATCCGTCTATGAGCCACCCATTCCAGCACTTTTGGTGGCACTGAAAACCAACAGCAACTCACAGCCTGACCAGTTGAAGGGCAAGTCACTCGCCCTGGCCAACCCGCAGTCACTCGTGGCGTTGGCGGGTCTACAGTGGCTCAAATCACAGGGCTTGCAGTTGAACACCGACTTCAAGACTGCATTGACTGCAAATGAAGACAGCCTGGGGACATTGCTGAAAAACGGCGAAGCCCCTCTTGCCATCATGAGCCAAGGCGAGTTCAACGCAAAAACGCCGGAGCTCAGACAAATCCTGCGCGTCGTCAGCACATTTGCTCAAATTCCGGGGTTCTTTGTCATGGCAAACCCAAAAATGGGTCAAGGAGAGCGAGCTTCGCTGAAGAATGCCATTCTCAATTTTCAAAAAACAACAGAGTGGTCCGCATTTTCAGATCTCACCGGCGTGAAAGGTGTCCGTGAAGCAAGCAGAGCAGACTTTGCGTTCATAGATCCTTTTGTTGATACCACCCGTAACGCACTCACTGGCTCGCCTTAAATGTTGCACAAACGTTTGGGCCTGCGAGCACAGTTGCTGATCGCGGGCTTACTGGTTCAAATATTCACTCTGGCGATCTTTGCTTGGGGAGCAGCAAGCCAATTTGAAAACTACCTGACGTCTGGCCTCGCAGCTAGGCTGGAGCAAACCAAACCGCTTCTAAACGCTTCCTTGCTGACCCCACTGCTGCAACGAGACTATGCCTCGATCGATGCGGTGCTGAAAGAGCTGATATCGGGTGGTGAGTTTTTATCTATCGAAGTTTGTGACGCGCAAGGAAATCTGGTGGCTTCAGCGGGCGCGACTGGCAGGTCCAGACCACCGGATGAAAGTGCCTGGCCCCTACAAATTTCGGAAGCGATTCGCGGCCCTCAGGCCATGATCGTGCAACTTCAAGGCCAAAGCGTGGGCACCGTCAAGTTTGTGATGTCCCTGAGCGGATTGCAAGACATGGCCACAAACGTGGTGCTCAACATCGCCTATCTAAGCCTGCTGGCGCTAATCTTGTTCATGGTCGTGCTTTGGGCCATTGCCCAGGTGCTCACTAGGCCACTGCTCCAACTTGCACAGGCTGTCGAACGTTTGCAACAAGGAAATTACGACCTTGAAATACCCATCCGTCGCAAAGACGAAATCGGGGTGTTGGTTGATGCCTTTAATCGGATGACGAGAAACATTCAGGAGAAAATTTCTAATCTAACGAAAAGCGAAAGCGTTCAGAAAAACTACCTCAAGGAACTTCAGGCACAGAAAATAGTTCTGGAAAAGGCGCTTGAGCAGGCCCAGGGTGCCACAAAAACCAAGGCTGAGTTTTTGTCCAACATGAGCCACGAAATTCGAACGCCCATGAACGCCATCCTGGGGTTTTCTCAACTGCTCAAGGAAACAGAACTGACGCAAAGACAGTCCGAATACGTGGGCAGCGTTCATACGTCAGCAACCAGCTTGCTTTCTATTTTTAACGATATTCTTGACTATTCGAAGCTGGAAGCCGGTCAGATCAAACTGGTCATTCAGACCTTCTCGATTTCAGAGTTGACACAAGCAGCCTTGAATATTTTCAGCTTTCATTTGAAACAGAAAAATCTACAGCTGAGCCTGCATATGTCACCGGAGGTGCCCAAGTACCTGCATGGCGATCCAACTCGTATCCGCCAAGTGCTTGTGAACCTGCTGGCGAATGCCGTCAAGTTCACGGAGAGTGGCCGAGTGGACCTAACCGTGAGCACCCAAGTCGAGCCTGACGACTATTTGTGCTTGAAATTTGAAGTCCGAGACACGGGCGTAGGCATGTCACCCGACCAGCAAGCCCGAATCTTTGCGCCGTTTTCGCAAGCTGATGGATCCAGCACCAAACGCTTTGGCGGCAGTGGCCTGGGGCTAGCGATTTCTCGCCACCTCATAGACTTGATGGGTGGCGAGCTCTGGGTGGAAAGCACTTTGGGAAAAGGCTCATGCGTGACATTTACCTGCAGCGTCAAAAGTGCCAGTGATGGGCACTTTCCATCGGAGGCAAGTCACATCGCGCAGATGCATGCTGCCGCCTTGCTGGAGCAGCCCGCACCAGTGGCGAGATCACTCACCGGGGTACGCGTGCTGTTGGTGGAAGATGATCGATTCAACGCCATGTTGGCCCTCGCCTTTCTTCACAAATTGGGTATGCACGTCCGACAGGCCAATAATGGACTAGAGGCCATCGATGCGATGAAGCAGCAGTCTTTCGACATTGTTTTGATGGACCTCCAGATGCCGGAAATGGACGGGCTTTCCGCGACCAAGGTGATCAAATCGACCTGGGGCGATGCGGCGCCGCCTATCGTGGCAATGTCGGGCGCGGCCGAGACCCAGGATCGGAAGGCCTGCTTAGATGCGGGCATGGCCGCGCACGTCAGCAAGCCGGTTGACTTTGACATGCTGAGGGAGGTCATGGAGCGAAGCTTGCAGCCCAATGTCTCACCTACTCCGGTTGCGGCAGTGATCCCTCTGACGGCAATTGACGACCAGCGTCTGGCCCAACTGACAAGCAAGCTCGAGCAGTGCCTGACAGATAACCTGACGTCCGCACGTAAGGTTTGTGACGATATTGCGATCACCATACAAGCCACCGCTTTGGCATTCGAATTTCGGCCTATTGCCGAACTTACTCGCCGTCTTAAATACAAAGAGGCGCTACTGGCGTTAGCCGAATTCCGTCAGAAATTTGTGGGCAAAAACCATTAAGATCAACCATGGTTCAGCCTCTGCTTCTGGTGATTGACGACATCCTTGAGAACGTTTTCGTGCTTGCTGACACGCTCTCGGAAGACTATGAGATTCAGTTTGCCACCTCTGGCCTGGAAGCATTACAACTGGTCCAACGTCGTAAACCCGACCTGATACTGCTGGATGTCATGATGCCGGACATGGATGGGTACGCGGTCTGCGACGCACTCAAAGCCGGTTCCAGCACACGGGACATTCCCGTGATTTTTGTGACGGCAAAAAATGACTTTGAAAGCGAAACGCGGGCTCTCAAAGCAGGTGCGGTTGACTTCATTCATAAGCCGATCAATCAGGCCATTGTTCGGGCCAGGGTTCAAGTTCATATTGCTATTCGGGCACGAGAACGGGAGCTGCTCGAATTGACCGATAAACTTGAGAAACTTGCCCAAGAGAACCTGCGACTATCTTTCACAGATGGTCTGACAGGGTGCTACAACAGGCGGCATATTGACCTGGCTTTGCCGACCGAAGCGGAGCGCGCATCTCGTTACGCCCGGCCGCTCTCAGTGATCTTTTGCGACATTGACCATTTCAAGAAGATTAACGACAAATACGGCCACAGCCATGGAGACAAAGTTCTTCAGGAAATGATCCAGAGAATACGCAAGGAACTACGTGGAGATATTGATTGGGTTGCACGTTACGGCGGTGAAGAGTTTTTGGTCGTATTGCCAGAAACCTGTCTTGGCGACGCCAAGAATATTGCCGAAAGGTTACGCAAGATCATCGAAAACCAAGCCTTTGAATGTGGAGATGGTTTGTTGTTACCCGTCACGGCAAGTTTTGGGGTCACACAATATAAAGACGGTGAAGGTGCGCCGGCTTTCGTGAGCCGCGCAGACTCCTTGCTCTACGAGGCCAAAGCTGCAGGGCGCAACCGTGTAGTTTCGGGCTGAGGGGCAAATCATGGGGCTGTTGTCTTGGTTGGGCATGGGGCGTGATGCCGGCAAGCCCCTTGAAAAACACCCACAAACAGATTTAGCCACAGGCGCCCAGAAGCAGATCACCCCCTTTGACCTGTCACTGCTGTTACGGGACCTGGCCAACGAGATTCAGCAGGACGATACGCATATCGGCACTCGTGTGCTGTTTGATATTGACCAAGGCGACGGCGCAGTGATTGGAGATCATGACGCCCTAAAACAAGCGATCGGCAACCTTGTGAAGTATTGCGTGGCTAAAACGCCCCAGGGGTATGTAGCCCTAACGGTACGACGCACCTCTCCTGACGTTCGGTCTGTCTCGACTCATTTCAAAATTGAGGGCTTGCATACGGACTGGGAGAACAAGCTGTCGGCAGACGTGAGCGACAAGAACCAAGACGACGCTGACGCGCAACAGGGAGCTAGCCTGCGAGCCGCTCGCACCGCGTTGATACGCCTGGGGGTCGAGCTTGAGACCTATGGATTGGACGGCAAAGGCAAGAGCCCTTTGCTACAGTTTCGTTACACCTGCAACAGGGACTCGGCTACATCATTCGCTGCGCAGGTCAAACCGCCGGAGGTTCCTGCTCGTGTTTTGATCATTGAGCCCAACGATTTTTCCCGCAGAATTTTCAAGCGTATGAGTGAGGGCTTGGGATATGAAACCATCACGGCCGTCTCGCTGATCGAAGCCTCCCAGCACCTTGCAGAAGCACGTTCGCCGCACTCAATGCCATGGGTACTGATGTGCCACGCCGACTTGTTTTCAGCAGGACCTGCCGCTGACTGGCAAGCCCTGGCCTCGACGTTGCAGGCCAGCACTGCCCTGCGTGGCCACGTCCACTTCCTTGCGTTTCTCAATCGTCCACTGGGAAATCAAGCCACTGCCCTGAGCACGCCAACGACGCCCTCATGGCCCGTGAATGATCTTTCCCTGCCATCAACACCATTACAACTGTCAGAGGCATTGGGGGCTGTTTTAGCGACCAGGGCTTCTCATGTAGACACGCAGATCTCTGCTCCAGCACTGAACAATTTGCGTTTGTTGGTGGTGGAAGATGACCCCATCAACCAGTTTCTCGCTTTGACCTTATTAGAAGGCGAAGGTGCCGCCGTTCAGGTGGCAGGTGACGGCCAGCAGTGCCTGGATCTCCTGACTCCTACTTTTGCCCGATTTGATGCGGTGTTAATGGACTTGGAAATGCCCGTGCTCAGTGGCCTGGAGGCGTGCAAAAGAATTCGATCCGAACCCGCCTACGCCAGTTTGCCACTGATCGCCGTCACAGGGCATGACCTGGATGCCACGCGTACAGACTGCCTGAACATAGGCTTCGACGAGTGCTTGACCAAACCATTGGATATTCAGACGCTCAAAGAAACCGTGCTGCGGGTGACTCGAAAACGTCGTGCGAGTCCTCCCGGGACGCTTTCTCATAAGCAGTCGCCCCCGAACCTAGCCAGCAACGCCATTTTGGATGTTGATCTGGCGGTCAGTCGCATGGGGGGGGATGCCCAAATCTTCCTGGCACTCGTGCCACAGTTTCCCCAACATGCCACCGAATTGGTCGAGCAAGCAAACGCCAACCTGGCGGCGGGCGACTTCAAAAGCTATGCGCGGTCACTCCACAGCCTCAAAAGCGTTTCCGGCACCATGGGCGCCCTCGCGCTGATGCAAGCATGTTTAAACGCTGAGCACTTGGCGTCTGTCGACGGCCCCGTTGCCATCGATTGCTCGGCTGCACTGAGCGATGTAGCCCAATCACTTGCGGCAACCCTGGAGCACCTCGCTCAATGGAGACAAGGTGGCTTATCCAGTCTCACAGCGGCACTTGACCGCGGGTCTGCCAATGAGTGAAAGAATGTGTTTCTGGCATCAATCCTCTCTGACCAGGTAACGCTCGCAGTGACACACATCCCATTTTTCAAACTTGCCACTGCCATCGCATTGAGCATGGCCGCGTGCTTGGCAATATCCGCTGAAGAACCAGCCAAGTCGCCAGGGCCGTTGCACGTCGATCTGAGCTGCGCGCTTTCGACAAACTGCGTCAGCTCAATAGATAACAAGGCGATGGCGCTCACCTACGAAGGGGCGGCTGAGCGTGGTCTCGAGTTATTGCGCTCGACCCTCGGCTCTTTCCCGGAGGCGCAAATCACCCGCGCCGAGGGCCACACCATCGAGGCCATCTTCACGACCCGCATGGGCTTTCGAGATCAGGTGGATTTCCATGTCGACCCGAGAGGCGGTCATATTGACTATCGCTCCCGCTCACTCTTTGGTCTTTACGACTGGGGCAAGAACCGCTCGCGCATGGAAGAACTGAGTCAGCGATTCAGAGCCCAAGCCCTCAAATAACAATCAACGCGATGTTAATTAACAACGATTGAGCACCAGTTCATTCCCACTCGATCGTCGCCGGCGGCTTGGAGCTTACGTCGTAGGCCACCCGGTTGATGCCTCGAACTTCGTTGATGATGCGGCCTGATACTTTTTTGAGCAATGCATAAGGCAGCTCAGCCCAGTCGGCCGTCATGAAGTCGCTGGTTTGAACAGCGCGCAGCGCCACTACATATTCGTAAGTACGGCCATCGCCCATCACACCCACGCTCTTAACGGGCAAAAATACCGTGAAGGCCTGGCTGGTCAAGTCGTACCAGCTCTTGCCGCTGACCGGATCAATAAAGTTGCGCAATTCTTCGATGAAGATAGCGTCAGCCCGGCGCAGCAGGTCGGCATAGTCTTTTTTGACTTCGCCCAGGATGCGCACCCCCAGGCCCGGACCTGGGAAGGGGTGACGGTAAACCATCTCGCGGGGCAAACCCAGGGCAACGCCCAGCTCGCGCACTTCATCCTTGAATAAATCACGCAAGGGCTCCAGCAATTTGAGGCCCAGTTGCTCAGGCAAGCCACCCACGTTGTGGTGGCTCTTGATAGTGACCGCTTTTTTGCTCTTGGCACCACCGCTTTCGATCACGTCAGGGTAGATCGTGCCTTGGGCCAGGAAGGTGGCCCCTTTGTGGCCGCCGTCACCAGCCTTCAATTTGGCAGCCTCTTGCTTGAAGACCGTCACAAATTCGGCACCAATGATCTTGCGCTTGGCCTCGGGGTCGCTCACGCCGGCCAGTTTGCCCAAAAAGAGTTCGCTGGCGTCCACCCGGATTACTTTGGCGTGCAGTTGCCCTTCAAACATGGCCATGACCATGTCGCCCTCGTTCAGCCGCAGCAGGCCGTGATCAACAAACACGCAGGTGAGCTGATCACCGATGGCACGGTGGATGAGCGCTGCGGCAACGGAGGAATCCACTCCCCCCGACAAGCCCAGAATCACCTCTTCATCGCCCACTTGGGCACGGATTTTCTCGATCGCCTCGGCGATGTAATCCCCCATGATCCAGTCTGCGCGGGTGGCACAGATGTCCAGCACAAAGCGGCTCAACATGGCAACGCCCTGGCGGGTGTGGGTGACCTCCGGGTGAAACTGGACCGCATAAAAACGGCGATCTTCATCGGCCATGCCGGCGATGGGACAGGCATCGTTACTGGCCATCAGCTTGAAGCCGGGTGGCATTTCGGTAACCTTGTCGCCGTGACTCATCCACACATCGAGCAGACCATGCCCTCCGGCGTTGAGGCTGTCCTGGATACCGTCGAGCAGACGGGTGTGGCCACGCGCCCGAATCTGGGCAAACCCAAACTCGCGAGTTTTGCCCGCTTCGACCTTGCCGCCCAGCTGCTGCGCCATGGTTTGCATGCCGTAGCAGATGCCCAGCACAGGTACGCCCAGCTCAAACACGGCTTGGGGTGCCTTGTCGGTGTTGTCTTCGTACACACTGGCGTGGCTGCCAGAAAGGATCACGCCTTTCAAGTTGCCATCGCTCGCGAAGCCGCGAACCCAGTCGTCGGTCACATCGCAGGGATGAACCTCACAGTACACATGGGCCTCGCGCACACGGCGGGCGATCAGTTGCGTGACTTGAGAACCGAAATCAAGAATCAGGATTTTTTGATGCATGATCAATCCGCCCGGTAGTTGGGGGCTTCTTTGGTGATCTGCACGTCGTGCACGTGGCTCTCACGGATACCGGCAGTGGTGATTTCGACAAACTCGGCCTTGTCGTGCATTTCGCTGATCGTGCCGCAGCCGCAGTAGCCCATGCTGGCGCGCACACCACCAGCCATTTGGTAGACGATGGCAACCATGGAGCCCTTGTACGGCACACGGCCTTCGATACCCTCTGGCACCAGCTTGTCGGCGTTGGGGTTGCCTGTGGTGGATTCCTGGAAGTAGCGATCAGCGCTGCCTTGCTGCATGGCACCAATGCTGCCCATGCCGCGGTAGCTCTTGTAGCTTCGGCCCTGGTACAGGATCACCTCGCCTGGCGCCTCTTCCGTACCGGCAAACATGCCACCCATCATGACGGTACTGGCCCCTGCCGCAAGCGCCTTGGCAATGTCGCCGCTGTAACGTATGCCACCATCCGCAATCAGTGGAATGCTGCCTTTGAGTGCGGTGGCCACGTTGTCGATAGCCATGATCTGTGGCACACCCACACCGGCCACGATGCGCGTGGTGCAAATGCTGCCGGGGCCGATACCGACCTTGACGGCGTCGGCGCCAACGTCGGCCAGTGCCAACGCCGCTGCGCCTGTCGCAATGTTGCCGCCAATGACCTCAACCTGCGGGTAGTTGCGCTTGACCCAACGCACGCGCTCGATCACGCCCTGGCTGTGCCCGTGGGCGGTATCCACCACGATGGCATCAACACCGGCGCGAACCAATGCCTCGACGCGCTCTTCAGTCCCCTCTCCCACCCCCACAGCTGCGCCCACGCGCAATTTCCCCTGGGAGTCTCGCGCAGCATTTGGAAAGCTGGTCTGCTTGGTGATGTCTTTGACGGTAATCAGGCCCTTGAGTTCAAAGGCATCGTTGACCACCAGCAAGCGTTCTATCTTGTGCTGGTTGAGCAGCACTTTGGCTTGCGCGATGGTGGTGCCATCAGGCACTGTGACCAAGCGCTCACGGGGCGTCATGATGTGGCTGACAGGGATGTCGAGGCGGGTTTCAAAGCGCAGGTCGCGGCCGGTGACGATACCGACGACCTTGCCTCCGTCACACACTGGGAAACCGGAAACGCCCAACTGGCTAGACAAGTCTATGACCTGGCGCACGGTGTGGCTTGGGGTAATGACCACAGGATCACGCAACACACCAGACTCATAGCGCTTGACCTTGGCGACCTGGGCCGCTTGCTCTGCCGCGGTCAGGTTCTTGTGCACAATGCCGATGCCACCTTCTTGGGCGATCGCGATCGCCAAGCGAGCTTCCGTTACCGTGTCCATGGCAGCAGACACCAGGGGCAGGTTCAGATGGATGTTGCGGGTAAAACGGGTGGCGAGGGAAGTGTCCTTGGGCAGGACTTGGGAGTACGCAGGCACCAACAAGACATCGTCGAAGGTGAGCGCTTTGCCGAGGAGGCGCATGTCAAAGGTCCAAATCCGTAGATTGTACCCAGCCGGCGCGTTGAATCGCCGCACTGAACAGCAGCAGAGAAAGGCTCTGGTAGCCTCTTCTAGTCTCTAGTAGCCGGCTTTTGCGCCCGGCCTGCGCTTCGCAAACAAACCTGTCGTCTTGGCGCCCTGACGCGCAAAACGCTCCCGTCGAGCCACCTTGGGGTCCACGGTCAAAGGCCGGTAGATTTCGACCCGGTCGTCAGCATTCAGAACCGTCTGCAGTCCAGCCTTTCGCCCCCAGACACCCACGTCTGCCTGCGAAACATCGAAATCAGCATAGGTTGCCAGAATCCCGGACTGTTTGAGTGCCTGCGCAATGGTGCTCCCCGGTAGCAAGTTCACAACAAGTTCTCTAACCTGCCGGGGAGCTGGCGCGTAAACCAGGCAAACAGTCATCATTGCCGGTTATCCGTAAACCTTTTCGGCACGCTGCACGAAGGCATCGACCAAACTCGCCGCGATACGGTCGAACACCGGGCCAACCAAACGAGCCAGCATGCCGTTGCTAAAGCCATAGTTCAATGTCAAAGTCACTCGGCACGCACGCTGATCGCCCTCACCTACTGGCAAAAACGCCCATTCCCCGTCCAGCCTCGAAAATGGGCCGTTGACCAGCTTCATGCGTACCGCGCGGTCGACATCGTGCTCATTTCGGGTGGTAAAAGTTTGCCGAATGCCACTGAAGGAGATGCCTATCTCTGCCGTCATGCCAGACGGATCGCTCGAAACCACCTGCGACCGATCGCACCAGGGCAAAAACTGCGGGTAGTCCGCAACACCGGTGACTAACTTGTACATCTCTTGCGGGCTGTACCAGATCAGAACGGACTTGTGGACGGTTTTCATAGAATGAGGGGTTGCGCCAAATTGTATTCAAGCCTTGAGCGCAGCATTTGTCACCCCATCTGTCCCTCATGTCCAAAAAGAAACCAGACGCAGCCAAGAACACGCGCATTGCCGAAAACAAGAAGGCTGCCTACAACTACTTTTTTGAGGAGCGCTTTGAGGCGGGTTTGGTGTTGGAGGGGTGGGAAGTGAAGTCGGTGCGGGAGGGCAAAGTCCAGCTGACAGACGGCTACGTGGTCATACGCGAAGGAGAGTTGTACGTCATCGGTTTACAGGTTAACCCCTTAAACACGGCATCGACCCACATCAATCCCGACCATGTGCGCACCAAGAAACTCTTGTTGCACAGGGAAGAAATCAAACGATTGATTGGCAAGGTCGAGCAAAAGGGCTACACCTTGGTTCCACTGAACCTGCATTGGAAAAATGGCCGAATCAAGTGTGAAATCGCCTTGGCCAAAGGCAAAGCTGAGCACGACAAGCGAGACACCATCAAGGAACGTGAAGGCAAACGGGAAGTCGAACGTGCCATGAAGTCACGGCAGCGTTGAGCGCACCGAAGATCAGCTAGCTCCTGCGGGCTCTCCAGCCCAACAGTTCATTGGCAACCAAGGCACCTAGCACCAGAGCGCCGCCTGACAAAACCCTGGAATCGGGCGCCTCGTTGGCAGCCAGCCAGGCCAGCAAGATGCCAAAAATCACCTCAAGCAAGCTCAGCAATGAAATTTCCGGTGCCTTGAGCACGCGCGCCGCCAAGGTGGCTAGCACGCACGGAATCGCCAATTGAGTCAGGCCCAGCCCGGCCAGCCAGGCAATGTCGTGCAGGGTTGCTTGAAATGGAAATGCCAAGGGCAAAGTGACCAGGGACGAAGCTACTGCGCCGACCATGACGGCAGGCACCAAGTCAACATCTTCACCACGCTCGTGAGCGTGCTGACTGAGCGTCCAGTTCACCGCGGCTGCGATGGGCACGCACAGGGCCACCAAGGTACCCAGCCATTGCCCTTGCCCCAGCTGACCGCCATAGATCCAAGCAATTCCCGACCCTGCGATGACGATGGCACCCCAGGTCCGGGGGGCGATTTTGTGGCCAATGGCGACTCGGGCCAACAGCGCAGTCAATAAAGGGCCGATCGACATGGTGACCAGCACATTGGCAACGGTCGTCAAGGTGAGCGCCACCATGAACGCCGTGAACATCACCCCCCAGCACAAGCCCGAAAGCCACAGGCCCCGCTTGGCGCGAAGCATGTCACTGAAAACCAAACGACCACGCAGGATTGGCAAGATGAGCAGCAGCGACAGCACTGTGAACAGGCTGCGCCAAAACGTCACCTCAAAACTGCGGGCAGCTTCAAGTTGACGCGTGACGGCACCAGCCGTAGACCACAGCAATGGAGCAATGATCATCAGGCCGATGGCCTGATTGTGGGATAGCCTCAAGCTCAGCGCCCGGCGCGCTTGCGCTCGTGCTCTTTCAGGTAGCGCTTGCGCAGACGCACCGACTTGGGTGTGATTTCGACCAGCTCATCGTCCTCAATGAACTCCACGCCATACTCGAGCGTTAGCTCAATCGGTGGCGTGATCTTGACGGCGTCTTCCTTGCCAGACACCCGGAAGTTGGTGAGCTGCTTGGTACGAGTGGCGTTGACCACAAGATCGTTGTCCCGGCTGTGGATGCCAACGATCATGCCCTCATACACAGGGTCGTTGGCGCGAACAAACATGCGACCGCGGTCGTCCAGCTTGCCCAAGGCGTAGGTGAAGATTTCACCGTCATCCATAGAGATCAGCACGCCATTTTTACGGCCACCGATGTCACCCTTATGGGGCTCGTAGCTATCAAAAATGTTGCTGATCAGGCCAGAGCCACGGGTCAGGTTCAGGAACTCGTTAGAGAAACCAATCAGGCCACGTGCCGGAATACGGTACTCCAGACGCACACGTCCGCGGCCGTCCGGCTCCATGTTCACCAATTCACCTTTGCGCTCACCCAGGGCCTGCATCACGCCACCTTGATGCTGCTCTTCGATGTCGGCCGTAACCAACTCGATAGGCTCGTGGCGTTCACCATTCACATCTCTGAACATCACGCGTGGCTTGGATACCGCCATCTCATAGCCCTCGCGGCGCATGTTTTCCAGCAGAATGGTCAGGTGGAGTTCACCACGGCCCATAACCTCAAAGATACCTTCTTCGTCAGTTTCATTGACCCGCAGTGCCACGTTGTGCTGCAGCTCTTTTTGCAGACGATCCCAGATCTGGCGACTGGTCACGTATTTGCCTTCACGTCCAGCCAAAGGACTGGTATTCACGCAGAAGTTCATGGTCAGGGTGGGCTCATCCACCTTCAGCATGGGCAAAGGTGCCGGGTTGATTGGGTCTGTCACGGTGACACCAATACCGATATCGGTGATGCCGTTGATCAGCACAATTTCGCCAGGGCCAGCTTCGGTGGCTTGTACGCGGTCAAGGCCCTGGAAGGTCAAGACTTGATTCACACGGCCTTTCACGGTTTTGCCGTCTGGACCTTCCATGACCACCACATCCATATTGGGCTTGATGGTGCCCTGGCTGATGCGGCCCACGCCGATGCGACCGACAAAGGTTGAAAAGTCGAGTGCAGAAATTTGCAGCTGTAGAGGTGCGGCAGGGTCACCTTTTTGGGAGGGCACGTGTTTGAGCACCGTATTGAACAGCGCCGACATGTCCGGACCCCACTGCTCACCCGGTGCGCCCTCTTCCAGCGACGTCCAACCATTGATGCCTGAGGCATAAACCACGGGGAAATCCAGCTGCTCATCGGTCGCGCCAAGTTTGTCAAACAGGTCAAAAGCGGCATTCACCACGTGCTGGGGCCGAGCGCCAGGTTTGTCAACCTTGTTCACCACCAAGATGGGCTTCAGACCAAGGGCAAGTGCCTTCTTGGTGACGAAGCGCGTCTGGGGCATGGGGCCTTCTTGGGCATCGATCAACAAGACAACACCATCGACCATGGACAAGGCGCGCTCTACTTCGCCACCAAAGTCGGCGTGGCCGGGGGTGTCAACGATGTTGATGTGGGTGCCTTGCCAGCTTACGGCGCAGTTTTTAGCCAGGATGGTGATGCCACGCTCTTTTTCAATCGCGTTGTTGTCCATCACGGTATCGACCACTTTTTCGTGTTCGGCAAAGGTGCCGGACTGACGCAGCAACTGGTCCACCATGGTGGTTTTGCCATGGTCAACGTGGGCAATGATGGCGATATTACGGATTTGTTTAATACTCATGGTTCACTTTCTCTTGAAACTGTTGGGGCGATCAGACCGCCACGGCCTCGCTGTTTGCACCTTGACTCAGGGTCTGGGCAATTTCGATCGGGCTCAGCAAACGCCCTGGAATCAATTCACCGCCTGTCACATGCGCTGACCCGAGCAGGGCCGACGGATTTGCACCAAACACGGCTACTCGGGGTGCATCCGGCCAAGCTCCACGCCGACGAACGCCACTCAAAAAACGACCTGCATCTTCGCTGCCCAATGTGACCTGCTTATGTCCTGTTAACAAGGACTCCACCGGTGCCAGCCGAGCGAGTCGGTCAAACTCACTCAATGCCTCCAGGGCTTCTAGGCCTATGCATTGATCAAGCCCGTAGCCACCGGTTTCGATGCGACGCAGCTGCGTCAGGTGTCCACCACAGCCCAGCGCCTCACCAATGTCTTCGCCCAAGGTGCGGATATACGTTCCCTTGCTGCAGACCACACGCAAACGCAAAAAGGGCTCCTCACCGGTCAGCCTGACCTCCAGCATCTCCAAATCATGGATCACCACTGAACGCGGTTCACGCTCCACCACCTCACCACGCCGGGCGTACTCATAAAGCGCTTGGCCATCTTTCTTCAAGGCACTGTGCATCGGCGGCACCTGCTCGATGGCACCCGTGAACCGGTCAAGCACTTCCACCACCTGACCCATCGTACAAGCCACGGGGCGAACATTGATGACGGCACCTTCGGCGTCCGCCGTACTTGTCCGCACACCCAGCCGTACCACGGTCTCGTAACTCTTGTCCGCGTCCAGCTGCAACTGACTAAATTTAGTGGCTGCTCCAAAACACAAGGGCAAGACACCTGTCGCCAATGGGTCTAACGTACCTGTGTGGCCTGCCTTCTCTGCTCGCAGCAACCACTTGGCTTTTTGTAAAGCCTGGTTGCTGGACCAGCCCAAAGGCTTGTCCAGGAGAAGCACCCCATGCACGGGGCGCCTGGCAACCCGTGCACGCGGCGCTTGTGTCATGTCAGTCCTCGTTTTTGGAGCGCGAGGCCACCGCTTGCGCTATCAAGGCGTTCATGTCTGCAGCACGCTCGGTCGTGCGGTCAAACTGGAAATGCAAGGTTGGCACTGTGTGAATATGCAAACGCTTGAACAAGCCATTGCGCAAGAAGCCAGCCGCCTGATTCAAACCTTCTTCGCAGGCTGCCCAATCACTGCCCAGGACACTAAAAAACACCTTGGCGTGAGCGTAGTCTGGCGTGACCTCGACCGCTTGTATGGTGACCATGCCGACGCGCGGGTCCTTCAACTCACGTGCGATCAGCTCCGTCAGATCGCGCTGGATCTGATCGGCGACCTTGAAGCTCCGATTTGGGATCTTGGATTTTTTTGCAGCCATGGAAAACGGCACCCTTTACAGGGTACGCGCCACTTCCTTGATTTCAAAGAACTCCAGCACGTCACCTTCCTGGATGTCGTTGTAGTTCTTGATGTTCAAACCGCAATCAAAGCCTTCACGCACTTCCTTCGCATCATCCTTGAAGCGTTTCAGAGAATCCAACTCGCCTGTGTAGATGACGACGTTGTCGCGCAAGAGACGCAAACGAGCACTACGACGCACAACACCAGCAGTGACCATACAACCCGCAATCGAACCGATCTTGCTGACCTTGAAGATCTGACGAATCTCGGCCGTACCGATGACTTCTTCCTTCTTGTCAGGTGTCAACATGCCGGACATGGCTTGTTTCAGATCGTCCACGGCATCGTAAATGATGTCGTAGTAACGAATATCGACGCCATTGCCCTCGGCCAGCTTGCGCGCACCGGCATCCGCACGGGTGTTGAAACCGATGATGACCGCCTTGGAAGCGATCGCCAGATTGACATCCGACTCGCTGATGGCGCCCACGGCCGCATAGACCAGTTGAACCTTGACTTCGGCCGTCGACAACTTGAGCAGCGACTGTGACAGCGCTTCCTGTGAACCTTGAACGTCCGCCTTGACAATGATCGGCAGCACCTTGACCTCGCCTGCCGTCATGTCCGAGAACATGTTCTCGAGCTTGGCGGCCTGCTGCTTTGCCAACTTGGTGTTGCGGAACTTGCCCGCACGATAGGTGGCAATTTCACGGGCGCGGCGTTCATCAGCCATCACCATGAACTCATCGCCCGCCTGTGGCACTTCGGTCAAACCTTGAATCTCGACTGGTATAGACGGCCCGGCTTCCTTGATGGGCTTGCCGTTCTCATCCAGCATGGCTCGCACGCGGCCATAGGTCTGGCCACCCAGCACCACGTCGCCGGTCTTGAGGGTACCGGACTGCACCAGAACGGTGGCCACAGGACCACGGCCCTTGTCCAGACGAGCTTCAATCACCAGGCCCTTGGCCATGGCATCCACGGGCGCCTTCAGCTCCAGCACCTCAGCCTGCAACAGAACTTGTTCCAGCAGCTCATCAATGCCCTGGCCAGTTTTGGCCGACACCGGAACGAAGGGAGAGTCACCACCAAATTCTTCGGGCACGACTTCTTCCACCACCAGCTCGTTTTTCACGCGCTCAGGGTTGGCATCGGGCTTGTCAATCTTGTTGATGGCCACAACGATGGGTACACCCGCCGCCTTGGCATGCTTGATCGCTTCCTTGGTCTGGGGCATCACACCGTCATCAGCCGCGACGACCAAAATCACAATGTCGGTTGCCTTGGCACCGCGAGCACGCATGGCCGTGAAGGCCTCGTGACCCGGGGTATCCAGGAAGGACACCATGCCACGAGGTGTTTCAACGTGGTAGGCGCCGATGTGCTGGGTGATGCCGCCGGCTTCGCCGGAGGCCACTTTCGCGCGGCGAATGTAGTCGAGCAGGGACGTTTTACCGTGGTCTACGTGACCCATGACCGTGACGACAGGCGCCCGTGGCAATTGTTCCGCCTCTTGCTGAGACACTTCCTCGGCCGTGAAGGCTTCCGGATCGTCGAGGGAGGCAATGATGGCCTTGTGACCCATTTCTTCCACCACGATCATGGCGGTATCTTGGTCGAGAGGCTGGTTGATGGTGACCATCTGGCCTAGCTTCATCAACTGCTTGATGACCTCGGATGCCTTGACTGCCATCTTGTGCGCCAGCTCTGCAACCGTGATGGTTTCAGGTACATGAACCTCAAGCACACGGGATTCAACCGCTTGCTGTTGCATGCCACCCATATTGGATTGATCGCGATCACGATCTCCGCCACGACGGCCTTTGGGACCAGCACGCCAGTTACCACGGGATACTCCCGCACCCGTGTCTCCGCGCGTTGGAATCGCCTTCTTCTTGCCAGGGTCTCCTGCCCAACTTGAGGACAGTTTTGCGGATTTGACTTCTTTACCAGCACCGGCACCAGCAGACGCTGGGGAAGTGGCTGCGCCCGGCGCACCCGGTTTGGCCGCACCGGCCGCGGGTTTGTGCAGCGTGCCTTTGACACCCGCCTTGGCGGCATCGGCAGCCGTTTTGACCGGCTCCTCGGGTTTTTTGGCCACCTGGACCTTGCGGGCAGGTGCAGACATCATCTGGCGTATAGCAGCCGCCTCGGCTTCGGCCTTGCGCCGGCGGTCGCTCAGGTCAGCTGCACGCGCAGCCTCTTCTGCAGCACGCGCCTTGGAATCTGCCGCAGCTGCAGCGCGCGCATCTGCTTGCGACTGCTGCTGCGCCTTAACACGTTCCTGTTCCTTCACCGCTGAAGCGGCAGCATCGGCAGCCACTAGCGCCGGCTCCGCGCTGGCCTGGGCTGCCAGCCGCGCCTGTTCTTGGGCGGCGGCTGCCTGGCGTGCCTGTTCAGCCGCCAAGGCAGCCTCACGCTCAGCAGCAGCGCGGGCTTGCGCTTCTTGCTCTTCACGCAGGCGAGTCTGCTCCAGCAAAGCCTGTTCTTGTGCACGAATCAGCTCAGCCTGGCGGCGTGCTTCCTCTTCACGACGCTCCAATTCGGCCGTGTCTTGAGCAGCAGCACTGGGCAAATCAGACCCGGCCGATACTTCAAGTCCGGCATCAGCACCGTCTTCACGGCGAATAAATGTTCGCTTTTTTCGCACCTCGACCTGGATGGTGCGAGCTTTGCCAGACGCATCGGCCTGTTTGATCTCGGTGGTGGATTTCTTCACCAGGGTGATCTTTTTACGGTCTTGCCCTGCAGTGCCATGACTGGCCTGCAGGTAATTTAGCAACTGGTGCTTGTCGGCGTCTGACAGACGATCCAAGCCAGACGATTTGGAAACACCCGCCGACTTCAACTGCTCCAGCAGCGTGTCGGTAGATTTTTTAAGCTCGGAAGCAAACTCGGCAACGGTCGTACTGATCATAATTTTTGTAACCTTTCATGACCGTTACTCTTGAGAAGCGGCGTCACTGGTGAACCAGTGTTCGCGCGCCTTCATGATCAGGGTCTTGGCTTCATCCGCAGACTGGCCGGTAATTTCGGTGAGTTCGTCCACGGCCAGGTCAGCCAGGTCGTCAAGCGCATGAACGCCCGCATCTGCCAACTTGCCGATCAGTTCGGGCGTCAAGCCGTCCAGATCACGGAGATCTTGCGACACTTCTTCGACGCTTTCCTCGTGAGCGATTTCCATCATCAACAAGGCGTCTTTTGCACGGGTGCGCAGTTCATTGACCGTGTCCTCATCAAAGGACTCGATCTCCAGCATCTCCTGGAGCGGCACATAGGCAACTTCTTCCAGGCTGGTAAATCCTTCAGCGATCAGGATATCGGCGATTTCCTCATCCACATCGAGCTTTTCCATAAACAGGCGACGACCCACATCGGTTTCGCTGGCCTGCTTCTGGGCGGACTCGGCCGCATCCATGATGTTGATCTTCCAGCCTGTTAGATCTGAGGCGAGACGCACGTTCTGACCACCGCGACCGATGGCGATCGCCAGGTTTTCTTCATCCACCACCACATCCATGGCGTGACGCTCTTCGTCCACCACGATGCTGGACACGTTGGCGGGCGCCAAGGCACCGATCACAAACTGAGCTGGATCTTCGCTCCACAAAACGATGTCCACACGCTCGCCTGCCAATTCATTGGTCACCGCATTGACACGGGTGCCACGCACACCTACACAGGTACCAATCGGATCGATACGCTTGTCGTGCGACAAAACTGCGATCTTGGCGCGGGAGCCAGCGTCACGCGCACAGGACTTGATCTCCAGCAGACCTTGCTCAATCTCAGGCACCTCATTCCGGAAGAGCTCGATCATGAATTCGGGCGCCGAGCGAGACAGCAAGATAGGTGCACCTCTAAGCGTGAGGTCGACTTCCATGATCATGGCGCGAACACGGTCGCCAGAACGGAGGTTCTCCTTCGGAATCATCTCGCCACGACGCAAACGGCCTTCAACGCGACCGCTTTCAACAATGATGTCACCCTTGTCCATGCGCTTGACGGTACCGACAAAAATCTTGTCACCGCGGGACATGAAGTCGTTAAGCAGCATTTCGCGCTCGGCATCACGAATCTTTTGCAGGATGACCTGCTTGGCAGCCATGGCACCGATGCGACCGATAGGCAAAGATTCAACCGACTCCTCGATGTACTCATCTACCTCGATGTCAGGAATCTGCTCCTTGGCTTCGAACAACAAAATTTCTTGCTCAGGCAATTGCAGACCAGCTTCATCGGGCACCACATGCCAACGACGGAAAGTCTCGTATTTGCCGCTGTCGCGATCCACAGACACACGGATATCCACTTCGCCGGCATATAGCTTCTTGGTAGCCTGCGCCAAAGCAGCCTCCACAGCACCGAACACCACATCACGCTCCACGCTTTTTTCACGTGAAATGGCTTCCACCAGCATCAACATTTCGCGATTCATGCCTTGACTCTCCTATTTCAATCGGTTGTGGACGGCTCGCCCGAAGCGGCACGCCCCTTGAAGCTAACGATGGGCGCCAGGCGCGCCTCACGCAACTCATCCAGGACAAAACCCAAGGCCTGCAGAGGTGCAGGCACTCTTTTTTTACTGACTCTTTGACCGGGCTTGATCGGCGGCTCGTCACTCCACACGATTTGCCAGCCAGGAACGCCACTTGCGTCATGCACACGTTCAAGCGTGCCACGGAATTTCTTGCGATTGGCACTGACTTGACCAGCGGCAGCCTGCCCCATCGGGACCTTGAGGGTGAGATCAACCACCTGCCCCACAAAGCGCTCAAAATCTTTTTCGTGCCGCAAAGGGCGATCGATTCCTGGAGAAGAAACTTCCAGTCGCTTGTATTCCACCGCGTCCACCTCAAGCGCAAACTGGAGCTGCCGGGTCACTTTTTCACAATCTTCAACTGTCACAAACTGCTCAGCGCCAGCCAAACGCACCGCAGCAGCATCCCAAGGCAGGTCGATCGTGATTCGAAGCAGACCGCCTGCTGAGCGCTGGACCTCGACCAGGTCATAGCCCAGACCGGTCACCGTTTGTTGAACAATGTCTTGAAAAGCCAAGTGAGTAATTGAATCAGATAACAAAAAACAATCGACCAAAAAAAACGGGCGGTGTGAACCCGCCCGTTTGGTCGTGAAGTTTGTATTGTATCTGAAAATTCAGTCAGATCACCTTGATTCGGAAGGGTTTTTTGCGCTGGAGACTTGTCAAAGTGAAGCCTTGATCAGGCTCGCCGTGTAGGGATGGGCTGGCGAATCAAACACCTTTTTAAACTCGCCCGATTCGACAATCTCTCCGTCTTTCATCACCAAAACCTGATGCGCCATGGCGCGGATCACCTCCATATCGTGCGTGATAAGCATGTAAGCGAGTCCGTGATCGCGCTGCAGCTTGGCCAGCAAGGTAAGTACCTGTTTCTGAATCGTGACGTCCAGCGCGCTGGTGGGCTCGTCGAGAACCAAAATTCTCGGCCTCACTATGAGTGCACGTGCAATGGCAATGCGCTGCCTTTGCCCACCGGAAAACTCATGCGGGTAGCGGCCCAATAGCCCTGGAAAACGATCCACAGGCAGCCCCACTTGGTCCAGCACAGACAATATTCGGTCATGCTGTTCGGACGCCGAAAGGTCTGGCCAGTGAACTTTCAAACCCTCGCCCACAATTTCCTCCACCGTCATGCGCGGCGACAGGGATGAAAACGGATCCTGAAAAACCACCTGGATCTGCTGACGAAGCGATCGGTCGTCGCCGGCGCGATACTGCCAAGGCTTCCCCTGGACGAGCAGTCGGCCACTCGATGGCAACAAACCCAAAGTAGCAAGTGCCAAACTTGACTTTCCCGAACCAGACTCACCCACCACACCCACGGTTTGTCCTGATGTGATCTTGAAATTAGCGTTCTTCACCGCCACGAACTGGCCGCGAGAAAACCAGCCACGCCAGCCTGGCCTGGCAATGTCGTAGCGCACGGCTACATCTTTAGCTGATACGCAATCGGGTGGGATGGTGCCTGCGGAGTGTCCTGCTGAGCCCGTCGCCACCAAACCCGGTCCGCCGAGCAATTCTGAACGTAGTGGCCGACTCGCCAGCAGACGCCGGGTATAGGCGTGGCGGGCTTGAGAAAAGACATCATCAACGCTGCCCTGCTCCACGATGTGCCCGGCTTCCATCACCATGACCCTATCGGCAAAACGTCTCACTAAATTCAGGTCATGCGTGATCAGCAGAACGGCCATGCCATGCTGCGACTGCAAACTGGCCAACAAATCCAGTATCTGCAGACGTACAGTGACATCTAGTGCTGTGGTGGGCTCATCGGCAAGCAGCAAGCGCGGTTTGCCGGCCAATGCCATGGCAATCATCACACGCTGACGTTGCCCACCCGACAACTGATGCGGATAGGCATTCGCGCGACGCTCGGGTTCCCCGATGCCTGTGTCGGCCATGAGTTGCACAGCAAGTGCCGCAGCCGCGGCCCGATCCCACCCGCGCTTGAGCTGGATGACTTCGGCAATCTGCTCACCGACCGTAAACAGCGGATTCAGGGCTGTCATGGGCTCCTGAAAAATCATGGCGATGTCCTGCCCGCGGATGTCTCTCAGAACAGATTCTGGTGCGGCAAGCAGGTCGACACCAGAGAAATGTGCCGCACCGGAAACACGGGCGTTTTGAGCGAGACCGAGCAGGCTAAGCGCAGTAACCGACTTGCCCGATCCAGACTCGCCGACAAGTGCCAGTCTCTCGCCAGGTGCCACCGTCAAGTCGATGCCATTAACAACAAGCTTGCCATCGAAGGACACACGCAGGCCTCGCACCTCCAACAGTGGTCCGAATTCGCCGCTCATGATTGCGCCTTTCTCGGATCCAGCGCATCCCGAAGCGCATCACCCATGAACGTCAGCAGCAGCAAGGTGACAACCAGAACTGCAAAGGTGGACAAGGAAATCCACCAGGCATCAATGTTGTTCTTGCCCTGCGACAAGAGCTCGCCCAAAGACGGCGTCCCAGGTGGTACGCCAAGCCCAAGAAAGTCAAGAGACGTCAGGGCCAGGATGGCGCCACTCATCCGAAAAGGCAAAAAGGTGACGACCGGCGTCAAACTGTTGGGCAGGACATGGCGCACGATGATTTGCCAATTGCTCACGCCCAAGGCCCTGGCTGCACGCACGTAGTCAAGTTGACGATTTCGCAAAAACTCCGCACGCACATAGTCCGACAAGCCCATCCAGCCAAACAGGCTTAGCAGAAGGAGGAGCAAGCCGACGCTGGGGGAAAACACCGCGCTGAAGATGATCAGCAAATACAACTCCGGCATGGAAGACCAGATCTCGATGAATCGTTGAAAAGCCAGGTCGGTGCGTCCACCAAAAAAGCCCTGAACCGCACCGGTGACAACACCCAGCAAAACGCCCGTGGCCGTCAGGGCCAATGCGAAAAGCACACTCACACGAAAACCGTAAATCAGCTGAGCCAACAAATCACGCCCACGGTCATCGGTGCCCAGCCAGTTGTCCTTGCCAGGGGGCGCAGGGTTGGGGGAAGGCGCGAAGTAATTCAGCGTTTTGGCGCCATAGGGGTTAGGCGCAAACAAGGCCCAGTTGCCGGACTTGGAGAGCTGGTCGCGAATGAAGGGGTCCAGGTAGTCGGTGGAGGTGTCGAAATCACCTCCAAAGGTTTTCTCGGGGTAGTCCTTCAGAATGGGAAAGTAGCTGACACCTTCATATCTGACCACCAGAGGGCGATCGTTCGAGATCAATTCAGCGCACAGACTCAGCACCACCATGAGTACGAAGAACACCAGGCTCCAGTAGCCCAGGCGGTGCTGGCGAAATCGCCGCCAAGCTCGTCTTGCGGGCGAAACACCGCCAATTAGGGTTTCAATCGAATTTGACACGGGGATCCACCCAAACGTAACAGAGGTCAGACACCAGCTTGGTCAACAGGCCAATCAAGGTGAACAAATACAAGGTGCCCAGCACCACCGGATAGTCCCGGCGAATCACGCTCTCGTAACCCAGCAGACCCAGGCCATCCAATGAAAACTGTGTCTCGATCAGCAAGGCTCCAGTGAAGAAGGCACCTATGAACGCTGCAGGAAACCCGGTCACGATCGGGATGAGCGCATTGCGAAACACGTGCTTCCACAACACCTGGCGCTCACTCAAACCCTTGGCCCTGGCAGTGACGACATATTGCTTGCGAATCTCTTCCAAAAACGCATTGCGCGTGAGCATGGTGGTCACTGCAAAGCTGCCCACCACCATGGCAGTCACGGGCATTGCGATGTGCCAGAGGTAATCAACGACCTGGGCACCCCAGCTCAGCTCATCCCAGTTGCTCGACGTGAGCCCTCTCAAGGGGAACCATTGCAACTGACCACCAAAGACCACCAGCAAAGCCACACCCAGCACAAATCCCGGTATGGCGTACCCCACCAGCACAAGCAGGGTGCTGATCAGGTCAAAGCGGGTGCCAGCTCTCACGGCTTTGGCAACCCCTAATGGCACGGCCACGAGGTAACTGATGAAAAAGGTCCAAAGCCCCAGGCTGATAGAGACCGGCAACTTTTCCTTGATCAGTTCAAAAACCCCCTTGTTCTGGAAAAAACTTTTCCCCAGATCAAAGCGGGCAAACTGACCCAGCATAAGAACAAAGCGCTCATGCGCGGGTTTGTCAAAACCATAGAGCGCTTTGATCTGCTCGATGCGCTTGGGGTCCACACCTTGTGCACCACGGTAACTCAGCGCCCCGCTTTCCGCACCGGCGCTGCCAGACTTGGCCTCGGCCAAATACTGCTCCACAGGGCCGCCGGGCACAAATTGAATGACGACAAAAGTCAGTAGCAACACGCCCAACAGGGTTGGGACCATCAGAAGAAGTCGCTTGAGAACGTAGACGAGCAGAGTCATGGTTGTTTCATGGGCTTGGCCCACCAGGTGTCTATGGCCCAAGCCTCACCTTGTGCGTAGGGAGGCATCTCCTGGGGACGGTCGAGTCGCCACGCGTTGAAGGCCAAGCGGTGGGTGCTTGCGGCCCACTGGGGTACCAGCACATGGCTGTGGGTGATGACCCTGTCCAGAGCTCTGCATGCCGGCAAAAGCTCAGCACGCGTACGTGCAGAGGTCATGCGCCCAATTAGGGCGTCAACCGCCGGATGTTTTGTGCCTGTGTGGTTGCCGGAGTCCTCCTGATCGGCGGCCTTGCTACCAAACAAGTCTGAAAACTCCTGACCGGGGTTGTGTGTTCCCTGGTAAGCAAGTGAGGTGATGTCGAACTCGAACTTTTGCAAACGCTGCTGGTACAGAGCAAAGTCAACTGGCCTGAACTGAAGCTGTATGCCCAACTTCTCCAGGTTACGCGCCCAAGGCGTGACCACTCTTGCGCCAGATTCGTTGCTGTCCAGATATTCGATGACCATAGCTTGGCCAGATGAATTCTTCAGGACGCCATCGCGAACCTCCCAGCCAGCTGCCTTTAACAAGGCTTGTGCTTGGCGCAGATTGCCTCTCAGAGATGAATTGCCGTCTGTGCGGGGTGCCAAGGCCATAGGCCCCCAAACGGCGGCATCGAGCTGGTCACGCCACGGTTCCAGCAATGCCTGCTCCTGGGCGCTGGGTGCGCCCGTTGCCTGGCAGTCAGTGTTACCAAAAAGCCCCTGTACCCGCTGATAGGCGTTATAGAACAGCTGACGGTTCATCCACTCGTAATCCAGCGCCAGACCCAAGGCCTGTCGCACCCGCACATCTTGAAACAGCGGCCTGCGAGTGTTGATCACATAACTTTGAAACCCCGTAGGCAGCCGGTGCTTGAACTCGCCCTTGACCAACTCACCAGTATCAAAACGCTTGCCTGACACACGTCTGGCCCAGTCCCCTGCTGAAAAGAACCGCATCAGATCAAACTCCCCTGCTTTCAGGGCTTCTAGCTTGGCCGTGTTGTCGCGGTAAATCTTGACGGTGATGCGCTCAAAATTGCTGGTACCACGGCGCACATTGAGGTCTTTGGCCCAGTAGTTGGTGTCCAGCACGTAAGTGATGTCACGCCCAAACTTCACCGGGCCGATCTTGTAGGGGCCGCTGCCGATGGGGATGTCGGTTACGACCTGATCAAAAGACTTGGCCTTGCCAGCGTCCTGGCCCCAGGCCCGGCTGAACACCGGCAGGCCGCCTACGGTGAGTGGTAGTTCCCGGCTGGGCTTCTTGAAGCGGTAGCGCACTGTTCGCTCATCAAGCACGTCCAGACCAGCGACATCCTCGAGCATGCTTTTGTAACCAGGGGAGGTATGTGGCCCCACCAAAGTGTCATAACTGTGCCTGACATCGGCCGCAAGGACGGGAGCACCGTCATGAAAACGGGCCTCGGGGCGCAGCTTGAACGTGACGCTCATACCGTCGGTTGCTACGCTGACATCCTGGGCGAGCAAACCGTAGGCCGAGCCTGTTTCGTCCAGAGATCCCGCCAGCAAGGTATCAAACATCAGGCCCGACAGGTAGGCTGGTGCCGAGCCCTTGATGGTGAACGGGTTGTATTTGTCGAAAGTGGAGGTGCGCAAATTGCTGACCAGGCGCAACTCCCCGCCTTTGGGGGCCTTGGGATTGACGTAATCAAAGTTCTGAAAGTCAGGGGGATATTTCAAGTCGCCCCACAAGGCATAGCCATGGGCCGCCCAGGCGGTGCCGGCAGAGGCCCACAGCAATATCACGACGGAAGCCAAATTTCGCATGCGACAATTCTCAGGCAATTTTTATGGAGACTAGGACATGGGCTTTCTTGCAGGCAAAAAACTCTTGATCACCGGCGTGTTGAGCAACCGCTCTATCGCTTACGGCATTGCCAAAGCATGCCATGCGCAGGGTGCGGAGTTGGCCTTCAGCTACGTTGGTGAGCGTTTCAAGGACCGCATCACTGAATTTGCGGCTGAGTTTGGCTCCAGTTTGGTCTTTGACTGCGACGTGGGTGATGATGCCCAGATCACGCAACTGTTTCAGGACTTGTCGCAAACCTGGCCCACTTTTGACGGTTTTGTGCATGCCATCGGCTACGCGCCACGCGAGGCGATTGCCGGCGATTTTCTTGACGGTTTGAGCCGCGAAGGTTTCAAGATTGCCCACGACATCAGTGCCTACAGCTTTCCGGCCATGGCCAAGGCTGCGTTGCCATACCTCAACCCCAAGTCGGCCTTGTTGACGCTGTCTTACCTGGGTGCCATCCGCAATGTGCCCAGTTACAACACCATGGGCTTGGCCAAGGCCTCACTCGAGGCATCGGTGCGCTACCTGGCGGAGTCCTTGGGGCCCAAAGGCATGCGTGTGAACGGCATCAGCGCGGGCCCCATCAAGACGCTTGCTGCCAGCGGCATCAAGGGTTTTGGCAAGATCCTAAGTGTGGTGGCCGAAACGTCCCCGATCCGCCGCAACGTCACCATCGAAGACGTGGGCAACGTGGCAGCGTTTTTACTCAGTGATCTCGCCGCGGGCGTGAGTGCCGAGATCACCTATGTGGACGGTGGTTTCAGCCAGGTCGTGGGGGGTATTGCAGACCCAGGGGCTGGCGCCTGAACGCACACGCTTCAAGACGCATCCCACAATGAATTCGGGGCCTTACGGCCCCGTTTTTTTTATTGCGTTTTCGCCTCAGGTCTTTGAATCCATCAGACCTTGACGCAATCCGCGTAGTAACGAACCACGCCGTCGGCCCCCGTTTCCTCGACCAGCCCGTGGATGTCCGTCTCGAAGCCCGGACACTGTGCGTTGAACTCGCGGGAGAACTTGAGGTAATCAACGATTTTCTTGTTGAACACTTCGCCCGGAATCAACAAGGGAATGCCGGGTGGATACGGTGTCACCAAGCCCACAGTCACGCGGCCTTCCAGGTCGTCAATGGGCACCCGCTCGGTCTTGCGCAATGCAATGTGAGCATAAGCGTCACTGGGCTTCATGGCCGGGGTGAGGTCGCTGAGGTACATGTCCGTGGTCAAACGGGCTATGTCGTACTTGGCGTAAAGCTGATGTACGTGATGGCAAAGGTCAGCTAAGCCCATTTTTTCGTAACGAGGGTGGGCTCGACAAAACTCGGGCAGGATGCGCCACATGGGCTGGTTCTTCTCGTAGTCGTCTTTGAACTGTTGTAGCGCTGTCAACATGCTGTTCCAGCGGCCTTTGGTGATGCCGATGGTGAACATGATGAAGAAGCTGTACAGGCCTGTCTTCTCGACCACCACGCCGTGCTCGGCCAAAAATTTGGTCACGATGCTGGCGGGAATGCCCGTCTTGGCGAACTTGCCGTTCAGATCCATGCCGGGGGTCACGATGGTGGACTTGATGGGATCGAGCATATTGAAGCCCGCAGCCATCTTGCCAAAGCCATGCCAGTTGGCCTTGGCGTTGCGCGACTCACCCTTGAGTATCCAGTCGGCCGCCTTGCCAATACCTTCGTCCACCAGCTTGTCTGGCCCCCAGACCTTGAACCACCAGTCGTCGCCGTACTCGGCATCGACCTTGCGCATAGCGCGTCGGAAGTCCAGCGCCTCGGCGATACTTTCCTCGACCAAAGCCGTGCCTCCCGGGGGCTCCATCATGGCAGCAGCCACATCGCAGCTCGCAATGATGCTGTACTGAGGCGACGTAGAGGTACGCCTCGTTGAACAGTGGCCGGTCCAGCTTGACGGTTTGCGAGTCCTGCACCAGCACATGGCTAGCTTGGCTGATACCCGCCAACAGCTTGTGGATGGATTGCGTGGCATACACCACCGCGTGCTTGGGGCGGGCCCGCTTCTTGCCCATGGCGTGGTAAGAGCCATAAAACGGGTGAAACGCCGCATGCGGAAGCCAGGCTTCGTCAAAGTGCAAGTTCTCAACGTAGCCGTCGAGCATGCTCTTCACGGTTTCCGTGTTGTAGAGCACGCCATCGTAGGTGGACTGTGTCACGGTCATCACGCGAGGCTTCACGGCCATCGGGTCCACGCCCTTGAGCAAGGGATTGGCTTTGATCTTGCGCTGTATGGACGCCGGTTCGAACTCCTCTTTGGGAATGGGCCCAATGATGCCAAAGTGATTTCGCGTCGGTTTCAAAAACACCGGAACCGCACCGGTCATGATGATGGAGTGCAGGATGGACTTGTGGCAATTGCGATCCACCACCACCACATCACCCGGAGCCACCGTGTGGTGCCAAACCATTTTGTTGGAGGTGCTCGTGCCGTTAGTCACAAAAAAACAATGATCGGCGTTAAAGATACGGGCGGCGTTGCGCTCGCTCTCGCCGATGGCACCGTTATGGTCGAGCAACTGCCCCAGCTCTTCAACCGCATTGCAAACGTCGGCCCGCAGCATGTTTTCACCAAAGAACTGGTGAAACATCTGACCGACAGGGCTTTTCAGAAAAGCGACGCCCCCTGAATGACCGGGGCAGTGCCAGGAGTAAGAGCCGTCTTCCGCGTAATCCAGCAAAGCCTTGAAGAACGGAGGCTGCACGCCTTCGAGGTAGCTCTTGGCCTCGCGAATGATATGGCGCGCCACAAATTCGGGCGTGTCCTCAAACATGTGAATGAAGCCGTGCAACTCGCGCAGGATGTCGTTAGGGATGTGACGAGAGGTTTTGGTTTCCCCGTACACGTAAATGGGCACATCCAGGTTCTTGCGACGCACCTCGGTGATGAAGTGACGCAGGTTCAAAACTGCAGGATCGAGGTCTGGGCCAGGCGTGAACTCTTCGTCATCGATTGACAGGATGAAGGCACTGGCGCGGCTTTGCTGCTGCGCAAACTGGCTCAAATCGCCATAGCTGGTCACACCCAGAACCTCAAACCCTTCAGACTCGATGGCCTGGGCCAGCGCGCGGATGCCCAGACCCGAGGTGTTTTCGGAACGAAAGTCTTCGTCAATGATGACGATGGGGAAGCGAAATTTCATGAAGGGCTCCGGCGACGCGGCGGCAATTGCAAAACAGGCGCGAAGTTTAAGGACTAAATATGTCCGTGCCGTTGCGATGATCGGGTTTTCGCCCAAAATGTGGCGATCACAACACATACGGGGAACCGATGGCGGAATCCACACTCTGGTGGCTGCTGGCCGGGACGGCGGTGGCCGTTGAGCTGGTCACAGGTACTTTTTACCTTTTGATGCTGTCCCTGGGCATGGCTGCAGCGGCACTGAGCGCGCACGCTGGCGCTAATTTCACGGGGCAGATGGTCACTGCGGCCGTCGTGGGTGTTGCCGCAGTCCTGATGTGGCGCAAAGCACGAAGCAAACGGCCAGACGCGGCCAAAGCAAGTGCCAATGTGGACGTCAATATGGACGTCGGACAGACCGTGCATGTGGAGCAGTGGCTAGCTGACGGATCCAGCACAGTCAAATACCGCGGTGCTCAGTGGACCGTCGTGCACAGCCCCACGCCGGATGAGCTGTCACCACCACAAGCCGGCCAGTTCAAGGTGATCGAGGTCATAGGCAGTCAATTGATGGTGCGCAAAATCTGAATTGCATTACTACCGACACTTCGCTTTTAAGGAAACATGATGGAAATTGGATTCATTCTTTTATTGGTGGCGGTCGTCTTTGTGACGAAGTCTGTCAAGGTCGTGCCGCAGCAGCACGCGTGGGTGGTGGAACGACTAGGCAAATACAACGGCACTCTGACACCGGGTCTCAATTTTTTGCTGCCCTTCGTGGACCGTGTGGCCTACAAGCATGTGCTCAAAGAAATCCCTTTGGATATACCCAGCCAGGTCTGCATCACACGGGATAACACTCAGCTGCAGGTCGATGGCATCTTGTACTTTCAAGTTACGGACGCGATGCGGGCCAGCTACGGCTCCAGCAACTACATCATGGCTATTTCCCAGCTGGCGCAGACCTCACTGAGGTCGGTCATCGGCAAACTGGAGCTGGACAAGACCTTTGAAGAGCGAGACATCATCAACTCCCAAGTGGTCCAGGCCATCGATGAAGCCGCGCTCAACTGGGGTGTGAAGGTGCTGCGTTATGAGATCAAGGACCTCACCCCCCCCAAAGAGATCTTGCATGCCATGCAGCAACAAATCACTGCTGAGCGGGAAAAACGAGCACTGATCGCGGCATCGGAGGGGCGTCGTCAGGAGCAGATCAACATCGCGACCGGCGAACGGGAGGCTTTCATTGCCCGTTCTGAAGGCGAGAAACAAGCCGCTATCAACAAGGCCCAGGGCGAGGCGGCCTCCATTCTGGCGGTGGCCGAGGCAAACGCACAGGCCATCGCCCGTATCGCCAGTGCCATCCAACAGCCCGGCGGGGACCAGGCGGTACAACTCAAGGTGGCAGAAAAAGCGATGGATGCTTATGCCCAGGTCGCGTCGGATGCCGCGACCACCTTGATCGTGCCCAGCAACATGGCCGATGTCAGCACCCTGATCTCGTCTGCCATGAAAATGGCACAGATCCAGAAGTAAGAGCTTTCACGCCCAACATAAAGTCATTTTTTCTCTGTGGTGTCCTTATGGGAAAACGACCGGAGCGTCGACACGACTTCATCGTCTTCGACCTGAGAGAACCGCTCGTAGAACTGGCCAACAGAACCCAGGTAGGCGGGGCTCTGCAGGCAAATCACTTCATCGGCCAAGGCGCTCATTTTTCTCAAGGTGTCAGGTGTGGCCACAGGCACCGCGCAAATCAACCTTCCTGGTCGGTGTTGGCGCAGAGCGTGCAAGGCCGCGCTCATGGTTGAGCCGGTTGCCACGCCATCGTCCACCACGATCACGATTCGCCCTGCTGGGTCAAAACGCTGATGGCCAGGGGAGTACTGCGCGCGGCGCTTGGTGATGACCTGGAGCTGCACCTGTTTTTCCGCCTCGATCTGATCAGGACTCATCCCCAAGTGCTCGGCCACCTCGCTCATGTAGGTCCAACCGCTCTCGTCGACCGCGCCGATGGCCAGCTCAGGCTGACCGGGTGCACCCAGCTTGCGGACCAGCACCACGTCCAGATCCGCATTGAGGGTACGGGCGATGATGGCTGCCATCGGCACTGCACCCCGCGGAATACCCATCACCAGGGCCCGCTTGTCGCGGTAATGCAGAAGCTTTTGCGCCAACTGATGCGCAGCCTCGATACGATCCTTGAACATGACCCCTGCCTCCAGTACGACGGCGCCCATCGCGCCGACCAGGCCTTGCAGGCTAAGCCTCAATCGCCGCTCTGATATTGATCGATGGCAAACGCCACAAGCAAACCCTCAATATCCTGCGCTTTTGGCCGATACTAAAAGACATGTCTCCTCATCATTTCAGGCTTACCCGGTGGACCCTACCGCTGCTCCTGGCCTTTGTGCTTACCGGCTGTGATCTTGCCGAGCTGCTGGCAGACCCCCGAGTCGCCCAAAAAGAAGCCGACGGCAAAGCCATAGGCGCTGCTTGCAGACATGCGCTTCGCGGTATCGAAGATTGCTATGCGCTCAATGAAAAAGCCCAAAAAACCGCCATCTTTGCCGGGTGGCGTGAAATGGACCAGTACATGCGAGATAACAACATTCAGGGGCAGGCATCGATGATTCGTAAGCCGGGCGAAGCCCCGAAGGAAGAAATCATCGAAGAAAAAACGGCATCGGCCAGCGGCACGGCCTCACCCAAAAAGTAAGCTCAGCCAGTCCGGCCTGGCCAAGCTGTCAAGGTCAGTCGATCAAGTCGAAAACAGCGATGCTTTCCACATGTGCCGTGTGTGGAAACATATTGACCACACCTGCCGCCTTGCAACGATAGCCTGCCTGGGTCACCAGCACCCCCGCGTCCCGAGCCAGGGTGGCAGGATTACAGCTCACATACACAATGCGCTTGGGCGGCTGCCAGGCTGCAGATGCAGCACCGGCCTCACCGTTGGCACGGGCCAGACGCAAATCTGCCAGTGCCTGCACCAGGGCGAAAGCACCCTCGCGAGGGGGGTCCACCAGCCATTTCTGGGCCGTGCCGTCCTGTACAAGGACCTCTGCGGTCATGTCAAACAGATTGCGAACTTCAAAAGACGTCTTGCACAGGGGCCGGCCCTGCCGGTCTGCAGACTGATTCAGGACCAGGTTCTCTCTCGATCGCTGAACCAGCGCCTCGCTGCCTTCGATCCCGACCACCTCTCCCGCTTGGGTCGCCAGCGGCAGGGTGAAGTTGCCCAGACCACAAAACCAGTCCAACACACGTTCATCGGGCTGTACCGCCAGCAAACCCAGCGCCCTCGACACCAGAACCCGGTTGATGTGCGGATTCACTTGAGTGAAATCAGTGGGGCGAAAAGGCATGGTGATGCCGAAGTCTGGCAAGCTGTAGCTCAGGTTCTCACCGCCAGAGTCCATGCGACGAACAGTGTCTGGCCCCTTGGGCTGCAACCACCACTGAATCACTTGCTCAGGCGTGCTGTACTGCTCCGCAAATGCCCGCAAACGCAGTAAATCGGCATCACTGAGGGGCTCGAGATGACGAAGCACAAGCGCGACCACCCGGTCACCACACGACAGCTCGATCTGAGGGACGGTTTCGATGGCATCCATGGAGGCAATCAAGCCCCGCAAGGGCATCAGCATGTCACTCACGGCAGGGGGCAAGACAGCGCATACGCGCATGTCCGCCACATACCGGCTCTTGCGCTCGTGAAAACCGACCAACACCGCGCCCTTCTTGTGAACGTGGCGCACCGACAAGCGAGCGCGGTAACGGTAGCCCCAGGCTGGCCCCTCAATGGGCCGAAGAATGTTGTCAGCACGGACCTTACCCAGGTGTTGCAAGTTGTCTTCGAGCACCCTCTGCTTGACCGCCACCTGAGCGCTGGCGTGGAGGTGCTGCATCTTGCAGCCGCCACAGGAGCCGTCATGCAGACCGAAATGCGGGCACTCCGGCACCACGCGCTGAGACGACTCGCGATGAACCGCCGTGACCGTTCCTTTTTCAAAACTGGACTTTTTGCGATGAACGTTGGCGCTCACCCATTCAAAAGGCAGTGCACCGTCCACAAAGACGACCTTGCCATCAGGCCGGTGAGCAATGCCCTGCGCTTCAATGTCCAGGGATTCAACGTAGAGCCAGCCTTCAGGATGGTCGTTCGTGGAAGGGGTCTCTTGTGTGATGTCGTCAGTCATGGGAAGCTAAAAACAGGGTAACCCGAGCCCAGCCAGGGTGAGTAAGGGGCACAAAGTGGGCAAATGTCGGCAAAGGCGCCCTTAGCGGGGAGGAAGGTATTTGCCAGGATCAACCGGCTTGCCCAAGCGTCGGATCTCGAAGTGGAGCTTGACCCTATCGGCGTCACTATTCCCCATCTCGGCAATTTTTTGGCCTTTGCGTACGGTCTGGTCCTCCTTCACTAGCAAGGCCTGGTTGTGGGCGTAGGCCGTGAGGTAGGTGTTGTTGTGTTTCAGAATGATCAAATTACCGTAGCCACGCAAACCTGAGCCTGCGTAAACCACTCGGCCATCCGCCGATGCCAGTACTGGGTCTCCAGCCGAACCGGCAATGTCCACGCCCTTGTTTTTAACTTCGTCGAAACCAGCGAGCACAGTGCCTGACGTCGGCCAGATCCAAGCGATGTCGTCGTCCGGTGTTGCTGCTGCAGCAATGGCTGAGGCATTTGGCGGCTGGGCCGGCGCAGCGGCAGCGGAGGATTTGTCTACACCTGCGATGGGCGTAGGCGTGACATTGTTGGTGGCCACGGGTTTGCTCACCGCTCCACCAGCAACGGTCACACCGGGTGGCGCCACACGCAACACCTGCCCCACTTCGATCTGGTTGGGGTTGTCCAGGTTGCTCCAACGGGCTACATCACGCCAGTTTTGGCCCTGATCCAGGCCGATACGAATGAGCGTGTCTCCTGGCTTGACGGTGTAATAACCAGGCTTGCCAGCGTTTTCTGCACCAGGCATTGGTTTAAAGGGGGAAGCCGGTGTCGTCGCAAGGCTTGGGCTAGGACTTACGACCGGGGCTATCGCGCCAAGACTGCGATCTTCGACGGGCGCACGCCGCACAGGCGCGGAACCACAGGCCACCAAACTCAGGGTCAACGCAAAAAGCACCAAAAGACCAATAGATCGCAAGCTAATTTGACTCAACGTCTGTAATTTCTCGATTTGCATCAGGCAATTCCGGATTTGAGGGGGACAAAGTGCACCGCCTCCAGCACAGACTGGCGTACACCCTGTGCAGTTTTATCAATCACCACCAGCGCCTGCTGGCCACGCACGCCAGAGGCGACCGGAGCCACCAGACGACCGCCGACCGCGAGTTGTTCGATCCATGCTGGAGGCACGGCCTCGCCACCCGCCGCAGAAATGATGGCCGCGTAGGGCCCACCCTTTGCGTAGCCCAGCATGCCATCGCCCAGGAGCAGGTGAACATTGGCCAAGCGCATGGGGCGCAGGTTTTCACGGGCTTTTTCGTGGAGGCCCTTGAGCCGCTCAATGCTGTAAACCTCGCTGGCGAGATGGCTGATCACTGCAGCTTGATAACCGCAGCCGGTACCGATTTCAAGCACGCGGCCCAACTTACCTGTCGCGCCATTGCGCAGCAACTCCAGCATGCGAGACACCACCCCGGGCTTGGAGATCGTCTGCCCTAGTCCGATGGGTAAGCTCGTATCCTCGTAAGCCTGATTGACCAGCGCCGTGTCAACAAAGCGGTGCCTTTCCACCAAACCCATGGCGGACAAGACCATGGCATCTTGCACACCCTGCCCCGCCAGCTTGCTGACCATGTTGCGCCGAACCGCGCTCGAATCGAGCCCCAAACCCTGAGGCCGCAGCACGGTAGAACCACCACCCCCATAAACAGGTGCGACGACCGGTCGCGAGGGTGGCTGCCCAACGGACACCAGGTTCAGCTTGGCAGGGAAACTGGGGCGCTCTCTCATGGCAGGTTCAAACGGCAGAGGCGGACCCAGCTTGCAAACCTTGAACCGTACCAGCCCAGTCGACGAGACCAGGGTGATCGGTCAGATCGACACGCAGGGGTGTCAGGGTCATGTGCCCAAGCGCAGATGCGTGGAAATCTGTGCCTTCCCCGGCGTCTTTGGCACTGCCCGCTTCGCCTATCCAATACATTTTTTCACCACGTGGATTGACCTGTGTGATGATTTTCTCTGCGGCATGGCGTTTACCTAAACGGCACACCTTCAAGGGTTTGATCGCCTCCAAAGGCGCGTTTGGAATGTTGACATTCAGGAGCCAAGGCCGTGCGCCGATGAGCTGTTGGGCCATAAGCTGCTGAACCAGTTCACGGGCTTTTAGCGCGGCCGCGTCGATATGGCGCCAACCCCTTTCCACCTGAGATAAAGCGATGGCGGGTATATCAAACAAATAGGCTTCCATGGCAGCGCCTACGGTACCCGAATAAATCGTGTCGTCCCCCATGTTGGCGCCGTTGTTGATACCAGACACCACCAAATCTGGGCGGTAATCCAGCAAGCCAGACAGCGCCAGGTGCACGCAGTCTGCCGGCGTGCCATTGACATAGCGAAAACCGTTGGGTGCCTCGCTCACGTAGAGGGGCGATGTCAGGGTCAGAGCATTGGACTTGGCGCTGTTGTTGTGTTCTGGCGCAATGACTTCAACCTCGGCAATGTCTTTGAGTGCTTCGGCCAGCGCAACGATGCCTGCGGCCCGAAAGCCGTCGTCATTGGAGACAAGTATTTTCATGAGGTGCTCTGATGTGAAAAAAGATTGTAGGCGCCGGTCGCTCGGGTTTTGGCGCGTCCCGGGGAACAGCTCACCAGGGGATGTTTTGACCGCCGTAAGCGATGAAGGTACCGGATTGGTGAGGTTCCACGCTCAGAATCACCCGCATCAGATCCTGCACGGCATCAGCCGGACTACGGCCAATCTCGGCGCCACGAAATGGGCGAGACAGAGGTGTATTGACGGTGCCTGGGTGCAAAGCCACCAGCGCCGCGCCGGGATTCGTCCGTTTGAGCTCAATGGCGGCCGTCTTCAACAGCATATTCAGCGCTGCTTTGGATGCGCGGTAGCTGTACCAACCGCCCAAGCGGTTGTCCTCAATGCTGCCGACCTTGGCCGAAAGCACGGCCATCACGGCACGCTCGGAGGCCAACAAGCCCGAAAAATGCGACACCACCAGCGCCGGGCCCATGGCATTGATACGAAAACACGCCTCCATTTGTTCGTAATTGAGCTGGCTCAGCTTCTTCTCGGGCATGAATCCGTCGCCGTGCAACAGACCTGTCGCGACCACGATCAGATCGAACGGGGCCCGGTCTGCCATCGCAAGAGCTGCACTGGCGATGGTCTCCTCACGGTCAAAGTCTATTGACGGTGAGCTGCTGCGGCCCACGGCCATAACCTGAGCGCATGCGGGCAAGGCTGATAGATGATCGACAAATGCAGCTCCGATGCCGCCAAAACCGCCAACCACCAGAGCCCGGAAGCCTGGTCTCAGGTTTTGAAGTACCGGTCTGCCGTCGACATCAAGGGCGGCCATGAGTGAAGGTGTCTTTGAACTGCTCACGAAGCAGATTTTTCTGGACTTTGCCCATGGTGTTACGAGGGAGTTCGGGCACCACCACGCAACGCTTGGGAATCTTGAAGTTGGCCAGCTGCGTCTTGAGCGTTTTGATGACCTCATCGGTATCAATAGGTGCCCCGGCCTTGGCCGTGATGACAGCAACACCAGCTTCGCCGAAGTCAGGATGAGGAACGCCTACCAAGGCGCTTTCGGCAACACCGGGCAACTCGTTGATGTAACCCTCGACCTCGGCGGGATAGACGTTGTAGCCACCACTGATGATCAAGTCCTTGGACCGTCCCACGATGGTGACATAACCTCGCTCATCGACCTTGCCCACGTCACCTGTCTTGAAATAGCCGTCGGCAGTGAATTCTTCGCGGGTTTTCTCAGGCATGCGCCAGTAGCCGCCGAACACGTTTGGCCCCTTGACCTGTATGCCACCCACTTCGCCTTGGGCAAGCGATTGTCCGTCGTCACTGCATACCCGTAGGCTGACGCCAGGCAAGGGGAAGCCTACCGTCCCCCCTCGCCTCTCGCTTTGGTGCGCGTAGCGCTCATCGGCCACATAGGGGTTCGAGGTGAGCATGACCGTCTCGCTCATGCCATAGCGCTCCAGTATGGTGTGGCCTGTGCGCTCCTGCCACTCCCTGAAGGTCTCGATCAACAATGGGGCGGAACCGGCAATGAACAAGCGCATGTTTTGTGTGGCTGCTCGGTCCAGGCCGGGCTCAGACAGCAGTCTCACATAGAGCGTCGGCACGCCCATGAACACGGTCGCCCGTGGCAAGTGTTCCAGCACCCGTTTGGCGTCGAACTTGCTCATCCAGACCATCTTGCTGCCGTTGATCAGGGCACCATGCAAGGCCACAAACAAGCCATGCACATGAAAAATCGGCAAGGCGTGGATGAGAACATCCCCCGACTTCCATCCCCAATAGTCCTTGAGCATGACGGCGTTTGACAGCATATTGCCGTGGCTCAACATGGCGCCTTTGCTGCGGCCGGTGGTGCCACTGGTGTAAAGAATGGCAGCCAAGGTATCGGCGCTTACCGATACGGGTTCATGCTGATCGCTGCAAGCAGCGGCCGCCGTCATCAACGAGCCAGCTCCCTCCTCACTCAAGGTCAGAACATGTTGCGTACCGGCTTGCAAGGCCAGTGGTTTGATCCATGCCTCGTTTTGGGGCGAACAGACCACCACGGCAGGCTCGGCGTTGCCGATGAAATAGCTCATCTCGCCGCCTTGATAGGCCGTGTTCAAAGGCAGAAACACGTAACCTGCTCGCAAGGTGGCGAGGTAGAGCATGGCGGCTTCAACCGATTTTTCAACTTGCGCGGCCACACGCGCGCCAGGCGCGAGTTGCAGGGACGCCAGCCAGTTGGCCAGCCGAGCTGTTCCTCGGTCCAGATCGCGCCAGGTGTAGACAAGCCCTTCGGAGTCCGCGACCTCAATGGCCACACTGTCCAGATCCTTCGGAAATGCTGCACGCAGGGCAGAGTACAAATTGACGTTGTCAGACACGTGGGCTAACCTCTCTTGTGAGCGTGAAGATAGGTGGTGCGAATCAGTCTAGCTTGGCGCCAGAATCTTTCACCACGGTGGCCCAGCGCTTGAGCTCTGCAGCAATAAATTGGCCGAACTGAACACCCGTCAGGTTAGGAAACTCGGCACCGTTGCTGGCCCAGGCGGCCTTGATGTCATCGTTGCTGGACAAGCGGCGGAGCTCTTCCAGCACGCGTGCCTGCACATCCGCCGGGGTGCCTTTGGGCGCCCACAGACCGTACCAGGTGGTCACGGTGTAGTCGGGTAAACCCAACTCGGCTGCACAAGGGACATCCGGAAATGCCGGATTACGTCGAGCACCCGAAACCATCAAAGCCTTGATTCGGCCACCTTTGATATGAGCAGCAGACGAGCCCAGACCGTCAAACATCATGTCGACGTTACCCGCCATCAAATCCTGTAGGGCGGGGCCGGCGCCACGGTAGGGAATGTGGGTAATAAAGGTTCGGGTTTGCTGCTTGAACAACTCGCCGGCCAGGTGGTGCGAGGTGCCCGCTCCGGCAGAACCGTAGTTCAACTTGCCTGGACTGGTACGAAGCTGCTGCAAAAAAGCCGAAAAATTGCCGGGCACATTCTTTGGGTTCACCACCAGCACTTGGGGAACATTGGCCACCAGTGCCAGCGGCACAAAATCTTTTTCGATGTCGTAATCCAGCTTGGGGTACATCGAAGGCGCGATGGCGTGGTGTACCGCCCCCATAAACAGGGTGTAACCGTCGGCTGGCGCTCTGGCGGCAACACCTGCACCCAGCGTTCCACCGGCGCCACCACGGTTGTCAATCACCATCTGCCGCCCCGTCAGCTTGGCAAACTGAGCAGACATGGGGCGCGCAAATGCGTCGGTGCCACCACCTGCCGGAAAGGGCACCACCAGACTCACCGGCTTGGAAGGCCAAGCCGATTGAGCATGTCCCAGATGGGACCAAAGGGCAGTGCCTGCACTGGCAGCGCCCAATTTCAGAAATAAACGTTTGTCGCGGTTGGTAGGCATTTGTCGTCCTTTGTCTGTTTTTTCATGGAGGGGCGATCCATGTCGGCGATCAATGGTGGCCGGCCCCGGTCACATTGTGAGGGCGTTTTGATGACGACCAAAGCCATAAGACAATGCCGCCCAAAATCATAGGGATACAAAGCCACTGGCCCATACTCATACCCAAGGACAGCAAGCCCAAGTGCGCATCAGGTTCACGAAAGTACTCGGCCACAAATCGCAATGTCCCATAGCCGAACAAAAACGCTGCGCTTACCTGCCCCTGAAGGCGGGGCTTGCGGGCATACAACCACAACAGCACAAACAGCAAAAGTCCCTCAAGCAGAAACTGATAAATCTGGGATGGGTGGCGCGGTAAGTCGCCCGCACCCGCAAACACCATGCCCCACGGCAACGATGGGTCTGCCAGACGCCCTGGTAACTCACCATTGATGAAATTGCCAATGCGACCTGCGGCCAGACCGGTGGGCACACACGGTGCGACAAGGTCCGCCACTTGCAAAAAAGGGCGCCGGCGGGTGTGGGCAAACCATAGCATCGCAGCGATCACACCGATCAACCCACCATGAAAACTCATGCCGCCTTGCCATACCGCAAATACTTCCAAGGGGTGCGCCGCGTAGTAAGCCGGCTTGTAAAAAAGGCAGTAGCCCAGGCGCCCACCGAGAACCACGCCCATCACGCCCAGAAACAAAATATCTTCCACATCACGACGAACCCAGGCATGGTCGCCTTTGAAGCTCACGTAGGGGGAGTGCTTTAAGCGCCTGTGCCCCAGAAACATGAACAAGGCAAATGCTGCGAGGTAGGTGAGGCCGTACCAGTGAACCGCGATAGGTCCCAATTGCAAAGCCACGGGGTTGATGTGGGGGTGTATGAGCATGTCGTTGGGGTGCAGACGCACAGCCGGAGCTGTGGACCAAACACGGGAGTGGTTAACCCTGGAAATATACTTGTCAGGCAAGACTGTTTGCGGCCCGGGTCGCAGAATCATCACCCCACATCACTTGACAAAAATCATGGAAACGAAACCCATCACGCTGAACCCACGCAGCAAAAACATCACCGAGGGCAAGTCCCGCGCGCCCAACCGCTCCATGTACTACGCCATGGGCTATCAGGAAGGCGACTTCAAGAAACCCATGGTAGGCGTCGCCAATGGGCACAGCACGATCACCCCTTGTAACTCCGGCCTGCAAAAACTGGCCGATGCCGCCATTGCCGGTATTGAGGAAGCGGGCGGAAACGCACAGGTGTTTGGCACGCCCACCATCAGCGATGGCATGGCCATGGGCACAGAGGGCATGAAGTATTCCCTGGTCAGCCGGGAAGTCATCTCGGATTGCATCGAAACCTGCGTGCAAGGCCAGTGGATGGACGGCGTTGTTGTGGTGGGTGGCTGCGACAAGAACATGCCCGGTGGCTTGATGGGCATGTTGCGCGCCAACGTTCCAGCCATTTATGTGTACGGCGGCACCATCTTGCCTGGTCGGTACAAGGATCAGGACCTCAACATCGTCAGCGTGTTTGAGGCGGTGGGCCAAAACGCTGCGGGTAACCTGAGCGACTTTGATCTGCTCGAAATCGAGAAGCGAGCCATCCCGGGCACCGGTTCCTGCGGTGGCATGTACACGGCAAACACGATGTCCAGCGCCTTCGAAGCTTTGGGGATCTCATTGCCCTACTCTTCCACCATGGCAAACCCTCACGACGAGAAGATGAACTCCGCCAAGGAGTCTGCCAAGGTGTTGATCGAAGCTATCAAGAAGGACATCAAGCCACGGGACATCGTCACCAAGAAGGCGATTGAAAACGCCGTCGCCGTCATCATGGCGACCGGTGGCTCCACCAACGCTGTTTTGCACTTTTTAGCTATTGCACATGCAGCGGGCGTGGACTGGAGCATCGACGATTTCGAGCGTATCCGCAAGCAAACCCCGGTTTTGTGCGATCTCAAGCCCAGCGGCAAGTATTTGGCCGTGGACTTGCATCGCGCGGGCGGTATTCCACAAGTGATGAAGACTTTGCTGGCCGCCGGCCTGCTTCATGGTGACTGCTTGACGATCAGTGGTCTCACCATTGCGGAAGTTTTGAAAGATGTGCCAGATGTGCCACGGGAAGATCAGGACGTCATTCGCCCGCTGAGCAATCCCATGTATGCCCAGGGCCACCTCGCCATCCTGAAAGGGAACCTGAGCCCTGAAGGCTGCGTGGCCAAAATCACGGGCTTGAAGAACCCCGTGATGACCGGGCCGGCACGCGTGTTTGATGACGAACAGTCAGCACTCAAAGCTATCCTGGATGGAAAGATCGTCGCTGGAGACGTGATGGTGCTCCGTTACCTGGGACCCAAGGGAGGGCCAGGCATGCCCGAAATGCTGGCACCCACAGGCGCCCTGATTGGCGCTGGATTGGGTGAAAGCGTGGGCCTCATCACGGATGGCCGTTTCTCTGGCGGCACCTGGGGCATGGTGGTGGGCCACGTTGCACCTGAAGCTGCTGTTGGCGGCACCATCGCCTTGATCAAGGAGGGCGACTCCATCACCATAGACGCACACCAGTTGCTGCTTGAGTTGAACGTCGCTGAGGATGAAATTGCCCAACGGCGGGCCGCTTGGGTTGCGCCTGCACCGCGTTATACCCGTGGCGTACAGGCTAAATTTGCCTTCAATGCGTCCACCGCCAGCAAGGGAGCTGTTCTGGACAACTATTGATCCAAGCGCTGTTACCGCTTGCTCAAATGCCAAGCCATCGCCGGAACCTCAGGTTTCAGCGGTGGCTTTTTCTTTGACTCGCCCCCATGGCGTCTTTCTGGCGATCGATACGGCTCTTGCGACGCTGGTCTTCACGCTCCATCGCCTTGCGCCGGGTATAACCTGACGCATCGGCCCAAGCCCACCACGCTGCGGCGAGAGCAAAGGGTGACAGCACCCACCACCAGCTGATGGCCGCAACCGGCGCGACCCCCAAGTACTTCATCACCAGGAGTACCAAGCCCAAAGCCAGTAAATACATCACAATCTCCTCAGCTCAATCATTTGCGTAAGAGACCTCCTCCATCCGAAGCTGCGGAGTCCCAAGCAGATTTTGCATCCACATTGAGCTTGCTTGAGCGTTATCGAACAAATTGGAAAACATCATGAAGATTCAAATGAAAACTGCGATCGCTGCAGCTGGACTCAGCATGGCGTGGGCAGCACCGGCACTGGCTGATCAGGCACTTGCCTCAGCAAAGAACTGCATGGCATGCCACGCCGTCAGCCAAAAGCTGGTCGGCCCGTCCTACAAGGACGTCGCCACCAAGTACGCGGGCGATAAGCTTGCTGCCGACAAGTTGGCAAACAAGATCCTCAAGGGTGGCGCAGGGGTTTGGGGCGCCATTCCGATGCCAGCCAATACCCAGGTCAATGAGGCTGAGGCCAAAAAATTAGCTACCTGGGTACTGTCGGTCAAGTAACTGATCGAACCAAAGGCACTCACGGCACTACCGTTGACCCGGCACCATGCAAAAGGCCCACACATGTGGGCCTTTTGCTGTGTTTGATCAGGCTTGCACCTGATCAGAGCCTTTTGCCAGATCAGTAGGCTTGACCCAACTGATCCAGGATGGCGGGGTTCTCGAGGGTCGACGTGTCTTGTGTGACCGCCTCACCCTTGGCGATCGAGCGCAAGAGGCGGCGCATGATCTTGCCTGAGCGGGTTTTAGGCAGGTTTTCGCCAAAACGAATGTCCTTGGGCTTGGCAATCGGGCCGATTTCTTTGGCAACCCAGTCACGCAACTCTTTGGCAATCGCCTTGGCCTCAGCACCTTCGGGGCAAGCACGCTTCAGCACCACAAATGCGCAAATCGCCTCACCCGTCAGGTCATCCGGACGGCCGACCACAGCAGCTTCTGCCACCAGGTCGGTTTTACCGACCAAAGCGGATTCAATTTCCATCGTGCCCATGCGGTGGCCAGACACGTTCAGAACGTCGTCGATACGACCGGTAATACGGAAATAGCCACGGTCCGCACTGCGCACTGCACCGTCGCCAGCCAAGTACATCTTGCCACCCATTTCCTCTGGGAAGTAGCTCTTCTTGAAACGCTCAGGATCGTTCCAGATGGTCCGGATCATGGAGGGCCAAGGACGCTTGATCACCAGTATGCCGCCGGTGCCGTTGGGAATGTCGTTGCCGACTTCGTCCACGATGGCAGCCATGATGCCAGGCAAGGGCAAGGTGCAGCTGCCAGGTACCAGCGGGGTCGCGCCAGGCATAGGGGCCATCATGTGACCACCGGTTTCGGTTTGCCAGAAGGTGTCCACGATGGGGCAACGCTCTGCACCAACGTTCTTGTAGAACCACATCCAGGCTTCGGGGTTGATCGGTTCACCCACGGATCCCAAAATACGCAGGCTGGACAGATCCGAACGATCAGGGTGCACGGACGGGTCAGACTCAGCGACTTTGATCAGGGAGCGAATGGCAGTCGGTGCGGTGTAGAAGATCGTGCACTTGTGGCGCTCGATCATCTGCCAGAAGCGACCGGCATTTGGATAGGTAGGCACGCCCTCAAAAATGATCTGGGTAGCACCTGCTGCCAGCGGGCCATAGGCCACATACGAGTGGCCCGTGATCCAGCCAATGTCAGCGGTACACCAGAACACGTCGTTGGGCTTCAGATCGAAGGTCCAATCCATGGTCATCTTCGTCCACAGCAAATAACCACCGGTGGAGTGCTGCACGCCCTTGGGCTTGCCGGTGGAACCGGACGTGTACAGCACAAACAAGGGATGCTCGGCGTTCACTGGAACGGGAGCGCATTCGGTGCTCTTGCCAGCCAACACTTCGTCGAACGTCTTGTCACGGCCAGCCACCATGTTGCAGGGTGTTGGTGTGCGCTGGAAAACCAGGACGGAGCGAATGCTCTCGCAGCCACCCAGGTCGATTGCCTCATCCACAATGGCTTTCAAAGGCAACTCTTTGCCACCGCGCATTTGGAAGTTGGTGGTGATCACCGCCACCGCACCAGCGTCAATGATGCGCTCCTGCAAGGCTTTGGAAGAGAAACCACCAAACACCACGCTGTGTGTTGCACCAATGCGAGCGCACGCTTGCATCGCAATGACACCTTCCAGGGTCATGGGCATGTACACCAGAACACGGTCACCCTTCTGGATGCCTTCAGCCTTCAGTGCATTGGCGAACTGGCTGACCCGCGCAAGCAGTTCCTTGTAGGTGGTTTTGGTAACTTTGCCGTCATCGGCTTCGAAGATCACAGCCGTCTTGTTCTCTACCTCGGTGCCCATGTGGCGGTCGAGACAGTTGGCAGACGCATTGAGTTCGCCGTCAGCAAACCACTTGTAGAAAGGCGCGTTCGATTCGTCCAGAGTCTGGGTGAATGGCTTGGTCCAAGTCAGATTTTCACGAGCGCGACGAGCCCAGAAACCTTCAAAATCAGTTTCGGCTTCAGCACAAAGTGCGTTGTAGCCATCCATGCCAGAAATACGCGCCGCCTTCACCATCGCTTCGCTGGGCTCAAAAACCCGATTTTCAACAAGCATGGATTGAATGGCGGTAGATGGGGAACTCATCAAAAATCTCCTTGGTTGTAGGTGAACTGCCCGGACTGTCATGGGTAGCACTTACAACTCACTGACTGGCTTGAACCTTACACAAATCAGACATCCAAGGGGAGACATTGGCGCAATCAAAGCACGGTGCCGCCAAGTAAAATTAAGACTCCATGTACTGAATGAAAGCGCTACAAATGTCAGAAAAAAAAGTCGAACACACCGCACGTTTGCGAACGCTACCCAATATGATTTTTGCAAGTCGCTGGCTTCAGCTGCCCCTGTACCTTGGGCTGATTGCGGCGCAAGCGGTGTACGTCGTCCATTTTTTGGTGGAGCTTGAGCATCTGATAGCGGCTGCGTTCGGCAGTGAGGCAGCATTGCAAGCGCTCATCACCAGTATTGGCTACAAGACGACTGCGCCCATCTACGCCTTGAATGAAACCGTCATCATGTTGGTGGTGTTGGCCTTGATCGACGTCGTGATGATTTCCAATTTATTGATCATGGTCATCGTTGGCGGTTATGAAACTTTCGTCAGTCGAATGGGACTAGAGGGCCACCCCGATCAACCGGAGTGGCTGAGTCATGTAAACGCTTCGGTCTTGAAGGTCAAATTGGCCACCGCCATCATTGGGATCAGCTCGATTCACCTCCTCAAGACGTTCATCAATGCAGACAACTACTCGGACCGCGTACTGATTGCGCAAACCGCAATTCACATCGCGTTCCTGTTGTCAGCCATGGCGATCGCCTACACCGATAGACTCATGGCTCCGAGCGACAAGCATTAATGCTGATCTGGACCAAGTGTTCAGGGCCCGCCTAAGGCTCAACTGCGGCTAGTCCACAGGCTGTGGGTCTTCAGGGTCTTGCCACTTTACCGAGCCTCGGTAGGCATGCCAGGTGGCATGCCCAAGCCAAGGGCCGACAAGTAACAAGCCTGCACCAGATGGGATCAGGGCGATGGTGACCAATAAGGTGATCAACAGGCCCCATAGGAATAAAACCCCTGGATGAGAAAAAACCACCCGCATGCTGGTGATGACTGCAGAAATCGCATCTGTATCCCTGTCCAGAATCATGGGAATAGACACCACCGCAGTTGAAAAAACCAGCGCAGCAAATACACCACCTACCGCGGCATAAACCGCGACAAACTCCAGATTCTCTGGATTGAAAACTGCTTCTATCACGCCTGTAGTAGAGGGCATGGCGGTGTTGAAAAACACAGCAAAAACGACCAGGGATGCACGCCCCCACAAGAGCTCAAGGACGATGATGACAAGCACCAGCATGCCCATGCTACGAACGTGTTCGTCCCAGCACAGCAAGGAACTTCCGAGGTCGGGAAGGCCCCCCTGCTCCCTGCGACGGCTGACTTCGTACAGACCCATGGCTAAAAATGGGCCAAGAAGCAAACATCCTGAAATGATGGAGAGCGTGTATTCAGGGCTGGACCTGAAAACTGCCGTAAGCACGACGGCCATCAACCAGAAACAAACGCCGTAAAACAGCGCGATGCCCCAATGGGCGACCAGATCCTCCAGCCCCTTTGCCAGCCAATGAAAGGGGTCCGCCCAACGCAATCGGATCATCAATGCCTGTGGACCCACTGCCTTGGGCGGCTCGTAAGGGGTCGCCATCACGGGCAAGTCTGCATCAGGCGTGGAATCAGGCGAGGATGCTTGAGTAGGTGTGTCGGTCATGGGTTCCAAGGATAAATCAGCTAGGGTGGATATTTTCAAAAACTGCCAGGCACCGTAGGCACCGGGTGACGCGCAAAAGCGGCATCTTGTGTTTGATCAAACTGACGCGCCGCCCATCGTCCTTCGTCGCGCGCTGGGTCGATTGACCCAAGTCAAGGCACGTCTGCTCACAGATCGTTATGCTCAAAATATGACAAATCAAGCAAGCCCACACAGAGGAACCCGAGACCCCTTACCGCTACCCGTCGCAAGGATGGTCGCCACCTCTGCGCCGCTGAAGTGGCTCAAGGCGGGAGTGAGGGATATGTGCCAAGCATTCTTTTTAAGCACTTTGCATGGACTCGTGGTTGCTGTGTTTGGTGGATTACTTCTGTTCGTTGCTCACGATCAGTTTTGGTTACTCGCGGGCGCTTTCTCGGGTTTTTTGGTGGTTGCACCCGTACTCGCTACCAGCCTTTACGCGATCAGTCGGGCAATTGAGCGCCAGGAGGCACTGGATTTCAGTCTGATCGTCAAAACGTGGACCCGCTGGCAGCATTCCAGATTCGTTGTTCGTGGGGGATATTGGTGCCTGGTCCGATTCGGACTGCTGCTGGCGGTCGCAGGCACTGGATGGGTCATGACCTCGGCTGCATTGATCACGCTACTGGCCCCCGCGCCCATCAACGCGCCGTTGGACTTCTTGAAGTATGTCGTCCTTGCACCGGACCACTACCTTTTTGAACTCTGGCTCATCATGGGGGGACTGATGGCAGCGCCCATTTTTGCATCCAGCGTGATCGCCATGCCACTTCTGCTGGATCGAAGGGTCAATGTCTTGCAGGCCGTACTGGCAAGCTGGCAGGTCGTGCTAACCAACCCAATTCCACTGGGCATTTGGGCCGCCATCATCATGGGCCTGACGACCGTGGCTTTTATGACCTTGTTATTGGGGTTCGTCGTACTTCTGCCGATATTGGGCCATGCCAGCTGGCATGCCTACAGGGACCTACTGGATGTGGAGACCTTGACGGAAAGGCTTCCTCCTGAGGGGGTCGCTTGATGTTCGGCTTCGGCGAGGAACAAATTGCCGCATTTGGCCTCAGTTTTGGGGTTGGCGCGTTCATGTTGTACATGATGTTCATCATTGGTCACCTTGCTTGGGAATCCAAGGCCGGTCGTTTTGGCACGTTCGTCATTTTTCTAGGGCTGGCATTCGGTATGGTGGGTTTTGTAGCCAAATTTCTCATTCAGTGGATGATTCAAAAGTAGCCCATGCCTGGAAAGCCCACTCGGTCTACAAGAGCAACTCATGTCAGGATTTGTTGTAGAGGGGTGTCAAAATCGGCCCTGGGCTGCCGAATTGCCGGGCAAGTAACACTCACCGGCTACTACGCAAAGACTCCACTCTTTCTTTCGACGGGTTTCCATACATGACCACGACCATCCAGCAAAACGATCTGATCGAGTCCATCGCATCGGCACTGCAGTACATCAGTTATTACCATCCTGCGGACTACATCGCCCACTTGGCACGCGCCTATGACAGGGAGCAAAGCCCGGCAGCCAAGGACGCCATTGCGCAGATTCTGACCAACAGCAAAATGAGCGCTTTGGGGCATCGCCCCATTTGCCAGGACACCGGCATCGTCAATGTCTTTCTCAAAGTGGGCATGAATGTTCGTCTTGAGGGCTTTACAGGCAGCCTTGAGGACGCCATCAACGAAGGCGTCAGAAAAGGCTACAACCACCCAGACAACACGCTTCGGGCCAGCGTCGTGGCAGATCCGCTTTTCGCCCGCAAGAATACGCAGGACAACACGCCCGCTGTCATCTTTACGGAAATCGTGCCCGGTGACACCATTGACGTCACGGTCGCCGCCAAAGGTGGTGGATCCGAGAACAAATCCAAAATGGTGATGATGAATCCCAGCGACAACCTGGTGGAATGGGTCTTGAAGACCGTCCCGACCATGGGGGCGGGCTGGTGTCCTCCCGGCATGCTTGGCATTGGCATCGGGGGAACGGCTGAAAAAGCCGTTTTGCTGGCCAAAGAAAGTTTGATGGATGACCTGAACATGTACGAGCTCCAGGCAAAAGCATCCAAAGGAGAGAAGCTCACTCAGGTCGAAGAACTTCGTTTGGAGTTGTACGAAAAAGTGAATGCCTTGGGGATAGGGGCACAGGGACTGGGTGGCCTGACAACGGTCCTGGACATCAAGATCAAGATGTATCCCACACATGCTGCCTCCAAGCCTGTCGCCATGATTCCTAACTGTGCAGCGACGCGTCATGCGCATTTCGTGCTCGACGGATCTGGCCCCACCTACCTTGAGCCTCCCAGTCTGGATCTGTGGCCCAGCGTGGCATGGGAAGCAGACACCCAAAAAAGCAAAAGAGTTGATCTGAACAGTCTGACCAAAGCAGAGGTCGCCAGCTGGAAGCCAGGCGATACGCTGCTGCTGAATGGCAAGATGCTGACCGGTCGGGACGCTGCTCACAAGCGCATCCAGGATATGTTGGCTAAGGGTGAACCGCTTCCAGTCGACTTCACAAATCGGGTGATTTACTACGTTGGCCCAGTGGACCCCGTCAGAGATGAGGCCGTAGGACCCGCCGGCCCAACCACCGCGACTCGGATGGACAAATTCACCGACATGATGCTCGCCCAAACCGGACTGATCGCCATGGTGGGCAAGGCCGAGCGCGGCCCGGCAGCGATTGAGGCCATCCGCAAACACCAAAGCGCTTATCTCATGGCGGTGGGTGGTGCGGCTTATCTGGTTTCAAAAGCCATCAAAGCCGCCAAAGTTGTCGGCTTTGCAGATTTGGGTATGGAAGCAATCTACGAATTTGACGTCGTAGACATGCCTGTAACCGTTGCCGTTGACGCTGGAGGCACAAGCGTGCACATCACTGGACCTGCTGAGTGGGAAAAGAAAATCGCCACGGGTCAGTTCAAAGGTATCGGAATTTCAAGCAATTAAGAGCTAGTCTCAATTGAGTGTGCTGCGACCGTCATATCGCAGCACACTTGCTTTGATCTATAAACTTAGGGGAATGCTGGCCTGCCCGGAGGGGATCGAACCCCCGACCCTCAGCTTAGAAGGCTGATGCTCTATCCAACTGAGCTACGAGCAGATCGCTTCATGTGCACGATCTTGGCAAAGCAACAAAATACGCTTGCTTGAGCCAGCAAAAACATGTGTCCTGCTGGACGTATTTGTCTGAAGCCGGCGGATTCTAACAGCCCTGTCTGGCCCCAAAAAGTTGCAACTTGATTTTGAAAAGATCTGGCGTTCAGAGGCCTTACAGCCCGGCGGCACGGACGAAAACACTGAGCGGCAACATTGACGGCTGAACTGTGGGAGGCAGCATCATCTCGGAATGAGTGACTCTTTAGGGTCAGCCGTTCAAAAATAATTGTTTGACCGCCTCCACGGCTTTTTCCCTTTGCTCCCTGCTACCGTGGTTCAATTCACGCATGGGTCCGTTGAGCATTTTTTTCATCAACCCCGTGGACAAAGACACCAGCACGCTTTCAACTGAATCACCCTTTTCAAAGCGTTTGAGTGCGCGGCTCACCTCGGTTTGGCGCCAAGCGTCCGCCTGGAGATTCAGCTCTTGAATCAAGGGCACATGGTTGCGCTGCTCCAACCAGGTCATGAATTTATGCACCCCTTGGTCAATGATGATCTCTGCTTCAGCCACCGCTTCTTGTCGCTGAGATTGGCCGCTTTGTATGACCTGTGTCAGATCGTCTATGGTGTAAAGGTATGCACCTGACAGGTTTTTGACTTCCGGCTCAATGTCGCGCGGCACGGCCAGATCGACCATAAACATCGGTCGATTTTTACGGGCCCGCAGGGCCCGTTGCACAGCGCCCAGACCGATCAAGGGCAAGGTGCTGGCGGTGCAACTGACGACCACATCAAAATCCTGCAAGCGCGACGGCAGGTCAGCCAAGGCGATGCTGCGCCCGCCATGTAAGCTCGCCAAGAGTTCGGCGCGGTCTGCTGAGCGGTTAGCAATGGTGATCGATCGGGGCGACTTGGCCGCAAAGTGCGCCACGCACAATTCGATCATCTCACCTGCCCCAACGAACAGAACATGTGTGTCTTTGATGTCCTCGAAAATCTGGGAGGCTAAACGCACACTTGCCGCTGCCATGCTGATGGAATGCGCGCCGATGTCAGTGGCCGTGCGGACTTCTTTGGCCACCGCAAAAGAGCGCTGGAACAATTGGTTCAAGGTGGTTCCCAAGGCACCGGAGTCGGCTGCCAAACGGACTGCGTTCTTGAATTGACCCAGTATTTGCGACTCACCCAAGACCATCGAATCCAAGCCACTGGCGACGCGGAAGGCATGCCGTGCCGAGGCATCGCCTTCGAGCCGATAGATGTGCGATTGCAAACTGTCGACCTGGGCCTTGCCGATGTCGGCCAACCAATTGAGCGTTTGCCTCCACTGCACTTGTTCGCCAGCACAGTAAATTTCAGTGCGGTTGCACGTGGACAAAATCGCCACTTCTTTATGCGTCTCCAGGCTGCGGCGCAAGCCTTTCAGTGACAAGACCAGTTGGTCAGAGGCAAAGGCAAAGCGCTCGCGCAGATCGATGGGCGCGGTGCGGTGATTCAGCCCCAAAGTCCAAACGGCCATTCAAACCACCCTTCGGAGCTGGGGCGTGACGTAAAAGTCAGGCCAGACCTGGGCCATGCGCTGGTGTATGCCTGCGGCGGTCAGTCCATAGTGCTGCATCAATTCCTGGGGGTCGCCATGCTCGGTGAACGCATCCTCAAATCCCATCACCAGCACCGGCTTGTGCATGCCCATGTCCTGCAAGGCCTCCAACACCGCTGATCCACCGCCCCCCATCCGCGCACCGTCTTCCAGGGTGATAAAGCGTTCATGTTGCTGTGCCACTTGTTGCAATATGTCCAGATCCAGGGGTTTGGCCCAACGCATGTTCACCACTGTGGCATCCAAAGACTCGGCTGCCTTCAAGGCTTCGTAGAGCAAAGGGCCAAATGCCAGGATGGCCACGCCACGCCCCTGTCGGCGAATCTCTGCGCGCCCAAAAGGTAATACTTGCAAATCTGTTTGCACCTTCGCACCGATGCCGGCCCCCCTGGGGTAACGCACCGTGACCGGATGATCCTGGGCATAAGCCGTGCTCAGCAATTGCCGGCATTCGTTTTCGTCGGCCGGGCAAGCCACACTCATATTCGGAATGCAGCGCGTGAAAGCAATGTCAAACATGCCTGCATGCGTCGGCCCGTCGGAGCCAACCAGTCCGGCACGATCCAGGGCGAAGACCACAGGCAATTTTTGCAGGGCGACGTCATGAATCAATTGATCGTAGGCCCTTTGCAGAAAAGTCGAGTAAATGGCGACCACAGGTTTGAGGCCCTCACAGGCCAAGCCCGCAGCAAATGTCACCGCGTGTTGCTCAGCGATTCCCACATCGTGGTAGCGATCAGGAAAGCGTTGGCTAAATGCGACCATGCCCGAGCCTTCGCGCATCGCCGGAGTGATCCCGACCAGGCTTTTATCGTGGGTGGCCATGTCGCAGAGCCATTGACCGAAAACTTGCGTAAAGGTTTGCTTAACAGATGATGTCGACTGCAAGCCTATTGCCGGATCGAACTTGCCCGGGCCGTGGTAGCTCACAGGGTCGGCCTCAGCCTGGGCATAGCCCTGCCCTTTGCGGGTGACGACATGCAAAAACTGCGGACCTTTTTCTTGCGAAATTTTCTGTAGCGCTTGAACCAATCCCTGAACGTCATGGCCATCAATCGGCCCGGTGTAGGTGAAGCCAAGTTTTTCGAAAATCGTCTCAGGCTGAATGAATTGCTGCGCTTGCTGTTCCAGCTGTTGAGCCAAGGCAAACAAAGGCGGTGCATTGCGCAAGAGTTGCTGGCTCAGTTTTTTGGCCTGCGCATAAAACCGGCCAGACATCAGCCCTGACAGGTATTGGTTCAAGGCCCCAACCGGCGGACTGATGGACATGTCGTTGTCGTTGAGCACCACCAACACATCGCAATCGCTGGTGCCTGCATTGTTCATGGCCTCATAAGCCATGCCGGCCGTCAGCGCACCGTCACCGATGATGGCCACAGATTTTCTAGAACTGCCGGTGAGCTTGGCTGCCTTGGCCATCCCTAAGGCAGCAGAGATGCTGGTAGAAGAATGTGCTGTGCCAAAGGCATCGTAAACGCTTTCTTGGCGAAGCGGAAAACCGCTTAAGCCGCCTCGCTGGCGCAGCGTCGGCATCCGATCCATCCGGCCCGTCAGCATTTTGTGGGCGTAGGTTTGATGACCCACATCCCAAACCAGGCGGTCTTCTGGCGTGTTGAACACATAGTGCAAGGCAAGGGTCAATTCCACGGTGCCCAAATTGGAGCTGAAATGACCGCCAGTTTGTGACACCGACTGAATCAGGCGCTGTCGCAATTCGTTGGCCAAGGCAGGCAAGCGCCCAAGCGGAAGTGCTCTCAGTTGAGTCGGAGATTGGATCCATTTCTCCAAGGCGTCCATGGCTGGCCTTCATATGTGCTTGTTTCAACTTGAATCTACAGACATTTGACAAAATGTCAAGTCAGATTGACACTTTATGTAAAAACAAGGTTTACACATTCAAGACAACCCCATTTGAAGCTGAAACAAGCCCTTTCAATGAACCTTAAAAATGATCAATTCCTGCGTGCCTGCCTACGACAGGCCACCGACCACACGCCTGTCTGGCTGATGCGCCAGGCGGGTCGTTATCTGCCCGAGTATTGCGCCACCCGTGCCAAAGCCGGCAGCTTTATGGGCCTTGCCACCAATGTGGACTTTGCGACCGAAGTCACTCTGCAGCCCCTGGAGCGCTACCCGCTCGACGCGGCCATCCTGTTCTCCGACATCCTTACCGTGCCCGATGCCATGGGTCTGGGTCTGTCCTTTGCTCAGGGTGAAGGCCCGCGCTTTGCCAAATACGTGCGGAACGAAGCCGCCGTCAACGAGCTGGCCGTGCCCGACATGGCCAAGTTGCGCTATGTATTCGACGCAGTGACGTCGATTCGCAAGGCACTCAAGGGCCGTGTACCTTTGATCGGCTTTTCAGGTAGCCCTTGGACGCTGGCCTGCTACATGGTGGAAGGCGCGGGCTCAGAAGACTACCGCCACGTCAAGACCCTGATGTACAGCCGCCCCGACCTCATGCATCGCATTCTTGAAATCAACGCAGATGCTGTGGCGCTGTACTTGAACACCCAAATCGAAGCTGGGGCCCAAGCGGTGATGGTGTTTGACAGCTGGGGCGGCGTGCTGGCCGATGGCGCGTTCCAGCAGTTCAGCCTGGCCTACACCGCCCGCGTGCTCAGTCAGCTCAAAACCGAGCATCAGGGCCAGCGCATTCCCAGCATCGTCTTCACAAAAGGCGGCGGCCTCTGGCTGCCCGAGATGGCAGGCCTGGACTGCGACGTGCTGGGACTGGACTGGACCATGAACCTGGGCCGCGCCCGCGACCTGGTGGGCGGCGAGGTGGGTGGCCCTGGCAAAGCACTGCAAGGCAACATCGACCCCAATATCTTGTTTGCACCGCCCACTCAAATCGCCACCGAGGTTTATCGTGTCCTCGACAGCTTTGGCAAGCCGCACACAGACCGTAACACCACCGGCCCCACGCACATCTTCAACCTGGGCCACGGCATCAGTCAATACACCCCGCCCGAGCATGTGACGGCACTGGTCGAAGCCGTCCACAGTCACTCACGCAAACTGCGCCAAGGCTGATCAAGGCACCGGCAGGCAACCTTTGCGCGTGGCCTGCCGGGGGTCTCATCGCCCAGTGATGTTGAGTACCACGCCTTGCACACCAGTCTTCACGCCAGATAGTTCCACCTGCAAATCATTCTCCTGCTTTTGGGCGGAGCCGGTTCGGGAGATACGGGCCACCAGACGCACCTCTGCTAGCGAGGACAAAACCGGCGGCGCACCCATGCCCATGCTGTCGCTCAAGGCAAATCGAATGGGCCAGGATGTGGGCGTTTCGCGCCAGATGGCCACTGGGCGGCGCGAGCCTTCTTCGGCCATGGCGTAGACGAACAGGGTCGAGCCTGCTGTGATCTGGTTTTGCAATTCGGGCGAGAGACGAACTTCGCCCTGAATGACCGGCCGGGCGTTGCCCGCCACAGAGGCGCTCGGTGCAGAGGCATCTTGGGGTGCCTGCACAGCCGCCTGCGCCATCTCATCCTCTTTCGACGAGGCCTGCGCCAAAGCTTGCTGCAGCCCCTGTGCGGCTTCACTGTCGGCAGGCACCAAACTCAGGGCCTGTTGCCAGTAGGTTACAGCGGCCGCAGGGCGTTTTTCAGAAAAAGCCGCGCTGCCCGCCAGGACCAGTGCGTTCAGATGCCGGGGCTGTTCGCGCAAGACATTTTGAATCCACTGCCAGGGCTCACCGGCATAGACCCCTCCAGCGCTGAGCGCTTTCATTTGGGCCCTTTCGATCCACAGGTCAGCCTCTGGCGACAGGGCCAGCACACTTGCCAACGCCTGTTCAGCCGGGCCATGTGCGCTTTGAGCGGCATGCAAACGCGCCAGCGTCAACCAGGCCTCGACATCGTCCGGGCGTTTCTCCGTGGCTCGCAGCCAGACCCTTGTTTGCTCGGCCAGTTGCTCGGGTGTGGTGGCGCTGATTTGCACCCGCTGGCTCAAGGGAACGGGCCACCAGGTCTGCGGTGCGCCCAGCTGCGCATAGCTCACGGCGGTGAGCACGCACAACAAAAGCACGATCCAGACCCAGCGCAGAGGGCCGGTCGCCCCATCGGCCCCCAGTGGAACAGCCGCACCACCTTGGGCCTGATCCACCAGCAACTGGCGCCAAAGCTCGTCTCGGGCCGCTGCGTGTTGGCTGGCGTTCAGGCGGCCTTCCGCCAAAGCGCTGTCCAGATCGGCCAGGTGCTCCTGCTGAATACGGCGATGGGCTTCGGCCTGCAACTCCTCACCTGTAAGCGCCTGCGCCCAGGCAGCCCCCTGGCGGTTCAAGCCGCGCCCCAACAGCCATGCCGCCAGCACAGCAAGGAGGAGCAACGCCAGCAGCAAACCGGCCCAGGGCGGGATAAAGGACATCAGGGCTCTAGCAGCTGACGAACGCGTTCGCGCTCGCGCTCGGTCAAGGGGGAAGGCACTGGCGGTGTGCGGCGCATCAGGCGTATTGCCACCCCCAGCGCCAGCAGCAGCAAGGCAAAAGGGCCGAACCACAGCAACCAGGTCACGGGCTTCACCTCGGGCTTGTACAGCACAAAGTCACCGTAGCGGCTGACCAGAAAAGTGCGTATGTCGGCATCGCTCTGGCCCTGCTCGATCAGATGGCGCAGCTCACGCCGCAAGTCCACCGCCAGTTCGGCGTTGGATGAGGCCAGCGATTCGTTCTGGCACACCAGGCAGCGCAATTCGGCCGCGATGTGGTCCCAGCGGGCCTGGGTCTGTGGTGACATCGGCGCTTCTGGCTGGCCCAGCACCGGCGCCTGAACCGCGGGCATGACGGCGTCCGCTGGCAAGCCCTGGGCAGCGACCGTTCCGCACAAGGCCATGGCCAGCAGCATCCCCAACCAAGGTTTAAGCCAGGATTTCAAACACGCCCTCATGGCTGCAAACTCCGCATCAGGGGCAGCAGCTTTTGCTGCAGCACCTCGGGCGTCAAGGCACCGGCGTGCTTGAAGCGGACCACGCCCTCGCGGTCTACCAAATAGGTTTCGGGCAGGCCGTACACACCAAAATCCATGCCTACTCGGCCATCCATGTCCAGCAGGCTCACGCCAAATGCCTGACCGTTTTTGTGCAACCAAGCCTGGTGGCGCGCCGTGGCTTTTTGTAGCGCCTGCGCGCTTTGCGGGTCCTGGCCAGACAGCTCCGAGCCCTGCAACTCTTTGTAATTGAGGCCCACGAGGTTCAGCCCCGGTTGGCGCGACAGTGCCATCAAAATGGGGTGCTCCTCTTTGCATCCCGCGCACCAGGTGGCCCAAAAGTTGACCAGCGAGAGTTGGCCCTTGAATTGATCAGCGCTGAACACGCGGGTGTCCCCCACCACGGGCAACTGAAACGCCGGTGCAGGGCGCCCAATGAGAGGCGATGGAATTTCCTGCGGGTTGCGGTTCAGGCCTGCCGCCAAAAACACCACCATGCCCAAAAACAGGGCCAGCGGCACGAAGACCCAGCGTGGCATGCGCTGCGCTTGGACGGGCGACAGCGGCCCACTCATGGCCGAGCCCCCAAGACGGCCACAGAAGCCGTGCCTGTCAACGCAGCGGCAGTCGAGCGCCTGGCTACCGATTGCCGGTAGCGTCGGTCCCAAGCCGCCAGCCCGCCACCAAGCACCATGCCAAGCGCGCCCAGCCAGATCCACGAGACAAAGGGCTTGTGGTAGACCCGAAAGCTCCACTGCGGCGGCTCACCCGCCAAGGGCTCGCCCAAAGAAACATAGCGGTCGCGCCACAGCGTGCGGTCAATTGCCGCCTCGGTCATGGGCATGGCGCTGGACACGTAGCGTCGTTTTTCCGGCTGCAAGCTGCCCACCAGCCGTTCGCTGCCCGGCTCGCCTTCGAACATCTTCATCTGCGCGCGCAAGGCCAGATAGTTCGGACCCAAATGGTTGTCCACACTGATCAATTGGTAACGTACACCCGCCACCGTCACCGCGTCGCCCAGGCCCAGACGCACATCGCGCTCGACCTGAAAAGACTTGACGCCGGTGATGCCCAGCACCAGCACCGCTACGCCAAGGTGGGCCGTGTGCATGCCCCACCAAGCCAGGCCCGGTGCGCCAGGCAAGCGCAGGCGCTGCGCGATTTGCCAAGCGCCCGACAGCGCGATCCAGCCACCCAAGGTGCCGCCCATGACCGTGAGCCAACCGCCTGATGTGGTCGTGTGTCCCTCCCCCATGGGAGCGCCGCCCCAGGTAGCCCAGGCGCTGGCCAGCAAAAGCGCTAAGGCTCCGGGCACCAGGACCGAACGCACCGCAGCCCAACGCGCCACATGCCAGGGCACCACGGTGCCCGGCACCATGGCCAGCAAGAGCGGCACCATCAGGGGCACGAACACGCGGTCAAAATATGGCGGCCCCACCGACAGCTTGCCCAGGTTCAACGCGTCGATGATGAGGGGGTACAAAGTGCCCAGCAGAACTGCTGCCATGGCTACGACCAGCAGCACACTGTTGAGCAGCAAAAATGATTCACGCGAACCGGCCACCGGCTGTGAGGTATTGGCCCACTGGGGCGCACGCCACGCAAACAAGGTCAGCGAAACCCCCACCACCAGGGCCAGAAACAGCAAGATGAAGATGCCCCGGCCCGGGTCGGTGGTGAAGGCGTGAACCGACGTCAGAACACCCGAGCGCACGAGGAAAGTACCGAGCAGGCTGAGCGAAAACGCACTTATGGCCAAGAGCAGCGTCCATGCCTTGAACTGCCCGCGCTTGTCGGTGACCATGAGCGAGTGGATCAGTGCCGTGGCGACCAACCAAGGCATCAGCGAAGCGTTTTCCACCGGGTCCCAAAACCACCAACCGCCCCAGCCCAGCTCGTAATAAGCCCACCACGAACCCAGCGCGATGCCCAGCGTCAAAAAGCCCCAGGCCGCCAGCGTCCAAGGCCTGGCCCAACGGGCCCAAGCGGCATCGAGCCGTCCCGACAGGAGCGCCGCCATGGCAAAAGCAAAGGCCACCGACATGCCCACATAGCCCATGTAGAGCATCGGCGGGTGGATCACCAGGCCCGGGTCTTGCAGCAAAGGCGTCAAATCTCGCCCTTCGGCCGGGGCTGGGAACTGCCGCGCAAACGGGTTGGACAGCGTGAGGATGAAGGCCAGAAAACCCACCGACACAGCGCCCATCACGCCGAGCACCTGCGCCACCAAGGCCTGCGGCAGGCGCGTTGAAAACAGGGCCACCGCCACCGACCAGACAGACAGCATAAAGACCCATAAAAGCAGCGAGCCTTCGTGCCCTGCCCAGATGGCCGACAGTCGATAAGGTGCAGGCAACAAGGTGTTGGAGTGTTGCGCGACATAGCGCACACTGAAATCGTGCACATGAAAGGCGTGCCACAAAGCCCCAAAGGCCAGAACGATCAGGGCCAGCTGCAAGATGGCCAAAGGCCGACCCAGCGCCTGCCAGAGCGCACGCCGCGCTGACAGGCTTCCCCACAGCGGCAAAACCGCTTGAGCCAATGCAACCCAGGCCGCCATGATCAAGGCCAGATGGCCAACCTCAGGCCACATGGTTGACTCCTCTGATAGAGGCGACGGTCATCGCACCACCGCCGCGCCCATGCGGGCCTTGGTCGCCTCGTCCAGCGCGTGCTGGGCTTCAGGCGGCATGTAGTTTTCATCGTGCTTGGCCAGCACCTCGCTGGCCACAAACAGTCGGCCAGCGTCCAGCCGGCCTTGCGCCACCACGCCTTTGCCCTCTTTGAACAAATCGGGCAGCAGGCCCACGTAGCGCACCGGCACCTCCTGATGGGTGTCGGTCACCACAAATTCGACTGCCATGTCCTGACGCTTGACACTTCCAATCTTGACCAGCCCACCCACCCGGAACAGGCCATCCTTGGGCGCTTCACCCGCTGCCACCTGCGTGGGCGTGAAGAAAAAGACCATATTGCTCTGGAAGGCGTTGAGCACGAAATAAGCAGCGCCGCACAGCAGCAGCACTCCCAGCCCGATGCCCAGCCCTCGTTTGTGACGGCTCTTCATGTCGTGTCGCAAGAGCTGAAAAGGGATGAGTCGCAGGCATTTCCTTGCATGGCCACCGATGTATCCCCGGTCTGGTCGTCCATGGCCATGCACACCGTGTCGAGGGCCCGCTGGCGCCCCAGATGGACCAGCGCCACTTCCAGCAAGAGCAGGCCGGCACTCACGCCAACGCTGCCCCACACATACACGCCATAGCCGCCCATGGCCCAGAACTCGAATGCGCTTTGCCACATCATGGAGTGTTCCTCAAGGCCCGGTGGGCCAGCACTTCGGGCAATTGCTGCACCCAGGCAGCATGGCTGTCTCTTTCCAGGATGAAGCTGCGCACACGCCGCAGGGCAATCGCCGCCGAATAAAGCCACAAGGCAAGGCTCATCAGCAACATGCCAGTCAACATCACGCTAGCCATACGAGGAGATTGCGTGAGAGACACCGACGCGCCCTGGTGCAGGGTGTTCCACCACTTGACTGAAAAATAGATGATGGGCACATTGACCGCGCCCACCAGCGCCACCAGCGCCCCAGCGCGGTCTGAACGTCGTGGCTCCTCAATCGCTGAGGTCAGGGCCAGGTAGCCCAAATACAAGAACAGCAAGATCAGCATCGAGGTCAACCTTGCGTCCCAAACCCAGTAGGTGCCCCACATCGGCTTGCCCCACAGGGCACCGGTCCACAGCGATAAAAACGCCATCAAGGCCCCGGTCGGTGCCAGTGCCCGTGTCATCAGGCCCGACAGCCGCGTCTGGAACACCAGGCCCAGCACGCTCCAGAAGGCCATGGCCAGATAAATCAGCATGGCCATCCAGGACACCGGCACATGGATGTAAATGATGCGGTACGCCTGGCCCTGTTGTGCGTCCGACGGCGCGACCATAAAACCCACCCACAAGCCCGCCAGCGCCAGCACACTGGCCACCAGCGCCAGCCAGGGCCACAGGCGCCCGGCGAGATGGTAGAAGTTTTGCGGGGCAGCGTAATGAAAGATCTTCATCTATCGACCCCCTTCATTCCAGGGCCAGGCGTAAAGCCGTGGCACACGCCCAAGGGCACAGGGCAGCAGCCCCCAACAAAAGCGCTAGCAATACCGAGACATGCGCCTCCGCTCCCAGCCCGCGCATCTGCGCATCCACCGCGCCAGTGCCGAACACCAGTAGGGGCACATACAGCGGCAACAACAAGAGCGACTGCAACACCCCGCCGCCGCGCACTCCCAGGGTGAGGGCTGCGCCTATCGCCCCAAGCAAAGAAATCACAGGCGTGCCGATCAACAGCGTCAATCCCAGCATAGCCAGGGCTTCTGGTGGCAGTGCAAACTGCAAGCCCAAAAGAGGCGACAAAAGCACCAAAGGCAGGCCTGAGAGCAGCCAATGGGCGCCGAGCTTGGCGGCGACCAACCAGGACAGGGGTGCGGCGGACATCGCCATCTGCTCCAGGCTGCCGTCCTGATGGTCAAGTTCGAAGAGACGCCCCAGACTGAGCATGCTGGCCAGCAAAGCCGCAACCCACAGCACCCCCGGGCCTATCAAGCGCAGAGTAGCCGGCTCGGGCCCGATAGCCAGCGGGAACAAGGCCGCCACCAGCACAAAGAAAAAAACCGTGCCCAGCCATTCGGACTTGCGCCTGTAGGCCAATCGAAGATCTCGCCGCAGCAGACCTGCCATGGCATGCCAGGGGCTCAGCACGAGGGATGAACCGCTTGCCCCCATCACGAACCCTGTGCTCCGCCGGCCGGATGGCCCAATTGAAAACGCATCCCCGGGCCTTGCAGCTGCATCTCCTGGTGGCTGGTGAAGACCAGCGCACCACCCGTTTCCAGATGCGACTGTAAGAGCTCTCGTGTGGTGGCGCTGGCCTGGGCATCCAGTCCAACCAGGGGTTCGTCCAGCACCCACAGACGTGCTGGACTGGTGCGCAAACGTGCCAGTGCCACACCTTGGCGCTGGCCTTGCGACAAGGCACGGACGGGAACATGAGCGCGGCTTGACAGGCCCTGCGCGGCCAGTGCCTTCAAAGCCTGTTCACGGCTGAGCGCCGAGCCAGTGACCTGAGCATCAAAGCACAGGTTGTCGCAAGCAGTCAGATCGAGTTTGAGGCCCAGCGCGTGGCCCATGTAGTGCAGCACCGAACGGTCGGGGCGTGAGTTTGGGACTTGGGAGGATTCGGGCCAGAGCACTTGCCCGCTTGCCGCTGGGGACAAGCCGCACAAGATCCTCAGCAGACTGGTCTTGCCGCAGCCGTTGGCGCCTTCAATGTGCAGCCAGCTGCCGCTGGGCACAGAAAAACTGACGCCCTCGAACAAGGTCCGCTGGGCCTTTTGGCAGGCCAGGTCCAACGCTCTGAGCACCCAAGACGCCATTGAAGGGCTTTCCGGTCGGTTGAAGATAAAGCAAAGTGTAACGATAGATTGACACTTTGTGTATATAAAACCGCACTCACCACATCAATCCCCGGCAAATCACGCTGCCCCACCCTCGTGGCACACATAAAAAAAACCGCCCAAGGGCGGTTTTTTGAGAACAGTGGGAAGCCGATTGGCCGGCCACTGCCCTGTCAGGCTTTCTTGGCGTAGGCGGAGCACCAGCCTTTTGCAGCCACTTGCTTGCCGGCGAACAATGGGCACCCGCCCGAGGCAGCGCCAGCTTTGCCTTGATACAAAGCACAGTTGCCACAGTTGGCGCCAGCAACGGCCTTGGGGTTCTTTGCCTTGTCGACAGTACTTGCATCCGCCTTGTACGCCAGACCTGCGGCTTGAGGGTCTTTTTCGTCGACCATTGCCTGGGCAGATGCCTCGCTCACAGCCATTGCCGCGGTTGCAGCCGTCGCAACCTGCATCATGAACACACGGCGATTGGACGAAACTGAAGACAAACTAAACATAAAGATCTCCTGTGATCTGGTTAAAAAACTAAGTAGTTCATTTTGCGCCAGATCGGTAACACTGTCGACTTCGGCAGATACCCGAGTAAAACACACAGGATCAATCCTGCCGTCCTGCGCCAGCTGCAAAGCAGGGGCGCCCTGCTGTCATGTCAGAATGACATCTCAACGTTCCGCAGAAAAAAGGTTTTTATGCTGCAACTCGTGATGGGTCTGATTGTTTTTCTGGGCATGCACTCACTGCAAAGCTTGGCACCGCATCTGCGGCAGAGCCTGATCACCCGATGGGGCGCAATGGCATACAAGGCGGCTTACACGGCGGTGTCGCTGGTAGGCCTTTACCTGCTCATTCAAGGCTATGCACAAGCTCGCCTCGATCCAGTCGTGGTGTGGACACCGCCACGTGGCATGCAGCACGCCACCATCACGCTCATGTGGTTGGCCATGGTCATGCTGGTGGCCGCCTACGTTCCGCGTAATCAGATCCGGGCCAGGTTGCGTCATCCCATGACTTTGTCGGTCAAGGTCTGGGCGCTGGGTCACTTGATGTCTAACGGCAACGTGGCCGACGTACTTTTGTTCGGTGGCTTTCTGGTTTGGTCGGTGCTGGTGTTCCGGGCGGCCCGTCAGCGGGATCGCCAGGGCCTGCACAGCGCCCCTGGGAGCAAGCCACTCGGCACGGTCTTGGCCGTGGTGGTGGGAACCGGGGTGTGGGCGGCCTTCCTGATGGGCGGTTTGCACGTTTGGCTGGTGGGTGTGATGCCTTTCACCCGCGCTGGCTGATCGCCCACTTCCGTGCAAGCCACTGGCGCCCCTCCTGGATTAGCGGCTGCGGCTCCCGCTCGCAAACTCTGCACTGACTGCGGGCTGTCGCGAACAGATGACCCCAAGCGCTGCGGGCAAGCCTGCCAGTTCATCCAACCCGATTACCCTGCCCTGGAGCAAAGAGTCCACGGTCGTCAACGCCAGCAGGACTCACAAGACCACCATGCTCAGCCTGATGAGCTGTTTTTCGGTCCATACCAACAGATCCTGAGCGCTCGCCTGGACCCGCCCGCAACTGGAGCCCAGTGGACAGGCATCACCACTCGACTGGCAGAAGTTCTGCTGGAACAAGGACTGGTAGATGCAGTCATTGCCATGGCGGCCGATCCCAACGACCGATGGCGCCCGCGTCCGGTGCTGGTCACACGGGCACAGGACATGGCGCAATGCCGGGGCATGCGCATGGGGTACGCGCCCTTGCTCAGCCTGGTGGAGCCCGCACTGGCGCAGGGCCACAAGCGTCTGGCCGTCATCGGCATCCCTTGCCAGATTTACGCTTTGCGTGCCATTCAGCCCCAACTCGAAGCTGAGCAGGGCCTACAACAGTTGTATGTGATCGGCACGCCCTGCTCGGACAACACCAGCACCGAAAACTTTCATCAATTTCTGGGTTTGATTTCGGACCGACCGCAAGACATCAGCTACGTCGAGTTTCGAGCCGACTACAAGGTCGAGGTGCGCACCGACCAGGGGGAACAGCGCCTGATCCCATTTTTGAACCTGCCACTGTCCACTTTGCCACCCGACTTCTTTCCTTTGACCTGCCGCACCTGCGTGGACTACACCAACGTCCTGTCCGACATCACCGTGGGCTACATGGGTGGGCACGGTCAGCAATGGATGCTGGTGCGCAACGCAAAGGGGCAGGCGCTGCTCGAGGGACTGAAGGGGCAGGTGCAGACCGCAGCCCCCATCAGTCGAGGTCGCCGCGAGGGCGCGGTGCGCGGCTTCATGAAGAACACCGAACGGGCTGCTGGGGGACTGCCGCTGCGGCGCATGCCCGCTTGGATCAAGCCTTTGGTGAACTGGCTGATGCCTCGCATTGGACCGCGCGGCCTGGAGTTTGCGCGTGCACGGGTCGAAATGAAGGCCATTGAGTCCATCCTGCACTTACGCCGCGAAGCCCCAGCACGCATCAAGAATATGCTGCCCAGGCATGTTTGGGATCTCGCGAGCCGCTACGGCCTCCACCCAAACGTCGGAAAAGCGGACACTGAGCACAAAGAACTGTAAATTTAACTTGACACTTTGCCAGGTCTTTTGGATGATGGCCCTAGAACAGTTATTTAGAAATCGCCATGGCATTGACCTTCCCCTTCGCGGCCATCGTTGGTCAGGATGAAATGACCCTTGCCATCCAGGTGGTGGCGGTTGACCCGTCGATCGGCGGTGTGCTGGTCCTGGGCGACCGAGGCACTGGCAAATCGACCGCCGTGCGTGCACTGGCTGACTTGCTTCCCCCCATCAAGGTGGTCAAAGGTTGCCCTTACCGTTGCGACCCGGCCCAGCCCGCTGGCGCTTGTCCAGCCTGCCAGGGCCGCGACCCAAAAAGCAAGGTTGTGGCCGAGCGCCAGCCTGTGGCCGTTGTCGACCTGCCTCTAGGCGCCACGGAAGACCGCGTGGTCGGCGCCCTGGATCTGGAAAAAGCCCTGTCGCAGGGTGTGAAGGCTTTCGCCCCTGGCCTGCTGGCCCAGGCGCACCGGGGCTTTTTGTACATCGACGAGGTCAACCTGCTAGAGGACCACCTGGTGGATCTGCTGATCGACGTGGCCGCATCAGGCGAAAACCTGGTCGAGCGCGAGGGTCTGAGCGTGCGTCACCCTGCCCGCTTCGTGCTGGTAGGCAGCGGTAACCCCGAAGAAGGCGAGCTCAGGCCCCAGCTATTGGATCGCTTCGGCTTGTCCGTCCAGGTACGGACCCCGCAAGACCTGGCGATGCGGGTGAGCATCATCAAGCGACGCGATGCTTTCGACAAAGACCCCGTCGCCTTCAAGGCGCTGTGGCAAAAGGACAACCAGAAACTGCAAAAGCGGATCCTGAAGGCCCGAGAACGACTGGCGCAAGTCCAAGTCAGCGACGACATGCTGATGTTATGCGCCCGCCTGTGCCAGCAACTGGGCACCGATGGCCTGCGCGCAGAACTAACGCTGCTACGTGCCACACGGGCCTACGCCGCGCTGCAAGACCATAGCGCCGTAACGCCTGAACACCTGCAAAGCATGGCCCCGCTGGCCCTGCGCCATCGCCTGCGCCGCAACCCGCTGGACGACACCGACTCGGGCGCACGGGTTCAGCGCAGCCTGCAGGAAGTGCTGGCTGCTTGAGAGGGCCAGCGCGCATGGAAAACGAGCCCGCCCTCACCGAACCACTGGAGCGCTGGAACGATGCCTTGATCACGCTGCAACTGCTGCAGCTCGATCCGCAGGGCTTTGGCGGCGTCTGCCTGAGTGCGCCGCACGGCCCGGTACGCGACTGCTGGTTAAATATCTTGTCCCGCCTTGGACTGTCGATCATCAAGGTGCCTGGCTCAGTGGATAGCGAGCGTCTTCTGGGCGGTATCGACCTGGCCCCTACCCTGCAAACGGGCCGACTACACACACAAGCCGGCTTGCTTCAACAAGCCGACCGGGGGCTGGTGTGTTTGCCGATGGCCGAGCGAATTTCCCCTGCCCTGCTTGCACCGCTGGTGCAAGCGCTGGAACAAGGACAGGTGCCGCCCACCCGCCACAGCGCCGGACCGACAAACACCCGCTTCGGCGTGGTCGCGCTGGATGAATCCCTGCCCGAGGAGCTCGGCGTGGGCATGGCCTTGAAGGAGCGTCTGGGCATCTGGCTCGATCTGCACCCGCTCTCGCCGTCGGACATAGAGTCAGGTTGGCGAGAAGATGCCGACGAAGCTGGCAATTCGGCGCACATCCGACTCCCTCCCACGGCTTTGGTCCGTGCACGTGAGCGGGTCACACAGATGCAAGCCAGCGATGCACAGTTGGAGGCACTGTGCGCTGCCGCCCTGGGTCTGGGCATCGCCTCCCTGCGAGTGCCCAGCCTGGCACTGCGTGTGGCTTTTGGCCATGCCGCACTCAACGGACACAACACACTGAAAGACGAGGACCTCGGTTTTGCAGCCCGCTGCGTGCTCGCGCCTCGCGCCACACAATGGCCCACGAACCCCTCTGATGAGGAGACCGACGCGCACGCCGAGCCAAGTCAGGGCGACACCCTGCCCGGTGAGGCGCCATCCGAGCCACCCAGTGCACCCGGAGAAGCGCCCGAGAACGCCACAGATCCATCGCAAGACCAAACGCCTAACCCTTCCCCCGAGCCGAGCGCCGAAGACCTGCAGGAAATGATGGTCGCCGCCGCTCTGGCCAGCTTGCCCGCACATGTGCTCGACGCGCTGATGACGCGCCAGGGTGCCGCAGGCCTCGCCACGTCAGGCCGCAGCGGCCAAACCCGATCTGGCTCGCAACGCGGGCGTCCGTTGCCGCCTCGCCAAGGCAGGCCCGGCGGACATGCGCGCCTGCATGTGCTTGCCACTTTGCGGGCCGCAGCGCCTAAGCAGCGTCTGCGGCAGGCCTATGTCCCCGGCGAGGTTCGCCATAACAGCCGTATCGCGATCCGTGCCGAAGACTTCCACATCCAGCGCTACCAGCAGCGCGCGTCCAGCTGCCTGATCCTGGCACTCGACGCTTCAGGCTCGGCAGCGCTGCAGCGCCTGGCCGAGGCCAAGGGCGCCGTCGAGTTGCTGCTGCAGCAATCCTATGCCCGGCGCGACAGCGTCTGTATCGTGTCCTTTCGGGGCGCTCAGGCGCAACTGTTACTGCCCATGACGCGCTCTCTGGTGCGGGCCAAGCGCGCCATGACAGGCCTGCCTGGCGGTGGCGGCACGCCACTGGCACTGGCTTTGAAGATGGCGCATGAGCAAGCTGCCCAGTTGCATCGCCAGGGTGTCACGCCGATTTTGGTGGTGCTGAGCGACGGCCGAGCCAATGTCACCTTGCAGGGCTTGGGCGGCCGCGCCCAGGCGCAGACCGATGCGCAAAACTGGGGACAGCAGTGGCGTTTGAGTGGCCATCGCGCATTGTGGATCGATACCTCCATGCATCCCGATGCACAAGCCCAGCAGCTGGCCGCCACCATGGGCGCGAGCTATCTGCCCATGCCGCAGGTGCAGGCCCAGCGCATGGCCCGTGCCATGGACGGCCTGCGCAGCCCGCTGATGTGACGCAACTCCCAGGCCAGCATGTTTGAAAGCTTTTACCCCGGCATGTCTTGGGCAAGATACCGCGCCCATTGGCCGCACTCGGAGCACAGCCGTCTGGCGCAGGCCGGTGGGATCCACTGGCATGTGCAAATCCTGGGCCAGGGCCCCTGTTTGCTGCTCTTGCATGGCACAGGCTCCGGCAACTTCAGCTGGCGCGGAATGCTGCCGGCGCTGGCACAGCACTTTACGGTGGTCGCCCCTGACCTGCCTGGACACGCTTTCACCAGCCGCGGGCCAGACAACGCACTGTCGCTGTCCGGCATGAGCGAGGGCCTGCGAGCACTGTTGCTGCAACTCAACCTGACCCCCCTGGTCATCGTGGGCCACTCGGCGGGAGCGGCCATTGCCGCGAACATGGTGCTTGAGCACCGAAGCCTGGCGCGCAGCATCCTGATCGGCCTGAACCCCGCCTGGTTGCCTCTGCCTGGCGTCGCTTCATGGTTGTTTGGACCCGCAGCCAAGCTGGCTGCACTCAACCCGCTGTCGGCTTGGGCCACCGCGAAAATAGCTGCCAAGCCTGGCGCGGTGGCGCAGTGGCTGGAGCGAACAGGTTCCACGCTGGATGCTCAAGGCCTGGACCTCTACACCCAGGTGCTGAGTGACTCGGGTCATGTTCACGGCGTGCTGTCAATGATGGCAGCCTGGCGCCTCAAACCTCTGGCGGCCCGCCTGCACCAAATCCGCGTACCGGTGTACATGCACATCGGCGCGCAAGACCAGACGGTGCCACCGTCCCTGGCTGATGAAGCCCTAAAGCGGTTGCCTCACGCGCAAAAGATTCTCCAATCAGGGCTGGGTCACCTGGCGCATGAACAGGATCCCGCTGGCACCGTGCAACAGATCCTGCACTGGTGTAGCACCCGCTAGGCGCAAACGGTCCTGACCCACAGCTGTTACGAGGACTTGACCCAGTCTTTGAGGGCACCCACAGCCTCCCGCGCATCTGTGAAGATTGCGTCGGCATTCAGGCTCTGAGGGCTCACTTCTTTCATCAGAAAAATTGGCCCACCCAGTACCAGGCGAACCTTGGGGTTACCTGAGCGTTTGCGAAGATTTTGAATCAGGGCAGGCAGGCTTGCCAGCTGCGCCTCCAGCGCAACCGACAGACCGACCACATCAAACCACTCATTGGACACGGCACGTAGCAACTCGGATTCGGTCGAAGAAATTTCCAGCACCACCTCGGCACTCGCTTGACGGAAGAAATCAGCAACGATGGTCAAGCCCAAAAAATGCTGGGAACCCGGGGCACACGCCAGCATCACCCGCGCCCTGTCACCACCGTCACCAGGACCGGCAGGAGATTCATAACCTAAGCGGTAAATCATCTGATGCATGATGGCCAAACCACAGGTGACTTGCGTGAAATCGCACAGGTCCTGTTCCCACAAAACCCCCAGATGGCGAGCCGCTGGCGTGATCAGTTCCAGAAAAATCCTGTCGTGAGCCAAGCCGCGGGCGATCAGCGCGTCCACGACCTCGTTGGCCTTCAGTGCATCGCTGTTCAGACAATGCTGCGTGAAAACCTGAAATTCAGCTTGATCGCCGATCTCAGCCTCAAACTGGCTGATATTGACCCTTGCAGGAAAAAATTGCTGGACGTTGAGTAGGCGCGGAATGATCTGTTCTTCGATGACCGAGTGAAGAGACTCTTTGCAATCATTCTGCAATTTACCCATGGGCGTGATACCGCTGGATTGCCCACGTAAGCCATTGAACTCAGACATGCTTGTTCCTTGCAGCGTGAGCGTGTCACCCCTGATCAAGGTGAAAACCGGGGCGTCAAATCGCCAGCGACATAGCATGCCGGTCCGCAGCTGCAGGTTCTTTTATAGGATCTTTAAGCTGGCGCCGCAAGCATGAAAACCCTAGGATCCCGTCCGGCCAGTGGCGGTGGTGAGCTCAAACGACGTCTGGCGCATCCACACAAAACCTACAAGAGACCGCTGAAGGGCGCATTTAGCTGCACGGTATGAAGGTTCAAAACTGCTGCGATGCTGACCCACACGAGGTAAGGGATCAGCAGCCAGGCAGCCCAACGACGCAGGCGCCAAAGGCCCGCGATGAGCGCCGCGATGGATAGCCACAAAAAAACGACTTCCAACAAGGCCCAGTCCGGGCGCTGCAATTTGAAGTAAATCGCACTCCAGACGATGTTGAGCACCGCATTGGCGCCAAACAGCCACGCCACACGGCGGCGTAGCGCGCTTGTATCGGCAGCTTGCCAGGCGAGCCAGCCACTGATGGCACAAAGTGTGAAGATGACGCTCCAGATGACCCCGAAGGCCGCGTCTGGTGGCTTCCAAGGGGGGTGGCGCAACGCAAAGTACCAGGGTCCCAAGTCGGTCACCGCCGCGCCTATGCCGGCCGTGGCGTAACTCAAAGCCAAGGCCACGAGCAGGCGCAACCCCGCCTGGCGGGTATCGGCCTTCACGTTCGCGCCAATCCCAGCAGGTGGGCCATGTCCTTCAGGAAAATCCGGACATGGGCCATGGGGTCTTTGCGTGCCAACTCCTTGTTCATGTAGGACTCGAAGGTCAGTCGCTGCACATCTCGGTCTTCGCAGATCTTGACGAACTTTTCACGGCGACGGTCGCTCTGGTACCAGAAATACTGCATCACGCCCAGAATCCAGAACACCCGGCCATGTTGTTTCATGAAACTCCGGCGGCCCTGTTTCAGGCAGGCGCTGTTGCCGGTTTTCAGGGCCTGGTGCGCGGCCTGCGCCACCCGGCGGGCACAGTCCATGGCGTAGTAAATGCCCTCGCCCGATGACGGTGCCACCACGCCTGCGGCATCGCCAATCACCACCACGTCGCGACCGTTGTCCCATTGGGGCAGTGGCTTGAGCGGAATGGGCGCACCTTCGCGGCGCAAGGTAGGCGCATTTGCCAGGCCAGCAATGGCGCGCAGACGTGCTGTGGCGCTGCGCAGCGAATAGCCCTTGTCTGCACTGCCCATGCCCACGCTCATGGTCTTGCCGTGTGGAAAAACCCAGCCATAAAAGTCTGGCGAGACCTCGCCCTGGTAGTAAACGTCGCAGCGTGCTGCGTCATAGCCGGGCTGACCCACCGGGGCTTCGATGATCTCGTGATAAGCAAACACGTACTTGGTTTTGTGCGCGTTAGGGATGGCCTGGCGGGCCACCTCCGAACGCGCGCCGTCGGCCCCAACCACCATGCGGGTGGACACCCTGACGGGTGGGACTGGCTCATTGCGCGCATGCTCTTTGGACGTGACGGGGGTGTAATGCACCCACAGCTGGCCGCTGTCGTCGTGCTCAAGCTTGTCAAAAATAGCCTGGCGACGTACCGCCCCAGAACCCGCGGCACGATCGCGAAGATACTCATCAAACTCGTCGCGATCGACCATGCCGACAAAGCCGTTGTCGATGGGGATGTCCACCTTGTTGTCGGCTGGCGAGATCATGCGAGCACATCGCACCTTGGCCACGAGCAGGTGGTCGGGGATGTCAAAGTCCTTGATCAGTCGTGGTGGGATGGCGCCACCGCAGGGTTTTGTGCGGCCCTGGCGATCCAGCAGCAAAACGCGCCAACCATGACGAACCAGGTCATGTGCAGCCGTGGCACCAGACGGCCCACCGCCCACCACCACGAAATCAAAATCGGTCTGCCTCATGTGCTTGCCCCTTCTTTTAGCCATACAGAAGCCTCTAAACGTGAGGCGTCTGGCCGTACTGGCTGACTGCGCATTTGGTTGGCGACTGCGGCAGAACCCGCAAACATCAGCGCCTGCAGGCCAAAGACTGCCGCGTAGGCCAAGCGCTCATCGCCCAGCAGGGCGTGGGCCAGGTCACTCGCGGCAGTTCCCAACAAACCGCCCAGGCCAAAGGCGGCTGCTTGTGCCGCACCCCACAAACCCATGCGTGTTCCCTCCCGGCCCGCACCACCTTCGCCGGCCAGGCGCATCATGGTGGCGATGGCTGCAATCGAAAAAGCGCCATTGGCCACGCCCAGAAACACCACATTGGCCTTCAGTGGCCAGGCCTGGGCCAGTGCTGAGCTGAACAGGCCAACGGTGGCCAATGCCGACACCAGGCAACCGCCCAC
>JBJOIT010000007.1:0-80548 GCA_046046915.1 Pseudomonadota bacterium
GGGACGGCCCGGGTGACGACTTCTGCGTACCCTCGCAGCCTGAGGAACCCGGGCCGTCCCCGGACGAAGCCCTCCCCGACAGCCGGTCAAAAAACAAACGCAAACGATCCAGCGGCATGATCATCATGTCGTGCAAGCTCAAGCCTGGCAGGCCTTCGAGCTGGGCGCGCGTCCAGTTCACGCCCGCGGGCATAAAGCGCTTTGCCTCGGGCAGCACGGCATCCGCATCACTCTTGGAGCCTATGCGCCAGAGCAGGCTTTCAGTCTTGAGGCGTGCGCCACAACAATCGGGACACTCGGTATAGCTGCGGTACTTGGACAAAAGCACGCGGATGTGCATCTTGTAGGACTTGGTCTCCAGGTACTCAAAGAAGCGTTTGACCCCAAACCAGTGCTGGTTCCACTTGCCGTTCCAGTGCGGTGAACCGTTGATCACCCAGTGCTGCTGCTCGGGGGTGAGCTTGTACCAGGGCGTGTCGCGTGGAATGCCGGCATCCTCGGCATGACGCATCAGGTCGTCCTGGGCCTCCTGCCAGGCGGGGGTCTGCATGGGCTTGATGGCCCCTGAGCGCAGGGTGAGTTTGTCGTTGGGAATGACCAAACCATAGTCAACCCCGATCACCCTGCCAAAACCACGGCAGGTGTCGCAAGCACCCACAGCCGAATTGAAAGAGAACATCGAGGCGATGGGCTCGGCATAGCGTGTATCGCTTTCGGGGCAGTGCAGGCCAGTGGAGAACTTCCAGACCTCAGGAGGAGCCTCGCTGTCGGGATCTGTGCGCAATACATGCACGGCCATGCGCCCCATGCCGCGCTTCAGGCACAGCTCAATCGCTTCCATCACGCGCACTTTTTCGGCATTGCTCATGCGCAGCCGGTCGGCCACCACGTCCAGCACCTTGATGTCTCCCACCACACGCTCGGCATGCACCCGGGTAAAGCCGGCGGCTGACAGCCATTGGGCGATGTCCTCAGGGGTGCTACGGGCGGGCAACTCCACCGCAAAAGTCAGCACCAGCCGAGGGTCATGCGGCTGGCTGCGATGGAGCAGCTCAGCATAAATGGTCTCGGGGCTGTCGTGGCGCACCGGCAGGGCCGTGGACTTGTCAAACAAGTGGCCCGTACGAGCGAACAGGAGCTTGAGGTGATCGTTCAGCTCCGTCATGGTGCCCACGGTCGAGCGCGACGAGCGTACCGGATTGGTCTGGTCGATGGCGATGGCCGGAGGCACGCCTTCAACCTTGTCCACCGCAGGCTTGTCCATGCGGTCGAGAAACTGCCGCGCGTAGGCGCTGAAGGTTTCCACATAGCGGCGCTGGCCCTCGGCGTACAGCGTGTCAAACACCAGGCTGGACTTACCCGAGCCGCTAGGCCCGGTTACCACGGTCAGTTCACCGGTGCGGATGTCCAGATCCAGGTTCTTGAGGTTGTGCTGACGTGCGCCGCGTATGCGGATGAGCCCGTTGGACATAGGGTGTGCTCGCTGAAAAGGGAGGCACATTCTAGAGTTGCCAGGCCCTTTCTTGGAGGTGAGAGGGTATAGGCGTTACTCAGGATTCAGTTGCTACGAAATGGCTCACGTCCGCGCGTCTCAGGCAGTCCCAGCAGGCCAACGATCAGGGTGAAATTGGTTGAGCACATACGCGACAACCTGCCCGGTCAATTGCTGCTGTTGGACCTCAAAAACCTGATCTACGTTGATTCATCCGGCGTTAACGCCCTTGCCGACCTGGTCCGAACCTGCCAAAAGGCCTACGTCAGCCTGCTGGTGACAGGTTTGTCACACCAACCCCTCGATATTGCGCGGCGCAGTGGCCTGATCAACCAAATAGGCGACGACCATTTCTACCCGGATTTGCCTGCGGGGCTGGTCGCTGCCGACAGCCTCCTGAGCTGACACCCTGAACCACGCGGGTCCAATGACCCACTTCTGCCTGACTCATCAGGCCCAAATCGCAAACGCACTCAACTCTGGAAAAACAGCTGGCCACGCACCATATCTGGGCCAGCGTGACTGCCGAAGAACGTGCTGATCTACAGTCCAAGATGACTTTGGAGCGCCCCACGCCTGGGTCGGTTCTGCTTGCGCAAGGTCAGCTACACGCCCGGGTCGGCCTGCTGCTGGGGGGTGAACTCACCCTGGAAGTCCCTGACCTGGGCTACACCACGCACCTGCGTGTGGGCGACCATTTTGGCTGGGGCGCCACACCGCAAAGCCAGCTCACCACCTGGCGGGCACTGGCCGGGAACAACTGCCACGTTGCGTGGCTCGAAGCCAACGCACTCAAGATCTTGTGCCAGTCCCATGGCGCCCTGGCCTATCACTTTCCATCCCTGCCTGGCACCGCCCATGCGGCGGGGACACAGCCGCGCTGATGCGAGAACGCCGCGTCTCGTCAGTGCTGGTGGTTGAGCAGTCCCATCTGTTTGGGCTGGTGACAGACCGTGATTTGCGTAACCGGGTAGTCTCACAGGGCCTGGACATCGGCCGGCCGGTATCGGACATCACAACGCTGGCGCCCATGACGGTGAATGCCGATAGCCCGGCCTTTGAAGCACTGCTGCTGATGGCCCGGCACAACATTCACCACGTTCCCGTGATGGATGGGCAACGGATCCTTGGGCATGATCACCACGCCCGACCTCACCGAGCAGCACAGCACATCGGCCGTGTATCTCGGAGGTGACATTTACAAGCAGACCACCCTGGAAGGACTGAAAACCCTCAGTGCCCGGGTTCGCCTGCTGCAGCAACATCTGGCCGCTGCCGATGCAAGCGCCTACAGCACCGGCCACATCATCACCGCCATCACTGACGCCATCACCACGCGTTTGATCACCCTGACCGAGGCAGACCTCGGACCTGCACCGGTGGACTATGTGTTGGTAGCGGCTGGTAGCCAGGCGCGCAACGAGCAAACCGCCAAGTCAGACTAGGACAACTGCCTGATCCTGGACGATGCCTACGATGCTGAACTTCACGGCGCCTATTTTCAGGCGTTCTCCAAGCGGGTCTGTGATGGCCTTGCCGCCTGCGGCTACACCCACTGCCCCCGAGAGATGATGGCGATGACTGACACATGGCGACAACCCCATCGCGTCTGGGTGGACTACTTTCACAACTGGGTAGACAGCCCCAAGCCCAAAGCACTGATGTTGACCTGTGTGTTTTTCGACTTGCGCGCGACACACGGTAAGGCGACCCTGCTGGAAAGTCTGCGACAGCACATCGTGTAAAAGACCCGGGGCAACAGCCTGTTTCTGGCCCACATGGTGAGCAACGCGCTCAAGCACACGCCCCCCCTGGGCATGTTTGGACAAATCACCCCGCGCAAAGGCACCGACCACCCCAACACGATCGATCTGAAACACAGCGGCATAGTTCCGATCGTGAATCTGGCACGGGTCTATGCCTTGGCGGGCGGTATTCACACCGCCAACACACACGACCGACTGGTGGCTTGCGCACACACCCATGAAATCAGTGAACAAAGTTCACGCGATCTGCAGGATGCCCTGGAGTTTCTGGGCAAACTGCGCATCGCCCACCAGGCACGGCAGACGACGGATGACTTGGCCCCAGACAACTACCTGTCGCTCAACGAACTCTCCAACTTTGAACGCAGCCACCTAAAAGATGCATTCAATGTGGTGCAGACGCTGCAGGGAGTCTTGTCGCAGCGCTATGCAGGGGCGCGGTTTTAAAGAACCCGCCCCTCACCTGCACAGATCAAAGCACCCTGAATGCCAGCATGGCAATGATGGTGGGGAGGGTGGCCGCCACCAGCAGGCCCACTGGGTGGATGGCTTCATCCTCAAAGTTGCCCCGCAGAATAGCAAACCCGGCCGGGTTGGGTGCGTTGGCGATCACCGTCAAGCCTCCGCCGGTCACAGCGCCGGCCACCAGGGCGTACTTGAACTCGTCACTGAGGCCCTGAACCAGCGACCCCAGATAGGTCAAGGCCGCGTTGTCTGTGACCGCCGTCAGTGCGGTGGCACCAAAATACACTGTGGTCGCATCCATGCCACGCAGTAAGGGTTCCAGCCACCATTGCTGCTGCCCCCCCAGAACAACCAAGCCTGCCAGGAAGAAGGCGACCAGCAAGCCTTCTCGGAGCAACAGGCGCTCATCCTGGAACTTCGGGTAGGCCGTTGCAAAACCAATAAAAAACAGAAACAAACCCAAGAAAGCAGCGGCATGGTGCGCAAACGCGACGACACCCGCCAGGAACAGCAGGTGAACCAGGATGACCCAGACAGGCATCACGGTTTCGCTGCCTTGCCTGCCTTTGGGCAACCTGAGAAGTTCACGCTTGAATACCAGGGTCACGATCAACGCGTTGGTAAATACCGCGACAGCAGATTTCCAGCCGAAATGCGCCAGCATGTACCAGCTGTCCCAGTTCCACTTGGCAGCGACCATTAGCACCGGAGGTGCCGCAAAGGAGGTCAAGGTGCCGCCAATCGAAATATTGACGAACAAGACCCCCAAAGTGGCGTACTTGAGCTTGCTGGAGACACCGACACCGAAAATACGACCTCGCAACATGATCGCAGCCAGGGTCATGGCGGCAGGCTCTGTGATGAATGAACCCAGCAGGGGCAGAAATGACAGGGCCACAAAATAGAACCCCATGCCACCACTCAAGGGGATGAAGCTGGCGATGAGGTTCACCAAGGCCTTGGCAACATGCAAAACAGCCCGGCTACCGGCCACCACCACAATGGCAAACACGAACATGGGTTCCGTGAAATTACGGCTGTCCAGGTAAGCTGCAGCCGACGCAGTGCCTTCGATGCCCATCATGGCAAACATCAGGATCATGGCCCAGAATCCAAACACGACCTCAACCTCACCCAACATGTGCCACAGACCAGCATGATCTGGTCTGTGATGGGCCAACCACTCAAAGAACTTGGTCGAAAAAGTGTGTATCAACGCGATGGCAAACAAAGATGCGCCAACGATTTGTATGGTTGTCATAGGCGAACTTTCTCCTGTTTGACTGGGGACGGTTTGGCCCGGGTAATGATCAGTACTTCACACGTGCGAAGTAGCTTGATGGTTCGGAGACGCTGAACTTACCCCATAAACCGTGCCGCCCCGATAACGTCATATTAGATCGCACAGCGAGAACCTCCAGACACTCCTGATTGGGATACACCCATGCCGAGGGCAGAAGTGTAGTCAGCTCGCAAGAGGGCATCACCATCGCGGGATGGGCGCATCTGGCTGGCGTGGCCCACAAAAATAAAAGGCCGTCTGCGGTTATCGCAGACGGCCCCAAGGACCAAGTCAGAAAGACTTACTTGGCGGGTGCTGGCTGAGCAGCTGCTGCGGGAGCAGCGGCTGGTGCTGCTGGCGCAGCGTCAGCAGGCTTCTTTTCTTCCGTGTGCACGGCATCAGCGCCGTGCTTTTCACCGCTCATGTCCAGGTTGTCGCCGCCCTTCATGATCACAAACAGCGCCAGGGCTGCAAAAACCACAAAACCAATAAAGATCTTCACCATGTTCAACACTCCTTAAATAAAACCGAGATTCACTTGAAAAAAGGCCCTGCGATGGTGGCAGGGCCCTTCATCAAATGCCGCACTTCAGTATCGTGCGGCGACCAACATCAGTCGTTGGCGAAGATGTCCACGTCTTTGGTTTCCTTGACGAACAAGCCACCAATCACGACGGTAGCACCGGCGATGATGATGGGGTACCACAAGCCGTTGTACATGTTACCGGTCTGCGCCACGATGGCGAAGGCGGTGGTGGGCAGCAAGCCGCCGAACCAGCCGTTACCGATGTGGTAAGGCAGAGACATGGAGGTGTAACGGATGCGGGTTGGGAACATTTCCACCAGCATGGCAGCAATAGGACCGTACACCATGGTCACCAAGATCACCAGGTAGGTGAGGATGATGATGACGGTGACCTTGTCGAACTTGGCCATGTCAGCCTTGGCTGGGTAGCCAGCAGCCTTCAGGGCAGCGCCCAGGTTGGCACCCAACAGGGTACCGCTGGCGGTCTTCTCGTTGCTCAGGTCTTTGACAGACTTGGTGGCAGCTTCGATAGCCTTGGCATCCTTGGGTTCAGCAGCATTCAGAGCAGCCAGCTTTTCCTCGGCCTTGGCCTTGGCAGCAGCGATGTCTTCAGCGGAGTACTTCACGTTCACCACGGTCTCGCCAACCTTGATGGTGGCGGGGGTACCAGCAGCAGCCACTTCGTTGGAATAGCTCACCGAAGCGCCAGCCAGACGTTGCTTGGCAATGTCGCAAGAAGAAGTGAACTTCTTGGTACCGGTGGGGTTGAACTGGAACGAGCACTCTGCGGGATCAGCAGTCACAACCACCTTGGAAGATGCTTGAGCAGCAGCCAGGTCAGGGTTGGCAGCCTTGGTCAGGGCTTCGAACACGGGGAAGTAGGTCAAAGCAGCCAGCAAGCAACCTGCCAAGATGATGGGCTTGCGGCCAATCTTGTCAGACAGCGAACCAAACACGATGAAGAACGGCGTACCGATGATCAGAGACACAGCCACCATGATGTTGGCGGTAGCACCGTCAACCTTCAGGGCTTGCGTCAGGAAGAACAAGGCATAGAACTGGCCAGAGTACCAGACCACAGCTTGACCGGCGGTCAGACCGACCAGTGCCAAGATCACGATCTTCAGGTTTTTCCATTGACCGAAAGATTCGGACAGAGGTGCCTTGGAGGTCTTGCCTTCAGCCTTCATTTTCACGAAAGCGGGCGACTCGTTCATGCTCAAGCGGATGTAGACCGAAATGATCAGCATGATCACCGAGACGATGAACGGAACGCGCCAGCCCCAGTCAGCAAAGGCTTCTTCACCGATGATGGTACGGGTACCCAGAATCACCATCAGGGACAGGAACAGACCCAGCGTAGCAGTGGTCTGGATCCAGGCGGTGTAGGCGCCACGACGACCAGCAGGTGCGTGCTCAGCCACATAAGTAGCAGCACCACCGTACTCGCCACCCAGGGCCAAACCTTGCAGCAAGCGCAGGCAGATCAGGATGACGGGAGCGGCCACGCCAATGCTGGCGTAGTTAGGCAGGATACCCACGATGAAGGTGGAAGCACCCATGATCAGGATGGTCACCAGGAAGGTGTACTTGCGACCAATCATGTCGCCCAGTCGACCGAACACCAGAGCGCCGAAAGGACGCACGATGAAACCGGCAGCAAACGCCAGCAGAGCAAAAATGAAGGCAGATCCCTCATCCAGACCGCTGAAGAATTGCTTGGCAATGATGGCTGCCAAAGAACCGTACAGGTAGAAGTCGTACCACTCGAACACAGTGCCCAGCGAAGAAGCGAAGATAACCTTCTTCTCTTCTGCGCTCATAGGCCGAATCGCGTCAGCTGATGCCATAAATAGTCTCCAACGTTAAAAAGTGGGCGCCGCAATCCGGCACTTGGGTGCGGACTATGTCGGGGGGTTCTGACGGCTTTCTGACAGGGCTTGCCGTGAAATTCGTCGAGATTCGACGCCGAACTTACAAACTAAGTAATTACCCTAGGTCTATTTTTCTTAATGCGGAATATTTGCTGATTCAAGCCCGTTTACCCACATTTACTCATGCCCACGCATTAGGGTAATTACTGAGAACACCCTACACACAACAGGTGAATTGTTGGGGTCAGGATGGTCACCCTGGCATAAAAATGCCTCAAGCCTTGGAGAGAGCATGGGGTCTAAGAGCCGCTTGAGACCAGCCACTCCCCTCAAACCAAGGGTTGCCGTCCAGGTAATCGCGCAACATGGGCAAGGCATCCAGGCCCCAAAACAACTTGCCATCCACTTCAAAGCTCGGCACTCCGAACACGCCCTGGGCGACCGCCTGCTCGGTATGGGAACGCAATAGCGCCTTGACCTCAGGACCGTTGGGGTCCATCACCGGTGCTAGCGTTTCCTGCAGCTGGGCCAGCCGCGCGGGATCGACCGCATCCAGGCCGCCTTCCCAGACGTGGCGAAACAGGGTCTCGCACGCATAGCGGTTAGGCAAACCTTGCGCCTGAGCCGCAATCCCTAAACGCAACAGCGGTAGGGGTGTGAAGGGGTGCGCCGCCGGCATCTGGAAATCCAGCCCTTGGCGCTGGCCCAGCCACTGCACATGCCGGTAGGTCCACTCACGTTTGGCGGGTATTTCTGCAGGTCCCATCTGACCATGGTGGCGCAGGATGGCACCGAGCAAGACCGGCTTGTAGGTGACCTGATAGCTGTGCCCCTGCAGCGCATCGGGCAGGGCATCAAAGGCGAGCCAAGCAAAGGGGGAAATGAAGTCGAGGTAGCAGGTGATGTGTTTCATGGCGATGGTCTAAGACATACGGGCTGGACACGGTGGGGGAAAATGTCGCCATCGTCCTAGCGCCGTTTCTGCGCCCGTGCGATGCACAACAGCCCCCACTATATGCAGTCCCGCTCACTCGAACGCAGCCTTTTGCCTTTCATCGCCTGCCAGGGTGCGTTTTCGACGCTGGCGGGCTTTGGTGCGGTGCTGGTGTTTGACCAGGGCGGCATGTCAGGTTCGCTGAGCTACACCGCCTCCATGCTCACGGTAGCCATGCTGGGCATCACGGTGCCCATGGCACTGGGCCGACGGCTGCAATGGCGCACCGCGCGCATCGTTCAAACTGCGTTTGGATTGCCTGCGTTGCTGCTGTGGTTTGCCGAGGGCCGGCCGCTGGTACTGGCGCTGGCCATGGGCGGTTTTCTGGGTTTGAGTTGGGGGGCACGACACTGGCTGGAGCTCAGCCTGCTGCGCAACGAACAGCGAGACAGCTACGCCACTCATGTCACCGTGGTGACGGTGCTGGCCAGTCTGCTGGCAACTGCGGTGGTGGCGACCCTGCTGACGTGGATGGCAGAGTCGCCGCAAGCCGTGTATCGCAGTTATGCCGTCATGGGGCTCCTGGGCGCCTGGTGGGCGGGCCGGCAGTTGCCGCACACCCCTGCCATGGGCCTGCAATCTCCCTGGCGGGTGATGCGCCAACCAGGCTTTGCCGCCTGTTTGCCCCTTTACTTTTTGGAGTCGGGTTTGCTGGGGATGGGTATGGTGCTAGGCGCCAGCGGTGCCGTGCAGTCTTTGGGTCAGACCAGCCATTACGGTTGGGTCGCCAGTGCGGCGACCGTCGCAGGCGCAATCGCATTGTTTGCTCTGCGCCGCCACCGCCACGAGAGCAATCGGGTGCGCTGGATGGGCCTGGCAGCTGCAGGTATGGCACTTTCGCATGGGCTCCTTGGCGCCAGCGTGGGCTGGAGTGGTTCTTATGTGTTGCACCTGCTGCTACTTGCGGCGGTTCAGCCCTTTTGGCTGGCCAGTGAACAAGTGCTGAATCAAAGGGTGCTGGACATACAGGGCTCGCTGGCCGACCGCATCGTTGTGCGTGAAGGCATTCTGTGGCTGTTTCGAATGATGGGTCTGGCCGGCTTCTGGACACTGGTGCAAGACTGGCCGGTCGAGCACATGTTGATGCTGGGCGCAGCGCTGATGGCCTCGGCCACCCTGCTGGAGTGGGCCTTGGGTCGGCTGTGGCTGATGAGCAGCTACGCGCCTGAGGGCAGTGTCTCCAGCCGCTGAACCAGCTGCTGCCACACCGCCCGTTTGCCATCGTCGGGCATACGCGGCCAAGCCATGATTTCATCGATGGTTCGCAGACAACCCTCGCACCAGCCGGTATCCACGTCGATGCGGCAGCGCGACACGCAGGGCGAAGGCACGGGCCCAGCCTGCTGCATGGCCGCCAATCCCGCCTGGAAAAGGGCGAGATGATGTGAGGATGCGAGTTTCAATGGCATGGGGTAGCGACTTTAAGCCGCGGCCACGTCGGCCACAGGCGCGCCGGTCAAAGCCCTTAAATCATCGGGCGTCGAGGCAAACACCGCATGCGGATGGCCCGCCGCGGCCCAAATGGTCTGGAAGCGAAACAGGCTCTCGTCGATGAGCGTGACCGGTGCCTGGGCATGCGCCACGGGCGACACCCCACCAATCGAGAACCCTGTTTTGTTTTTCACGAAGTCGGCGTCCGCCCGCCCCAGCTTCTGGCCTTCAGCGCAGACCCATGCTTGCACTTTTTTCTCGTCCACCCGCCGATCACCCGCCGTGACCACCAGCACAGCCACCTCGTCGGGCTTGCGTTTGAAGATGATGCTTTTGGCAATCTGGCCCAGTTCAACGCCCAAAGCGTCAGCGGCCTGCTGGGCCGTGCGTGCGGCATCATCCAGCATGACAGGCGCATGGGGGTGACCCTCAGCGGCCAGAAAGGCGGCAACACGCTGGGTACCTTCGGGCAAAGGTTTGACTTCTGCACCACACATGACCCATCACCCCCGGCGTTGGCTGAGCAGCGCCCGGGCCACGCGCGACTGCGTGTCACGCCCCAGTGCCTGGCTGATGAACTGGCCGGCGTCCACCAGCCGATTCAGGTCGATGCCAGTGTCTATGCCCATGCCGTGCAGCATGTAGACCACGTCCTCGGTGGCCACATTGCCGGTGGCGCCCTTGGCGTACGGGCACCCGCCCAAACCCGCTACCGACGCATCAAACTGCCACACGCCCATCTGCAAGGCCACCAGGGTGTTGGCCAGCGCCTGGCCATAGGTGTCGTGAAAATGACCACTCACCTCGTCCACCCCGTAGTGCTTCAGGGTGGCCTCGATGGCACGCTGTACCTTGAGCGGCGTGCCCACACCGATGGTGTCTGCCACCCCAACATGCTGCACGCCGATGTCTTTCATCATGCCGGCCAACTGCGTCACCCGCTCAGGCGACACCTCGCCTTCATAAGGGCAGCCCACCGTGCAGCTCATGGCCCCGCGCACAGCAATACCCGCCGCTCGCGCGGCAGCCACCACCGGCGCAAACCGCTCGATGCTTTGCGCCATGCTGCAGTTGATGTTCTTCTGGCTAAAGGCCTCACTGGCAGCGCCAAACACCACGATTTCATCGGGTCGCGTGGCCAGCGCCGCCTCAAAACCCTGCAGGTTGGGCGTCAACACCGAGTAGCGCACGCCAGACCGACGCTCAATGCCCGCCATAACCTGGGCGTTGTCGGCCATTTGCGGCACCCACTTGGGGCTCACAAAGCTGGTGACTTCAATGTCTGTGAGACCGGCATCCTGCAAGCGATGCACCAGCTCCACCTTGACGTGAGTGGGCACTGGCTGCTTTTCATTTTGCAAGCCGTCCCTTGGCCCCACGTCCACCAACCTGACCCGCCCCGGCAAGCTCATGACACACCTCGATGCAACTAAATTTGATTCTCAAAGTGTAGCGATGCCCTCGTACGGATCTGCTCTACCCCCCTGGACCAGACGAATGTCAGATTGCTTTAGGCTGCGTCGGTTAAGGTGTTAAGACAAAGAAATTGGAGACACAACATGAAGCTGGCTCTCTTGTCAGACATCCACGCCAACAGCCATGCACTGGAGGCTTGCCTGGCGCATGCGAGTGCGGCTGGTGCCCAAAAGATTGCCTTGCTGGGTGACCTGGTGGGTTATGGCGGCGAGCCCGCCAAAGTCGTGCAACGCGTGATGGGTCTGGCTGAGCAGGGCGCCATCGTGTTGCAGGGCAACCATGACGCGCTGGCCGTGTCACCTCCTGACAAGATCACCCATAGGGGCGACGAGGGCGCACAGTGGACGCACGATCAGCTCAGCCCGCAAGAGCGTCAATTTCTGGCGCAGTTACCGCTGACGCACCTGGATCAGACCGTGCTGCTGGTTCATGCCAGCGTCGACGCCCCGGCGCAATGGCGCTATGTGGACAACGAACGCGCCGCCAGCGCCAGCCTGGACGCTGCCGTGGGCACGCCCTACGGACATCCCAATGTGCGCCATGTGTTTGGGGGGCATGTGCACCACCAGACCCTGTATTACAGAGGTACAGGACGTAACCTCATGCCCTTTGCACCGACGCCCGGCGTGCCGGTCCCCACCCCGCGCCACCGCAGCTGGATTGCCACTGTGGGCTCGGTGGGCCAGCCCCGAGACGGACGCACCGGTGCCATGTACGCCTTGTTTGACACGACGGCCATGCAGCTCACGTTTCACCGCGTGGAGTACAACCACAACGCAGCAGCGGCCTGCATACGTGCAGCCGGCATGCCTGAACACTTTGCCCAACGATTGGAAGGCGGACGATGAAACAGATCGAATCAGGCCGCGAGATTGACGGCTTCCTGGTGGAGGATTGCATCCACAGCGGGGGCATGGCCCTGATTTACCGGGTGCGTTACGCCGGCGGGCGTGAGCCCAATTTTGAGATGGTCATGAAGGTGCCGCGCATGACCGCAGGCGACGGTGCAGAAAACATCGTCAGCTTTGAGGTTGAGCACCAGATGATGCAGGTACTGCACGGCCCGTACGTCCCCCGACTGGTGGCAGCAGGCGACCTGGACGTCGTGCCCTATCTGGTAATGGAGTACGTGCGCGGCAACACCGTGGAGCACTGGGTGCCGCAGCCTGGGGAGCCCGGCGCGGAGGTCGCCACCATCGTCAAGTTGGGCACTGCTGTGGCCACCGCCTTGCACAGCATGCACAAGCAAAACGCGGTGCACCTGGACCTCAAACCTGCCAATGTGTTGATCCGCGAAGATGGCAGCGCCATGCTGCTGGACTTCGGCCTGAGCTTTCATGCCCACTACCCCGACCTTCTGGCCGAAGAGCTGCGTAAAGCGGTGGGCTCTGCCATTTACATGGCGCCCGAGCAGGTGGTGGGCATCCGCGGCGATCCACGCAGCGACATTTTTGCCCTGGGCGTGATGCTTTACGAGCTGGCCACAGGCGAGCTGCCCTTTGGCAACCCGCACACCAGCGGCGGACTGCGCCAGCGCCTTTGGATGGATCCATCCCCGCCGCGCAAGCTGCGCCCTGATCTCCCCGAATGGCTGCAAGAGGTGATCTTGCGCTGTCTGGAGCCGGTCGCAGATCAACGCTACCCGTCTGCGGCCCACCTGGCCTTCGATTTGATGCACCCCGAGCAAGTTGAAGTCACCGCGCGCGGACGCAACGTGGTTGGCACCGGCTTCAGAACGCACTTCAAACGCTGGATCAAAGCGGCGGGCATGCAGTACAAGCCCAGCCAGTTGCCAACTCGTCAGATCGATGAGGTACCCATCATCATGGTGGCGGTTCCCCACCATGACGTGACAGATGCCACGCTGTATTCACTAAGACAGGCGGTGGATCGATCACTGGGGCTGCGCCCGGGTGCACGGCTGGCCTGCGTCACCGTGGTGAGCCCAAACGCCACCGGCGCTTCCAGTGACGACACCAGTGAAACGACCGTGCACCGTGCCATGCTGGCCATGCTCAGGCAGTGGACCCAGGGCTTGAACCTCACCGGCCACCAGACCTCCCACCACGTGCTGGAATCTGGCGACGTAGCCCAGGCCCTGCTGCGCTACGCCGAGGGCAACAACGTCACCATGATCGTGATCGGCGCCGCCACGCACGGCCTGCAGATGCAGCGCTTTGTGGCCACCGTGCCCATCAAGGTGGCCATGGAAGCACCCTGCACCGTGATCCTGGTCAAGCAAAGTTTGCCCTTTGCACAGTTGGGGCAAGCGGCGCAAGAAGGCTGAAGCTGCCTCAATACCCCCGCTTCACATCCACCCGCCCCGCCACGGCCTCGCCGCGTTGCAGGGCGAAAATTTTGCGCACGATCTGATCGATGCTTTGCTCGCGCAAGGTGCGGGCAGAAGTATGGGGCGTGACTGTGATGGCTGGGTGCCGCCAAAAGGCGTGATCTGGCGGCAGGGGCTCGGTGCGAAACACATCCAGCGTGGCCCCGGCGATGTGGCCGCTGTCCATCAGCGCCAGCAAATCATCGTCCACCAAATGGGCGCCTCGCGCCACGTTGATCACGTAAGCACTTGGGCGCAGCCGCGACAGGGTGCTGTGGTTCATGATGTCCCGCGTCTCGGGCGTGAGGGGCAGCAAATTGACCAGCACGCGCGTTCCCGCCAAAAAGTCCTGGAACTCGCTCGCACCGCTGTAGCTTTGCACACCAGCCAGGTGTTTGGGTGTGCGGCTCCAGCCCAGCACCGGGAATTCGAACCCCCCCAGGGCCTGGGCCACACGGCTGCCCAGGACGCCCAGGCCCATCACGCCCACGGGGAAATCATGGCGGCTGGGGGCGGGGCGCTTTTCCCACTGCGCTGAGGCCTGCGCCAGATCGTCACGGTCAAACTCACGAAAGTGCCGAATCACAGCATGGCACACATATTCGGCCATCTGCACCGCCATGCCGGCATCGTCCAGGCGTATCACCGGCAAGTGAGCCGGCCAGTGCAGCTTGACCAACGCGTCCACGCCGGCACCGATGTTGAAGACGGCCTTGAGCTGGTGCTGCTCGTCAATAAAGGTTTGCGGTGGCGCCCAGACAACAGCGTAATCTGCCAGCGGCGCACCGGGTGACCACAGTTCCACCTCAGCGCCAGGCAAAGCCGCACTCAAGCCTTCCAGCCAGGGTCCAGGCGCTGTATCAGCGCAACAAAAGGTGATCTTCATCAGGCCAGGCGCAGCAGCTCGGCGCCCTCAGCCACCTGGTCACCAGGGGCAAACAGCAGCTCGGCCACACAACCGTCAGTTGGGGCAGCGATGGTGTGCTCCATCTTCATCGCTTCCATGATGGCCAGGGCCTGCCCTTTTTTGACCAAATCACCCGCTTGCACGGCAAACGACACCACCTTGCCAGGCATGGGGGCGGTGAGACGTCCGCCCTCTTGCTCGCTGTCCCCGGCATGGGCCAGCAGATCGACCAGGGTGATCTGGGTCGCGCCATACGCCGTGTGCACCTGCATGACGTCGCCCCAGCGGTGCACCTGCGCCACCACCCGTTGGCCGCCAAACTGCACCACCATGCCCTGGGACCCCAACGCATACGACAAGGCGCCACTGCTCGACCCAATGGCCAGCTGCAAGGCCCCATCGTGCAAATAGGTCAGCACGGCTTGCGTTTGCTCGCCGGCATATTCAAAGGCAAAGCGGCGCTGGGTTAGACCATGGCTGCGCCAGCCGTCCGTGCGGCTGTAGGGGTCTGCGCCCTGCCCTGCCCGTTCGGCCAGCAAAACATGGGACACAGCAGCGGCAGCGGCAAGTGGCAGGCCCACACGCTCCTGACCAAACAGCACGGCGGCCTCGCGCGGGATCAGGCCCGTGTCCAGCTCGGCCTGGCTGAAGGACGGGCTTTGCACCACATGGCGCAAAAACTGCACGTTATTGGCCACGCCGACTATGTGCGTCTGCGCCAGTGCTTCGTCCAGCCGCGCCAGTGCCTGCTCGCGGTTGTCGCCATGCACGATGAGCTTGGCGATCATGGCGTCGTAATACGGGCTGATGCTGTCGCCCTGCGCCACGCCAGCGTCCACCCGCACCGGCCCACGCTCGAACGCCGTGCTGGCTGGCTGGCGGTACACCTGCAAGGTGCCGGTAGCGGGTAGAAACTGTTTGTCGGGGTTTTCAGCGCAGATGCGGGCCTCGATGGCATGGCCGTGCATGTGGATCTGGTCCTGCGCCAGAGGCAAGGGCTCCCCCGCCGCCACGCGAAATTGCCATTCAACCAGATCCAGACCCGTAATCGCCTCCGTCACCGGGTGCTCGACCTGAAGCCGCGTGTTCATTTCCATAAACCAGAAATTCGAACCAGCATCGCCAAGACCCGCAGGCCCCGCCTGAACGATAAATTCCACCGTACCGGCGCCCACGTAGTTCACGGCACGGGCGGCGGCAATGGCGGCGGCGCCCATTTGCTGGCGCATGGCATCAACAATGCCTGGGGCAGGGGCTTCTTCCAGCACTTTCTGGTGGCGGCGCTGTACCGAGCAGTCGCGCTCAAAGAGGTGCACGTAGTTGCCATGCGTGTCGCCAAACACTTGAATCTCGATATGGCGCGGGCGCTGCACGTATTTTTCGATCAGCACCGCGTCGTCGCCAAAACTGTTGATGGCCTCGCGCTGGCAACTGGCCAGTGCTGCGGCAAAGTCTGCCGAGGCCTCCACCACCCGCATGCCCTTGCCGCCGCCGCCGGCACTGGCCTTGATCAACACTGGGTAGCCAATGCGGTCGGCCGCGGTTTGTAGCAGGGTTGGGTCCTGATCGGCACCGTGGTAGCCGGGCACCAGCGGCACGCCAGCTTTTTCCATCAACTGCTTGGACTCGGCCTTCAGGCCCATGGCTTTGATGGCCGATGGCGTGGGGCCTATGAACACCAGCCCGGCGTCTGCACATGCCTGGGCAAAGGCCTCGTTCTCGCTCAAAAACCCGTAACCCGGGTGGATGGCCTGGGCGCCCGTGTCCAGCGCCGCCTGAAGGATGGCCTCCCAGCGCAAATAGCTGTCTTTGGGTGCACTTGATCCGATGTGTACTGCCTCATCGCAGGCTGCCACATGCCTGGCCTGGGCATCCGCATCTGAATAGACGGCAACTGTCTTGATGGCCAGACGCCGGGCCGTAGCCGCCACGCGGCACGCGATTTCGCCACGGTTGGCGATCAGGATTTTGTTGAACATCGCTAGGACCTCTATTACATCCGGAACAAACCAAACCGGGTCTCGGGAATGGGCGCGTTGAGGCTGGCGCTCAGGCCCAAGGCCAGCACGCGGCGGGTATCAGCCGGGTCGATGATGCCGTCGTCCCACAAACGGGCGCTGGCATAGTAGGGGTGGCCCTGCTCTTCGTATTGGCGACGGATGGGCGTCTTGAAGGCCTCTTCGTCCTCCATGCTCCAGGTGCCGCCCTTGGCCTCCAGACCGTCTCGGCGCACCGTGGCCAGCACGCTGGCAGCCTGCTCGCCCCCCATCACGCTGATGCGTGCGTTGGGCCACATCCACAAAAAGCGGGGGCTGAAAGCACGGCCGCACATGCCGTAATTGCCAGCGCCAAAGCTGCCACCGATGATGACGGTGAACTTCGGCACGCTGGCGGTGGCCACCGCAGTGACCATCTTGGCACCATGGCGGGCAATGCCTTCGTTCTCGACCTTGCGGCCCACCATGAAGCCGGTGATGTTCTGCAAAAACACCAAGGGAATCTTGCGCTGGCAGCACAGCTCGATGAAGTGCGCGCCTTTTTGCGCCGACTCGCTGAACAAGATGCCGTTGTTGGCAATGATGCCCACCGGCATGCCTTCGATGTGGGCAAAGCCGCACACCAGCGTGCTGCCAAACCGGGGTTTGAACTCGTGCAGATCGGAGTCATCCACGATGCGGGCGATGATTTCGCGCACATCAAAAGGCTTGCGGGTGTCTGTGGGGATCACGCCATACAGCTCGTCGGCGGGCAGGCGTGGCGGCTTGGCGGCTTGCAGGGCCAGCGGCTGGGGCTTGGTGCGATTGAGGTGTGCTACCGCCTGACGCGCCAACGCCAGGGCGTGAAGGTCGTTTTGCGCCAGGTGGTCAGCCACGCCACTCAGGCGGGTGTGCACATCGCCCCCGCCCAGGTCTTCGGCACTCACCACCTCGCCGGTGGCGGCCTTGACCAGCGGTGGCCCGCCCAGAAAGATGGTGCCCTGGTTCTTGACGATGATGGTTTCGTCGCTCATGGCGGGCACATAGGCGCCGCCCGCGGTGCAACTGCCCATGACCACCGCAATTTGCGCAATGCCCTGCGCGCTCATATTGGCCTGGTTGAAGAAGATGCGGCCAAAGTGGTCGCGGTCCGGGAATACCTCGTCCTGGTTGGGCAGGTTTGCGCCGCCCGAGTCCACCAGGTAAATGCAAGTGAGGTGATTTTGGGCCGCCACCTCCTGTGCGCGCAGGTGCTTCTTGACAGTGAGGGGGTAGTAGGTGCCGCCCTTCACCGTGGCGTCGTTGCACACGATCATGCAATCCACACCGCTGACGCGGCCAACGCCGGCAATCACACCGGCGCAAGGGGCGCTGTCAGAGCCATCGCGGTCCGGGTACATGCCCAGGGCGGCCAGGGGCGACAGCTCTAAAAAAGGCGAGCCCGGGTCCAGCAGCATCTGCACCCGGTCCCTGGGCAGCAGCTTGCCGCGGGCGGTGTGCTTGGCGCGTGCCGCATCTCCCCCGCCTTGCGCCACCTGGGCGACTTTGTCCCGCAGGTCATCCACCACCGCACGCATGGCGGCCGCATTGGCCTGAAACTCTGCGGAACGGGCGTTGAGTTGGGTCTCCAATATCGGCATCTTGGTGCTCTCTTTGGGTGATCTAAACCAGATTGACGTTTACGTAAACGTCAATTGTGTCACGCTTTATGCACGCAGCAACGGGGGCAGATGAGCCATGTCGGTGAAGACGTGATGAGCCCCCGCCGCGCGCAAGTCTGCCGCGCTGAAGTGGCCGGTCGTCGCAGGCGAGTAGGCAAACACCGTGGCGCCTGCCGCCACGCCAGCACGTATGCCCGTGGGCGTGTCTTCCACCACAGCGCAACGCTTGGGGTCGGCCAAAAGTGCCTGGGCCGCGGCGAGATAAACATCGGGATACGGCTTGCTGCGCGGCATGTCATGCCCACTGAAAATACGTCCTTCAAAGTAATTGAGCATGTCGAGCTTGCGCAGCATCAGTTCCACCTTGAAGCGATCAGCACCCGAGGCGCAAGCAATCTGCCCGCCATGTGCAGCATGTATGTCGTGCACCGCCGCCTGAATGTTGGGGATGGCCTGGACCCGGTGTGTGAGGGCATCGTTGCGCAAATCACGAAACCGGGCCAGCCAGTCTTCGGTAAGCGGCTTGCCCGTGCGTCGCTCGATCAGTGCAGCTTCATCGCGCACCGCCTTGCCCACAAAAATCTGCATGCATTCGGCCATGCTGAGCTGCCAGCCGTCTGCGATCAGCATGTCGCGCAGCACCGCGTTGGTGATGGATTCGCTGTCTGCCAGCACACCGTCGCAATCAAAAAGAATCGCCTGAAATGACATGGATCAAGAACTTGTGGTTAATTTGATCAGGCGAGCTTAGCAGCGCCTGCCTGCCACCCCTCAGGCAAGAAAGTGGATCCATGCAGGCATTAAAGTTGCCGCATTCGCCACCGTTACCGAAAGCCCCCATGAGCGTACGCAATCTGGAATCCCTGTTTCATCCCGCCAGCGTGGCGGTTCTCGGCGCCTCCAACCGGCCCGCCAGCGTGGGCGGCACCGTGTGGCGCAACATGACGCAGGGCAGCTTCAAGGGGCCGGTCTACCCGGTCAACCCCAAGTTCACAGCGCTCGATGGGCACAAGGCCTATGCCACCGTAGCCGACCTGCCCGAGGCACCTGAGCTGGCGGTGATTTGCACCCCACCAGCCACCGTACCGGGGCTGATCCAGGCGCTGGCCGAGCGCGGCACCCGCGCTGCCGTGGTGCTGACCGCTGGCCTCACCCCCGAGCAAAAGCAGGCCATGCTGGACGCCGCCCGCCCCCATCTGCTGCGTCTGCTGGGGCCCAACTGCATCGGCCTGCTCGCACCCCATGCCGGCCTGAACGCCAGCTTTTCGCACATCAACGCCCGCCCTGGTAAGCTGGCCTTTGTGTCGCAATCCGGGGCGCTGGTCACGGCCATGCTGGACTGGGCCGACGCCCGCGCCATTGGTTTTTCGCAGTTCGTGTCGCTGGGTGAGCATGCCGACGTGGACTTTGGCGACATGCTCGACTACCTGGCCACCGACCCGCACACCCGCGCCATCCTGCTGTACATCGAGTCCATCGACTCGCCACGCAAGTTCATGTCGGCTGCACGCGCCGCGGCCCGCAACAAACCGGTGATCGTGATCAAGGCGGGGCGCTCGGCGCAGGGACAAAAAGCGGCGGCCTCGCACACGGGTGCGCTGGCGGGCTCGGACGACGTATACGACGCGGCCATCGCACGCGCCGGCATGCTGAGGGTGAACACACTGCACGACCTCTTTTTGGCGGCAGAAACCCTCACCCGCTTCAAGGCCAGCGGCAGCGAAGCGCTCACCATCCTGACCAATGGCGGTGGCGCAGGCGTGATGGCGGCAGACGCCGCAGCGCAAGAGCATGTGGAGTTGGCCAACTTGTCGCCCGACACCTTGGCCAAGCTGGACGCCGTGCTGCCTGCCAACTGGTCACACGGCAACCCGGTGGACATCATCGGCGACGCCCCCGTAGACCGCTACGTGAAAGCGCTGGAAATCCTCTCGGCCGACCAGAGCACGGGCACCATTTTGTTCATACAGGCGCCCACCGCCATCGTGCCCAGCCTGGACATCGCCCAGGCACTGGCCCCGGTTGCCCACCCCAAAGGCCTGATGGCGCCGCGCGTGATGAGCTGTTGGCTGGGAGGGCACGCCGTGGAAGCAGCACGCCAACTCTTCACAGACGAGGGCATTGCCGGCTTCGAAACGCCAGAAGAAGCCGTGCGGGCCCTGGCCATGGTGCAGGCCTACCAGCGCAACCAGACCGAGCTGATGGAAGCCCCCCCCGCCGATGCCACCGCCCAGGCCACATCCCAGGCACCCGACCGTGCCGCCATCCGCAAAATCGTCGACGAAGCCCTGGCCGCCGGCCAGGAGATGCTGACCGAACCCCAGGCCAAGGCAGTGCTGGACGCCTACCGCATCCCGGTGGTGAAAACTGTCACGGTGCCAGCCGATGCCGAGCTGGCGGCACAAGAGGCCGAGCGCCTGGGTTTTCCGGTGGTGATCAAGATCCTGTCGAACCAGATTTCGCACAAATCCGATGTGGGCGGGGTAGCACTGAACCTGGACAGCGCCGACGAGGTGCGCAACGCGGCTGTCAACATGATGAAACGCGTGCAAACCCTGCGGCCCGACGCCACCATCGATGGGTTTACGGTGCAGGCCATGGTGCGGCGCAAGCATGTGCAGGAAGTGATTGTGGGCGCCGTCATCGACGCGGTGTTTGGCCCCATCATCCTGTTTGGCCAGGGTGGCACCGCCGTGGAGGTGATGGCCGACCGGGCCGTGGCCCTGCCGCCGCTGAGTGTGCCCCTGGCTCGCGCACTCATCAAGCGCACCCGCATCTCCAAATTGCTCAAAGGCTGGCGCGACGTGCCGGCGGTGGACGAAGCCGCCCTGCACGGCGTACTTTTGTCAGTGTCCCAACTGCTGGCCGATGTGCCCGAACTGGCCGAGCTGGACATCAACCCCTTGCTGGTCAACTTTGAGGGCGCCATTGCGCTGGACGCACGCGTGCGCCTGAGCCTCAAAAAAGGTGCCGGGGCCGATCACTTTGCGATTCGACCCTACCCGAGCGAACTGGCGCAAACCATCGCCTGGCAAAACAAGACCCTGGAAATACGCCCCATCCGCCCAGAAGACGAAGCCCTGCATGCCGACTTTTTGGCCCACCTGGCGCCCGAGGACATCCGCATGCGGGTGTTTTACAGCCGCCGCACCATGGAACACAGCGAGCTGGCCCGCCTGACGCAAATTGACTACGACCGAGAGATGGCCTTTGTTGCCATTGCGCCGGGGCCAAACGGTCAGCCGCAAACCCAGGGCGTGGTGCGCGCCATGGCCGACCCCGACAACATCAGCGCCGAGTTCGGCATCATCATCCGCTCGGAGCTCAAAGGCGGCGGATTGGGCAAGCTGCTGATGGACAAAATCATTGCCTACCTGAGGAGCCGTGGCACCCAGCAGGTGGTGGCCACCGTGCTGAAAGAAAACACCCGTATGCTGGAACTTGCCCACGCGCTGGGTTTCAAGGACGCTGCACTACAAGACGACCCGACCACACGCAACATCGAGATGGATTTGCGGGCAGGGTGAGGCACAGGTAAGGAGCTCGCTAATGGCTCTTGCGAACTGCCCAGCCCATAGAGACCAACATCACCAGAAAATTACTGAAAAGGTTTTGTATATACCGCACAGTTCACATGGATACCCATTAGTTTCTATAGTTCATCTGCGTCACATTTTTGGCGTTTGCAGGTGAACCCTGATTCTTTGGAGATTCTCATGAAAAACACTCTCATTGCTTCGGTTCTGGCGCTTGGCACTGTTTTCTCCGTACATGCGAAAGACATCGTAGACACCGCGGTTGGGGCTGGTAGCTTCAACACGCTCGCAACTGCTCTGACGGCAGCTGGCTTGGTTGACACGCTGAAGGGCAAGGGACCTTTCACCGTTTTTGCGCCAACGGACGCGGCCTTTGCAAAAATCCCAAAGGCTGATCTGGACGCTTTGCTGAAGGACAAGGCCAAGCTGACAGCTGTACTCACCTACCACGTGGTAGCCGGTAAAGTGATGGCTGCTGATGTCAAGGCAGGTAAAGTGAAGACAGTTCAGGGGTCTGAATTGACGGTGTCCACCACGGGCGGTGTGATGGTTGACGGCGCCAAGGTTTCAGCGACTGACATCGTTGCGGACAACGGCGTCATCCACGTGATCGACAGCGTCATCATCCCCAAATAATTTCCACGCACAAGGTTCCCGCCGTGGCTCACAGGTGCTGTGTGCCACTGGCTGGGAACAGTATTCAGCAGGCAATAGTTTTGAAAAGCTATCGTGCGCGCCGCCTCAGCCAGATGCGAAACAGCCACAGCACTTTGACCATCACATAACCCATCACCGCCCCGCACACGGCAAACAAGCTCATACCCAGAACGGTGGGCCAGCCAAATTCTGCCAACCAAGCGAGCACCCCCTCCCCCGCTGCAGACGCATCTGCGGGAGAGCCGCCCAGGATCACGCCACCCAACTGATGGGCCAGCCAGAGCCAGAAAGCAATGGTCAAAGGATTGGTGATCATCGTCATGGCGGCTGCCACGGGTATGTTTGCGCGCCACCAGCTGCAATGCACGGCAGCGACAAAAATTTGAGCCACAGGCAAGACAAAGGCCCAAAAAATTCCCACCGCCGCGCCGCGCGCAACGGCCTCGTGTTGCAGTCGCCAAAGCCGCTTGTCGAGCAGCCGATGCGCCACGGGCTGCAGCCAAGGATGAACGGTCCACTGCTCTCGCTCAGGCAACAGCTTCTTGAGCCTGTCCGTCCATGGCTTGCTAGCGCCAGTCATAGTTACCCATATTTGAACTTTTCATGACAGCATGTTGCCCGTCATCAAACGGCAGGAACAGCAGGAAAATTCTCGAACACATTCCCGTTTTTTCGAATCAATTAATCAAATATTTCAGCATAAACATGCTGACAAGAAGATAAACTTTTACCCACAAATCATCCCGAAAGGGTAGCCAACCTCATCCTTGCGAGGCCATATATGCAAACCATCGTTCCCCTTTGGCTCTGGGCGACCTTCGGCGCCATCGTGCTGGTATCGCTCTTCATCGACTTCGTGGTGCTCAAAAAACAGGGCTCACATGACATCGGCGTTAAAGAGGCCTTGAACTGGTCACTGATCTGGATTGCGCTCAGCTTTTTGTTCAATGGGCTGTTGTGGTGGGCCGTCAAAAACGAGACCGGATCCTTGGAGATCGCCAACACCAAATCGCTGGAATTCCTGACCGGCTACCTGATTGAAAAATCGCTCGCGGTAGACAACATCTTTGTCTTCCTGCTGATCTTCACCTACTTCGCGGTACCCACGCATTTTCAGAAGCGGGTGCTGATGATCGGCATCATCGGCGCGATTGTGTTGCGCACCGTCATGATCTTGGTGGGCGGCTGGTTGCTGGCCGAGTTCCACTGGATCTTGTATGTGTTCGGGGCATTCCTGATCCTGACCGGCGTGAAGATGTGGTGGGCCGCTGGCAAGGAGCCGGACCTCAACGACAACCCTGCGCTCAAACTCCTGCGCAAGTTGCTGCCAGTGAGCAAAAACTACGACGGCGAGAACTTCTGGACCGTCGAAAACGGCAAAAAGATTGCCACGCCGCTGTTCATGGTGATCTGTCTCATCGCGCTCACCGATGTCATTTTTGCGGTGGACTCCATTCCCGCCATTTTTGCGATCACCAGCGACCCCTTCATCGTGCTGACCAGCAATGTGTTCGCCATTTTGGGTCTGCGGGCCATGTACTTCCTGCTGGCTGCCGTGGCCAACAAGTTTCACTTGCTCAACTACGGTCTGGCGGTGATCCTGGTGTTTATTGGCACCAAGATGTGTCTGATAGACGTCTACAAGATTCCCGTGCTGTTCTCCCTGGGCGTCGTGGTGGGCATCCTGGCTCTGACCATGCTGCTAAGTGTCCGCACAGCCAAGCCTGAACCCAAGGTCTAACGTAGGGCTACAAGGCGGGTTGCAACAAGCGCTGGACGAGGGGGTGATGCACTTTCTTTTCGGTACCAATCGCAAAGAAATGCTCAGCAACCCCCTCGCAGGGCCCCAGGCGCTCGACGGCGTAGTAAGCCAGAAGATCATCGTGCACCCACTCGGCGGCAGGGAACACACCCATGCCACTGGCACCAAAGGTCTTGAGCAAGGCGCTGTCTGAAAACTCACCCACCACCCGGGGCCGTATGGCGCGCTGCTCAAACCACTGATCCAGACGATCGCGAACGGCAGTGTGGGCGGTGGGCAGCAGCACCGGCACATCTCCCATGTTGGCTGGAAAGTCTTTTTTCAAGGCAGCCGCCAAGGCGGGGGTGCCGTACCAGCCGATGGGCGAAGCCCCAAGTGAGTGGCTGTACAGCTTGATGTTGGGGTTGATGGGTGCCGGACGGTCTGACAAAACCACGTCCAATTTGTGCAAGGCCAGGTCCCCCAACAAATCATCCAGTTGACCTTCCTGGCACACGAGTCGCAAATTGGGCTCGGTTATCACGGGTTGGGTGAGACGACGCACCACCAGTTTAGGAATGGCATCGCAGATGCCCACGGCCAGCCGCACACGAGGCGAACTGACCGCATCACGCACCCGCGCCGGTAGCTCTTCGCCCAGCTGAAAAATCTGATCAGCCTGTTGCATGGCAGCCAAGCCTGCATCGGTCAGGGCCAGGCCGCGTCCGGCGGGCTTAAGAAGTGCATAGCCCAGGGCCCGCTCCAGCTCGCGCACCTGGGCGCTCACGGTTTGCACCGCCATGTCCAGTTTTTCCGCCGCCCGCGAGATGCCGCCTTCTTTGGCGACGACCCAAAAGTAGTAGAGGTGCTTGTAATTGAAGGGTGTACTCATGGTCAGTTTTTTTAAGATTCTCGATAAGAAATTATCTGCTTTTCCAGAATCTGGTGGGCCACTATCTTTGGGGCTCCAACAACCCACTGGAGATGCTCATGCAAGTCATTTTTGAGTCCCGCGATACAGACAGCACTCATCTTCGAGATCTGTCTGTTGAGCGTGTCCGCTTTACCCTGCGTCGCCTGACGGCGCTTGTGCCGCGTGCCAAGGTGCAGTTTTCGGATGTGAATGGACCTCGGGGGGGCGTGGACAAACGCTGCCAGGTCGAGCTAAACACCGAAGCCATGGGCACCGTGGTGGTGGCCTCTCTCGCGCATGACTGGCGTACGGCGCTGGATCGATCCTTGCGCCGCGCCATTCGCGTCCTCACCCGCAGCCTGCAACGCAGTCAAAAGCCAACACGGGGTCGCTCTGGCCGACTGGCCCTGGACAGTTAACACTTGCAACACACAAAGGACATCATCATGAACAACTCGCCTTCAAACGTGACTGCCGCTTCTGCCGACCACTATTCAGGCGCAATCACCACGGGTACCGCATCCATTGAGCAACTGCACTCGGCGGACGTCAAGCGCGTCTTGCGCAATACGTATGCACTGCTGGCCATGACCTTGTTGTTCAGCGCCGGCGTGGCCGTGGCCACACTCACGCTGCAACTGCCTGCACCGGGTCTCATCCTGACCTTGGTCGGGTACTTTGGTCTGTTTTACCTGGTGCACAAAACACAGAACAGCGGCTGGGCCTTGCCCGCTGTCTTTGCCTTGACCGGCTTCATGGGCTACACGCTGGGCCCACTGCTCACCCAGTCCTTGGCTCTGCCTGGCGGTGCCCAGACCGTGACGCTGGCCTTGGCAGCCACAGGCGCCACGTTTTTGGCGCTCTCCAGCTATGTGTTGCTGACCCGGCGCGACTTCAGCTTCATGGGCGGTTTTTTGTTCGTGGGCATGGTCATCGCACTGTTGGCCGGCCTGGCAGCAGCCTTTTTGGAGATGCCCGCTTTGGGCCTGGCGGTCTCGGCCATGGTGGCCTTGTTGTCAGCCGGCATGATTTTGTTCGAGACCAGCCGCATCGTGAACGGCGGTGAGACCAACTACGTGATGGCAACCGTGAGCCTTTACGTGTCCATCGTCAACCTGTTCACCAGTCTGCTGAGCCTGTTTGGCTTCGGTGGATCGAACGACTGACTTACCCGGAAAGCCACACATCATGAAATGCCCACACTGCACCGACGCGACCTTGGTGATGACTGATCGCCAAGGGGTCGAGATTGACTATTGCCCCGCCTGCCGTGGCATCTGGCTTGACCGCGGTGAGCTCGATAAGTTGCTGGAACGCGCGGCCACCAACCTAACCCCGCCCGCAGCGCCTGCCTCGCGGGATCGGGATCGTCATCAGCACGATTTCGAGGACTCCGACTACCGCGGGGGACAGCGCTACTACCGGGATCGCAAAAAGTCCTGGTTGAGTGAAATTTTTGATTGAAAGCAGGTAATTCTCGATGCAAGACTTCTTCGATCCCGCCATCCTTTTCTTCGTTTTTGGTATTTTGGCGGGATCGCTGAAGTCAAACCTGGAGATTCCACCGCAGATCTCCCGATTTCTGTCCCTGTATTTGTTGATGGCGCTGGGCCTGAAGGGTGGTTTTGCCCTCGCCCAGTCCGGCATGACGCCTGAAGTGCTGGTCAGCCTGGGCGCTGCACTGGGCATGGCCACTTTGGTACCCCTGTTGGGCTACCTTATCCTCAGACGATTTCTCAATGGTTTTGACGCGGCGGCGATAGCCGCCACCTACGGATCGGTCAGTGCGGTGACCTTCATCACGGCCGTTCAATACCTCGATACGCATGACATCGCCTTTGGTGGTCATATGGCCGCTGCCATGGCGCTGATGGAGTCTCCCGCCATTTTGTTGGCGGTGCTGCTCGCCAACCATGCGCGCCAGACGTCGGCCACAACAGGACGCGGTGGACCGGCGTTGGTGAGCAACGCCCCGCTGGGACGTATCCTGCATGAGGCGCTGACCGATGGGGCACAACTGTTGCTGCTAGGCGCCATGCTGATCGGCGTGCTGACGGGTGAAGCCGGGCAGGCCGCCATGAAGCCTTTTTCTGTCGACCTCTTCAAAGGCATGTTGTCCTTCTTTTTGCTGGACATGGGGCTGCTGGCTGCCCGCAACATGGGCAAACTCAAAGGCCAGTCGGTCTGGTTGCTGGTGTATGCCATCGGTGGGCCATTGGCGCATGCCAGCATTGCGCTGGTACTGGGCCTGGCTCTGGATATGTCGACTGGCAACGTGGCTCTGCTCATGGTTCTGGCCGCGAGCGCCTCTTACATTGCCGTGCCTGCGGTGATACGCCATGCGATACCCGAGGCAAACCCTTCGCTCTACTTTGGCATGTCGCTGGGTTTGACCTTTCCGTTCAACATCCTGGTCGGCATTCCCTTGTACGTACAACTTGCGCAGCGCTGGAGTTGACACGCCATCTAAAACGGCTGCGCCCGGCCTCAGGCCCGGCCCGAGCCTACTCTTCACAATGGCGAGCCCCTTCAGACCGTCCACATAGAATTCGCCACCTCCAACCCAAGCGCTGCGCCCCTGCGAAGCCACGCCATATGCCCAAACTCAAACTCTCTTACTTCGATTTCCACGGTGGCCGCGCCGAGCCGGTTCGTCTGGCCCTGCACATCGGCGGTATCGAGTTTGAAGATCACCGCTTCACTCTGACTGAATTTGCCGAGGTCCGTAAAGCCACTCCTTTTGGCCAGGTCCCGACTTTGACGGTGGACGATGTCATGGTGACCCAAAGTGATTCCATCTTGCGCTATGCGGGCAAGTTGGCAGGCTTGTATCCCACCGACCCGTTTCAGGCGCTGCTGAGTGATGAAGTCATGTTTGTGGTCGAAGAAGCCAGCATGAAGCTGGGCCCGACTTTTCGGATGACAGGCGATGCACAAAGAGAAGCCCGGCTTGCCCTGGTCAATGGCTCCATGCCGATGTATTTGGCGTGGTTACAAAATCGCTTGTTAGCCAACGGGGGGGAGTACTTTGCCGATCAGCGTCTAACGGTAGCGGACCTGAAGGTATTTGTCGACGTGCGTGGTCTCAACTCCGGGCGACTTGACCATGTCCCAACGGATTTGGTTGAACAGGTGGCCCCTGCACTCAACGCTCATCTGCAACGCGTGTCGCAACACCCGGCGTTGGTGCAGTACTACGCAAAGTTCGGCAAATAAACCAGCAAATGCTTACACCAGCGCCCGCTGAATGATGATTTTCTGCACGTCGCTGGTGCCTTCGTAGATCTGGCACACCCGCACATCGCGGTAGATGCGCTCTACCGGAAAGTCGCTCACATAGCCGTAGCCACCCAGAGTCTGGATGGCGGCACTGCAGACTTCTTCGGCCACTTCGCTGGCAAAGAGTTTGGCCATGGCGGCTTCTTTCAGGCAGGGCCTGCCCGCATCACGCAAGGCGGCGGCGTGCCAGATCAACTGGCGTGCAGCCTCCAGACGGGTAGCGGCATCGGCCAGCCGGAAGCCCACGGCCTGGTGGTTGATGATGGCGGTGCCAAAACTGGTGCGGTCTTTGGCGTAGGCGATGGCGGCCTCCAACGCACTGCGGGCCATGCCCACGCTCTGGGCACCTATGCCGATGCGGCCACCCTCCAGCGCACTCAGCGCGATTTTGTAGCCCTCACCTTCGGCGCCAATGCGGTTCTCGACCGGAACCCGGCAGTCATCAAAGTTGATCTGGGCGGTGTCGCTGCTGTGTTGGCCCAGCTTGTCTTCCAGGCGCGCCACGACGTAGCCGGGCGTGCTGGTGGGCACGATGAAGGCGCTCATGCCTTTTTTGCCGGCGCCCTTGTCTGTGACTGCAACGACAATGGCCACCTGCCCGTTTTTGCCACTGGTGATGAACTGCTTGACGCCATTGATGACGTAAGCATCGCCCTCTTTGACGGCCGTGGTGCGCAAGGCCGAGGCATCGCTGCCCACATGTGGCTCGGTGAGGCAAAAGGCGCCCAACATCTTGCCCTGCGCCAGCGGCGCCAACCACTGCAGCTTTTGCGCCTCGCTTCCGTAACGCATGAGGATGGCGTTGACCGGGCAGTTGGTCACCGAGATGGCTGTGCTGGTGCCGCCGTCACCCGCGGCAATTTCTTCAAGCACTAGCGCGAGCGTGAGGTAGTCGAGGTTGGCACCGCCGTATTGCTCGGGCACGCAAATGCCGTAGGCCCCCAGCGCCGCCAGGCCCTGGTGCACATCCTTGGGAAAGTGGTGCTCTTTGTCCCAGCGGGCGGCGTGGGGCCACAGCTGCTCCTGGGCAAAGTCACGTACCGCGTCGCGGATCATTTCCTGGTCTTGGGTCAGCAGCATGGCGGCGCCTTGAAGGTTAGGATGCAAATGAATTAGATGATTTCAAGCGCGACGGCGGTGGCCTCACCACCGCCGATGCACAGTGTGGCCAGGCCCTTGCTCAGGCCACGCGCTTTCAGTGCGTGGATGAGGGTGACCATGATCCGCGCGCCAGATGCGCCGATGGGGTGGCCCAGCGCGCAGGCGCCACCATTGACATTGACCTTGTCATGCGGCACGCCCATGTCCTTCATAAGGGCCATGGGCACCACGGCAAAGGCTTCGTTGATTTCCCACAGGTCGACATCGCCCACCTGCCAGCCGGCCTTGGCCAACGCTTTTTGCGCAGCGCCCACCGGGGCCGTGGCAAACCATTCAGGTTCTTGCGCATGGGTGGCGTGACTGACGATGCGCGCCAGCGGCTTGCAGCCGAGCTTGGCGGCAGTCGAGGCCTTCATCAGCACCATGGCGGCTGCACCGTCGTTGATGCTGGAGCTGCTGGCCGCCGTGATGGTGCCGTCTTTCTTGAAAGCGGGCTTGAGCGAGGGAATCTTGTCCAGCTTGATCTTGCCAGGGCCTTCGTCGATGCTGACCTGCACCTCGCCGGCACGGGTCTTGACCTTGACGGGGGTGATTTCTGCCGCAAAGCCACCGTTGGCCGTGGCAGCCTGGGCGCGCTGTACGCTGGCCGTGGCAAAGGCGTCTTGCTCGGCGCGGCTAAAGCTGTATTTGGCAGCGCAGTCTTCGCCAAACGTCCCCATGCTGCGGCCGGGCTCGTAAGCGTCTTCCAGGCCGTCCAGCATCATGTGGTCAAAGATGCGGTCGTGGCCGATACGGTAACCGGCGCGCGCCTTGGGCAGCAGATAGGGCGCGTTGGTCATGCTTTCCATGCCACCGGCCACCAGCACCTCGTGGCTGCCGGCCAGCAGCATGTCGTGGGCAAACATGGCGGCACGCATGCCCGAGCCACACATCTTGCTCAGGGTCACCGCGCCGGCACTCTTGGGCAGGCCGCCCTTGAAAGCCGCCTGCCGGGCCGGCGCCTGGCCCTGGCCCGCCATCAGGCAATTGCCAAACAGCACTTCAGTAACCAACTCGGGCGCAATGCCTGCGCGCTGCACTGCGGCCGCAATGGCCGCGCCGCCCAGGTCATGCGCAGCCAGGCTGGCAAAGTCGCTCTGAAAACTGCCCATGGGGGTGCGGGCAGCGCTGACGATGACAACGGGATCGTTCATGAAAAGCTCCTGAAATAAAAGAATAAGGGCTGGTCAATGTGCAGTAACGCGTGGTCCGTCGCCATGTTCAAGCTCAACTCAAGCAAGCACACCGCGGGGATAGCGCCTGAAGGCGCGACGAAACACAGGCACCACCTCCTGCGGGGTGCTCATGCTCACCCCCAGGTCTTGCACCAAACCGTCTTTAAGGCCATAGCACCAGCCGTGGACCGAGACCTTCTGGCCACGGCTCCAGGCGTCTTGCATCACGTTGGACAGCGCCACATTGCCGACCTGCTCGATCACGTTCATTTCGCACAGCACATCTTCCTGCACCTCTACGGGCAGGTGATCCAGCCGCTGGCGGTGGCGCAGTTTCACGTCATGCACATGGCGCAGCCAGTTATCGGCCAGGCCCACGCGGGTGCCGCGTAAGGTCGCCAGCACACCGCCACAACCATAGTGGCCCACCACCATGATGTGCTCGACCTTGAGATGGTCCACCGCAAACTGGATAACCGACAAAGCGTTCAGGTCGGAGTGCACCACCACATTGGCCACATTGCGATGCACAAAGACTTCGCCAGGGTCCAGGCCTGTGATTTCGTTGGCCGGCACGCGGCTGTCCGAGCAGCCTATCCACAGGTATTTGGGGGTTTGCTGATGCGCCAGCTGGCTGAAAAAACCTGGCCGCTGCTGCTCCATGCGGGCAGCCCAGGCGCGGTTGTTGTCGATAAGGTTTTGTAGGCTTGTAGTCATGCGCTGAATTATCCCGGGGCACCATGGCAGCGATGTGTCATGCGGCCATCAAGGCACATTGCAAATGGGGTGTGCCGGCTTACATCGTCTCGGCAAACAACTCACGGCCAATCAGCATGCGTCGGATTTCGCTGGTGCCCGCGCCTATCTCGTACAGCTTGGCATCACGCCACAGCCGGCCCAGCGGGTAGTCGTTGATGTAACCGTTACCGCCAAAAATCTGCACGCCGTCACCCGCCATTTTGGTGGCCTGCTCGGCGCACCACAGAATCACGCTGGCGCAGTCCTTGCGGACTTGGCGCACATGCTCCACGCCCAGCAAATCGAGGTTTTTTGCCACGGTGTAGGCAAATGAGCGGCCGGCCTGTAGCAAGGTATACATGTCGGCGACCTTGCCCTGGATGAGCTGGAACTCGCCGATGCTTTGGCCAAACTGCTTGCGGTCGTGGATGTAGGGCACCACGTTGTCCATGACCGCCTGCATGATGCCCAGCGGTCCGCCGGTGAGCACCGCGCGCTCGTAGTCGAGCCCGCTCATCAGCACTTTGGCGCCCTGGTTGAGGCCACCCAAAATGTTGGCCTCAGGCACCTCCACGTTGTTGAACACCAGCTCGCCGGTGTGGCTGCCACGCATGCCAAGCTTGTCCAGCTTTTGCGCCACGCCAAAGCCCTTCATGCCTTTTTCGATCAGGAAGGCCGTCACACCCCGGGCATTCAGCTCGGGTTCGGTCTTGGCGTAGACCACCAGGGTGTCCGCGTCCGGCCCGTTGGTGATCCACATCTTGCTGCCGTTGAGCAGGTAGTAACCGCCCTTGTCCTCGGCCTTGAGCTTCATGCTGATGACGTCGCTGCCCGCGCCAGGTTCACTCATGGCCAGGGCACCCACATGCTCGCCGCTGATGAGTTTGGGCAGATATTTGGCGCGCTGGGCCTCGCTGCCGTTGCGCTTGATTTGGTTGACGCACAAATTGCTGTGCGCCCCGTAGCTCAGGCCCACGGAGGCCGACGCACGGGAGATTTCTTCCATGGCGATCATGTGTGCCAGGTAACCCATGTTGGCGCCGCCGTACTCCTCACCCACGGTGATGCCCAGAACGCCCAAATCACCCATCTTGCGCCACAGGTCCATAGGGAACTGGTCATTGCGATCGATCTCGGCCGCGCGGGGCGCGATTTCGGTCTGTGCAAAGTCGTGCACCGCCTCACGCAGTGCATCGATGTCTTCGCCAAGCTGGAAGTTCAGGCCAGGAAGGTGGGTCATACCGGTCTCCTTGAGAGGGTTGGGGTGTAGATGGTGTTGACTGGAATCAGTAGGTTTTGGGCACTGGCGCCAGGGTTTGCTGCATCAGCGCACAGGTGGTGGTCTTGCCACCTGCATCCACATGCAGCACCTCGGCGGTGGTCACGATGACGCGTTTGCCACCTTTCACCACGCGCCCCACGGCACGCAGCTCGCCGCCCTGAAAGCTGGCCAGAAAATTGATCTTGTATTCGACCGTGACCACCTCCATGCCCTCAGGGGCCACAGTCAAACCGGCATAGCCAGCGGCAATGTCGGCCACTGCGCCGATCGCGCCGCCATGAAAGCCGCCTTGCTGCTGGGTCACCTTGTCGGAATAAGGCAACACAATCTCGACCAGGCCGGGCTCGACACGCGCCACCGACGCACCCAAGTGCTGCATCATGCCCTGACGGGCAAAACTGTCGCTGACCCGATCCATGAGATAGCTCATGCTGTCGTTCCTTTAGGCTTCTCCGCCTTTGCGGCCTTTGAGGCCTTCGGTGCCTTCTCACTGTTCGCAAGCAAGGCCCGGGCTTCTTTTTCGTGCAACTTCAGATCATCGAGGTTGGCCTGCAGCTCGGCCATCTGGGCTTCCAGCACCGCACGGTGATCTGCCAGCACCGCCAGAAACTTTTGCATCTGTGCCACCGTGTCGCGGGGGCTGTCGTACATGTCGATGATGCTTTTGGCTTCGACCAAGGACAGTCCCAAACGCTTGGCACGCAGGGTGAGCTTTAGGCGGGTTCTGTCGCGCGTGGAGTACACCCGGTTACGGCCGCCGGGACCGGATCGCTCGGGCTGCAGCAGACCCATGTCCTCATAAAAACGCATGGCGCGAGTGGTGAGGTCAAACTCCTGCGCCAGGTCGCTGATGGTGTAAGTCGGGGTCATATCAGGGTCAGGGCAAGGTCATCACAGGAATGGGAAGATCGAGGCAGCCGGCCTACAATGGCCCGAACTTGACGTTTACGTAAACGTCAATTATCAATCATAAGCCCAAGCGATGAACGACTTAGAACAGCAGCTCGACTACCCCATGGGCGACCAACTCCCCGAGCCCGGTGGCACCTTGCCCATTGAGCCTGGCCTGCCGGGCAGCGCGGATTCCGGCATACGCTGGATCCGCATGGCCCTGCCCTTTGCCTTGAACCACATCAACCTGTGGCTGCTGCGCGATGAGATGGATCACCCCAGCGGGGATGGTCGCAAGGTGCAGGGCTGGACGGTGGTGGACTGTTGCATTGCCCGCGAGGAAGCCAAGGCCCAGTGGGAACAGATCTTTGCGAAAGAGCTGGACGGCCTGCCCATCCTGCGTGTCATCGTGACCCACATGCACCCGGACCACATCGGGCTGGCGCATTGGCTGTGCGAGCGCTGGCAGGCGCCCCTGTGGATCAGTGCCACCGACTACACCATGGCGCGCATCGGTGCCGACGGCATCACCGGCTTTGGCAATGGTGCCGCAGCGTTCTTTGCCGCGCATGGCCTCACCGACCCGGCATCCATCGAAAAAATTGGTGCCCGCTCCAACTACTACGGCACGCTCGTGCCAGCGGTGCCGCAAAAGTTCAAGCGCATGCAAGACGGCGATGTGATCCGCATCGGCGGACGCGGCTGGCGCTGCATCAGCGGCTACGGCCATGCACCCGAGCACATTGCCCTGTACTGTGACGAGCTGCGCGTGCTGATCGGCGGTGACATGATGCTGCCACGCATTTCCACCAACGTGAGCGTGTACGACATGGAGCCCGAGGCCAACGCCCTGCAGCAGTTTCTGGATTCCATCGACAAATTCCTGACCCTGCCCGCCGACACCCTGGGACTACCGGCGCACGGCAAGCCGTTTCGGGGCATCCACACCCGGGTGCAACAGCTGCACGATCACCACCGCGAACGCCTTGAAGAAGTCATGCAGGCCTGCAGCCAGGCACCGTGCACCGCAGCAGAAGTGATGCCCATCCTGTTCAAGCGCCCGCTCGATCTGCACCAAACCACTTTTGCCATGGGCGAATGCGTTGCCCACCTGCACGCCCTGTGGTTTGCCGGCAAGCTGCACCGCACACTGGGCGGCGATGGGGTTTACCGGTTCAGCGTTGAGCAGACATTAGCCCAGGCCTGACCGCAGCGCAAACCAGGCTGCCACGCCAAAGCCGGCGTTGTAGATGCTGTGCAGCATGGCAGCCGGCCAAGTGCTGTCCAGCCGATCCCGCAAGTAGCCCAACACCAAGGATGGCAAAGCCACTGCCAGGGCCCAGGCAAGCGGCTGATGGAACAGGTGGGCGATCACAAAGCACACCGTGGTCACCACATTGGCAGGGCTGATCCCGGCGACCGCCCACGCGCCCAGGCGCCGGGACAGTTCGCCCTGCAAAAGACCGCGAAACACCCACTCTTCCAGCAGCGGTTGCCACAAGACAAAGGCCACCCAGGCCGGCATGCCTAAAGGCAAGTAAACCTTACCAGCCCCGCCCCAGCCCACCAGCAGCCAAAAGGGCACAGCACCCACCACTGCAATCAGAAAGTGCGCGTCTAGCCGCTGTATCCAGGCTGCTTGAAGACTGCGTGATTTCATGGTCCCTGCATCTTGCAGGCTCCTTAGTCTGACGGCCTTGCGCATGCGCAAGGGCGCCTAGCGCGCTGCCCTTTGTAATTGGCTCAAGACCAAAGGGAGTGCGCATGAAAGACGTGAATCGCTTGAAGTTGAAGGTGGCTTTGCTGGGCGCCTGCGCACTCATCGTGTCGGCGTATGCGGCCACACGCCTGGCCGTGGGGCCGGCCCTCACTGTGAGTCAGAGCACGCAAACCACCAGCAAGGCCCGCGTGGCGCACCTGGCTTATCAAGATGGTCAGGCGTTTCGCAAAGCCATGGTGGTGACCTACCTGGAGGGGGCCGCAGGCTTGGCCAACGTGTACGCCCGCACCTCGCTGGATAACGGTTTATCCTGGTCTGCACCGGTGCTGCTCTCGCGCGACGGCGCCGGCGCCCCCACAGGCGGACAAAGCGTGCAACCACTGGACGGCCGTACGCTCGTGGCCACCAACAACAAGGCCAGCCTGGTCGCCCCACCCACCACCAGCGGCCCCAAGTTGCTCATCTCCTGGACCAGCAGCTACTGCCCGCAGGACCCGGGGGCGCAGACCGCAGGTACCTACGCCAGCAGCGTGCAGGGAAGCACCGATCACCCCTACTTCTGTGTGTGGGCCGCCAGCACCACGGACCCCGCCTTGCAGCAATGGCAGGTACAGCAAGTCACCCTAGGCGAGCGCGACGCCATCAACGATGTGGTGGTCGCCAACAATACCGGGACAGCGTACGCCGTGGCCTGGCAGGAAGACCCTGCCGGCCTACAAGCGGGCGAGGCGGAAGGCCCCGGAGACGGGGGTAGCGGCGCCAATGTCAGCGGCGGCACCAACATTTGGTACAGCCACGCCACGGCGCCCGACCCGGCGGCTTTGCGCCAGAACTCTCAGCCCATCAGCGACAACCACACCGTCGGCACTGGCCAGCCCGGGGCGTCACGCCCCAGCCTGCAAATATCGGGGAACACCGTGGCGCTGGCCTATGAAGAAAGCGCCTGCCCGGGCGCCAACAAGGGCAAATGCGTGGTCTATCACAGCTTTGCCCACGCCAAGCCGGACGTGGATGCCCCCGGCACCGTGGTGAGTGATGTCAGCCGGCACGCCCGGCGTGCGCGTCTGGTGCTGCAAGGAGCGACAGCTGCGGGGAGCGCACAGCTACGCACCGTGCTGCTGTGGCGCGAATCGGCCCAGGCCACACCCGGTGCACCTGCCGACGTGGTGATGCGACGTGGCTTGGCCCAAGCGGAGCCTCGCCCAGGCTCCACCGGCTTTCTAGCTACTGACCTGCTGGCCGACACACCACAGACCCTGACTCAACTGGCCGATGGCGGTGGCAATGCCAACGCGCATCGGGCCGTGCTGAGGGGAGCATTTATAGGTCTGGCCTATGACCAAACCTCCAATATGGATGCGGCCAACCCGGACAAGACCGCCACGCCCAGTGCCTATTACGAACTGATGTTTGCGCGCTCGGTTGCAGAAGGTTCGCCGGGCAGCTGGAGCACGCCGCGCCAGCTGTCCAGCGCGGGGCTGGCATCGGTCAACGTGGAAGAGCCTCGCCTGGTGGCCACGCCCGGCACGGTGATCAACCCTCTCACGGGTCAGGCCGATGCGGGTGACACCCAGGACCCGCAGGTCCTGTATGTGGCCTATGCCACGGCCACCAATGAAGTGGCTGCGCGTGCTCAGCGCATGTGGGTTGCCCGCTCCACTGACCAAGGGCAGAGCTTCGAGGCTTTCAGCCCCGTCTCAGAACTGGCAGCAGGTCAGTCAGAGGCGCAACTCAGACCCTCGCCCGACGGCCGCTCAGCCAGCGTACTGTGGCTGCAAGAACGTGCTCCAGACACCTCCACACCTGTCACCAACACCACTACGAGTACCACGACAAGTACCGATGTACTCCTGGCCACGGCCACACCCGTTGAGGTCAGCGAAAGCGTCATCACAACCAGCGCCTCCACCGGAGGTGGATGCACGGTCCGGCCCAACGCGGCCTTCGACCCGGCGCTGATCGGGCTACTGGCCTTGGCCCTGCTGGTTCTATGGCGCCGCCGGCCGCGTTCAGGCCAATGAAGGTGCGCTTGCCAAAGCACGCTTGGTTTCTCTCTCCGTCCCCCCGCTTTCCACTTGCTTCCCACCTGTCTTATTGATGAAAGGACTTCTCTCCATGACACACCGTCAAACGACCTCTTGCGCCGCCCGGCGTAGCCTGATGAGCGTGGCCATACTGGCCGCGTGCGCCGCTGCAGGCACAAGCTATGGCGCCACACTGACCGTGGATCCCTCAGCTATCGACCAGGCCATCGACACCGATGGCAAGTGCTCCTTGCGGGAAGCCGTGATGTCGGTCAACGCGCAGGCCAACATCGGTCCGTGCGCCGCAGACCTCACCCAGGCCTGGGGAACCCAGGACACCCTCAAACTGCCGGCAGGCACCTACACCCTGACCCTGTCGGGCCTGGATGAAAGCTTTCTGGATCCGGATCCCAGTGGCACTTCGGCCCCCGTGGTCGTCAACGTGGGCGACGCCACCAAGGGTGACCTCGACCTGTCACGCAGTGTGCGCATCGAGGGCGCCGGTGCTGCCAGTACCGTGGTGCAGTGGAGCAGCGCCGACGGCGTGACGCGTGACCGCATCTTTCACGTTAACGCCGATGCAGGCACTGTTGCCGTCACGCTGGCTGGCCTGACCCTGACGGGCGGCCAAACGCTGCAGCAAGTGATCAAAACCGGACCACTTTCAGGCAGTGGTGACCAAGCCACCACCTATTACCTGCGCCGCGCAGGTGGTGCCATTGCCGTGGGCCCGGCAGCGGCTGTGGTGCTGGTCGACCCCAATGTCACTGGGCAAGCCAATTCAGCGGGTCGTGGCGGTAGCAAAAAACCCACCGTCACAGAAGAAACCGGCGCCACCTTGTCGATCAACCTGAGCGGCGTGGTCGTCACCGGCAATTCAGCGCAAGGGGACGGCGCTGGGGTCTACACCGCTGCCGCCATGACAGCCAGCGACCTGGTGGTGAGAAACAACAGCTCCACCACCAATGGCGGCGGTGTCTACAACGAAGGCAATACAAGCGTCAGCAATGCCACCTTCAGCGGCAACACGGCTGAGGGCGGCGGTGGCTTTTTTGGCACCGGCAGCAACACCGTGAACTTCTCAGGCGTGACCTTTAGCGGCAACAAGGCGGTGGGCGGTGGCGGCATCAGTGGGCGCTCCGGCGTGACCCTGCGCATGGTCAACTCCACGCTGAGTGGCAACATCGGCACTGACGTGGGTGGCGGTCTGTACACCAATGGGGCGGCCGATCTGCGCTTTGTCACCATTGCCAACAATTTCGCGGGGGCCGATTCATCCAGCGCTGGCTCGGGCATCAACACCTTTCCCTCATCCAACACCCATCAGGTCACCTTGAAGAACGTGTTGCTGGCCGACAACCGCAAGGGCTATACCGTCGACCCGGTGCTCACACCTGAGCAGATCGCCGCACTGCCCTCGGCCAACTGTGGCAGCACCAGCAGCAGCTCCAGCATCGTGTCGCAAGGCCACAACCTGAGCTCAGACACCAGTTGCCAAACGGTGCTGAGCGCCATTGGCGACCTCAACAACCAGGTCGCGCAGGTCGCGGCACTGTCCAGCAACGGTGGGTCTACCATGACCCATGCATTGCTGGCCAGCAGCCCCGCACTGGGTGCGGGCATTGCGGACCCGGAAGTGCCGTTGGACCAGCGGGGCAACCCGCGTGATGCAGTGCCCGACATCGGCGCCTACGAACTCCCGGCCCCTGTGGTCACCAGTGCCACGGATGACCCCGCCACGAGCAGCGATTCCGGTGGTGGTTGCACCGTGAACCCGAACGCAGGCTTTGACCCCGGCCTGCCCACCCTGTTGATGGGTGCACTGGCATTGCTGCTCGGTCGGCGTCGCCGCAAGGGCACAGAGGCGACGGGCGACAAGCGCCTTAGTTAAACTCTGACTGGGTGCCCACCGGTGGTGGTGTGGCAGGTTCACGCGAAGGTCGGGCCGCCTCGCGGCCTTGCTACGTCCTTCGACCGATGAACCCTAGCTCTATCGAGTGGATCGCCGCTGCACTGTTTGCAGTGGCGCTCGCACATGTGTTCGCCGCCAAACTGTTCGAACGCCTCTCCCATCGATCCCCCCAACACGCCGGCTTGTTTCACCTGCTGGGCGAAGTCGAGATCGTTTTTGGCTTCTGGGCCATTGTTCTGATCTTTGTCATGGCAGGGGTCAGCAGCGGCGAACAGGCTTTGGCCTATGCGGAGTCCCGCCAGTACACGGAGCCCCTGTTTGTGTTCGTGGTGATGGTGATTGCCGCCTCCCGGCCCATCCTGCAGGCGGTCACACAGACGATCCGTGGCTTGGTACGCATGACGCCCGTAGATCCTGCCCTTGCCACGGCCTGGATGGGGCTGGCAGCCGTACCATTGTTTGGCTCTGCCATCACGGAGCCGGCCGCCATGACCATCGCCGCACTCATGTTGGCACCCCAGGTGTTCAGGCCAGAGGTTCCTGAGCGCGCCAAGTACTTTGCCCTTGGCGTGCTGTTTGTGAATATCTCCATCGGTGGAACACTGACCTCCTTTGCGGCCCCGCCCGTGCTCATGGTGGCTTCTGCCTGGCAATGGGATTCGGTGTTCATGCTGACCAACTTTGGCTGGAAAGCAGCTTTCGCAGTGCTGGTCAATGCCACAGTCGCCGTCTGGCTGCTGCGCCCTCATTTGAACCATGCATCCCAAAGTGACGACCCGCCGAAGACTGCGAAAGTTCCAACCGGTCTGGTGATCGTGCACCTTGCCCTACTGGCGGGTGTTGTGGCCTTGGCGCACCATCCGGTGGCCTTTCTGGGCCTGTTCCTCATTTTTTTGGGCATCGCGCACGCCTATGAGCGCCACCAAAATCCGCTCATTCTGAAAGAAGCTTTGCTGGTAGGGTTCTTTCTGGCCGGGCTAGTGGTACTGGGTGGCATGCAGCAGTGGTGGTTGCAGCCTCTGGTGGAGGGTATGTCGCCCCAGGTTCTGTTTTTCGGAGCCGCAGCACTCACAGCCGTCACGGACAACGCGGCCTTGACCTACCTGGGCTCACTGATCGTGGGCATCTCGCCAGAGGCCAAGTACAGCCTGGTGGCGGGTGCCGTCGCTGGCGGTGGTTTGACGGTGATTGCCAACGCGCCCAACCCAGCGGGCGTCGCCCTCCTGAAACACGGTTTTGCAGACGGCTCTGTCGGTGTGGGCGGGCTGCTACTAGGCGCCCTACTGCCCACCCTGGTCGCAATGGCTGCCTTCGCCTGGCTATGACAGGTTACGCCACACAGCCTTGACCTTAACGGCCCGAGCGGCCTGCCCCGCCTGCTGAGCCGCCACCGGCGCCTCCACCCGCACCGCCCATGGCGCCACCCCCCATCATGGGTGGCTCCTCGGGTAGTTGTACACCGCGCTCACGCGCACGCTGCTGCATCAGACGATGGTGCTCCAGACGATAGGCCTCGCGCTCCTGCTCGGTTTTGAGGGTACGTAGACGGTTTTGATACTGCAAGCGCTCTTGCTGGGTCATGAGCTGGCTACCGTAAACAAACTCCTGATCGCGATCGCGGTCCTGCTCACGCGTCTGGTCACGGTCCCTATCCTGGGCCAGCGCCGGCAACGCGCCCCCTGCAACGGCCAAGGCCAACACCGCCATCGCGCCCAACTTCATGTACCTGGGTTCCAGCATATCAACTCCCTGATTGAACATAGGCGGTTCACCCGAACCGCCCTGGGGTCAATGTAAGCAGTCGTCACCCGCAGGCCGTTGCGCAAGCGCAATCCCGCGTACTGGCACCCAGACGCGGACGCAGCTCAGGCCCAGCGCGGCACGGGCTCGCCCTTGAGCTCGGCACGCAGGGCCAAATAGTCGGGCACCACGGCGCGCACAGTGTCCCAAAAGCGGGGGCTGTGGTCCATCACCCGCAAGTGGCTGAGCTCGTGCACCACCACATAGTCGATGATGGGCTGGCGTACATGAATCAGGCGCCAATTCAGCCGAATGGAGCCATCGCTGCTGGCGCTCCCCCAGCGAGTGGCAGCGTTGCTCAGGCTCAGACGCCGCCACTGCACCTGCAACTGAGGCGCGAAGTGATGCAGGCGGGCCGTGAAGTTGTCGCGCGCCTGGCGCATCAGCCAGGCCTGCACGGTGTCACGAATCTGCGTGGGCCCTGCATGGTGAGGCAGTGCCACCTTCAGCCGTTGCTCGAGCTGAGCACCGACGGATGCTGGGTCGGGTGTATGCAGGGCAGCGCCCCGGCCCACAAAAGCATGACCTGGATCCAGCACCACTTGCAACTGCTGCCCTAAAAACGGCAAAGTGACGCCATCCTTCCAGTCGATACGGGCCTCGTCAACCTGTTGACCCCGGCGCTGCATTTCGTCAAGCTTGCGCAAGATCCACTCGGCTTTTTGCTGCAAGGCCGCCTCCACCAGATGCAGGGGCGCAGACAGAGGCGCCCGCACCATCAGGCCCTCGACACTGACCGTGAAACCGATGGTGCTGCGTCGGCTGCGCCGCAGCTCAAAAGCCACAGGCACCGCACGCAGATGGACACTGCGGTTGGCGCGGGGGTGGCTGTAGGCGGGTTGCACCTTAGCGGTAAGCCTCGGGATCGAGACGGCGCATTTCAGCCTCAATCCAGGTCTCGACTTCGCGCATCAGCTCTTCCGCACTTCGCCCTACGCTGGGAATCGGCTTGCCGATCGACACGTCCACAATGCCCGAGCGCTTGATCAAGGCCTTGCGCGGCCAGCATTTGGCCGAGGTGATGGCTACCGGGATCACCGGCGCGCCGGTCTCGATCGCCAGTCGGGTACCGCCCGACTTGTAGACCCCTTTTTCACCGCGGGGAATGCGGGTGCCCTCAGGGAACATGATGATCCAGATGCCGCGTGCCAGCAGGTCCTTGCCCTGGGCCACCACGCGCGCGAAGGCCTGAGTACGCTGGCTGCGGTCGATATGAATCATGTCCAGTCGACCCATGGCCCAACCAAAAAACGGGATCTGCAGCAGCTCTTTCTTGAACACGTAAGCCAGAGGATGCGGCATCAGCGTGGGCATCAGAAAGGTCTCGAAGGTGGACTGGTGTTTCACCAGCAGGATGGCCGCACAGTTCTCGCCCACAGGCAAATGCTCCATACCGGTGACACGCGTCTCGATGCCCATGATGATGCGCGCGCCGCCCACCGCCCAGCCCAGCCAACGCGCCGCCATCCAGTACAAGGGCACGCCCTTGCGCCAGATCGAGGCCACCAGCATGACGATGGCCCAAGGCACCATGGTCACCAGCATCCACAGCAAATGCAAAACGGAGCGAACAGCGGACATAGCTACCTTTGAATCAATGCTTGAAAACGAACTTCATGGCCAACGAAACACCAGAGCCCCAAAGGCCCGGATCTTCAGGCGGCTTTGTCAGCCTGCTGGCGCTTTTCCCGGGCAATCAGCCAAACGGCAAAGGATGCGAGGTCCTCGTGCACCACGGTGCCGGCGGGAAATGTCTCGGGCAGCGGCCGGTCACGGTAGGCGGCCCCATTCCCGGTCAGCACCAGGTGCGGTTCACAGCCCACCGCCGCACCGGCCACCACGTCGCGCGGTGTGTCGCCTACGACAGGCACGCCTTTGAGGTCAATGCCGTAGCGATCACCAATCTGCTTGAACAAACCCGGCGCTGGCTTGCGACACTGGCAAGCGTCTTCTGCCGTGTGCGGGCAATAAAACACCGCGTCGATACGCCCGCCATGGGTGGCCAGCATCTGAAACATCTTCTCGTGCATGGCATTGAGCGAGGACACATCGAACAAGCCCCGACCCAGACCCGACTGGTTGGACGCAATCACCACATGCCAACCCGCATGATTGAGCCGTGCGATGCCTTCCAGAGCGCCCGGCAAGGGCACCCACTCCTCGGGCGACTTGACGAAATCGCGGCTGTCGGCATTGATGGTGCCGTTGCGGTCGAGGATGACCAGCTTCAGATCGGCGTGGCGCGGATTGGTCACGGTCAGGCAGCCAGTCGGGACAGGTCAGCCACACGGTTCATGGCCTCATGCAGGCTCTTGAGCAGGCCCTGGCGGTTGAGGCGCAAGTCCATCTCTTCCGCATTGACCATGACTCCGTCAAAAAACGCATCAACGGGTGCGCGCAGGGCTGCCAGCACTTGCAGCGAACCTGTGTAGTCGCCCGCTTCGAAACGAGTCTGAGCCACGGGCAGCACCTGTTGCATCTGGGCATACAGGGTTTTTTCAGCCTCTTCCTGCAAGAGCACGGGGCTGACGTGGGCGTCCACCTCGCCGGCCTTCTTCAGGATGTTGCCGATGCGTTTGTTGGCGGCGGCCAGCGCAGGGCTCTCGGGCAGGGCGGCGAATGCACGCACGGCTTGCAGACGCTGCGACACTTGGCCCAGACGTTGCGGGCGCAGCGCCAGCACCGCATCAACTTCTTGCGCGCTGTAACCCTGCTCACGCAGGGAGCCAGCCAGACGGTCGAACATGAAGTCCAGCAGGGGCGCGCTGGGGTCGCTGATCAAATCGCCAAAGGCTGGTACGGCGCTGGCCACCAGGCCATCCAGCGCCAGAGGCAGATCACGTTCGACGAGCATGCGTATGACCCCCAGCGCGTGGCGGCGCAGGGCAAATGGGTCGCGGTCGCCACTGGGCAAATTGCCGATGCCGAACATGCCCACCAGGGTTTCGAGCTTGTCGGCCAGCGCGACCACCAAACCTGTGGTGTTGCGCGGCAGCTCATCACCGGCAAAACGCGGCTTGTAATGGTCTTCGATGGCTTGCGCCACCTCGGTAGACAGGCCATCGTGACGGGCGTAATAGCCGCCCATGATGCCCTGCAGCTCGGGAAACTCACCCACCATGTCGGTCAGCAAGTCGGTCTTGGCCAGGCGTGCGGCCGTATCAGCCTGCTGGGCCAGCTCGCCGCCGCCCAGCTGCTGGGCGATCGCACGGGCAATGGCACGCACACGGGTCATGCGCTCGCCCTGGGTGCCGAGCTTGTTGTGATAGACCACCTTGTCCAGGCCCTCCACGCGGGCGTCCAGGGTCTTTTTGCGGTCCTGATCGAAGAAGAACTTGGCATCTGCCAGGCGGGGTCGCACCACACGCTCGTTACCGCCGGTCACCGCGCTGGTGTCTGCGGGGCTGATGTTGCTCACCACCAAAAACTGGTTGGTGAGCTTGCCGGCGGCATCCAGCAGGGGAAAGTATTTCTGGTTGGCCTTCATGGTCAGGATCAGGCACTCTTGAGGCACTTCCAGGAACTGGGGCTCAAAAGCGCAGATCAGCACATTGGGGCGTTCCACCAAGGCCGTGACTTCGTCCAGCAGGGCATCGTCCTCAATGGGCCGGCAGCCACCGCCCACCGAGGCCGCGGCAGCAGCCAACTGGCGCACGATCTCCGCACGGCGCTCGGCAAACGAGGCAATCACCGCACCGTCACGCGCCAAGATAGCGGCGTAGCTGTCGGCATCTGTCAGCACCACGGGCGACACCGCCGCTTCAAAGCGGTGGCCTTGCGTGCTGTTGCCCGCACGCAGGCCCAGCGCCCGCACTGGCACCACCGTGCTGCCGTGCAGCGCCACCAAGCCGTGCGCCGGGCGCACAAAGTTCACGCTGCTCCAGCCGGGCAGATCGCAATCAGCTTCGAGCTGGTAGGTCATGACCTTGGGGATCGGCAGTTTGGCCAGTGAATCTTCCAGGGCTTTCTGCAATCCGGCTTCCAGCGTGGCGCCACTGACCAGGCTGTCGTAAAACAGGGCTTCGGCTTTGCCGTCCGGGGCACGCTTGAGCGCGGCCACGGTGGCCGCCGGGTCAGACACATCGGCACCCAGTGCTTGCAGTTTTTTGAGCAAGGCGGGCGTGGCTTCGCCCGCAGCGTTCAGGCCCACGGTCACGGGCATCAGCTTTTGCTGCACGGCCTTGTCAGCGGCCTTGGTCGCCACCTGGGTGATGTGTGCGGCCAAACGGCGTGGCGACGCAAAAGGCGTGACCACCGCGTCGGCGCCTGTCAGGCCATGGGCACGGAGCTGGTCCGCGAGTTGGCTGGCAAAGGCCTCACCCAGCTTCTTGAGCGCCTTGGGTGGCAACTCTTCTACAAACAGTTCGATCAGCAGGTTTTGGGTTGTCATGGTTCAGGCCGCCTTCTTGCTCATTTGCTCCACCCAGGCGCGCGGCGCCAGCGGAAAGCCCAGTCGTTCGCGGCTGTCAAAGTAACTTTGGGCCACACTGCGGGCCAGGTTGCGGATGCGGCCTATGAAGGCGGCTCGTTCGGTCACGCTGATGGCGCCCCGGGCATCCAGCAAATTGAAACTGTGCGCCGCTTTGAGCACCTGCTCATAAGCCGGCAGGGCCAGTTGTTGTTCCATCAGATGCTTGGCCTGCTTCTCATGCGCATTGAAGGCCGTGAACAGAAAATCCGCGTCGCTGTGTTCGAAGTTGTAGGTGGACTGCTCCACTTCGTTTTGCTTGTAGACGTCGCCATAGGTCAGGCGGGTACCGTCCGGGGCTTCGGTCCAGGTCAGGTTGTAGACGTTGTCCACGCCCTGCAGATACATGGCCAAGCGCTCCAGGCCGTAGGTGATTTCACCCGTGATGGGCTTGCAATCGATACCGCCCACTTGCTGGAAGTAGGTGAACTGCGTCACTTCCATGCCGTTGAGCCAGACCTCCCAGCCCAGGCCCCAGGCGCCCAGGGTTGGGTTTTCCCAGTCGTCCTCGACAAAACGGATGTCGTTTTTCTTGAGGTCAAATCCCAGGGCTTCAAGGCTACCCAGATACAGCTCCAGAATGTTGCTGGGCGCGGGCTTCAGCACCACCTGGTACTGGTAGTAGTGCTGCAGACGATTGGGGTTTTCGCCATAGCGGCCATCCTTGGGGCGGCGGCTGGGCTGCACGTAGGCAGCCTTCCAGGGCTCGGGACCCAGGGCTCGCAAGAAGGTGGCGGTGTGCGAAGTGCCTGCACCGACCTCCATGTCATAGGGCTGCAGCAAAGCGCAGCCCTGCTCGGCCCAGTAGGACTGCAATTTCAGGATGATTTGTTGGAAGGTCAACATAGCAAAGGGCGCGAACGCCTCGAATCTCTCTGGTCTGTGGCCGCCCCGGCGGGGCCCGCACGCGAAGCCGCAGATTTTACGGGGCAACGCGCGCCCCGTTGGGGCTGGGCGGCCTCAGGCCTGTGCTGCCGATTGCGCTTTTCGGCGCACGGCCCAGGTGGCCAACACCACCGCAGCGCATGCCAACCACACCGGCCACTGCCCCCAGCGGGAGACCCACCAGGCAAAAGGCGTGATCCCCGTGCGCCCCGTCACCTCGCCCAGGAGCACGCCCCTGGTGTGGCGTGGGAGGGCCTGGGTCACTCGGCCCATGTGGTCGATGATGGCGGTGTCTCCGGTGTTGGTGGCGCGAATCACAGGGCGTTCAAACTCCAGCGCCCGCATGCGGCTGATGTGGCGGTGCTGATCCAGCGCCACGGTGTTACCAAACCAGGCCAGGTTGCTCACATTCACCAGCACGGTGGGCGCTTGATCTGGCAGCAGAAAACGGGCGCCCAGCTCCTCGCCAAACAAGTCCTCGTAGCAGACATTGGGCGCCAAACGCTGGCCTTGCCACTCAAAGGAAGTCTGGCCCACACTGCCACGATTGAAGTCGCCCAAAGGAATGTTCATTAAGTTGGTGAACCACCGAAACAAGGGGGGAATGAACTCGCCGAAGGGCACCAGGTGGTGTTTGTCGTATTGGTAATAGCCCACCCCGGCGGCTGGCACAGGCTTCAGGCCCACCACGGAATTGGTGTAGCCCTGGGCCAGGTCGCCCAAGGGCATGCCCAACAAGGCAGCCTGTGAACCAGACGCAAAAGCGCGGTTCAAAGCGGGCCAGTAGTCCGGTGGCAACTGCTGAGGCAGCAGGGGCAAAGCGGTCTCAGGCGCCACCACCAGCGCCGCCGGCTGTACCCGCAACTGCTCGCCGTACCACTGCAAGGCATCGGCGACCCCGGTGCCCATCTGAAACTTCTCGTCTTGTGCAATGTTGCCCTGCAACAAGGCCACGCTCAGGCCACCGTTGGCCACGCTATAACTGGGCAAGGGCGTCGGGCTCCACCAGAACGCAGGGCTCACCAGCACCACGCCCGCCAGCACTTGCCACCTCTTAGGCCTAGCCCACACACCCGCCAGGACTGCCGCGACGAAGGCCACCAAAGCGGTAAGTCCGTAGGCCCCCAGCCACTTCACCAGCACCCCCAGCCCGTTGACATGGGCATAAGCAGCAGCACCCCAGCCAAATCCGGTCAACCAGGTGCCCCGCGCCATTTCGGCCATCGTCCACAGTGCGGCAAACAGCGCTGAGCGCGCCCAAACACCGCTGGGCGCGATGGCACGGTAGACAGCACCCGCCAGCGCGTAATACGCGGCCAGCGCTAGCGCCAGCGCCAGCACTGCCAAGGCAGCCAAGGGGGCGCTCAGATCACCATAGGTGTTCATGGCGACAAACAGCCACCAGAAGGTGCCGACCAGCCAGCTGGTGGCAAACACCCAAGCCCTTGCAGCTGCCTGCCCAGGCGACTGGGCTACCTGGAGCTGTGCCACCAACACCGCCATGGCCAACAGTTGCAGCCAGCCTGCGGGCTCGTGGTTCCAGGGTGTGGACAACGCCAGGGCATGGGCCAGGCCGGCCATGACGAGGAACAGACCGGACCAAGTCAACGGGTACAAGGCCTTGCGATGCGTCAAGGGCTGGGCGAGACCTTGAACCACTTGACCGCGCCGCCACGCGTGTGCAGCACCACAAAATCCAGGCCACACAGGCTGTAGCGCTCGCCGCGCTTGGGCACATGGCCCATTTCATGCGCAATCAGACCGCCAATGGTGTCGAATTCGTCCTCGGGGTCGGCCCCCACCAGCGTGACGCCAAAAGCATCGTTCACCCGGTCGATGGCAATGTCGCCACTGACGCGGTAGGTGCGGTCGGCCAGCGCGTAGATGTCGCCAGGATTCTCGGGAAGATCAAACTCATCCTCGATCTCCCCCACGATTTGTTCCAGCACGTCCTCAATGGTGATGAGCCCGGCGACACGACCGAACTCGTCTATCACGATGGCCAGATGGTTGCGGTTGCCCCGGAACTCGCGCAGCAGGTCGTTCAGACCTTTACTCTCTGGCACAAAAACAGCTGGCCGTAGCAGGGCACGAATATTGAGCTCCGGCGCCCGCTGCAACTTGAGCAGATCCTTTGCCAGTAGGATGCCAATGATGTTTTCGCGATCCCCCTCAAACACTGGAAAGCGCGAGTGCGCCGTGTCGATCACCACATGCAGCATGGTGTCCATGGGCGCCTGAATGTCGAGCAGGTCCATGCGGGTGGCTGGCACCATGACTTCGCCTGCGCTCATTTCTGCCATGCGAATCACGCCTTCGAGCATGTTGCGCGACTCGGCGTCGATCACATGGTTGTCCTCGGCATCGGCCAAGGTTTCCATCAGTTCAGCGGTTGAATCCGGGCCGGGATGGATAAATTCGGCCAGCTTTTGCAGAAATGTGCGCTTGTCTTCCCGTTCGGAAGGGCGCGCAGGATGAGGGTCGGACACTGCGGTTTGGCGGATTCGCCGTTGTTTCGATGCCTCTAGGATAGCGGATGGATCTGACAGCCTTATGGCGACAGTTCGCGTGCTGCCTTGAGCAAACGCTCGCGCAGGGTGCGAAACTGCCCAAACACCTGCCGCAACTGGCGGGCATGTAGCTTGAGCTGGTAGTCGGTTTGAGCCACTTGCTCATCGATCAGGGCAGAAACGCGGCTGTCCAGCGTCGCGGGTAAAAGCTGCAAGTGCGCTTCAGTCTCAGTGCCCTGACGTTCGACAGCGGCGCCCACAACGTGGGCAATACGCACCATGGCCGTGTTTTCGCTCAAAGCGTGAATCTGCAACTGAGTGACACCCTCATTGCGCGCATGGGTCACAGCGCGTTCAATCAGGCGCAGGCCATAACCCCGTCCCCGGGCTGAGGCCGCCACGGATACGCCAAACTCGGCCGCAGGCTCCTGTCCCCAGCGTTGCACAAAGGCCAGATGCGCCATCGCCAACAGTTCAAGCTTGCGGTTGAAGATGCCAAAAATGGTATCCAGGTCGAAATGCAGGCTGTCGGTGTAGCGCCGAATCTGGTCATCGCTGGCCATGTGCCCAAAACGCAGGTAGCGGTCACGCTCGGGGAGTGCAAGCAAATGCCGGGTCACCTGTTCACGGTGTTCAGTCCCCAATCGCCGTATGGGCACCAAGCCCGCGCGGCGATCCGAATCGCTGTGGGCACCAGAGACAGCGTCCTCGCTCCTAGCGCTGGCTGATGTTGGAGGCAAATCCTTGGGTGGCGTGGTCATGCATGAAATATAAGGGTTAACCCTAGATTTGCACGAAACACTATCAAAACCCTAGCACATTGGGGGCCATCCCCCAATCGCAGCGGAGCGCTCAGACCCGGTAACGGTCGACGGACCCGCGCAATTTGGCCATCAGCGCACCGGCAATGGCGGTGACAGGCAGGACTTCGTCAGCAGCACCGTGGGCGATGGCTTCACGTGGCATGCCAAACACGATGCAACTGGCCTCGTCTTGCACAAAGTTGTAGCTGCCCGCATCCTTCATCTCACGCATGGCCTTGGCCCCGTCAGCCCCCATGCCGGTGAGCATGATGCCGTAGGCATTGCGCCCCACCAGCGCTGCCGCCGACTTGAACAGAACCTCCACCGAAGGCTTGTGCCGGTTCACCGGCTCGCCATCTTCCACCACCGCCACATAGTTGGCGCCGCTGCGGCCAATACGAAATTGTTTGCCTCCCGGCGCAATATAGGCATGCCCCGGCAAGATGCGCTCGCCGTTTTCGGCCTCTTTCACCGTCATTTGACACAAGCTGTTCAAACGGGCCGCAAAACTGGTGGTAAAGCCAGGCGGCATGTGTTGTGTGATGGCAATGGCCGGGCAATCTGCCGGCAGGCGTATCAGTACCTCTTTGACGGCCTCAGTGCCACCGGTCGACGAGCCGATACAGATCAACTTCTCGGTAGACAGTCGCCCCATCAGGGCGGGTGCAGACTCGGTGCTGGCGGGTTTGCTGGGCAGCCCGGCCGTAGGGGCGATAGCCGCGCGTTTGATACGCGCCGCAGCCGCCACGCGAATCTTGTCGACGATCATGCCGGCGAGCTCCTTGATGCCGTCGGTCAGACCTATACGCGGTTTGGCCACAAAGTCGACCGCGCCCAGCTCCAGCGCGCGCATGGTGACCTCGGCGCCGCGTTCGGTCAAGGTCGAAATCATGACCACCGGCATGGGCCGCAGGCGCATGAGCCGACCCAGAAAATCAAGGCCATCCATGCGGGGCATTTCCACGTCCAGGGTGATCACGTCCGGGTTGAGCTCACGAATCATTTCACGCGCGATCAGCGGGTCATTGGCCGTGCCCACACATTCCATGTCCGCTTGCCGATTGATGATTTCAGCCAACAGGCTACGAACCAAGGCCGAATCATCTACCACCACCACTCGAATCTTCTTCAACACCAGCCCCCTCAAAACAGATCGACAGACCCACCGGCCGTGGACTTGGCCACGCTTGCGGCATTGCCCCGGCGCTCTTCCACCGCCAAGGACTCGGGGTGAGAGTGAGCCAGGCGCTTGACCAGTGCCTTGCCGGTCACCGGAAAAAAGCAGACTTTGCGCGGATGGATGTCCAGGACGTCCTGAGACACCACCGGGATGCGCTCAGTGGCCAGGTAGTCACGCACAAAAGCTGTGTTGCGCTCGCCCACGTTCATGGACGTGAATCCGGCCATGACCTGCGCGCCGCCAAAAATCTTGGCCTGCATGGTCTCCCGGCGCGCGCCTTGCTTGATCAGTTCATTGATCAGCAATTCCATCGCATATGAGCCATATCGGCCAGATCCATCACCTGTGTCCCCATCCGGCAGCATAAAGTGATTCATCCCCCCGACGCGAGCCGGGCCATCCCAAATGCAGGCGGCGATGCAGGACCCCAGCACCGTCATGATGACCACATCCTGGCTGGAGACAAAGTACTCGCCGGGCAAGACCTTGACCGCGTCGTACTGAAAGTGGTGATCGGTGAAAAAGAAGGATGCCTCGCCGGGCTTGCGAGGCTGCGCCTTGAGCTGGTCCACCCGCGAGACACGGCCATCGGCATACACCTTGGGCGCGGCATTCGCCAGCGCGGGACGCGCCTTGAGGGCAGCAAAACTGGGAGGAGACTGCATGCTCAGCGCCGCTCGTAAACCGTCTTGCCCTTGAGCACAAACAAATCGCGTGAGTCACCAAAATTCTCGGCGTGCCCCACAAACAACAAGCCACCCGGCTTGAGCACACGGTGGATGCGCTCCAGCACCTGGCGCTGGGTTGGGCCATCAAAGTAAATCATCACGTTGCGGCAGAACACCACATCGAAAGGCTCACGAAACGGCCAGTCGTCGCGAATCAGGTTGACACTGATGAAGTCGATAGGTCTTTGCAGCTCAGGCCTAACTCGCACCATGCCTTCATTGGCACCCTTGCCACGCATGAAGAAGCGCTGCAGCTGCTCGGTACTGAGGTTCTTGGTACTGTCAATCTTGTAGACGCCGTTGGCTGCTGTCGCCAAGACCTTGGAGTCGATATCGCTGGCCGTCAGGGAAAAGGTCCCCTTGGGGCCCAGCGTCTCCAGCGCCGTCATGACGATGGAATAGGGTTCCTCGCCAGTGGACGCAGCACTGCACCACACCTTCCAGGGCGTCCCGGCCGGGCGAGACTTCAAGTGTTGGGCCAGCACCTCGAAGTGATGGTGCTCCCGAAAGAACGAGGTCAGATTGGTGGTGAGGGCGTTAATGAACTCCTGCCACTCCGGCCCATCGTGGTTTTCGAGCCAACCCAGGTAATCGTTGAAGCTCTGGAACCCTTTTTCACGCAAACGACGCGACAGGCGGCTGTACACCATGGCGTGTTTGCCGTCATGCAAGCTGATGCCGGCACGCTGATAAATGAGTTTCTGGACACGATCAAAGTCAGCGCTGGTCCAGGTGAACTCCCGATTCGCCTCTGTGGATGCGACCTCCGGACGGGGTCGCAAAGCGGAAGCCCGCGCCGCTGGTGGCTTAAGACTCACTGACGAGTCCCATGTCAGGGCTGGACATCAGATGCTCAATGTCCAACAGGATCAGCATGCGCTCGCCAAACGAGCCCAGCCCCACGACGGCGCTGCTGTCGATCATGCTGTCAATGTCGGGCGCTGGGCGCACGTTCTCTGCAGGAATCTCCATCACGTCGCTGACCGAATCCACCACCACACCCACGATGCGCTGACGCAGATTGAGAATGATCACCACGGTGGAGGTGTCGTAATTGGCACTGGCACACGCAAACTTGAGCCGCATGTCCACGATCGGCACGATGGTGCCGCGCAGGTTGATCACACCCTTGAGAAAGTCCGGTGCATTTGCAATGCGGGTTGGCCGCTCGTAGCCGCGGATTTCCTGCACCTTCAGGATGTCGATCCCATACTCTTCGCGGTCCAGACGAAAGGTCAGGTACTCGCGTGCGCCGACGGCACTTGCATGTTCCAGTTTTTCCATGGCACCCATCATTTACCCCTTGTTGAGCATCATCAGTGACGTGAGCGACGCACCAGCGCCGCCGTGTCCAGAATCAGAGCGACTTTGCCATCGCCCAAGATCGTGGCACCCGACACATTGGGAACCTTGCGGTAGTTGGACTCCAGGTTCTTGACCACCACCTGCTGCTGGCCCAGTAACTCGTCCACCAGCAGGGCCACTCGGCTGCCTTCTGCCTCGATCACCACCATGATGTCACTGGTCTTGTCGAGGTCGTAGCGCGGCACCTGAAAGACTTTTTCGAGACCGATCACCGGCATGTACTCGTCGCGCACCTTCACCAGCTGCGAGCCCTGCCCCACGGTGGTCACGGTTTCAGACTTAACCTGGAAGGACTCCACCACCGACGAGAGCGGTAACAGGTAGACCTCGTCACCGACCCCCACCGACATGCCGTCCATGATGGCCAGAGTCAGTGGCAAGCGCACAGACACTTTCATGCCCTGGCCTTCGTTCGATTCGATTTCAACCGTGCCGTTCAGGGCAGAGATGTTTCGTTTGACCACGTCCATCCCCACGCCGCGGCCAGACACATCGGTCACGACCTCGGCCGTGGAGAAGCCAGGAGCAAAAATCAGTTGCCAGACTTCGGCGTCGGACATCTGGTCAGACACATCGAGGCCACGTTCGCGGGCTTTGCGTAGTATCTTTTCACGCGACATGCCCCGGCCATCGTCGCGCACCTCGATCACGATGGAGCCACCCTGGTGGGCTGCCGACAAGGTGATGGTGCCGGTTTCGGGCTTGCCCGCAGCGCGCCGGTCTGCAGGCATCTCTATGCCGTGGTCGCAACTGTTGCGCACCAGGTGGGTCAAGGGATCGGTGATTTTTTCAACCAGGCCCTTGTCCAGCTCGGTCGCCTCGCCCTGGGTCACGAAATCAACTTTCTTGCCCAGCTTGCCAGCCAAGTCACGCAGCATGCGCGGGAAGCGGCTGAACACCACCGACATTGGGATCATGCGGATCGACATGACCGACTCTTGCAGGTCACGGGTGTTGCGGTCGAGGTCGCCCAGGCCCGACAACAGCAGCTGGTGCAGTGCGGGATCGAGCGCGCGGCTGTTTTGGGCCAGCATGGCTTGTGTGATGACCAGTTCACCCACCAGGTTGATCAACTGGTCCACCTTGCTGATGGCTACACGAATGGTGGCTGCTTCCGGCGCTGCAGCAGGCACGGCTACCCTGGCGCCCGCCACGGCAGGCTTGCCCGAATGGGCGTCCGGGGCGTCATGGTGAGCCAAGGGCGCCCCCGATGACGGCGCACCGGGCGCGTCGTCAAAGAAGCCGTAGAACGGTGCCGGGGCCAGAGGCGCATCTGCCGGTGGATCGTCGGACACAAACGCTGCTTCCACAGCACCCGCCGGGCTGATGCGCACAATGTCACGGGACACATGAAAAGCAAACAGGTCTAAAAGGTCATCATCCGTGGACGTGGTCTTGACCTGGAACACACGCACCTTGGCATCTGAGCTGGTCTTGACCTCGATGTCACCCAGGCCGGGAATGTCGCGAAACAGATCCTTGACAGCGTCCGCCTGCTCCGGCTTGTCCATGGGACCTATCGTGATCGTCAATGTGCGCAGGCCACCAGCCTCGACAACTGGTGCAGCAGCGGGCACTGGAGGGGCGACCACAGCGGCGGCCACCGGCTCGGGTGCTGGTTTGGCAGGGGCAGCCACGGCCTTGCCAGACGCCAGAGCTGCGATCCTGGCCACCAGGTCTGCCGTGGGCGTTGCCTCGCCTTCACCACCCGCCTGGTGACGCGCGAGCAGGCTGCGCGACGCGTCGGCAGATTCCAGCAAGACATCGACCATCATGGCGTTGGGCTGCAGCTCGTGGCGGCGCAGGCGGTCCAACAGAGACTCCATCTGGTGCGTCAACTCCGCCACGTCCGAAAAACCAAAGGTGGCGGCACCGCCCTTCACCGAGTGGGCGCAGCGGAAAATGCCATTGAGCTCTTCGTCGTCAGCAGTCTCCAGATTCAGATTGAGCAACATCTGCTCCATCAGGTCCAGGTTTTCTCCGGCTTCCTCAAAAAAGATTTGATAGAACTGGGTGAGGTCGAAATCACCGCCTGAACCGCTGTCTTGATGTACGTCTGACATACCTGCCTCCTGTTGGATCAGCCTCGTTGCACGGACTGATGGCTTATTTAACGACCTTCTTGATCACTTCCAGCAATCGTGCGGGATCGAATGGCTTGACCAGCCAGCCGGTCGCGCCAGCTGCACGGCCAGCCTGCTTCATGAGGTCGCTGGACTCGGTGGTCAACATGAGGATGGGAACCGTTTTGAAATTGGGGTGCTCGCGCAACTTGCGGGTCAGGCCCAAGCCGTCCAGCCTGGGCATGTTCTGATCGGTCAGAACCAGATCAAAGGTTTGGCGCTGCGCTTTTTCGAAAGCGTCGATGCCATCAACAGCTTCCACCACTTGGTGGCCTGCACCGATGAGGGTGAAAGACACCATCTTGCGCATGGATGGTGAGTCGTCTACGGCGAGTATCAAGGACATGAAAGGCTCCGAAAAGGGTGCAGCGAGTACGGGTCAGGCTAAAAAAGTTCGATGGAACCAGCGTCCATCTCGTCTTGCGTTACGGGGTTGGGCCGCTCAGGCACGTCATCCACAAAGGGCACCGCCTCGCCATCCTCGTTACCCATGGATTCGGCGGCCAGGCGGTAAGCGCAACCCTGCAAAATCTTGGAGGTGTGCACGATCAGCTGGGAGGCAAGATCCTGAAACTGCAGCTCGGTCACTGCGGCATTCAAGGCGTTACGCACACCATCGAGCTCGGTCTTGCCAGCCAGGGCGGGCGAAGCGAGGTCTGCACTGGCAGCGGTAAAACGCTGCATCAAGTTGTCCATGGTGTGAGCGAGAAGATTGTCCAGGCGCGCCAGGTCGTGCACCACCACCAGCAGTGAATCCTGCAGTTCGGCCACCAGCATGACGGGCAAACGCACGCCAGGCTCGGTGTTGTCAGAGGGGCTCGAGGACATATCGCTGTCGTATTTCGTGGGATAAAAACCGCCATCGGTTTGAATAGGCCACGGCACAAGTTCAAGGACGCTTAGGTTAGCAGGCTTTGAGCCCGTTGAGATCGGCACCAGACCAAATCACCAGCACTCATCGCGGCCTGACTATCATAGCCCCACCATGGACCCCGCAGCCCCCTTGCCTTCGATCAGAATTCTCCATCTGGAAGACTCGGCGCTGGACCACGATCTGGTGCGCCGCACGCTGCGCCGGTCTGAGCAGGCCTACCAAATTCACCGGGTGGACACCCTGGAGGATTTCGAGCAAGCCTGCTCGCCGGCTGACTGCGATGTCATCCTAGCCGACTACCGGCTGACCGGCTTCACAGCCATGGACGCGTGGCACAGCCTGCAGGCGCAAACTGGAAGGCAAATACAACCTCCGCCCTTCATTCTGTTGTCCGGCGCCATCGGTGAAACCGCTGCTGTTGCAGCCATACAGCAGGGCATGAGCGACTACCTGCTCAAGGACGACATCAGTCGTCTGGACCATGTGATTCAGCGATCGCTGGAAGTGCATCAGGCACGCCTGGCCAAACAACAAGCCGATGCCGATCTGGCAGCATCGCAGCGCCAACTGGCCGCCTTTGCCGAACACCTGCAGCAGACCATCGAACAAGAGCGCGCTGCGATTGCCCGGGAAGTCCATGACGACATCGGCGGTTCACTGGCCGCCATCAAGTTCGACCTGGCCTGGATTGGTCGGCACAGTCCCGACACAGCCGTTCAGCAACACGTGACAGCGGCGACAGACATGCTGCAACACGCCATCGGCGCCAGCCAGCGCATCATGATGAACTTGCGCCCGGCCATCCTCGACCAGGGCCTGGCGGCGGCAGTGCAATGGCTGGCAGGCAACTTTGAGCGCCGCACCGGCATCAAGACTACCTTGCGCACTGACCGGCGCGAGTCCGGCGTGAGCAAGGCCGTTCAAATGGCCGCCTACAGAACGGCGCAGGAGGCGCTGACCAACATCAGCAAACACGCCAAGTGCGACAGCGTGAAGATAGACATTGCTGCCGACGACGCTTTTTTGACCCTGGAGGTGAGCGACAACGGCCCTGGCATCAGCAGCAGCGATAGAAGCAAGCCCAAGTCTTTTGGCTTGCGGGGCCTGCACGAGCGGGCCAAATCGGTGGGCGGCTGGCTGGACATCAGCTCCATCAGCGGCCAGGGCACCTCCATCATCTTTTCTGCACCGCTGACGGCACAGGCCGACCCAGCACAAGAGGACACCCCATGATTCGCGTCATTCTTTGCGACGACCACGCCATGATTCGCCGTGGCATCCGTGACACCCTGGCCGAGGCTGTGGATATTCAAGTGGTGGCGGAAACCGGTAGCTACTCGGAGGTGCGCGAAGCGCTGCGTAACACGCCCTGCGACGTGCTGGTGCTCGACCTCAACCTGCCCGGACGCGGCGGCATGGAAGTGCTGTCCAGCCTGCGTGAGGGGGACTCGCCAGTCAAAGTTCTGATCGTGTCCATGTTCCCTGAAGACCAATATGCCATCCGCTGTCTGAGGGCCGGCGCGCAGGGCTACCTGAACAAAGCGGGCGACCCCGCCAACCTCGTGACGGCCGTTCGCACCCTGGCCCAGGGTCGCAAGTTCGTGACTCCCGAGGTCGCACAAATGCTGGTGGAAAGCCTCTCTGGCGACGCCAACGAAGCCTTGCATGCGTCCTTGTCCGAGCGTGAACTGCAAACACTGCTGAAGATTGCGTCCGGCAAAAGACTCTCAGACATCGCCGAAGAACTCATGCTGAGCCCCAAGACGGTGAGCGTCTACCGCTCTCGGGTGCTGGAAAAGCTCAAACTCAGCAACAACGCCGAGCTCACCGTCTACGCCATCCGCAACGAACTGGTCTAACTCGTCTAGCGCAAGCGGCTACTTGCCCAGAAAGATATCAATCGAGCGCTCCATCAGGGCCATAAAGGGCTGATCGAGCATGGGCAGTGTCACAGCAATGCCAATCAGGCCCACCGACAAGGTAATGGGAAAACCCACCGAGTAAATGTTCATTTGTGGCGCTACGCGGGAAACGATGCCCAGCGCCAGGTTCACAAACATCAGCATGCCGACCATGGGCAAGGCCATCCACAGGGCGGTGGCGAACAGATCGGCCCCCAAGTGTTGCAGCTTCATGGTTTGCAGGGCCTGCAAAAAGTTCTGATCGACAGGAAACGCCTCAAAGCTCTTGATGGTGGTCATCAGCACCATCATGTGCCCATTCAGCACCACGAAGAGCAGCGACGCCATTTGCCCAAAAAAACGGGCGACGGCACTCGACTGCGTATTGAGTGAGGGGTCGAAGAAGGCGGCAAAGTTCAGACCCATCTGGAAACCCACCACTTCTCCCGCCAGTTCGACGGCCGCAAACACCAGACGCACCGTAAAACCAATCGCCAGCCCGATGCCCACCTGCTGCACCACCACACCCATGGCCTGCGGACTGTTGATGCTGATGATGGACTGTGCGGGCAAAGCTCCCTGAGCGGCCAGCGCCACCAGAAAAGCCAGCGCAATGCGCGCGCGCAAGGGAAAGGCTCGTGAAGACAAGACCGGCGCGGCGCTGAACACCGCCAGCACCCGCAGAAAGGGCCAGAGGACCGGCGACAGCCAGGCAACCAGCTGGGCTTCAGAAAATGTGATCAAACCAGCGCCCGGACGTCAAACCACCACGGACGGAATGGCCTCGATCATTCGCCGGATGTATTCCACCAACATGGTGAGCATCCAGGGTCCAGCAATGGCAAACACCGCAATCGCCGAGATCAGCTTGGGCACAAAAGCCAGCGTTGCTTCATGTATCTGCGTCACCGCCTGGAAAAGGCTGACCACCAGCCCCACCACCAGCACCACAATGAGCACCGGAGCCGACACCATCAGCAACATCAGCAAGGCCTCCTGGCCCATGGTCAACACCATTTGTGAGTTCATATCGGCTCCAGCGTCAGGTCACAAAGCTCGCCGCCAGCGAGCCGATCAAGAGATTCCAGCCATCGGCCAGCACAAACAGCATGAGCTTGAAAGGCAGCGCCACCAGCACAGGTGACAGCATCATCATGCCCAGGGACATCAGCACACTAGACACCACGATGTCGATGACCAGAAAAGGGATGAAGATCATGAAGCCAATCTGGAATGCCGACTTCAGCTCACTGATCACAAACGCGGGCACCAGCACCCGGATGGGGGCGGTCTCGATCTTGACGGCTGGGTCCAACTTGGCCAGCTTGGCAAACAAGGAAAAGTCGGCCTGCCGGGTCTGCTTGACCATGAACTGGCGCAGCGGCGCTTCAGCCTTGTCCAGGGCCTGCTCAAAAGCCATGCCATTTTGGGTGTAAGGCACATACGCGTCCTGGTAGACCTTATCAAAGGTCGGTCCCATGACAAAAAAGGTCAAAAACAGCGACAGGCCCACCACCACCTGATTGGGGGGTGCCGATTGGGTGCCCAGCGCCTGGCGCAAGAGCGACAGCACGATCACGATGCGGGTGAAGCCCGTCATCATCAGCAGCACCGCTGGCAAGAATGACAGGGCCGTAAAAAACAGCAGGGTCTGGATAGGCACCGAAAAGCTGGTGCCCGACGCACCTGATCCCACCAGCAGGGGAAGTTGGGAACCGCTTTGCGCCAGTGCAGCATTGCCCAGCATGGCCAGTGCCACCGCCGCAATGAGGCGCGCGACAGGAGCGCAAGCCCAGGAGAAGGCGGGCTTCGTGCCCTTGCAAGAATGATTTGACACGCGGACCTTATTCCAGCGGGAGGGCCTCAGCATCCAGGCGAGCCGGCCCGGTTGCCATGCCTGCCCCAGGTGCAGGCAAAGTGTGGAGGTGATTGACGTTGTGCGCCGTCACCCCCAGCACCAGCCAGGTCTTGGCACCTTCCGGCCCCACTTCCACCGTCACCACACGCTGCTGCGGGCCCACGGCCACCGCAGACACCACGCGAGAGGATGCAAGCTGCCCCTGCCCGGCCACCAAATTGCGCCGCTGCAACCACTTCAGGGCAAAGGGCAAAGCGCCCAACAGCGCGATGAAGAGCAGCACCACCGCCAAGGTCTGAAACATGCTGATCTACCCCTTGCTCACGCGGCGCAGTCGCTCGGAGGGCGTGACCACGTCTGTGAGACGAATGCCAAACTTGTCGTTCACCACCACCACCTCGCCTTGCGCGATCAGGTAGCCGTTGACCAGCACATCCATGGGTTCGCCAGCCAAAGCATCCAGCTCGACGACCGAGCCCTGCCCCAGCTGCAGGATGTGCTTGATCGGCACCTTGGTGCGACCCAGCTCCACCGACAGCTGCACCGGGATGTCGAGCACCATGTTGATGTCATTCATGGGCCCATCGCCAGAACCGCCCGAAAACGGACGTGGCGCCTCGCCCGCCAGGATGCCAGCGTGCGCATCGCCCGCGCCGTCACTTGCTTTTTGCTCCATGAGGGCCTCGGCCCAGTCGGCCATGCCGTCGTCTTCTGTGGGTTTGTCTTCAGCTGCCATGTCGTTCCCCCATCCAGTTGAGGTCGTTGCTCCTCAAACTCTTGTCAATGCGGATTGCATATTTGGCGTTGTGCGTGCCGTATTGGCATTCAAACACGGGTACGCCGTCGATCGTGGCCTGAATCCGGGGTGCCCGGTCCAGTTCTATAAAGTCTCCTGGCTTCATGGCCAGCAATTGTTCGATGGTGGCATCAGCCCTTGCCAGCTCGGCCACCAAGGTCACCTCGGCCGCCTGGATCTCGCGCGTCAGCACGTTCACCCAGCGCTTGTCGACTTCCATCGAGTCGCCTTGCGTGGACGAGTACAACACATCCCGAATCGGCTCCATGGTTGCGTAGGGCACGCAAAAGTGGATGGCGCCGGCAATGTCGCCAATTTCCAGCTGGAAAGAGGTAGAAATCACGATCTCGCTGGGCGTGGCAATGTTGGCAAACTGGGGTTGCATCTCTGAGCGCTGGTATTCCAGCTCCAGCGGGTAGATGCCCTTCCAGGCTTTTTTGTACTCGGTGGTGATCACATCCACCAGCCGGTTGATGACGCGCTGCTCGGTCGCAGAAAAATCCCGGCCCTCAATTCGGGTCTGGAACTTGCCTGTACCGCCGTACAGCGTGTCGATGATGCCGAAGACCAGCGCCGGCTCGCACACGATGAGGCCATTGCCGCGCAGAGGCCGTATCGCCACGATGTTGAAATTGGTCGGCACCGCCAGTTCACGCAAAAAGGCGCTGTAACGCTGCACAGAAACCGAGCCCACCGACACCTCCGGGCTGCGGCGGATGAAGTTAAACAGGCCAATGCGCAGGTTGCGGGCAAATCGTTCGTTGACGATTTCCATCGTCGGCATACGGCCCCGAACAATGCGCTCCTGGCTGGAAATGTTGTAGGGCCGAACCTCGCCCTCTTGCGGCGCTTCTTCGACGCTCTTCTGGCTTTCACCAGTCACGCCCTCCAGGAGGGCATCGACCTCTTCCTGGGAAAGAAACGATTCAGCCATGTTGAAAGCTCCGGCTGGGTCTACTGAATGATGAAGCTGGAAAACAGCACGCCGCGCACCGGGTTGGCGGCGTGGGCATTCTTGTCTGTCTTCTTTTTGGTTTTGGGCTTGGCCTCGCCATGCGCATCAGGCACACCGCCAAAGGGCTTGGACGCCTCACGCAGCACATCGGCCGCGAGTTTCTCTTTGCCCTCGCGCTGCAGCAATTCTTCGGAGGTACGTTGCGACAACAGAATCAGGATGCTGCTGCGGATAGTGGGCAAATAAACCTTGACCGCATCGACCGAGTGGGCGTCCGCCACCTCCAGCGTGATGCCGACCTGAGCGACTTTTTCACCCCCGGGGTCTGCCAGATTCACGATCATGTTGTCCAGCGGCAGGTAGGTCGGTGGACCTTGGGCCACCACCTCTGCGACGGGCTCATCGCCCTCTTCTTCGGCAGCAGCTGCGCGCTGCTTCATGATGTAGTACCAACCGCCACCAGCGGCCAGCGCCAACACCAGCACCACGACGCCCAATATGACGAGTAGCTTTTTCTTGCCCTTGGGGGCAGGTGTTGCCGTATCGGCAGCAGGTTTGGAAGACACGTTAATTTCCTTGAATACGGATCACTGACCGCATTATTCAATACATCCCCCTGGCCAATATCCCAATCAAGGCCCGAAAACAGGGCCAAACCTGGGCTATCCCACAATGTGATCCGCACTCACACAAAGAGATCGAGCGCACCGGGGCCTGAGCGTACAGGCGCGGCCAGCGGTTGCAAGGCGCTGCGCTCGGAGGCAGAGGTGGCGGCAGACACACGCGCTTGCCGCGCCGCCTGCTGGTCCTTGCGCTGCTGGGCGGTGGTCTGGGCCTGCCCTTGCGCCGAGGTGCCGACCGACACACCGGACAAGACCAAGCCCTCGCGGGACAGCATATCTTTGAGTTGGGCACTGGCCCCCTCAAGCGCCTCGCGCGCTTCGGGCATGTCGGTACGAAAATCGACCTGCGCCTCTTTGCCCTGCATCGTGATGTTGACCTCTACGCCATCGGTACCGAAACCGTCCAGCCGGAGCTGGGCGTTCTGCACGTCGCGCGACACCCAGTAGCTCATTTGCTCGGTCACCGGGGCTTCGGGCGTCAGCAGCCCAGCCTCGTACGCCGGGCTGGCGCTGTAGGTGGAACTGGAACCGGGTCCGGCCTCTGATACCGGACTGTGCAAGCCCAAAGCGCCCTGCCCGGCCTGAGATGAAGCGCTGGCGGCAAGCTCCGCCTGGCCTGACCGGACATCGCGCGCGCCGCACTCGGCTGCCTCTGCAGCACTCGCCATTTTTTTGATCATGGCCTCCACGGCAGCCAGACTGGCCGTGTCGGTTGCCTCGCGACGGCCAGACTGTGCGGCATCGGCCAGAGCCTTGGCACCGTGTCCCGCATCGACCGGCTTGTGCTGCGCCACTGGGGCCTGCAGGGCCCGATCTCCGGTCGCTTGCGGGCCACTTGCCATCCCATCTTTGCCGGGCTTCAGGTCTTTGGAGAGCAAGGCCCGTGCCGCCGTCTCGGCGTCTACCGCAGGGTTTGCAAGGGCGCCCGTCACAGCACCGCCATGACGTGAGGCGGCGCCACCCAGGCTCAGGGTGGAGACGGTCTGCCCAGCCGGCGCCTGCTCTGGCAAACCTGCGCCATCGGCCATGCCAGGCACCGACACTGGCACTGGCACTGGCACTGGCAATGCACCAAGGGTACCTAGCGTCTGGGCCATGGCATCGGTTTGACCAACGGTACTGCCCCCGGTCACCAGTCCCGTATCGACAGAAGATGCCTCAGCCTGCGGCGCATCCAGCGCAAACAAGGCGGCAGCAAACCCGCCCAAAGCATCGCCCGCAGCGCCAGCCCCCCCAGGCCCAGCGGCACGGCTTTTACCGGTGTGAGCCTGGCCGTTGACAGCAGTTTTGTGCACGCCCACAGAGGCAGTTTTTTCGATACTCATGACACATCCTCCTGTTGCCGTAGCGCCAGCTTGCGCTGCGTTTGCATGGCGGCAAATTCATCCATCTGTTTCTGATCGCGGCGCTGCACCTGGGCGGCCATCTGAGCCTGGCGCTTTTTGATCAGCACATCCAGTCCGCTCAAGTACACCTCGGCCTGCACCAGCGCCTGGCGCACGGCATCCACACGTTCTTGCATGCGCGCTAGCGTGTGCTGCTGCAGCTCAATGGCCTGAGACAAACGACCCATGAACTGGTAGTGGTGACGCAGCATCTCGGGCGCCGCCCCTTGCTGGGCAGACGCCTGCCAGCGCGCGTCCGTCTCGTCGGCATAGCCTTGCAGCTGGGCCATCTGGCTCTCGGCAAAACCTTGCTCGCGCAAAACCTGGGCGACCTGGTTGGCGGCTTCATCGCGCCGGCTTTCTGCCAGCTGGCGCGCTAAAAACAAACTCTTGAAGGCTGGCATGTTGTAGGTCCTCAGGCCAGCAACGCGGCGTTCATGCGTTTGATGCTGTCGTCCAGCGGCGCCGCCTCAAACATGTCTTGTTGCAAAAACGCGGCCATGCCCTCATGCAGGCGTATGGCCTCGTCCAGCATGGGATCTGAGCCCGCGGCATAGGCGCCGATTTGCACCAGATCACGCCCTTTCGAAAACTTGGCGCCCATAGCCCGAAAACGCCTGGCCAGCTCAAAGTGTTCCCGGGTCACCACGTTGTGCATCACCCGCGAGGCTGATTGCTCGATGTCGATGGCCGGGTAATGACCGCTTTCGGCCAGGGCGCGCGACAGCACGATGTGTCCGTCCAGAATGGCACGGGCGGCATCGGCAATGGGGTCTTGCTGGTCGTCGCCCTCTGACAAAACGGTGTAAAACGCGGTAATCGACCCCACGCCGTGCAGGCCGTTACCACTGCGCTCCACCAGTGCCGGCAGCTTGGCAAAGCACGAGGGTGGGTAGCCTTTGGTCGCGGGCGGCTCGCCGATGGCCAGGGCGATTTCACGCTGGGCCATGGCGTAGCGGGTCAAAGAGTCCATGAGCAGCAACACATGCAGGCCCTGATCCCGGAAGTGCTCTGCAATCGCGGTGGCATAACTGGCCCCTTGCATACGCAACAGCGGCGGCGCATCTGCCGGGGCGGCCACCACCACCGAGCGGGCACGGCCATCTGCGCCCAGGATGTCTTCAATGAACTCCTTGACCTCGCGGCCCCGTTCTCCAATCAGGCCCACCACAATCACGTCGGCCTGGGTGTATCGGGCCATCATGCCCAAGAGCACGCTCTTGCCCACCCCAGAGCCGGCAAAAAGGCCTATGCGCTGGCCGCGCCCAACCGTCAGCAAGGCATTGATGGCGCGCACGCCGGTGTCCAGGGGCTGGCGCACCGGGTCGCGGTCCATGGCGTTGATCGGCTGACGGGCCAGTGGCAGCGCATGCACGTCGTCGATAGGGCCTAGTCGGTCCATGGGCTGACCCTGCGCATCCACCACGCGGCCCAGCAAACCATTGCCCAGGGGCAAACGCAGCGAGACGGGGCCCATCTGGGGCAGCGACGACTCTGTTTGCCCCAAACGCGGCACAGGCACATAAGGCGCCGCCGGCACAACACTTGCGCCGCTGGACAAGCCATGCACATCACCTGCGGGCATCAGATACGCCCGATCCCCCGAAAAGCCCACGACCTCGGCCAGAACGGCGGGCTGCGCCGGCATAGCGACCGTGCACTGCGAGCCCACCGGCACCCGTATACCTCGCGCCTCCAGCACCAGGCCGGTCAGGCGCGTCAGGGTACCGCTCACCTCAAGGGCCGGCTGAGCGCGCACGCGCATTCGCGCGCCGTTCACAAAGTCCTGCCAGGTCTCGACACCGCTGACCGCGTCAGGCGTGTCTATGACTTCGGTCTGCTCATCAAGCGCCATCGCCGGTCTCCTGCCAGGGCACATTCAAACCCAGGCTGGCCACTGCACGCTGCCAGCGCTTGTCCAGGCTGCCGTCGACTACCATGCCGGCTGACTCCACCAGGCAGCCGCCGCGCGCCAGTGACGCATCCGCCACCAGGGTCACGGCCAGGTTGGGAAACTCAGCGCGTATCGTGTCCTTCAGGTGGGCGAGGTCTTGCGGGTGCAGGCGCACCACAGCGGCCTGGGCATCTGCCACCAGCATGCCCAAAGCCTCACGAATCACCGGCATCACCGCTTGCTCAGCCACAGCCAGCTCACGACGTAGAACCTGCTGGGCAATGTCGCAGGCCAGCTCCAGTACGCCTTGCGCCAGGTTTTGTTCGACCTCACTCAGGCCGGCACGAGCCGATGCCAGCAATTGGCCAAAGGCCTGCGCGGCGTCTTTGCCTTGCTTGCTGATGTAGTCATCTAGCTGCTGGCGCCCCTGCAAAGTGGCCTTGGCCTGACCTTGGGTGAAACCCAGCGCGTAGCCCTCGTCGTAACCTTGTTGGCGCAGGGACTCGTCACGGGCATTTGCCTGGGCCTCGGCCTTGCTGCTGGCGTTCTTGGCCGCCAACAGCGCAGCGCCATCCACCGCACCAAACTCCCACTGCTCTGCGCCAGCGATTTCCTCGCCTGGAATAAATCGGGTGTAGTTACGCGTCATCACACCATGGCGTCGTCTGCGCCACCTCCGCCGATCACGATCTGGCCCTCTTCAGCCAGGCGCCGCACGGTCTTGAGAATTTCTTTCTGCTGCGCTTCCACCTCGGACAGACGCATCGGCCCGCGGGACTCCAGGTCTTCGCGCAGCGTCTCGGCAGCGCGAGAGGACATATTGGACAGAATCTTCTCCTTGAGTTCGGGCTGCGCCCCCTTCAAGGCAACGATGAGCACATCGGAGGCCACTTCCTTTAGCACCATCTGAATCGCCTTGTCGTCGAGCTTGAGCACATCGTCGAACACAAACATCTTGTCCATGATCTTTTGGGCCAGGTCCGGGTCGTGATTGCGAATGGATTCGATCACCGTGCTTTCCACAGCTGCACCCATCAGGTTGATCATCTCGGCGGCGGTCTTCACACCACCCAGAGAAGATTTGCGTACCTTGTCGCCGCCGGCCAGCACGCGGAACAAGACCTCGTTCAGGTCCTTCAGGGCGGTGGGCTGTATGCCTTCCATGGTGGCGATGCGCAGCATGACCTCATTGCGCTGACGCTCGCTCAGGTGCTTGAGCACGTCAGCTGCCTGGTCGTAATCCAGGTGCACCAGGATGGCCGCCACGATTTGGGGGTGCTCGTTACGCAGCAGTTCAGCCACCGAGAGCGGGTCCATCCACTTCAGGCTTTCAATGCCGGACACGTCGCCGCCTTGCAGGATACGGTCGATCAGCAAGGCGGCCTTGTCGTCGCCCAGCGCCAGCTTCAGCACCGAGCGCACATAGTCGCCCGAATCCGACACCAGCAGGCTTTGCGCCGCCGCCACACCGGTGAATTTGCCCACCACCTCGTCTACTTTTTCCCGCGTCACGGCGCGGGTTTTGGCAATGGCTTCGCCTAGCTTTTGCACCTCTTTGGGCGACAGGTGCTTGAACACCTCTGATGCCTCGGCTTGGCCGAGCGACATCATCAATATGGCTGCGTCTTGCAGGCCGTCGTCTTGTGACATGGTTACATCCTGGCTGGTTCGCTGCTGTTGGTCAGGCAGGCGCCTCGCCATTCATCCACGCCTTGACGATGTTGGCGACTGCCGCCGGGTTGTCACGGGTGAGTTTACGGGCATCTTCCAGGGCCAGCTCGCCCTGAGTCACCACCGGCTCGGCGCGCTTGGGCGGTGGCAGCATGGCGCGCTCGGGCTCTTCTGCCTCTAGGGCATCGAGCTGGGCACCCGCTTGCAGCGGCGTCAATACGGCGCGTTCACCCAGCGATTTCATTGCCGGCCGGATGAAGCCCATCAGCACCAAGGCAGCCAGCAAGAGTGTGCCTACCGGCCAGGCCAGACTGCGAGCCAGGTCCTGCACTTCGGGCTGCTTCCATATCGGCAGATCGACGGCTGTCTGGGCTTCGATGGTGAAAGGCGCGTTCATCAGGTTGACCGAGTCCCCACGGTCCTGGCTGTAGCCGATGGTTTCGCGCACCAGGGCGGTCATTTTTTCGATCTCTTCGGGCGTCAGCGGCGTGGTGCTGACCTTGCCCTTGGCGTCGGTCTTGCTTTGGTGGTTGATGACCACCGCAGCGCTCAGGCGCTTGACCGTGGCAGTGGCGCCCCGCACCACCCGTACCGTGCGATCCACTTCGTAGTTGATGACCGACTCGCGCCGTGAGCTGTTGTTGCTTTGGGTGGCGCCGGGTGTCAGGGTTTGGGCGGCACCGTTGATGGGGGCAGATGGCGGTGTGGGGGGCTGGTTGCTGCTGGCACCGGGCACGCCTGTGGGCGGCATCGCATTGCCATTACTGCTTTCGACCGTTTGCTGGCTGCGGATGGCGGTGGCATCGGGGGTCTGGTTGGGCTTGTGCAGCTCGCTGGTCGACTCGGTCTGCGAGAAGTCCAGGTCGGCCGTGACTTGCGCCTTGATGTTCTGGCGGCCCACCACGGGAGCCAATATGTCCAGAATGCGATTGGTATAAAGCTGCTCCAGTTGCTGGGCATATTGCAGCTGCTGGGCATCGGCACCCAGGCCATTGGCGTCGTCGGCAGGTTTGGACAACAGCTTGCCGGTGTCATCGAGCACGCTGACAGCAGCAGGATTCATCTCGGGCACGCTGGACGCCACCAAGTGCACGATGCCAGCCAGCTGGGCACGGTCTAGCGTGCGCCCGGCGCCCAGGCTAAGCAACACCGAGGCCGAGGGCTTTTGCTGCTCCCGAAAAAACCCATTCTGATTGGGAAGCGCCAAATGCACGCGGGCGCTTTGTACCGAGTTCAAGGCCTGGATGGTGCGCGTCAGCTCCCCTTCCAGCCCACGCTGAAACGTCAGCCGCTCCTGAAACTGCGTCATGCCAAAGCGGTTGGACTCCATCATCTCAAAGCCTGACACAGAGCCTTTGGGCAGGCCCTGGGAGGCCAGCTTGAGGCGCGCATCGTGCACCCGGTCGGCCGGCACCAGTATGGCTGCGCCGCCTTCGGCATGCTGATAAGGAATGTTCATTTGCGACAGCTGCGCGATGATGGCGCCGCCGTCTTTGTCAGCCAAGTTTGCGTAGAGCACACGCCATTCGGCCTGTCGCCCCATCACCAAACCACCAATCGCTATGGCGACAAACAGCACCACGCCCAGCCCCAGGCGCATGCGCTGACCCCGGTCAAGGGCGGCCAGGCGCTGGGAGATCGTCGGATTGATTGGTATTGCAGGTGCGGTTGCCATCTTGTTGTCCGGTAGCCGTGGCGCAGGCGCACCACTGATGGCGGCCATTATTCTGCCGCGGTCCGGAAAACATGAGCCCAAAAAGACGGGCTTTTACCCCTTACTTCAAATTCAAGTTTTGGGAGGGCCCAGATAGCATTCATGCACTCCCAGCACAAGAGCACTCATCATGGACCTGCGACTCACCCCCACTGCCATGCCCGCCACCGTCCGCACGGGGCTGGCCGCCAGACCCACCGGACCTGCGGCTGCAGAAGGCGCGGGCGGCGGATTTTCAGGGGCCCTGAAAAGTGCGCTCGGCTCGGTCAGCGCCGCCCAAAACGACGCCACACGTCTGCAGCGCGAAGTCCAAATGGAAAACCCCAACGTGAGCCTGGAAGAAACCATGGTGGCCATCCAGAAAGCACAAATCGGCTTTCAAGCCACCCTGCATGTACGCAACCGCATGGTGCAGGCCTACACCGACATCATGAACATGCAGGTGTAAGTGCGAGGGTTATTTTTGCTATACCGCCACCTGCTGCAAAAACACACGCGGTTGGCTTGAAAACTGGGCAAAGTTCTCAGGGGTCACGATCGCCCGCAGTGCATGGGGCACCTGCGCACAAAACGCAGCCAAGCCAGCAGCGGACTTCTTGCGGCCCGATTTCACCTCGATGGCATAAAGCGCATCGCGGTATTGATAGACAAAATCCACCTCGTCATTGCGCTCGCGCCAATAAAACACCTGCCCTGGTTGTTGCACCAGTTCGGCTCCCACCGCCAGCTCAAAAGCCCGACCGCGCTGTTCGGCGTTTTGCGCCACATTCACGCCTGCGGCCATGCTGTAAAGCGCCGGGCAGGCAGGCAGCATCTTGGGGCTTGAACTGCGCGCCAACCAAGCCTTGGGCGAATACTTTTGCAGTGCATGCAACAAAAATGCGCCACCATACAAATCGATGTAATGCTTCACCAAGTCGGTGTTGCCCCGGTCTTGCAACTGCCCCAACAGCTTGGTGTAACTGATCTCTTGCGCCGGGTAGGCGCACAGAATTTGAAAGGCCTGCCGAAACAAAGCCGGATTCACCACCTTTTGGCTTTGCAAGATGTCCTTGCCTATCACCGCCTCCACAATGGCGTCCTTCATGTACGCGTACCAGCGGTCGGGGTCTTGCTCTAAAGCCACCGCACCCGGGTAGCCACCAAAGGCCAAGTAGCGGTCCAAGTCATAGCCAAACGCGGCCTGTAGCTCGGCAAAGGTCCAGTGGTGCACCCGCAGCAACTCAAACCTCCCGGCCAAACTCTCGGTGACACCTGCCTGAATCTGCAGGGCACTCGAGCCCAGAAGCAGCACGCGCAATCGGCCTGGTTTTGCATCCCACAAACCCTTGATGGCTTCAGGCCAATTGGCCACCTTCTGGATTTCATCAATCACCAGCAAAGCCCCATCGCCCAATAACAGCGACTGCTGCCAGTGCTCTAGCAACCAGTTGCGGTCACTCACCAACACATCATCCGCATTGGCGTAATGGTGCCGCCATGGCCCCTGGGCCAACAGTTGCCGCACACCCGTGGTCTTGCCCACCTGGCGCGGCCCAGCCAGCACCTGAATTAAAGGCTGCTCTGCCGCAAAGCGCTGCGCCAGCGTGGCAACAAAAGGACGTTGGTAAGCAAGAGGCATGATGTTTTACGTTTTGCTAGATGCATCTAGTGTATTCAATAGACCTTTCTAGCAAAAATACCGAAGCCTCTGGGGTTGTACCCTCAAGCCCGGGCATGGCCGCCGGGACTGTAGCCTCTCAGGCGAGCTGTGGCGTCAGTGCAGCCACTTGGGTTTCTGCTCGTCCTTGCCGTCAAAAGCATCCAGCCAGGGCTCGGCCAGGTAGCGGATCTGGGCGTCGTTGTGCAAGATGCGCAGCATGATGCTGGTCTTCTCTTTGCGCTGCTCAGGTAGCAGGGTTTCGCTGCGAGACAACACACGCAGCTGTTCAATCAGCACGGCGCAAGTACTTTCAAACTGAACCACCTGATCCCAATCTTCGGACTTGGCTGCGTCCAGCATCTTTTGGCTGCTGTCTTCGATGGCACGGTAGTGGGCGAGGAGTTGTTGAGACATGGTGTCACCCCCCATACACAACCATCTGCTCATTCAGCCGCAAGCCCATGCGGGCTCCGCCCACCAGAAATGATGCATTTGGTATCGCGGAAATTTCTGCAGACTTTGAAAAGTCTGAATGTCCAGCAATCTGCTTCCAGGCATCTCCCAAGGGGCGAATCAACTCGATAACTGCCTCAATGATGTCAGCATCATTTCGGACATTAGCGATGGTCAGCTGATGAATAGCGTACTCGTAAAGCGAAGCCAAGTTTTGGGCAAGATCCCCTCCGCGTTCCAAATCCAGGTTCACAAGTAGGCCCTCTTCCAAAATGCGGATGGATTGGTTTATCGCGTGAACTTTCGCAATCGTCTGTGATAGTGCCATAGCACCGCGTGCTTTTTGCAAAGCCTCGATCAGACCATCAAACATCACAGCAACTAACTGATGCTGATCGTTCAAATCGGCACGCGTCTCGTTACCAACATTGCGATACATTGCGGCAAAATTCATTGGAAAGTTCCTCATATCTGCGCCTTTTGATGCGAGCTCTTCCAGGAGCCCATGGCTATTTATCGACATCAAAGCAGAAAACTTTAGAGCACTTCTCTCTTGCGAGACTTTCCATGGCTCACACTACATTTAACAGGGCCTCGCCAACACAACGTATTGCAACGGGAGACTATCTTCAATCGCCAAACGCTCATCACAACCTGAAACTCTAGCCATCAAACCAATTACAGGAAGAATGCTTTCTCGCATAGGATCATCGAATACTCTAGGAAATCCAGAAACAACTTCAAATCCAGAATCTCGAAAAAGCTCAAGAATAGTTTGACGTGTGAACCATCTCAAATGCGTTTTATCAAGTAGGCCCGATTTTTCGTACCGCCAATCTCCAATTGCCAGCTTTGCTTGAAGAGACCAGTGCTGCGCATTGGGAATACATGCAGCAATATATCCATCATCCGAAATGACATTTCTAATTTTCCTCAACACACCCCAAGGATCTTTGAGATGCTCCAAAGTGTCACCAAAAATCCAACACTGTGATTTTGAATTGCTTGTATAAAAACTATCATCGAAAGAATCTATATCACCAACAATTACCGACGAGCAGTATCTTTTGGCAGATTCAGCATAATCAGAATCAATTTCAACACCCACATACTTACATCCAGAATTCGCACCAACATACTCTCGCGCCAAAGCGCCAGAACTGCAGCCGACCTCCATAACAAAACCCAATCCCGCAGGAATAATTCTCAATAAATCCGGATTATGGGATTCGTGAATTGGCGTCTGATCCATCAGTTACCCCACTTTTCAAAATATTTATCAATCTCGAGCTTCCAACCTGCATCATAGCCACCCTGACTCTCATGAATGACAGGTATGTCCCACGTACCCAAAGTCATTCCATTTTTTTCTGCAGATCGGCAAAAATCTAAATCATATGCATGAAATCTGAATTTCTCATCAAATCGAGTACCGGTTAAATGCAGCTTTTCGCTTTTACAAGCAAGAAATAAACCATCTAAAATTTTTACTGGCTGACAAGGTGCGCCATATATCGAAAGTTTTTCTGGCGGAAAGCATGTACCATGACCAACAATCCCCGACAGATTTGATTGATGATCACATTCGAAATTCATGTTCTTGAAAAGCCATGATGGCTGGAATGGCTGCCTACCCCTATTTCCAGCCAACCCGACAACATCGAAAACCTCAAGTCCAGCAGCAACCTTATCCAGCCAATAATAGTCAATTATGTGTATATCATCATGCATGAAAATAATCACATCCGAACTACCCACACTCTCATCAATAACCATATTATACAAATGTGATAAACCGGCATTATTTTTTTCAAACAATTGCAAATCCACTAGTGGCGAATTGTACAAAGCAAGCGATCTCCCGGTTGCCGTATTCTTAAAGAACAGTTCAGTTGACTCTCTCGTAGCAACTACAATCTTAAATTTATTCATAATGCAAACTAATCGAAAATAGCCCGATACCAATCACTCGCACGCCCACCCACCAAATAATTATCATTCACCCATTGATTTAAGTCAGACCCAAGCTTCAATCTTTGCACTCGATTATTACAAAGACTTAAAATAGCATCAATCCATTCATCCGAATTATTTTTAACGCGTATTACAGGCGGACTAGATGTTCGAAATGGATAAACATCTGAGCAGACAACTGGCCACCCCATAGCGCCGTACTCCAGCAACCTCAAATTACTTTTAGACTCATTAAAAAGAGTATCCTCTAATGGCGCGACAGCTATATCAAGATCAAGGCTTGCAAGTTTTTTTGGGTATTCTGCATATGAGACAAACGAATGAAATTCCGAAATATATGGCCGTAGTACATCGGGGCACATACCCATAAAAACCCAATCCACACGATCACTGAGCGTCTTAACAACATCAACCATCATTTCCAGATCGCCAAGATGTTGAGCGGCTCCCGCCCAGCCAACTCTCAAGCGCGAACGTTCAGGCTGCACCCTGCATAGCCCACCCCAAGCATCCTCATCTAGACAATTCGGCATGATGCGTACGTCTGCGCAATAGCGACTGTATGCATCTGCAAGTGGCTGGGTGCTAACGATCAGGCGGTCACTGTGCATGATGGCCTTACGCATCCTAACCTCACCTTCTCGCTGGTGAAACTTGTGGTGCGGATGTGCCTTCGAAAGATCTCTAAACAGGTCGTCCACCATTTGAATAATGAATAGATCTGGACAGACCTCTCTATATTCCTTTAACAATTGAAAGTGAGCGTCGGATATTGAGTGTTGAACAATCAATCGATCTGGCTGAGCACGTGACACCTCCACTGCTAGAGGCGTTCGTAAAGTCCCCTCTCTAGCGGGCAGCACAACACAGGTTCTCGCCATGCCACTTTTTTGAAGGGCATTGAGCGGTTCGATGACACGATATTGGCCTGAACCACTAGAAATTGGTAATGCCAACACAGTTTTCCGATCCACACGATCAGATGGCCAATCAATAACCACATCGGCTTCAATTTCATATGGTGCCAGTAAAGACAGATGCCTGTTATAAAGCCTAGTCCCGCCTAGTACTGCACCCCACTTTTGTAACATTTGTTCTCTCTCGTGGACAGCAATAGACTGCATGTGTAATGCATCTGCGGGTCGCTGCTGACTCATGGCAACCGTTTTACCACCATAGTGTAGGAGATTGCTGACTGGAGTCCACACATGGCGATAGCCGGCCTCTGTGGCGCGCAGACAATAATCGCTGACGGTATTGAATACTGTCAGCACACCCTCGTCAAACCCTCCAAGTTCATTCCACAAAGATGCACGAGTTAGAAAACAGCTACCGTCGACCATGTCAACATCTTGTGCTAACTGCAGCCTTGAAAAAACACCCTGTTCTTCAATTAATCTTTTGTCTCCCGTATACGATCCAACTGCACCTCCAGCACCGGCCACCATGGGCCCCGACTGCAATATTGAATCATCTCCAGTCTGCACTACTAAGCGCGGACCGACGCAACCAATATCAGGTTGATCGAAGTAAGCTCGCAATACTCCAAGCCAATTATTTTGCAAGCACTCTAAGTCGTCATCTGCAAACAAAATTAAATCACCAGTTGCACTACGTGCACCTGCATTTAGCGCCCGAGCATGACTGTAGGGTCCATCTTCAGTTACCTCAATTTGAGCGCGCCAAGGGAGTTTGTGTGACGTCAAGCATCTCTCAAGCTCCCAGAAATCAGCCGATTGGGTTACAAATATGATCTCAACTAGGGCTGGGTCAGCGAATTCCGCCAACGATCCGAGCAAACAAGAGAGGTATCCCAACTGTTTACCGGTAGGAATTACAATTGAAACTTTTTGATCATCACGTGGTACGTACTCGATCAAGCGGGTACCCATTGTTTTACCCGGTGACACTAGCGCAGAATATTTATGACGAAGAAATGATTCCTTGAGCTGTCTCAACTCAACCGCTTCGGTCCCATAGTCAGTTCCACCGGGTTCATGTGACAACACCGTATCAATGTGGCCGATATTTTTTGCATAACCTTGATTGACCAAATCAAGCGCCAAGGCATATGTGCCTGAGAACATGAGATTCTCAGACCAATCGCTCCAGACATTATTTTTAACGCCTATAGCAGAACCAAGATAGTTAAATGCTCTGATCCATTCAATATTAATATCTGGCTTAAAATGTGGTAGAGCCTCTCCATTAGCGATCACATCATCGTCTGCGTAAAGCATTTGAATCTTTTCGGAGTTTGCAGCTAGGGCGAACTCAAGTAGTGCGTGTGTCTCAAGAGTAACCCCAGCACGCAACAACAGCCACCAGTCCACACCAGTATCATTCCAATCAAAGCTGACTTCCTCAGCGCTGGTGTCAACCCATCGTAGTTGCTCACCTAACTCACTTGGATGAAGGGGGCAAGCCATAGGTGAAAAAATTACGACATACTCAACGGGCTGGAAACCTCCTTGCAAGCTATCCAAAGTGCAACCGATTTGTTCCATGGCATCGGCGCCGGCATAAATAGCTGCCCCAAAGGATTTCAGAGCACCACTTGCTACGTGTTCTGCGTAGGTTTGCCCATCTATCTCTCGCAATGTACTTTTTTCACGCCACGCCTTGTACTGCTGCTTGATTCGTCTGTACTTTGCGGCATCGGACCGCTCAGCACGTTCAGCTTTCACTATAACTAGATCGTCGAGTGACTCAATGGCTGCGGCTGGCCAGGCAACCTCAAAATCAGCAGCTGTTGCAACAGCCTGGCTTGCACTAGCAAACTTGAGGACGTCGTTCTTGGAGTTTTCAAAGTGACGCGTAAAACTGTCGCCAAACAACTCCAATTCGCTTTCAGAGACATCTTCGGGTGAACCGTTCCACGTGGTACCGGTGACATCCCAGACTGAATTTGGTGGCGCCTGCAAGAGGCGATCATTACCGACATAGACAACTGGACAACCACACAGTCGCGCCTCGGTCACGATTACCGCACACTCGTACGCATAAAGGCAAGATGCGCTTTTCAACAGCTCAATTCGCTGTTGCCTGGACAATTCACCACTTTGTTCAACTGTGATTTTTCTCAGGCACTGATGGTCAGCCCTCAACTTGCCGCCAAGTCTCTCAAATGCTTGCGCATAAACAATGGCTTGCCCAGTTTTTGCATCAGATGCAAAAGGATAGTGTTTTTGATTCACCCAAGGCATTCGCAAAGGCAAGCGGGATACGATCTGCCCTGCCAAAATGACATAGCCCTCCGCCACCTTCGCCCCATCGACATCCACTCCTTCTCGAACATACAAAACAGATATGCCCGGCAATTTGTCAGTAGCCTTAGTGCCTGAGGTTCTAATCAGAATAGGCTTCTTTTTCGCAAGGTAGTGGCCGGCCATGGTCACACGCCCCAACAGTGGCGTCCAAAGCTTGCCCGATGTCTTTTTGCAACCCGTCAGAAATGCCTGATATCCAAGCTGGTTTAAGGCGTTACACAACTCATGCAGTTGCCTGACAGATGGGGAACATTCATCAAAATCGGGGGCCTCAATATAGTAGGGATGCTGCGTGTATTCCATCGGAGTCCATTCATTGTTCTCTACGCTAACCATAAAGGCCCACCTACTCGTTGATGCGATCAAAACCTATTGAAGGTAGATTCGGCGACAAGACTACCCACCCGATCTCCCCAGGTTACTTATCAGTTCCGAAGCAGAGAAAGAACACTCTGCGGTACTTGGTTAGCTTGGGCGATCATTGCTGTACCAGCCTGCTGCAAGATCTGCGCGCGGCTGAGGTTAGCAGTTTCAGCCGCAAAGTCGGCATCCATGATCCGGCCGCGAGCTGCAGACTGGTTCTCAACCGACGTTTGCAGAAAATTGATGGTGTTTTCAAAACGGCTTTGTGCAGCGCCGAGTTTGGCACGACTGGCATTTAGCGAGCTCAAAGCAGCGTCAATCGCTGTGATGTTTGCCGCATTGGCAGAGTTAGAGCTTGTTGTAAGGGCGCTTGCTGCTCCACCACTCACAGCCGATATGGCACCTGTAGCGTTCAGTGTGCCAGAGGTTATCTGGATGGTCTGCCCGCTGTTAGCACCGACTTGAAAATCAAAATTGCCGGTCGCCTGCAAAATACTTTGTCCGTTAAATTGAACCGCCCCAAGTGTCCTGTTCAGCTCCGAGAATAGTTGCGAATATTCTTGGTTCAGTGCGTCAATATCACCAGATGTATTTGTCGAATTTACTGCCTGTACAGCCAATTCACGCATACGCTGCAAGGCGTCGGTCATCGCCGCAATACCGCTTTCAGCGACTTGTGACAATGAGATGCCGTCATTGGCGTTTCGCACAGCCACCGTCATACCGCGCACCTGGGTGTTCATTCGTTCTGCAATTGCCAAGCCTGCTGCATCATCTTTCGCACTGTTGACGCGCATGCCTGAGGAAAGCCTCTGCATAGAAGTTGCGAGTGTCCCTTGAGTGTTCGCAGTATTGCGTTGCGCATTGAGAGACATTACGTTGGTGTTTATGGTGAGAGCCATGATCTAACTCCTAAAAAAAGTGGACTGTCTAACTGGTTCAGACTGGCCTTGGCTGTCACTACACATTTCGACGAATACCGCCAGACCATGGAGCCGATTGTTCCAAGCCCACAAAAAACTAAAGCCCCGATAAACGGGGCTTTAGGGGGCAATTTCTTTGTTACACGTCAGCTTTTGACCTCCGATCAGGCCTTGCTCCACATCTGAACTTGCTGTGTTACGTATGTGCTGAGAGCATTGAGAGACGCCATTTTGGTGTCGAGGGCGCTATAGCTCGCGTACAGCCTAGCCTCAGTTTGAGCCACTCGGGCCTGCATCTTGGCTACGTCTTTCTGATTTCTAGAAATCGCGCCGTTTATAGCATCACTGCGATTGCTGAGTTGTCCGTCGGTTGACTTGAGGCCGAGCACATAGTCATTGAAGCGCCGAGCTATGCCCGTCGTAGTCGCAGTCGTGCTAGTCGCAGCAAAGAACCTATTTAGATTAGGAGAGTCTGTGAGAGCCTGCGTCAACTTTGCTTGATTAATACTCAAAGTACCTCCACGTTGAATTTCGATCCCAGCGTCGCTCATCCGAGCCAATGAGCTTACGGCTGGCCCCTGCGCAGCGACCATGCTCTTTAATGTATTGAGGATAGCGACCGCAGTCGCGTCCCCTTGAAGTTTTCCTGCCCCTGTAGCCGGGTCGTACCTAGTACTCTCGGCCAAATTTGTCACGACTGTGTTGTAAGCTTTGACCCAAGATTCCAACGCTTTTTGTGTGGGCTGTGTGTCCTTGCCCACGGTAATGATGACTGGCGAAATGGTTTCAGCCTTAAGGTCAAGAGTCAGGCCAGCCACAGCATCGCTGATGCTGTTTGACTCGGATGACACGTCTACCCCTTCGATGCTTACCAATGCATTGGCAGCCTCTTGCGTTCGTGACATCCCATAAAAATTCGTACCGTCATTGGCAAAAGCTAGCATTCCCACGCCAGCGCCACCTTTCAATTCTGTTCCGTCACCGTCCGCAGCATCAAAAGCCTTAATTTCAAACGCATGTGCAAGTCCCGTGCTGCTGCTACGCATCACAATCCTGTCCTGGCCGTTTGATGACACGACAGTGGCAGCAACTCCAGCATTAGAACTGTTTATCTTCTCTGCGACATCTCGAAGTGTGTCTGTGGAGCTGATATTCACATTCACAGAGCTACCCGCTGCGGTAAAAGAGTTAGCAGTCCAACTTCCTAGCGTAAGCTGCAAACTTCCAGATGTTCCCAAGGCCACGTCAGTAGCCACAGCGGAACTTAGTGAAGACTGTTTCAGCGCGAGCTGGGTGACTTGGACACTGAAAGACCCCGCTCCCGCAGCACTAGATGCTGAACCAGTGATCTGAGTGGGGGCTGTTGATGCAAAAGTTCTCCCCCCCCAAGAGTCCGTTGAAAGAAGTGTTTGAGAAGCCTCCTGCAGACTAGATAGTTGAGATCTGACTGTGCCCCAAGCAGACAACTGAGTCGTTAGTGCTGCACTTCTTGTTTGTAGCTGCTGTATAGGCTTTTGCTCTAGTGCAACCAACTTCGAAACTATTGACTGCACATCCAAACCGCTACCCAAGCCCGCTGATGAAATGGTGGCCATGATTTCTTTCAATTTGGTCGCAATCACTGCTCCGAGGGTGATTAATGTAAGGTCTTACTCAGGACACACTCCCCAAAAAAGAGGGGCAAATTCGAGCCATTGCTCAAGTTTGCCCCTTTACATCCCGACAATTGATCAGCGAAGCAGGGCAAGCACGCCTTGCGGCAGCTGATTTGCTTGCGCAATCATCGCTGTTCCGGCCTGTTGCAGGATTTGCGCTCTGCTCAAATTCGCGGTTTCAGCCGCGAAATCAGCGTCCAAGATTCGACCACGGGCAGCTGACTGGTTCTCAATTGCCGTTGACAGGAACGCAACAGTATTGTCGAAGCGACTCTGCGCAGCCCCCAGCTTAGCGCGACTAGCATTTAAAGAACTCAACGCTGAGTCAATGGCGGTGATGTTTGCAGCATTAGCAGAGTTCGCGCTTGTTGTTAGAGCGCTTGCGGCACCGCCACTGACTGCCGAAATTGCCCCTGTTGCGTTAAGTGTTCCAGATGCAATTTGAATGGTCTGTCCGCTGTTGGCGCCAACTTGAAAGTCAAAATTTGCCGTTGCTTGCAAAATGTTCTGGCCATTGAACTGAACGGCACCCAGTGTTCGGGTAATTTCGCTAAAAAGCTGCGTGTATTCTTGATTGAGAGCATCAATATCTGCAGACGTGTTTGTGGAGTTAACGGCCTGAACCGCCAATTCGCGCATGCGCTGCAGGGCGTCCGTCATAGCAGAAATACCGCTCTCAGCCACCTGAGCAAGAGACACCCCGTCATTGGCATTTCGCGAAGCCACTGTCATGCCTCGTACTTGGGAACTCATACGTTCGGCAATTGCCAAGCCTGCGGCATCGTCCTTAGAGCTGTTTACGCGCAGTCCAGAGGACAGACGCTGCATCGAGGTTGCAAGAGAGCCTTGCGTTTGGGACGCACTTCTCTGAGCATTGAGTGACATCACATTGGTATTGATAGTCATGGCCATTTTGGTAACTCCTTAAAAGTTGCAAGTACCGGCCAATTGCCGGAGTCGAGCCTACACAACGTCTGCTTGACCACGAAACCTGTTGAAGGCTCGTTGAGTAAGTTTTCGGGTGTCTCGCGCCAAGCTTGAGAGCGAAAACACGAATTTTTAAAAAAATTACCCCTCAAGATCACGCCACATCTGCCGACCGCGCGAGCACCACGCAAGCATCAGTCAAACGTGCCTTGCGTGCTGGCGCCGAGGTGCGGCAAATACCTTCACACGAAAGCACTGACGATATGAGCCTTTAACGCGTCTTGTCGCGCTTGTTGGGGTCGCGGCCCACCCGATGCGCCCGGTTGAGGATCTTGTCTGGCACGGTTCAGCGTAAATTTCAAAAAAAGCTCAATTACATTGAACCTCATTAAAAATCAATGACTTATAGAAACCCGAATCAGGTTTTATGACACCAAAATAGCTGCGGTGGTATAAATTTCTGCACACCCACCACTCGCTGGCCTTGTAGGCATTTCCCCTACAAGCCCCTGTCTTTGCCTGACACCCGCTTCAGGCAAACGCCGATTCAAGTTTGTGCCGCGGGCTTTCAGAATCGAGTCCATGGTGTTGAAGCAAGCAATTGAGCTGCCTTCACTGCCCT
>JBJOIT010000008.1:0-74848 GCA_046046915.1 Pseudomonadota bacterium
GCGGTCGAGCTTGATGACCTTGAATTCCAGGGTCTTGTTCTCGTACGGAGACAGATCCTTGGTAGGACGGGTGTCAACCAACGAGCCTGGCAGGAAGGCGCGGATGCCATTGACCAGAACGGTCAGGCCGCCCTTGACCTTGCCACTGGTGGTGCCGGTGACGAATTCGCCGGATTCCAGTGCCTTTTCCAGGGACATCCAGGATGCCAGGCGCTTGGCGGTGTCGCGGCTGACGATGGTGTCGCCGTAACCGTTTTCCATGGCAACAATGGCCACGGACACGAATTCGCCGACTTGAACTTCGAGTTCGCCCTTGTCGCTCTTGAACTCCGAAATTGGTACATAGGCTTCAGACTTGAGGCCGGCATTCACCACGACGAAGTTGTGCTCAACGCGCACGACTTCAGCGGTGACAACTTCACCAATACGGGTCTCTGAACGAGCTTGTGATTCTTCAAAAAGGGCTGCGAAAGATTCTGACATTTTGATTGCGGCAGATGCCACGGGGTTTTAAGTTGTTGAACCAAGCCATCGGTGCGCTAGCTGCGCGGAATTGACGGCTTGGGCCGAGCCGAAGTGTGAGTTACGGCTTTTGGCAGATTCAGTTTGAACTGAAACCTTGCCTGCTTTGCCACCAGCGCAACACCTGTTCTACCGATTCTTCAATCGTGAGCTCAGAGTTGTCTAACTGCAAAGCATCTTGCGCGGGCTTCAAGGGCGCGACGGCACGAGACATGTCCTGAGCGTCACGCGCCTCCAAGTCAGCGCGAAGACCGTCGATGTTAGCGGAAATTCCCTTTGAATTCAATTGCTTATGCCGTCTTTCGGCCCTTTGGGCTGCGCTGGCGGTCAAAAACACCTTCAAAGGGGCGTTTGGGAAGATCACGGTGCCCATGTCGCGGCCATCAGCCAAAAGGCCCGGTAGGCGCTGGAAACTGTGTTGCAAGTCGAGTAAAGCGGCACGCACAGCGGGCAGCACGGAGACTTTCGATGCATTCATGCCGCCTTGTTCGCTGCGGATCGCATCGGTCACGTCCATGCCGTTCAGCAAAACTTGTTCGCCTTCAAAACGCACCGGCAGGCTGCGGGCCAAGTCGGCAATCTTGGCTTCATCTGCAGCCTCCAGCGCGAGGCCTGCTTGCAAAGCCGCATGGGCGGTCACGCGGTAGAGCGCGCCCGAGTCCAGGTAGTGGTAACCCAATTGGGCAGCCACGCGGCTGGCCAGCGTGCCTTTACCAGATGCGGTTGGGCCGTCGATGCAGATCACCGGGGTATTCTGGGCGGGTGTGTGCGCCACCGAGAACAGGGTCTCGAAATAGTCGGGGAAGGTCTTGGCCACGCACTTGGGGTCTTCGATGCGCACCGGGATCTGGTCGGCGTTGAAGGCGGCCAGCGAAAAGCACATGGCCACGCGGTGGTCGTCGTAAGTGTGAATGCTGGCACGCCGCCATTGGCTGGCAGGCAGCGGATGAACCCTGATCCAGTCCGGGCCTTCCTCCACCGTGGCACCGAGTTTTCGGCATTCGGTGGCCATCGCCAAGATGCGGTCGGTCTCCTTGACCCGCCAGCTGGCGATGTTGCGCAGTGTGGTGGGGCTGTCGGCGTACAGTGCCATCACGGCCAAGGTCATGGCAGCGTCAGGGATGTGGTTGCAGTCCAGCTCAATGCCTTTGAGTGGCCACGCGCCGCGATGAATTTCGAGCCAGTTGGGGCCGCTGGTGATCTTGGCACCCATCAGGGCTGCGGCCTCCATGAAGCGGATGTCCCCCTGGATGGAATCTGCGCCCACCCCTTGAATTCGGATGCCGTCACCTTGGGCGATGGCTCCCAAGGCAATGAAATAGCTGGCCGATGACGCGTCCGCCTCGACGTGGATGCTGCCGGGTGACTGGTAGCGGCTGCCCGCCGGAATGACAAAGCGCTGCCAGCCGTGGCGTTCGACGGCAATACCGTAGCGTGCCAGCAGGTTCAGGGTGATCTCGATGTAAGGCTTGCTGATGAGTTCACCCACCACTTCGATGGTGATGGCCCGGTCGGCCGCGGCCAGCGGCAGTGCCATGAGCAAGGCCGTGAGGAATTGGCTGGAGACATCGCCGCGCACCGGGATGGGTTTGTCCAGCTGCAGGGAGGGTGTGCCGATGTGTAGTGGCGGAAAGCCGTCGTTCCCCAGGTAGTCGATGGCACAACCCAGTTCACGTAGAGCATCGACCAGGTCACCGATGGGGCGCTCATGCATGCGGGGCACACCCTTGAGTGTGAAGTCGCCGCCTTGAACAGCCAGTGCTGCGGTGAGCGGTCGCATGGCCGTGCCTGCATTGCCCATGAAAAATTCGATGGCACTATCGGGCCAGATGCGGCCGCCCAGGCCGGTGATGGTTACCGTGGAGCCCGTTACATCCACACCGCAGCCAAGCTTGCGCAGCGCGGCAAGCATCACGCGGGTGTCGTCCGAGTCGAGTAGGTCGTGCACCACCGTTGTGCCCTGACACAAGGCTGAAAGCAGCAATACTCGATTGGAAATGCTTTTGGAGCCTGGGAGAACGACGGTGCCGTGGGCGCTGTCCAGCGCTGGGAGGTCAAGAAAAGAGGTGTTAAACATGAATGGTCTTGGGCTAGGACAGCGTCCATGCAGCGCGAGCGGTGCTGGCATGACTGATCAGGTTCCGAAGCGCGTCGACATCTCCGGTGGCAATGCTGTTTTCAAGTGCTTCAAGCGCTTGACGAAATAACCTGGATTGCTTGAGCAAATCGTCGCGGTTGGCGATAAGGATGTCACGCCACATCGAGGGCTCGCTTGCAGCAATACGACTGAAGTCCCTGAACCCAGTGCCGGCCAGACTCAAATACTCAGGGCTCTTCGATTGAAGCAGTAGGCCGTTCATGTAAGCGAATGCCAACAGATGGGGCAGGTGGCTGACGGCGGCAAACGCGGCGTCGTGGTCGGCAGCAGACATGCTGCGCACCGTGCAGCCTAAGGCGGTCCAAACAGCTTGTGCCTGTTGAATCTGCGCTGCGCCGGTTTCGGGCTCGGGGGTGATGATGAGCTGGCGGCTTCTATATAGCAGGGGGTCTGCGTTTTCCACGCCCGACACCTCTTTGCCGGCGATTGGGTGCACAGGCACAAACGCACTAAATGATGCACCCAAGGCCTTCCGAGCCGCTTCAATCACATCTTGCTTGGTGGAACCCACGTCCATGATCAGCATGTCAGGCGTTACGTGTGGCTGAATGGCCCGCAGGGTGCTCTCGGTTGCTGCCACAGGCACCGCAACCAGGACGATGTCTGAGCCTGCGGCAGCGTCAGCGGCTGTGTTGGCCCGCTCGTCAATGACGCCAAGGCGAATTGCTTGCTCAGTGGTGGTGGCGGATTTGCTGTAGCCCACGACCCGTTTGACCAGCTCCGCCTGTTTGAGCGCCAGCGCGAAAGAGCCCCCCATCAGCCCACAGCCAATCAGGCCCAGTTGGTCGAACATCATCAATCGTTGACCGGATAGGTGCCCAGCACCTTGAAAAACGCACACAGGGCTTTGAGTTCAGTCAGTGCCTGCGCGACATGGGGCTGTGAGGTATGACCCTGCAAATCAATGTAAAAAAAGTATTCCCACTGGCCTGTGCGGGCTGGACGTGATTCGAACCGTGTCATGGAAACACCATGGTTCTTGAGCGGCACCAGAAGGTCGTGCAGTGCGCCGGGCCGGTTTTCGACCGAGACGACCAAGCTGGTGCAGTCTTGCCCGCTGGCTGGTGGCGTGGACAGGGTTTGAGGCAGGCAAATGATCGCAAAACGTGTGCGGTTGTAGGCATCGTCCTGAATGGCATGACCAGCAATATGCAGGCCAAACTGCCCTGCAGCACGCTCGCTGGCCAGGCCTGCCCAGGCGGGATTGGTGCTCGCCAGTCGTGCGCCCTCTGCATTGCTGGACACGGCTCTACGCTCTGCGTTTGGCAGATGGCGCGACAGCCAGGACTGGCATTGCGCCAGAGCCTGAGGGTGGGCCAGCACGACCTCGATGCCTTCGAGAGAGTTGCTTAGGCGCAGCAAGTTGTGACGAACCATGAGGCTCACCTCACCCACCACATGTGTCGGCGTATGTAGAAACAGATCCAGAGAGCGGGTCACGACACCCTCTGTCGAATTTTCAACCCCGACAACGCCGAATTGGGCATTACCCGCAGCGGTGGCCTGAAACACCTCGTCAAAGTTGGCGCAATACACCATCTCTGCCGCGCTGCCAAAGTACTCCAGGGCTGCTTGCTCGCAGAAGGTTCCCGCTGGCCCCAGAACTGCTACGCGCTGGGGCGCTTCTAGTGCCAGGCAGGCTGACATGATTTCCCGCCAGATGGCTGCCACATGGTCACCTTGGAGTGGGCCCTGGTTGCTTTGACGGATGTTCTCGATCACCTGCGCGACGCGGTCGGGACGGAAAAACGGCGTTCCTTCCCGGCGCTTGACTTCGCCGACCTGCTCGGCCACTCTCGCGCGCTGGTTGAGAAGACTCAGAATGTTCTGGTCGAGAGCATCGATCTGGACCCGAAGTTCAGGTAGCGTGGGCAGCGGCGTTGCCGTTTTGTTATCTTGAGATAGGGACATGGGTGAGCGCGCAGCGTAGAAAAGGCCGAAGATCAGGCGTGCAGACGCTCAAATTCTCGCATGTAGCCAACAAGAGCCTGCACGCCCTCCAAGGGCATGGCGTTGTAGATGCTGGCCCGCATGCCGCCGACAGATTTGTGTCCTTTGAGCTGCAGCAAACCAGCTTGCTTAGCGCCAGTTAGAAAGGCCTCATTGCGAGATTCATCCTTCAGGAAAAAAGGCACGTTCATTCGGGAGCGGCAATCGGCAGAAACGCGGTTTTCGTAAAAACTGGAGCCGTCAATCGCTGCGTAAAGCAACTCTGCCTTGGCGATGTTTCTCGCCTCCATCGCCGCGATGCCACCTTGTCGTTTGAGCCACTGGAAGGTCAGGCCTGCCATGTATATCGAGTACGTGGGTGGGGTGTTGAACATCGATCCGTTGGCAGCCACGGTCTTGTAGTCGAAGGCACTGGGACAGATGGGCAGCGCATGCCCTAAGAGGTCTTCCCGGATGACGACCAGCGTTAGGCCAGCAGGCCCCAGGTTTTTCTGCGCACCACCAAAGGCCAAGCCGACGCGTGACCAGTCCACGGGTCTGGAGGCGACATGCGACGAAAAATCAATCACCAAGGGGGCGTCGCATCCTAGAGCCGACAGATCTGGCAGGCTGTGAAATTCGATGCCATGAATGGTTTCATTTGTGCACACATGCACATAAGCTGCATCATTGCTGAGCTGCCAACGGGCTGGGCTGGACAAGGTTCGGTGCTGGCTTTCGGAGTTGCTTGCGGCCAAATGTGCCTGGCCGTATCTGGCGGCCTCCTGAAAAGACTTTTGGCTCCAGCTTCCGCTCACCACAAAATCGGCTTTGGCAGGCCCGCCACGTGCAGAGTTGCGCGCGATCAGGTTCATGGGGACGATCGCGTTTTCTGCCAGCCCGCCGCCTTGCATGAACAGAATGTGAAAGTTGCTCGGAATATCAAGCAACTCTCGCAAGTCAGCCTGCGCTCGCTCATGTATGGAGATGAATTCTTTGCCGCGATGGCTCATCTCCATCACGCCCATGCCAGACAGATGGCCTTGAGCGTCTGGCCAATTCAACATTTCCTCAGCCGCCTGGGCGAGTACTTCCTCGGGCATGGCTGCCGGCCCGGCTGAAAAGTTATAGGGGCGTTGCGTCACGGGCTTAATCTCCGGAAACGCCAGTGTCGGTATCCGTGCTGGTGTCGGGGGTGGCCTCGGTGTCATTGTCCTGGGCGATGGCGTCGTTTTCCATGATGCGCTGCAGCCCGCTCAGACGAGAGCCTTCATCCAGGCCGATCAGCGTGACCCCCTGGGTGGCTCGGCCCAGCTCTCGAATTTCGCTCACTCGCGTGCGCACCAGCACACCCTTGTCCGTGATCAGCATGATCTCGTCTTCCGCGTGGACCAAGGTGGCGGCAACCACCTTGCCATTGCGTTCACTCTGCTGAATGGCGATCATGCCCTTGGTGCCACGACCGTGCCGGGTGTATTCCGAGATAGGGGTCCGTTTTCCATAGCCATTTTCGGTGGCGGTCAGCACACTGGTGCGTGCTGCCGAGGCCCCTTCGGCTGTGGGGTCGTCCTGTTCGGCGACCAGCATGGCGATCACGCCCTGCCCATCTTCAAGCATCATGCCGCGCACACCGCGTGCATTGCGGCCCATGGGACGTACGTCGTTTTCGTCAAAACGCACGGCTTTGCCACCGTCACTGAATAGCATCACATCGTGCTTGCCGTCGGTCAGTGCAGCACCAATCAGGTAGTCCCCTTCGTCCAGATCGACGGCAATGATGCCGGCCTTGCGCGGGTTGCTGAATTCGTCCAGCGCGGTCTTTTTGACCGTACCCATGCTGGTGGCCATGAACACGAATTCATTGGCAGGGAAACTGCGTTTGTCGCCTGTGAGCGGCAAAACCACGGTGATTTTTTCGCCATCGGTCAGTGGGAACATGTTCACGATGGGGCGACCGCGGGAGCCGCGAGAACCTTGAGGCACTTCCCATACCTTGAGCCAATACAAGCGGCCCCGGTTAGAGAAACACAAGATGTAATCGTGCGTGTTGGCGATGAACAGCTGATCCACCCAGTCGTCTTCTTTGGTCGCTGTGGCTTGCTTGCCTCGTCCACCGCGTTTTTGCGACCGGTATTCACCCAGGGGCTGGCTCTTGATGTAGCCGCTGTGACTGAGCGTGACCACCATGTCTGTTGGGGTGATCAGGTCCTCGGTACTCAAGTCAAAAGAACTGTGTTCGACCAGGCTACGGCGCGCGCCCAGTTTGGTTTGACCGAATTCAGCCTTGATGGCACCGAGTTCTTCGCCGATGATGATGGACACGCGCTCGGGGCGTGCCAGGATGTCCAGCAGGTCGTCGATTTCGGCCATGACCTGCTTGTACTCGGCGACGATCTTGTCCTGTTCCAGGCCCGTAAGGCGCTGCAGACGCATCTGCAAAATTTCCTGGGCCTGGGTTTCAGACAGGCGATAGAGGCCATCGTCACCCATGCCAAATTCGGCTTCCAGACCGTCAGGGCGGTAGTCGTCAGCACTGATCAGGCCGCCATCAGCACGGGTGCGGGTGAGCATCTCCCGCACCAGTTTGCTGTCCCAGCAGCGCGTCATCAGTTCAGCCTTGGCCACAGGAGGAGTGGGCGCATTGCGGATGATGGCAATGAACTCGTCGATATTGGCCAGTGCCACGGCCAAACCCTCCAGCACGTGACCGCGCTCGCGGGCCTTGCGCAACTCGAACACCGTTCGCCGAGTCACCACTTCGCGCCGGTGGTCCAGGAAAACCTCGATCAGGTCTTTCAGGTTGCAAAGTTTGGGCTGACCATTGACCAGCGCCACCATGTTCATGCCAAAGGTGTCTTGCAGCTGGGTTTGTTTGTACAAGTTGTTCAACACAACTTCAGGCACTTCACCGCGCTTGAGCTCAATCACCAGGCGCATGCCCGATTTATCTGATTCGTCCTGAATGTGACTGATGCCCTCCAGCTTTTTCTCGTGCACCAGTTCTGCCATCCGCTCCTGGAGCGTTTTCTTGTTCACCTGATAGGGCAGTTCGTCAACGATGATGGCTTGTCGTTGACCTCGGTCGATGTCCTCAAAATGGCAACGAGCCCGCATCACGACGCGGCCGCGTCCCGTGCGGTAACCATCCTTGACGCCATTGATGCCGTAAATGATGCCGGCCGTGGGAAAGTCAGGGGCCGGGATGATTTCCATCAAATCATCAATGCTGGCATCCGGGTTGCGCAACAAATGCAGGCAAGCATCAACCACCTCGTTGAGGTTGTGCGGCGGAATGTTGGTCGCCATGCCAACGGCAATGCCCCCGGAGCCATTGACCAGCAAGTTGGGCAGACGCGTGGGCAAAACCAGCGGCTCTTTTTCGGAGCCATCGTAGTTGGGTCCGAAGTCAACCGTTTCCTTGTCCAGGTCCGCCAACAGCTCGTGCGCGATCTTCGCCAGGCGGATCTCGGTGTAACGCATGGCCGCTGCGTTGTCGCCATCCACAGAGCCGAAATTGCCTTGACCATCGACGAGCATGTGGCGCATCGAAAAATCCTGCGCCATGCGGACAATGGTGTCGTAGACCGATTGATCACCGTGCGGGTGGTATTTACCAATCACATCGCCAACGATACGTGCCGACTTTTTGTAGGCCCGATTCCAGTCGTTGTTGAGCTCGTGCATGGCAAACAGTACCCGCCGGTGCACGGGCTTGAGGCCGTCACGAGCGTCAGGTAAGGCGCGACCCACAATCACGCTCATGGCGTAATCGAGGTAACTGCGGCGCATCTCCTCTTCAAGGCTGATGGGCAGAGTTTCTTTGGCGAATGAAGTCATTAAAAAGGGGCCTGCGACGCAAAACCGAGTATTTTACGGACATGCCAATGTGGCAAAGTCACAACGGTTGACGCTGCTCAAACAATAGTCAGGCGTCCCATTCGCGTTTTGGCAAGAATCACTGGCGCCCTGTGGCACAATATTTACATGCCTTTCCGTGTGTTGCGGTCGGGTTACTTCGTTTCATCGCAGGTTTACTGCGGCTTTCCATCAGGAGAATAACCTTGAAAAAACTGAACAAAGTGGCGATGCTGGTCGCGTCCGTCCTGGTGGCTGGTGCTGCCGGTGCTCAAACCATCGACAACTGGCGCAATGCATCTGGCGAAGTCTGGAAGAACGCCGCTGGCGAGTGCTGGCGCGATGCCAGCTGGACCCCTGCGACCGCTGCCCCTGGCTGCGACGGCGCCATCGTTGTCCAAAAGGCTGAGCCTGCGCCTGCACCTGCCCCCGCAGCTGCTCCTGCTCCAGCGCCCAAGGCAGCACCGGCTCCTGCTCCCGCGCCTCAACCCGCTGCCGCCAGCAAGGTGACCTACGCAGCAGATGCTTTCTTTGACTTCAACAAGGCTGTTCTGAAGGCCGAAGGCAAAGCCAAGCTGGACGATCTGGTGGCCAAGGTCAAGAACATCAACCTCGAAGTGATCATCGCTGTCGGTCATACCGACTCCGTTGGTAGCGATGCATACAACCAAAAGCTGTCTGTGAAGCGTTCTGAAGCCGTCAAGGCTTACTTGGTGTCCAAGGGCATCGAGAAGAACCGCGTTTACACGGAAGGCAAGGGCGAGAAGCAACCTGTGGCTGACAACAAGACCGCAGAAGGCCGCGCCAAGAACCGCCGCGTCGAAATCGAAGTGGTCGGCACCCGCCCAAACAAGTAAGCTCTTGAGCTTTCAACAAAAAACCCGCTTCGGCGGGTTTTTTGTTATCTGAGCATCTATCAAACAAGGCCAATCCCGTATGCTGCTTGGGCTTGGCTATTTTTCCGATAATCCAGGCATGACTTCAGCAACCACCACGACTCCCACATCCTTGTCAAATTCCGCGGTCAATGCCGATCCAGCTGAATTGGCCAAATTTTCGGAGCTTGCCCACCGCTGGTGGGACAAAGAAAGTGAGTTCCGGCCTTTGCACCAAATCAATCCCTTGCGCCTGGACTGGATCAAGGCCATAGCGCCTTTGGCGGAAAAGAAGGTATTGGATATCGGCTGCGGTGGCGGTATTTTGTCCGACGCCATGGCGCGGGCGGGTGCAACTGTGACGGGCATAGATTTGTCATCAAAGGCGCTGCGGGTGGCACAGTTGCACGCCCTCGAAGCCCAGACGCCACGCGTGCAGTACCGCGAGGTCAGCGCTGAGGCACTGGCGGCAGAACAGCCTGGCCAATACGACGTGGTCACCTGTATGGAAATGCTGGAGCATGTGCCCGATCCTGCATCGGTGGTCAGGGCTTGTGCATCTCTGGTCAAACCGGGTGGGCGGGTCTTTTTCTCCACCATCAACCGCAACCCCAAATCTTTTCTCTTTGCGATTGTGGGTGCGGAATATGTCCTGAGCATGTTGCCTAAGGGCACACACGAGTACGCAAAATTTATCCGCCCGAGTGAACTGGCGTCGTTTTGTCGGGATGCGGGTTTGGATTTGCAGCGCACAAAGGGCATGGAATACAACCCTCTGACCAAGCGATATTGGCTCAGTGGTGATACCTCCGTGAATTACATGTTTGCGACACAGCGCCCCTTGGCCTGACGGAGTTTGTGTGTTCTCTGACATTCACGGTGTTCTTTTCGATTTGGATGGCACTTTGGTCGACAGTGCACCCGATTTGGCGGCGGCAGTAGACAAGCTTCGCACCGATCGTGGATTACCGGCGCTGCCCCTTGAGCGGTATCGCCCCATGGTGGGGGCAGGGGCGCGTGGCATGCTGGGCGTGGCCTTTGGTATGCAGCCAGATCATCCCGAATTTGAGGCCCACAGGGACGAATTCTTTGTGAATTACGCTGCATGTTTAACGACGAGAACCCAGCCATTTCCCGGTGTCAACGAATTGATCCAGGGTTTGGTCCAACGTCGCATGCCTTGGGGGGTCGTAACGAACAAGTCGACGCGTTTCACACAGCCGCTCACTTCCGACATGCCGATCTTCTCAACGGCTGCTGCCATCATCAGTGGTGACACCACGGCACATGCCAAACCTCACCCGGAGCCGCTGCTGGAGGCAACACGTCGCATGGGACTGGATCCACGCCGCTGTGTCTATGTGGGGGATGACAAGCGTGACATTGTTGCAGGCTTGGCCGCCGGCATGCTGACTGTTGCTGCGCTATATGGCTATCTGGGCGAACACCATGATGCCGCGTCCTGGGGTGCTCATGCATCGGTTCAGGACGCACGTGAGCTGATACCCCTGCTGTTGGGACGATAGTTACCCTTTCTTTGCGACACCGCACTTGAAAACAGTGGCAGTGACTTAAAATGATCACCGTGGGGCTGCACTGGTTTCGACGTGGGTTCGGACGCGGCGCAGGGCATGTCGAGGTTCAGTCACCTCGTAAAACAGCTGAAAAAACCTAACTGCAAACGACGAACGTTTCGCACTCGCTGCTTAATTGCACGTGAGCCTCGCAACAGCAAGCCAATAGGCTGGGCAAGGGTTGAAGCATCGCAAGGTGCGTCAGTCCAGGCTGCGGGGTAACTTCATTTGGCTGGGTCCACCTTGGGTAACTTAGGGTGGATCAAGAAAATAGGTTGCTGGCGTTTTGCATAGCGTGCCACTGCGCGATGCCAAAGGCGAGACTTAAACCAGACGGCTACACATGTAGAACTGCTCGAAAAAGGCTTGCGGACGCGGGTTCAAATCCCGCCAGCTCCACCAACATAACGTCTAAAGGCGTCCAACAGAACTGTCGGATGCCTTTTTTCTTTTTTAATTTCAATAACTTACGTCTTAATGGATGCTCTGTTGGTCCATTGACGTCCAGCTGTTTCCGGTTTGTGGTCGGGGTATGGTTCGGGGTACACACCCGTACCACTACAAAAGCTTGTGACGAGCTCCCTTCTGGCATTGCGTGGCCGGCAAACATCTCAACACCTCATAGGCGTCGATCGACATTCACATAAAGAGGTCACCTGACCCTTTGCCTCCCCGAGGCGCAGCTTCACTAACCAAAACCGTCTCATCAGGACACCGACACATCCCTGCCGCCGCAGTTGGGCTGGCATACAGCCAATCCCTAAACTGCTCCGGCTCCAGGACCACCACGCTGCGCTTCTCGTCCCCCGGTCGATGGAAATGCCCCATCACCGCATGCCCGTCGGCATTGACCGTGAGCATTGAGAAGGAGTGCACGATCTCGCCGGTCTGGGGATCAAGCCAGCGGTCCCAGATGCTGGCCACCCCCATGGGCTCTCCATCTCGGCGCTTGATCCGCCAACGCACCCCCACACCGCTCTCCCAGTTGGGTTCAAAGAAATCATCCAGCAGGGCAATGGCGTAGTGACGCTTGCGCCAAGGGCTGCGGTAAGACGGCTTTTCTGCAACGGTCTCACAGCGTGCGTTGTAGGTGCGTCTGCCGATGGTGTTGTCCTTGGCCCAATGCGGCATCAAGCCAAAGCGGGCAGTACGCACCAATGGGGCCTGATGATCGTCGCCGAGCAAAGCGATGGGCGCGTCGTAGCCGGGATAGGCTTCAGGCGGGTAATGGATGTCCGGCCAATCCACCCCCAGGCTGTTCTTGACCCAGGTGCCGTTTCGTGTGGGACTGAAGTTGGTGCACATGGGTCAGAGCTTGGATCGTTGACCCGGTCCTCATTTGTACGAGTTAAACACCCGACCTTCTCCGTTCTTCTGGACCAGAACCACGTCGTAGCGATCCCGGCGTCCGCCGTACTCTGGGCCGTCCATGCCCGGAGAGCCCACCGGCATGCCTGGCACGGACAAGCCTATCGCTGGCGTCTTGTCTTTGAGGAGGCGATGGATGTCAGCAGCAGGGACGTGCCCTTCGATCACATACCCTTGGACCAGAGCCGTATGGCAGGAGCCAAACTTGGCGGGCATGCCCAAGCGGGCCCTTGCGGCGTTGTTACCCGTGTCATAGACCTTGACTTCAAAGCCCCTGGCTTGAAGGTGCGAGATCCAGTCCTTGCAGCAACCGCAGTTCGGGTCCTTCCAGACCTCGATGTTGACCAGCGGCGTCTTGGCCCAGGCCTGACCGGCAATACCCATCGCGCCCATGCCACCGATTGCGACGGCGGTCAGCTTGGCCAATGTCGCCAGCGCGGCGCGACGTGCAGGCCTGTGTTGAGCACTGTGGTCGGCGCTATGTTGCGGGCTACGGTCGTTGGGAGCTTGGGGCTTGAGGTTTTGCATGGCTGTCTTCAGGGCAAATGCATAGAGGCGATGGATGATCCTTCGCTCGAAGTGTAGTAATGCAGCGGAGGAACCTACGATAGGCCTGCTGTACGTGGGTTTACTTTGCCAAATTTCATCCCGTCCCATCCTGTCACTCACAGCCCGTCCCATCATTCACAGCCCATCCAGGCATGGGATCAAGCCCTGGCCACCGGCAACTCATCCCAGCAAGTCGTGTACCCCGGCGTTCTGCGATCTTGCTTCATGTACCAAACTCGCTTGTTGCCCGCCAACCCCGCGCTGCCGACGATCACTGTTCCCCGGCCAAAGCGGTCATTGAGCTGATCCAGGGTGCCCATCAGCCGGCTCCGGTCTGAGTTGTCCTCGTCCTCCAGGTCCAGTTCAAACTGCTGGATGGCGTCGGATTGCAAATCCAGCAACATGACACCGGCCTTGGCGTAGTTGATACCGGGTCGGTAGATGGCTTTGAGGCCTTTCAAAGCAGAGGTGACCAAGACAGCAGTATCTGCACTGGGGCGCATGAGTGGCACGGTGACTGAGCGGCTGTACTGCTCGTCCTTTCTGAAGGGGCTGGTACGGATGAACACCAAGATCTGGCCTGCCTGGCTGCCCTGCTTTCTGAGTTTGACGGCCGCGCGGCTGGCGAACTCTGTAACGGCTTCCCGGAGATCAGAGAGTTCGGTGACGGCGCGCCCAAAGGAGCGGGTACAGGCAATTTCTTTCTTGGACGCTGGCTCATCATCCAGGTCCACACAGGAGATGCCCTGGAGTTCACGCACAGTGCGCTCCAGCACCACAGACCAAGCTCTTTTGACGGTGGCGGCATCGAGCTGAGCCAGTTGCAGTGCCGTGGTGATGCCACCCGCATTGAGCTGCTTCGTGATCTGGCGTCCAACGCCCCAGATGTCTTGGACGGGTGTGGCGCCCAGCACGGCATACAGGTCAGCTTGGCTGAGTGCGGTGAGGTCAGCCACTTGAGCAAGGTGGTCTGGGTAGCTGCCAGGTTTACGTTCTGCCGTCTTGGCCACATGGTTGGCCAGCTTGGCCAGGGTCTTGGTCGCGCCTATGCCTATGCCACAGGGGATACCCACCCACTGCAAGATGCGCGAGCGGATCTTGTGGCTGCGCTCGGTCAGGTTACCTCTCACCCCAGTGAGGTCGATGAAGCTTTCATCAATGGAGTAGATCTCTTGGGCGGGGCCCAGTCCAGCGGCCAGGCTCATCATGCGGTCACTGAGGTCTCCATACAGGGCGAAGTTGGCTGAGAGGGCGACCAGTCCATCGGATTCAGCCAGGTGCTTGATCTTGAACCAAGGCGCTCCCATGGCAATGCCCAGTGCCTTGGCTTCGTTGGAGCGGGCAATGGCACAGCCGTCGTTGTTGCTCAAGACCACCACGGGTCGTCCACTCAGACTGGGTCTGAAGACGCGCTCGCAGGAGACATAGAAGTTGTTGCCATCGACCAGGGCGTACATGTCACGAATCCAATGACAAATGCATAGCGAAGCAAAGCAAAGCAAAGGCAAGTGCCTGGGCTCAGTTCGGAAACTGTTTGATGCTGCTGGTGACCACGCCCCAGATCTCGAGGGTCTGGCCATCCTTGGGGGTGATGTCGGGGAAGGTGGGGTTGGCAGCTTTGAGCTTGACTTGGCCCTGGCGTTGGTGGAGTTGCTTGATGGTGAAGTCGCCATCCACCACGGCGACCACGATCTGGCCATGGCGGGGTTTGATGGCCCGGTCCACCATGACCACGTCGCCGTCAAAGATGCCGGCCTCGCGCATGGATTCACCCCGCACCCGTATCAGGTAGGTGGCTTGCGGATGCTTCACGAGCTTGGCCATCAGGTCCACACGCTGGATCAGGAAGTCTTCGGCAGGTGAAGGAAAGCCGGCACGTACCCTTGATGCGACCTCTGAGACCCACACGGGAGCGCCCACGCACAGCAGCGCCGGGTAAGGGCCTGCTGGGAGGTTGAGGGTGGGGAGTACGGGCTGGGTGGTCATAACTGTATGCGCGTACAGTATATTGCCGCACCGAGGCCTGGTATCAGATACGCCTAAACGGAGAGTTAGGCCAGAACAGGTACGAGCCACGCCCCACGCCCCATCAGGGTGGAGGGGCTATCAAACCAGCGGCATGTTCGATTTCCGGCATGCCTTGATCGCGAGGGACTTCTGCGCCTATCCGTAAGCACAGCAGCCCTTTGCGGTACGCAGATTAAATTACACCGGGAAAGAGGCGAATTGAATTCCTGCCATCTGTTGTGCCAGACGTACCACCTGGCAGCTGTAGCCGAACTCGTTGTCGTACCACACGTACAGCACGATGTTGCGTCCGTTGGCGATGGTGGCAGGCGCGTCCACCACGCCAGCGTGGCGAGAACCCACCAGGTCGCTGGAGACGATTTCAGTGGAGGCGCTGTAGTCGATCTGCTCTTGCAGCTCGGGGCTCAGCGCGCAATCACGCAGGTAGGTGTTTAGCGCTTCCTTGGTGGTTTCAGCACCCAGCGTCAGGTTCAGGATGGCCATGCTCACGTTGGGTGTGGGCACGCGTATGGCATTACCGGTCAACTTGCCTGCCAGCTCTGGCAGCGCCTTGGCAACAGCTTTGGCTGCACCCGTTTCGGTGATCACCATGTTCAGCGGCGCGCTGCGACCGCGGCGCTCGGCCTTGTGGTAGTTATCGATCAGGTTCTGGTCGTTGGTGAAGGAGTGCACCGTTTCCACGTGGCCATGCTCAATACCAAACTTGTCGCTGATGGCCTTGAGCACCGGCACGATGGCGTTGGTGGTGCAACTGGCGGCAGTGACGATTTTGTCGTCGTCTTTCAGTTCGCCGCTGTTGATGCCGTACACGATGTTCTTGAGCGAGCCCTTGCCCGGTGCTGTCAGCAGAACGCGGGAAACACCCGGGCTCTGCAGGTGCAGAGAAAGGCCCGCCTCATCGCGCCAAGAGCCGGTGTTGTCGATCACGATGGCGTTGTGGATGCCGTGGGCCGTGTAGTCGATCTTGTCTGGGCCTTCGCCATTGATCACTTTGATGAACACACCATTGGCGATGATGCCGCTGTTCTCGTTGTCCACGACGATGGAGCCGTTGAAGGGGCCGTGCACTGAGTCCCGGCGCAGCAGGGCAGCGCGCTTCTCGAGGTCATTGCCCTTGCCCTTGCGGACCACAATGGCGCGCAGGCGCATCTTGTTGCCCTTGCCGGTGCGCTCGATCAACAGGCGAGCCAGCAAACGGCCGATGCGTCCAAAGCCGTACAGGACGATGTCGCGAGGCTCTTTGAGCAGAGGGTCCGGGTGGCCGACGATAGGAGCCAATTCCTCACGAAGGAAATCATTGGCAGAGACGCCATTGCCCGCAGCTAGCCATTTGTTCGTGAGACGCCCCAGGTCAATCTTGGCGGGCGCCAGTTGCAGGGCTTCCATGGCCACAACGAGCTTAAAGCTGTGTTGAATGGAAAGCTCTTCACCCGTGTACTGACGCGCAAAACGGTGGGTCTTGAGGATGTCAACGGTGGTCACGTTGTTAATGGCCCGCCCGTAAATACGCAGCAGAATGCCGTTGTTTCGGTACAACCTGCCTATCATCGGCAGCATCTGTTCGGCCAACTCCAGGCGCTCGATATAGGCCTGTAGCAGTTGATCTTCCTTTTCGTTGCTCATACTTTTCCCACAGTCATTGATATTTATGCCAACTCGAAACCAGAAAATATTGTCTGGTTGGGGGCTTACGGTGAGCTTTCCCCCACGAAAACGTCGTGAGTATTCACTTGAGCCGGGGACCCTTTGAACTTCAGCCCCTGATCGGACCGGGTGCCACTAGCAGCTCTACAGCTTCCATCAGCGAGGCCGAAATTCGGCGGGCGCCGCGCTCTCCAGGGATGACGCTGTAACGGTAACCCGCCGGCAAAAGGTGCAGGCGCACGCCCAGTAACTCGAGGCGCTCGTTGGCTTCGATATCCGCGAAGTTGGAGGTCATGGCTCGCGCATCCAGCAGGGTCACGGCACCTTTGCCGATGACTTCGACACTGTGTGCACGTTCAATGACCAGAGCCGTATCCTCATCTATGCCTATGCCCAGCATGTCCGGACGCTGAGCCAGGACTGACAGCAGTCGGCCCAAACGACGGCGTTCTGAAAAATGCTGATCGATGATGGCTCGGGACACAAACCCCAGTCCCAGGTCCAGTATGGCGGCATCTTTTTCAGGCAGCCTGGGTGTACTTCCTTCTGCGAGCATCAGGCGCGACATGGCAGCCGCCCCAGCGCTGGTGCCACCTATGCAGCAACCGCGAGCGTGAAACGCGGTGTGCATGGCCCTGGCTGTGTCGGTTTCCCAAATCAGGTTCATCAGACGTCGCTGGTCACCACCCGTCATGAAAATGCCATCGGCCGCCAGTATTTGCTGGATCAAGGTCACATCATTCGCTTCCTCGGCAGTGCGTATGGTCAACGCAGAGATGTCGCTGACCCCTAGCTCGCGAAACACGGGCTCATAGCCCCGCCAACTGGCATCCGGGTCACCACTGGCCGCCGTCATGACGAGGATTCGTGCGGTGCCACCGCCGCACAGTTCCACGAACCGGCGCAGGATGACGCGATCTTGAAGCCTGTCTTCTGCGCCACCAATCACCACAAGGCGCCCCGTTCGTCGCGCTTGTGCCTGCGCGCCAACAGGCGTTAGTCCCAAACCGGCGCCAAGTGCCAGCAGGTGTCGTCTATTTATCGATGTCATGGATCTGATTATCTGAAGGGGGTGCTGTCTCATTGGACAATATCAGCATGACAACAATGCGGCTTGACAATATTCTTTACAGCCAGGGTTTTGGCACCCGACGGGTCTGTGCTGGACTGATCCAGCAAGGTTTGGTGTCCGTTAACGGCAGCAAGGTCAGTGATCCGAGCTCCGAGTGGTCGTCTGAGGGGCTGCACTATACGGTACAGGGCGTTGATTGGATTTGTCACACCAAGGCCTATCTCATGCTCAACAAGCCGGCCGGTACGGAGTGCTCCCAAAAGCCGTCCACTTATCCCAGCATCTACACCTTGTTGCCCTCAGCCCTGCGCCTGCGCCCTCAAAAAAGCGCGGTTCAGGGTGTCCAAGCGGTCGGGCGTCTGGATCAGGACACAACCGGGCTGCTGCTATTGAGCGACGATGGTCAGTTCATACACCGCATGAGTTCGCCCAAAAAGCATTTACCCAAGGTTTACGAGGTGACCGCCAAGCACCCGCTCACCCATCAGCAGGTCGAGCGCCTGGTTGCCGGCGTGGTTCTGGATGACGATCCCAAGCCCGTCAAGGCCGCCGCATGCGAGATAGTGGATGCTGATGGCGCTGCACTGCACTTGCGTTTGACGCTGACCGAAGGCAAATACCACCAGGTCAAGCGCATGCTGGCCGCTGTTGGCAACCGGGTTGAAGGCCTACACCGATCCAGGATTGGTGACCTGACTTTGCCGGAAGATCTTTTGCCGGGCCAATGGCGTTGGTTGAGTGCTGCTGATTTGACCAAGCTGGTGCCGCGGTCGACATAACGGCCCCTACACTTTTTATCTCCCCTGTGTATGGTCGGCCATACGATCTCCACTGCGGTGCGTTAACCTTTCCCAAGCTATTCCATTCTTTGTGAAAAATTTCTCATCTCGGTTTGATGTTGTGTCCCTGTTTTTTTTCCGCTTGCTTGCGCTGCACCTTGCGGTAAGCGCCTCCTCCGCTGCATGGGCGCAAACTGTGACCAAGCCAATCTTTGTGTTGAACTCCCAGGATGCAAATGTCAGCGTCATTGATCCTTTGACCTGGTCGGTGATCAAGGAAATTGAGACTGGCAAGGAGCCACATCACCTGTATCTGACGCCAGACAGCAAATCATTGATCGTGGCGAACGCCCTGAGTGACTCGCTGACCTTTATTGATCCCGCGACGGCGCTCGTGCAGCGCACGGTCCGTGGTGTGATGGATCCATATCAATTGCGGTTTTCTCCCGACATGAAATGGTTTGTGACGGCAGCCAACCGACTGAACCACATTGACATCTATCGTTGGGACGGTACCAATATTGCGCTGGTCAAACGTGTCGCCACCGGCAAAACGCCCAGCCACCTTTGGATTGATAGCGGGAGCAAGGTCATTTACAGCACCATGCAAGACAGTAACGAGCTCGTTGCCATCGACTTGCAAAACCAATCCATCCTGTGGCGTATCGCGACCGGCGCCATGCCAGCGGATGTATTTGGCACGCCGGACGACAGGTTCTTGCTGGTCGGGCTGACCGGCTCAGACCGCGTCGAAGTTTTTGATGTCGGCTCGGCCATACCCAAACTTGTGAAACGCATCAAGACGGGCAAGGGGGCGCATGCATTCCGATCTGCAGGGGATAAGCGCCATGTTTACGTGAGCAATCGGGTGGCCAACACGATTAGCAAGATCGATTACCTCACCATGGCAGTGGTGGACAGATATGACGCACCCAGTGGTCCCGACTGCATGGACGTGACCTCCAATGGACAGCATCTTTTGCTGAGTTCCCGCTGGGCAGGCAAATTCACTGTGATTGATACGAAAACTCGTCGAGTGGTTCGGCAAATAAAAGTGGGCGATTCGCCGCACGGCGTGTGGACCCTGGACCATGCGCCGCTTTGATGCTTGTGCCCTGGTCGTGGTCGCTGCCGTCGCAACTCAGGCGGGGGCATCGCCGTCCGCAGAGGTCAATGGTTGTGATAAACCCCTGTACCTGACGTTTGATACGGGGCACATGGGCATCGCACCACTTGTTGCCCAGGTGTTGAAGCGGCAAGACGTTCGTGTCACTTTTTTTGCAGCCAACGAGCGCACCCAAGAGGGCGATGGAAGTTTGGGCAACCATTGGGCACCCTGGTGGAAGGCTCGATCGGCGGAGGGCCACGAGTTTGCGAGCCACACCTATGACCATGTTTATTGGCGCCAAGACCTCCCAGGCACTGGCTCATCTTTTCGGATGAAGCCCAGCGCCGGCCCGCAGCAAGGCCTGGAGTCCACCTGGAGCGCAGAACAATACTGCAAGCAAATCAGCCGTGCTTCTCAGAGGCTGGCCGTGATTACCGGCAAACCCAGCCTGCCTTTGTTTCGGGCTCCAGGCGGCAAAACCTCAGCAAAGCTACTGGGGGTGGCTCGAGCCTGTGGTTACGCTCACGTGGGATGGTCAGCAACCGGATTTCTGGGAGACGAACTGCCCAGTGAAGCCTTTAGTAACATAGCTCTGCTAAAAAAGGCTTTAGGCGAGATACGGCCGGGCAACATCTTGCTCGCTCACTTGGGCATATGGTCACGTCAAGATCCCTGGGCGCCGGCAAACCTGGAGCCATTGATCGTGGGCCTGAAAAGCAAGGGTTTTTGTTTTAAAACATTACGCGAGCATCCAGACTACCGCCGCTGGATGGAAGGTCACACGGCAGGCGTTTCTTTTGACTGACTGGCATTTCTCTCAGCGATATGTTGGACTTTTTTGTTTCCCTGTTTTCACAAGCCCAGCAGCTGCTGTTTGAGGAAATTCTCGTCCCCCTGCTGTTTGCCATGGGGATGGCGAATTTCCTGGAGGATGGCCTGATGGCATCAGGGTGGTTTGTGGCGGGCTGCGTGCAATTGCTCCTGATCGTGACGGTGATCGGGTCTCTGCAGCGTTGGAGGCCGGTGCGGGCTGTGCAGGACCACGCCACGGTGCGAACGGATATGTTGTACACCCTGCTACATCGCTTGGGCCTGTTCAGGCTGCTGGTGTTTTTTCTCCTGAAGCCCTGGTTAGATGAACTGTTTGGTGTCTTGCGAGTCGCAGGACTGGAGACATGGCACCTGGACGCACTCTGGCCTGGTGTCACTGACAGGCCTCTGGTGAGCCTGTTGATCTACCTCTTGGCTTTCGACTTATTTGCGTACTGGCTGCACCGAGCTCAGCACCATTTCAATGTCTTGTGGCGCCTGCATTCCCTGCATCATGCCCAGCGTGAACTCACCATGTGGAGCGACAACCGCAACCATCTTCTCGACGATCTTTTACGGCATGTGTTGCAAGCGGTGCTTGCGCAACTGATCGGTGTACCACCTGCACAGTACGTGGCTATCGTAGTGCTGACCCAACTGAGCGAAAGCCTGCAGCACGCCAACGTACGCCTGTGGTTTGGGCGCTGGGGTGAGCGCCTTTGGATCAGTCCTTGCTTCCACCGCCGGCACCACGGTCTGGATGGTATGAATCACAACTTCGGTGTGCTTTTGCCTTGGTGGGACATGCTGTTCGGCACAGCTCGTTTCCAACATCGGTTTGATCCCACGGGTGTACCTGATCAGCTCGAGAGCTCCAGGGACTACGGTCTTGGATTTTGGTCTCAGCAGTGGCAGGGTCTCAAGAGACTGGTCGGGCAGGCTTGACCTGATTTCTCAAACCCTGGTGCTTGGACATCAGGCGTTATGCTCTCCGTATGGGCTTGTTTCTGGATTCTTTTTGGCGTGCGGTGGCGTACTGTGTCCACCCTCGTGTGATTGCGCTCTCGTTTCTTCCTTTGGTGTTGATGGTGACCTTGTCCCTGGGCCTGGGTTACTTCTTTTGGGATGCTGCGCTCGATATCGTTCGCACCCAAATCCAGGCATCCGCCATCGTCTCCAGCGTCCTGGGGTGGCTTGAGGGCATGGGCTTGGGTCCTCTCAACGCAGTCGTGGCACCGTTGATCGTGATTTTTTCGGTGACGCCACTGATTGTGATTTTGTCGATGTTTGTCGTGGCTCTGTTCATGACCCCTTCCCTGGTGTCGCTCGTTGCAGAAAAGCGTTTCTCCAATCTGGAGCGCAAACAGGGGGGCACATTCATGTTCAGCCTGGCCTGGTCGCTGGGGTCTTTGGCCATGGCGTTATTGGTACTGGTGATCTCTTTGCCACTTTGGCTTTTCCCCCCTTTGATTTTGGTCCTCCCGCCGCTGATCTGGGGTTGGCTCACTTACAGGGTCATGGCATTTGATGCCTTGGCTGCCCATGCCAGCCGAGAGGAGCGCCAGCAATTGTTCATACGTTATCGTTTCTGGTTGCTGGGTATTGGTGTTTTCAGTGGCTATCTCGGGGCTGCACCCAGCCTCATTTGGGCTTCGGGGGCCGTCTTTGCCGCTGCGTTTGTTATTTTGGTACCCCTGGCGATTTGGGTTTACACGCTGGTATTTGCATTCTCATCCCTGTGGTTTGCCCACTTCAGCTTGGCTGCCTTGCAAGGTCTGCGCCGGGAGCATTCGGTGAGTGCCTCTACCGCTGTACCAGTACCAGACGCGGTAGCATTAGCGGATGCAACCCACCTTCCATCCCCAGGTTCAATTTCCCTCTAAGGCAGGTGCCCGCTTCGGGCTGATCATCGTTGGTGATGAAATCTTGTCGGGCAAGCGCGCAGACAAGCACATGAGCAAGGTTATCGAGTTACTGCATGCCCGTGGCCTGCCACTCGACTACGCTGAATACGTGGGTGACTCGCCCGAGCGCATCACCCACACACTGCAACGTGCATTTGCTTCAGGTGATATCGTGATTTCAACCGGTGGTATTGGCGCCACGCCCGACGACCATACCCGCCAATGTGCAGCGCGCGCACTGGGTGTGGGCTTAGCCTTGCATCCCCAAGCCAAGTCTCTGATCGAGGAGCGTATGCAGGACGTTGCCCGTGAACAGGGCGTGGTTTATGAAGCAGATCGGCCAGACAACATTCATCGCTTGAACATGGGTGTGTTTCCCGAGGGGGCTCACATCATTCCTAACCCGTACAACAAGATTCCAGGTTTCAGTTGTCATGGCAATGGCGGCGGAGCTGTTCATTTTGTGCCTGGATTCCCTGTGATGGCCTGGCCTATGGTCGAGTGGGTCCTGGACACGTACTACGCAGACCTTTTTCGTGTGCATGCATGGGTTGAGCGTTCCATCATTGCCTATGGCAGCATGGAAGCGACCTTGACGCCGCTGATGGAATCTCTTGAGCAAGAGCACGCCGCGATCAAGATATTCAGTTTGCCCAGTGTCGACCACCCGGTTCACGGCCGCCACATTGAGCTCGGCGTGAAGGGGGCTCCAGCCGATGTCGATGCCGCGTACCCGTCTTTGGTCTCCGGTTTGCAGTTATTGGGCGTGCGACTTGGCCCTGAATTGGTGCGAAATTAGCTCGCGCAACGTTTTGCCCATGTGTTGCACTGACATGGTGCATTGCGCACCGTCTTGTGGCGCAGTCGCGCCGGTGGCCAGTACCTAAACTCAGCGCATAAAATGCGGCGCTGTGCGGATGAGCGATTTGGTGTTGCTGGCACAAAATCTGCATCAATACAAAGTGTTTCCTTTTTAACAACGACTCAATAGGAGTATTTGATGGCCAAGACCGTCGCAGACGTGATGAAAATGGTGAAGGACAACGAAGTCAAATTTATTGACTTCCGCTTCACCGATACCCGTGGCAAGTGGCAGCACATTACTGCGCCCGTGTCCCAGTTCGACGAAAGCAAGTTCGAAGAAGGCCAAGCCTTTGACGGTTCGTCGATTGCTGGCTGGAAGGGCATCGAAGCGTCTGACATGTTGCTCATGCCCGATGCCAACAGCGCCTTCATTGACCCCTTCTTTGAAGAAGTCACCATGGTGTTGGTTTGCGACGTGATCGAACCCACCGACGGCAAGGCCTACGAACGCGACCCACGCTCTATTGCCAAACGCGCAGAGCTGTACCTCAAGCAGTCCGGCCTGGGTGACACGGCTTACTTCGGTCCTGAGCCCGAGTTTTTCCTGTTTGACGAAGTTCGTTGGAGCGTTGAGCCCAACAACAGCTTCTACGCGATTGACGAGTACGAAGGCCCCTGGAACAGCGGTACCAAGCTCGAAGGCGGCAACCGCGGCCACCGTCCCCGCGTCAAGGGTGGTTATTTCCCCGTGCCCCCAGTCGACAGCACCATGGATATGCGCAATGAAATGTGCCAAATCCTGGAAGCCGTCGGTATCCCTGTTGAAGTGCATCACCACGAAGTGGCTGGTGCTGGCCAGTGTGAAATCGGTACCAAGTTCTCGACCCTGGTTGAGCGCGCCGACTGGACCCTGCTGCAAAAGTACGTGATCCAGAACGTGGCCAATGCCTACGGCAAAACCGCCACCTTCATGCCCAAGCCATACGCTGGCGACAATGGTTCCGGCATGCACGTTCACCAGTCTGTCTGGAAAGATGGCAAGAATCTGTTTGCCGGCAATGGCTATGCAGGCCTGTCTGAGTTCGCACTGCACTACATCGGCGGCATCATCAAGCACGCTCGTGCCCTGAACGCCATCACCAACCCTGGCACCAACAGCTACAAGCGTCTGGTTCCTCACTTCGAGGCACCTGTCAAGCTGGCTTACTCTGCCAAGAACCGTTCTGCCTCTATCCGGATCCCGAACGTGGCCTCTGACAAGGCTCGCCGGGTGGAAGCCCGCTTCCCCGATCCACTTTGCAACCCTTACCTGGGCTTTGCTGCTCTGCTGATGGCGGGTCTGGATGGCGTGGAAAACAAGATCCACCCTGGCGATGCAGCCAGCAAGGATCTGTACCATCTGCCGCCCGAAGAAGACAAACTGGTACCCACCGTGTGCTCCAGCCTCGACCAGGCTCTGGAAGCATTGGACAAGGACCGCGCCTTCCTGACCAAGGGTGGTGTGTTCACCGATTCTTGGATCGATGCCTACATTGACCTGAAGATGCAGGAAGTGACCCGCAGCCGAGTGGAAGTGTCCCCGGTTGAGTACGACATGTACTACTCACTGTAACCCGCGCTGACGCATGACAAAAAAGGACGGCTTCGGCTGTCCTTTTTTATTGGTATGCCTGAGCCTAGCGATGATTTTTAAAATTTAGCTCGATACTGTGGAGCGTTAGCCGATGTCCGGTGATGTTTCCCAACCTGTCCTCACTCCCAACATGTACCCCCGTATTCAAGTGCGCTCTCTCGGGTCCTTATTGTTTTGTCTGATCGCCGGCTTCTTCATGGCGTCTAGTCAGGGCCAGGAGCGCGTTTACAAATGCGATAACAACGTCTACACCAACAATCCCCAGGATCCACGGGTGCAGGGGTGTAAGCCCATGGACGGGGCAAATGTCACGGTGGTTCAGGGTACACGCCCAGCCGCGGCACCGGCGTCACCTGGTGCAAGTGCCGCCAATTCTTCGGGTGGTGCAGGTGCAGCAGCTGCATCCAGGCCTCGTGTGGAAAGCTCAGACCAGCGTGCGCGTGACAACGATGCCCGCCTGATTCTGGAAAGCGAACTGAAAAAGGCTGAAGCTCGCCAGGCTGAGATGCTGAAGGACTACAACAACGGTGAGCCTGAAAAGTTAGGGGCCGAGATGCGCAATCACCAGAAATATCTGGACCGAGTGGCAGAGCTCAAGGCTGCCATCGTCCGAAACGAAAGTGACATGGCGGGCATACGACGTGAGCTCGGACGCCTTCCTGCGCGTTGATGTTGATGGCAAACCCAAAGAGCTCAGGGGCCACCGCAAAGGCCTCAGTCAGTCCGGGCTACCACGCGTTTGACTTGCTCGCCACGCTGATTGCCGTGGTGGATGTGCATGGCATGGTTCTGTTTGCGAATGCGGCCTTCGAGGATGCCTCAGGTATTTCCCGGCGCAGCATGGAAGGGTCTTACTTTCCAGACAGCTTCATGGACGCACGTGCGCTGGCGAAGGCCCTCCAAGGCGCAAGCAACAATGCGTTTGCAGCCCTTCGATATGACGCCCAGCTCAAGCGCCTCAACCAGGATCCCATATTGGTGCACGTCGTCGTCACCCAGGCTGCGGTGGCTCACGAGTTCATCGTGGAGCTGTTGCCGCTCGAGCAGCAAGCCCGCCAGGACAGGGAGGAGCGTCTGGCCGATCAGGCCCTGGCCAACAAGGAGCTGATACGTAACCTGGCTCACGAGATCAAAAATCCGCTGGGCGGCATACGGGGCGCCGCTCAGTTGCTGGAAATGGAGATCGAGGCACGGGAACTGGTGGAGTACACACAGGTCATCATTCATGAAGCCGATCGACTTCAAACGCTGGTCGATCGCTTGTTGGCGCCGCACCGGCGGCCGCATTTGGTCGGCGACGTCAATATTCACGAGGTCTGCGAGCGGGTTCGCAGCCTGATCCTGGCCGAATTTCCTCGTGGCTTGAAAGTGGTGCGTGATTACGACACGTCCATTCCCGAATTTCGGGGTGACCGGGAGCAGCTGATACAGACGGTGCTCAACATTGCGCACAACGCCTGCCATGCCCTGGCTGATCGCATCGCGGCTGGAGACGCCCGCATCACTTTTTACACCCGGGTGAATCGGCAAATCACCTTCGGCAAGCAGCGCTATCGCCTGGCACTGGAATTGCATGTCATCGACAACGGACCCGGTGTCCCAGACGCTATCAAGGATCGAATTTTTTATCCTTTGGTATCGGGGAGGGACGGCGGATCTGGGCTGGGGCTGACATTGGCGCAAACCTTTGTTCAGCAACACCATGGGTCGATCGAATGTGACAGCATTCCTGGTCGGACTGATTTCAAAATATTGATACCGCTGCCTTGACGACGATTCAGGGCGGCTTGAACTAAGGTGACAAACACATGAAGCCGATCTGGATAGTAGATGACGATCAGTCCATACGCTTTGTGCTGGAGAAGGCCTTGCTGCGCGCAGACTTGCCAACCCGCAGCTTCACCAACCCGCGCGATGTCCTCCAGGCTCTGAATACGGCGAGCGATGACGAGGGGCCGCAAATTCTGGTCAGCGACATCCGCATGCCGGGGGGGTCCGGTCTGGAGTTGCTTGAGAAAGTCAAGGCCAAGCTGCCGGGCTTGCCCGTCATCATCATGACGGCGTTTTCAGACCTTGACAGTGCGGTTTCCGCTTTTCAGGGCGGGGCATTTGAGTACCTTCCCAAGCCGTTCGATTTGCCCAAGGCAGTCGAGTTGATTCGTCGTGCGGTGGAAGAAAGCCAGCGCGAGGAGGTGGCTGAAGAGCGCATGACTGGCGCGCCTGAGATGCTCGGTCAGGCACCCGCCATGCAGGATGTGTTTCGTGCCATTGGTCGGCTAAGCCAGAGCAATGTCACTGTCATGATCACTGGCGAGTCGGGTTCGGGCAAAGAACTGGTGGCCCGTGCATTGCACAAGCATTCCCCTCGAGCCAACGGACCGTTTGTGGCAATCAACACCGCAGCCATTCCCAAAGACCTGCTGGAGAGCGAATTGTTCGGTCACGAGCGTGGGGCATTCACTGGGGCTCAGGCTATGCGTCGAGGCCGGTTCGAGCAGGCCGATGGCGGCACTTTGTTTCTGGACGAAATTGGTGACATGCCGTTTGACCTGCAAACCCGACTGCTTCGCGTGCTGAGCGATGGTCACTTTTATCGGGTGGGTGGCCATGGTGCCGTCAAGACCAATGTAAGGGTCATTGCTGCCACTCACCAGAACTTGGAGCAGCGCGTCAAGGAAGGTGTGTTTCGTGAAGACCTCTTTCACCGCCTAAACGTCATACGCCTGCGCTTGCCTGCGCTTCGGGAGCGCAAAGAGGATGTGGCCATGCTCACCAGGCACTTCTTGCAGCAAAGCGCCCAGCAACTAGGTGTGGAGCCCAAACGGATTGCCGATGCCGCTCTGGCTTGTCTGGCCCAGTTCAACTTTCCGGGCAACGTGCGCCAGCTTGAAAACATGTGCCACTGGCTTACCGTCATGGCACCAGCCCAAGTGATAGAGCCCAAGGACCTCCCGCCTGAGGTGGCCCTGTTCCACTCACAAGAAGAGTCAGCATCAACACTTGTGCCGGCGGGTACACCGCAAGTGCCGGATGCTGGCGCTGTAAGTCATGAAGCCCTTGGCGGAGATGCGCCGATAAGTTCGGTGTTTTCCATGCCCAGGCTTCAGAGCATGCCGCACGATGATTGGGAGTTGGGCCTGGTCAAAGAGGCCGTGGCGCTGCTTGCCTCAGGAAGCAACGAGGTCTGGGACATCCTGACCCGTCGTTTTGAATCCAGACTGATTGAAACGGCCCTGGCCAACACCAAGGGACGCAGGATAGAGGCGGCCCAGCGCTTGGGGATTGGTCGCAATACCATCACCCGCAAAATCCAGGAGCTTGGGCTGGATTGAGGTCCGGGCCTGGCTCTAGAGCAGGTGAGATCAGATCGGTGTTGAGTCCTCGAGCGTGAGCACCACGGGTGCATGGTCACTGGGGCGCTCATTTTTTCTCGGCTGCTTGTCAATTTGGCAGGCACTGGCCAGGGGCTGCAGGGCTTTGCTGATCAACACATGGTCGATACGCAATCCACGGTTGCGCCGGAACCCAAAGTCACGGTAATCCCACCACGAGTATCTCTTGGCTTCATGTTCAAACAGGCGGTAGGCATCGACCAAACCAAGGGAGACCAGCGCACGGAGGTGATAACGCTCTTCTTCGGTGCAGTGAATCGTGTCCTTCAAACCAATCGGGTCCCACACGTCATCGTCGTCAAAGGTGATGTTGTAGTCCCCCATCAGCACCAGGTGGGTATGGCTGGCCAGCTCCTTGCTGACCCAGTTTCGCAGGCCCTTGAGCCAGTTCATCTTGTAATCAAACTTCTCGCTGCCCGGCTCCTGACCGTTGGGAAAGTAGGCGCCGATGACACGTATGCCTTTGCCACCCGTTGCGGCCAATGGGCTGGGAACGGTGGCGCTAATGACGCGTGCCATGTCGTCATCAAAGCCAGGGATGTTTTTGACCACGTCCACCACGGGCTGCCGCGTGATCAGGGCCACGCCGTTGTAGGTTTTTTGTCCAAACCACTGCGCCTGATAGCCAGCCTGCAAGAACGCATCGGCTGGAAACTTGTCGTCCGTCAGTTTCAGTTCTTGCAGGGCCAGCACATCGACGGGATTGGCCGCCAGCCAGTCCAACACCTGGGGCAGGCGCACGCCGAGTGAATTGACGTTCCAGGTCGCAAGTTTCATATTGGGTCCGTCTGTATGAATATGTGTTGGCTGGCGTGGTGGCATCAGCGGGGCTGGCACGACGACAGTACTGCTGAGTCTGGCTGACTCGCGCGCAGGTAGGTCACAAATCTGAATGTCAGGCCATTCGTAGAGCTGTGCTGCTCGCAGCGCGTCTGTTTCCAGTCTGGCCCAAGACGCGGCGCGTAGGCATCGCCGTCAAAGTCGTGGTCAATTTCGGTCACCTCTGCGCTGTACGCCAGCGGCAAGGCCTGGGCGTAAAGCTCTGCGCCGCCGATGACCCAGGCGTGTGGCTTGCCCGCACACAGGTCAATCGCATCTTGCAGGCTGTGGGCGACCTGTGCACCGGCAGTGGTCAGACTTTCGACCAACTCAGCTTGCCTGGTGACCACTACGTTGAGTCGACCAGGTAAAGGTCTAAATTTTGGAGGCAGGGAGTCCCAGGTTTTGCGGCCCATGATGACCGGGCACCCCAGCGTCAGTTGCTTGAAGTGGGCCAGGTCCTCGGGCAGATGCCAGGGCAAACGGTTGTTGGCACCGATGACGCCATTCGACGCTCTTGCAAAGATCAGGTGGAGTTGCATGCCCGCCCGATCAGACTGCCACAGGCGCCTTGATGGCGGGATGGCATTGGTAGTCCTGCACCTCAAAGTCTTCAAACGCATAGTCGAAGATGGATGCCGGCTTACGCAAGATTTTCAGGGTGGGGTAGGGCAGAGGCTCACGGCTCAATTGCAACTCGACCTGGTCGTGGTGGTTGCTGTAAATGTGGCAATCCCCACCGGTCCAGATAAATTCGCCTGGTAGCAGATCACATTGCTGCGCCACCATGTGTGTGAGCAAGGCGTAGCTCGCGATGTTGAAGGGCACACCCAAAAAGATGTCCGCGCTGCGTTGGTACAACTGGCAACTCAATCGGCCAGGTTCACCTGCCACTTGAGACGGCGCAACATAGAACTGAAAAAACGCATGGCATGGCATCAGCGCCATCTTGTCTAGGTCTGCCACATTCCAGGCGCTGACGATGATGCGACGTGAATCGGGGTTGGATTTCAGGGTTTTGATGACTTCGGCAATCTGGTCGATGTGGCCGCCATCGGGCTTGGGCCAGCTGCGCCACTGCACACCGTAGACCGGCCCCAGGTCGCCATCCTCGCGCGCCCACTCATCCCAAATGCTGACGCCGCGTTCTTTCAGCCAGTTGTTGTTACTGGAGCCAGTCAGAAACCACAGCAGCTCCTGAATGATGGAGCGCAGGTGTACCTTTTTGGTGGTGACCAGCGGGAAACCCTCGTTCAAGTCAAACCGCATCTGATGGCCAAACACACTGGTGGTGCCGGTGCCAGTGCGATCCATTTTTTTGACGCCGTGCGTGGACACGTGACGCATGAAGTCTTCGTACTGGGAGCGAACCGGTCGTAGCTGAGAGTTGGGCATGAGTGCCTGTGTGGTTCAAAAAAATGGCATTTTAGAAGCCAGGTAAAGATAGTCTGGCCGTTGTGCGGGCAGGGCCAACTGGTTGGCAGCATGACATTTTTTGCGGTTCTCGCCGGCGATTCACATAAATCAAGTTGCAACACCTTAACCCGTGCGCTGTGGAAACTGCGTATGTGTAACTACCTTGTAACTGCGAGAATCGCGCCATCACAAGACATCCCCTTGGTTGGCTTGTCAATTTTTGAGGGATTGAATATGACAAACAAGCTCATGCAGGCCGACAGTGGCCTGCCCGTATCAACTCAGCAGCAACAATTTGTGTCGCCAGAGAGCCCGCGGGACCTGAATGTGGCGGCCTTGGCCTATCACCGCGCGCAGCATGCCGATGACATTGGCGGCAAGATCGAAATCAGTGTGACCAAGCCTGTAGCCAGTCAGGATCATTTATCGCTGGCTTACTCACCAGGCGTTGCTGTGCCTTGTCTGGAAATCGCCCGCGATCCCGAGCTGGCCTATGAGTACACAGCCAAAGGCAATCTGGTGGCGGTCATCAGCAACGGTACGGCGGTACTGGGCCTCGGCAACATTGGCGCTCTGGCCGGGAAACCTGTGATGGAGGGAAAAGTCGTTTTATTCAAACGCTTTGCCGGCATCGACGCTTTTGACATTGAAATCGATGAGACCGACCCCGGCAAGCTGATTGACATCATTGCAAGCCTCCATCCCACCTTTGGTGGTATCAACCTGGAGGACATCAAGGCGCCGGAATGCTTTGAAGTCGAGCGTGCACTGCGCGCACGTTTGCCCATCCCGGTGTTTCATGACGATCAGCACGGCACGGCTATTGTGGTGGCGGCCGGTTTGATGAACGCTTTGCATTTGCAAGGCAAACGGCTCGACGACGTGCGCCTGGTTTGCAACGGCGCGGGTGCGGCGGCGCTGGCCTGCCTGGAGCTGCTGGCCAGCCTGGGTCTTCCACAAAGCCAGGTGTCGGTGGTGGATTCCAAGGGAGTCATTTACAAGAACCGGGGTGCCAATGGCGACGACGGTCAAAAGGCAGCATGGGCTTCTGACACCGCTGCTCGTACCCTTCGCGAAGCCATGGTGGGCGCTGACGTTTTTCTGGGTTTGTCAGGCCCCGGCGTGGTGGATCAGGACATGGTGCGCAGCATGGCCGCTAAGCCCGTGGTGTTTGGCCTGGCCAACCCTGAGCCTGAAATTCGTCCTGAGCTGGCCTTGGCAGCGGTGCCCGAAGCCATCACCGCCACGGGGCGCTCCGACTACCCGAACCAGGTCAACAACGCCCTTTGCTTCCCTTATTTGTTCCGCGCGGCGTTGGATATGGGCGCGCCACAAATCAACGAGGCGATGAAAAAAGCGGCTGTTTTGGCACTGGCTGATCTGGCGCGCAGTGATGCCGCCTTTGGCAAAACCAAGTTGCTGCCTACCCTGCTGGATGAGCGGCTCTTGGTGGCGGTATCGCTGCGGGTGGCTCAAGCGGCCGCTGAAAGCAACAATGCCCGACGCGCTTTCGACGCGACAGCGTATCGGGCACGCCTGGAACGACTGGCCCTCAAGCTGCGCGCTTAAAGCGAGGACTCGTCGCTCAGCACGCAGCCTGGGTTGAGCAGTGCTTGCGGATCGAGAGCTTGTTTGATCGCTCGCATCATGCCCAGGGCCACGGGCGTCTTGTAGCGCTTCAGCTTGTGAGCCTTCAACGTGCCCACGCCGTGCTCGGCGGAAATTGAGCCCCGGAATGCCTGCACCGCATCAAAGACCAGGGTGTTGACCTCGTCCTCGCGTTCGCGCAAGAAGGTCGCCGCATCCACCCCGACCGGCGCCTGCACGTTGTAATGCAGGTTGCCGTCACCCAGGTGCCCAAAATTCACAATGCGCACGCCGGGAAAGCTGGTCTGTAGCGCGCGGTCTGTTTGGTCTACAAAAGCGGAAATGCTCGACACTGGCAAGGAGATGTCGTGCTTGATGTTCAAGCCCTCCAGCGGTTGCGCCAAGGGTATGCTTTCTCGTATGTTCCACAAAGCCTGGGCCTGGGCCAGGTTCTCGGCCACCACGGCATCGCTCGCACAGCCACTGTCGAGGGCGGCTTCCAGCAGACGCTCAAACTGATCACGCGCATGTGACTCGGACTCGTGGTCACTGTTCTCCAGCAGTACGCACCAAGAGGCCTCTCTCACAAAAGGCACACGTTGCTGCGGAAAGTGCTTGTCCACCAGACTCAGGGCGAACTGGCTCATGACTTCAAAACCCGTCAAGCCGGCGCCCAGGTGTTTGTGGGCTAACCCCAGCAGGCGCACGGCGTCGTCGAGCGATGGCAGAGCGACCCAAGCCGTCAGGCGGGCGACGGGTGGCGGATAAAGCTTGAGCGTTGCCGCTGTGATGATGCCCAGCGTGCCTTCCGATCCAATCATCAAATGGCGCAGGTCGTAGCCCGTGTTGTCTTTTCGCAAGCCGGTCAAACCGTGCCAGATCTCACCTTGTGCGGTGACGACCTCCAGGCCCAAACACAACTCGCGGGTGTTGCCAAACCGCAATACCTGCGTTCCTCCCGCATTTGTTGCCAGGTTGCCACCGATGGTGCAACTGCCTTCGGCTGCCAAACTCAAGGGAAAGAAAAACCCTGCCTCGCCTGCGGCCTGCTGAACCTGCTGCAGGATGCAACCTGCATCTACCGTGATCGTCAAGTTGGCGGCATCAAGGGCTCGGACCGAGTTCATGCGCTGCAGACTCAAGACGACCTGGCGGCCCGTGGTGTCGGGTGTAGAACCGACCACCAGGCCGGTGTTGCCACCTTGCGGCACGATACTCAGCCCAAGTACCGCCTGCCGATCGGCACACAGTCTGACCACGTCGGCCACCTCTTGTGTGCAAGCGGGGCGCACGATAGCCAGTGAGCGACCTTGGTGGCGTTTGCGCCAGTCGTTCTCCCAGACGCTTAAATCGGTAAGCGGGTCCTCATGCGTCAGCACATGAGATCTGCCCACAATGCGGCGCAGACCCTCCAGTAAGTCCTTCACAGGGCCCCTTTGACTGCCGCTTCTGCAGGGTTATCCTGTTTTTTATGGGCCAGACGCATGCGCACATGCAGGGCGCATGCCACGAAGAGCACCAGGCACAGCAGTACCTGAATGAAAGCCAGCACATTGCCCGGCATAGGGTCGCCCCAGGCGCGAACCACGCCTTCGGTGAAGTACAGCCAGACCAGCAGGCTGACCCAGCGGTAGGTGTACATGCGGTTTTTCAGCAAACCGGCCAGCGGGATGCACAAAGGCAGCACCTTTAGGGCGAGCCAGGACCCGCCAGGGCGGATGGGGGCTAGAAAAAGTTCCCAGGCCAGGCCCAGAAATACCATGCCCACCAGGCTGCCAACGGCGAGCCAGCGAGTTAAATCAATTGTTTTTCGGTTGTAAATCATGTCAGTGGCATCATACCGGCCATGCAAATGCCACCACGACTACAAGCCTGGTTCCAGGACTGGGCCCGTTTCCCCTGGGCCAGCACAGGGCGCACCCTTATGGCCCGCTTTCGCGAGGATCGTCTGGGCCTGACCGCCAGCAGCCTGACCTTCACCACCACCATCGCCTTGGTGCCCATGCTGACCGTGGCCCTGGCGATCTTCACGGCCTTCCCCATGTTTGCAAAGTTGCAGGTGGTGCTGCAGAAGTGGCTGGTGGAAAGTCTGATTCCAGACAACATCGCCCGCCAGGTGCTGGGGTACCTGACACAGTTTTCCGGCAAGGCCAGCAAATTGGGGGTGGTGGGCCTGGCTGCCTTGCTCGTCACGGCACTGGCGTTGGTGTTCACCATCGATCGAACGCTCAATAGCATCTGGCGGGTGCGCCGACCCAGGCCTTTGGGGCAGCGGGTGCTGGTGTATTGGGCTGCCATCACACTGGGTCCTTTGCTCATGGCTTTGAGCGTCAGTCTCACTTCCAATGCGCTGGCCGCTTCCCGGGGGATGGTGCTGAACGTGGTTCCCGGCGGCGTGGGCTTTGTACTGGACCTTCTTCAGGTCGTGATGCTGGCAGGGAGTATGGCTGCCCTGTACCGCTATATGCCCAACACCTACGTGAAGTGGGGGCACGCTTGGGTGGGGGGTCTTTTGGTTGCCGTTGGGCTGGAGCTGGCCAAGCGCCTGCTGGCCTTTTATTTGCAGGCGGTACCCACTTATTCTGCGGTTTACGGTGCCTTTGCCACGGTGCCTATCCTGCTGGTCTGGATTTATGTGGCCTGGGTCATTGTGCTGCTTGGGGCGGTCGTCACCGCCTACCTGCCTAGCCTGATGGCCGGCACATCGCGCCCCGCCAGCGCTCACGGCTGGCAATTTCAGTTGTCGCTGGAGGTCCTCAGGCGGCTGGAGTCGGTGCGTCACCATCCTGAGCGAGGTCTACGGGCCGACCAGCTTGCGCAGTCCCTGCAAGTCGACTTGCTGCAACTGGAGCCTGTGCTCGAGTGTCTCACCCGGCTGGATTGGCTGGCGCCGCTGGATGAAGCAGATAAAAAAGTTGGCGCCCGGTATGTGTTGCTGACCGAGCCCGAAAAGACACCCCTGGCACCGCTGATGTCGGCGCTTTTGCTGGATCGCTTGCCGGCCACACAGCCGCTGTGGGATAACGCCCGCTGGTCCGATCTCACCCTGCGCCAGGCACTCTAAACACGCTGGCATGCTGGCCGCGTGCCATTGTCCGCTGCCTGGTTTGATGGTGCGCAAGCCCGTCATGCGCTGAACCTTTTCTAATCCTCGCTGCTTCCAGGGCGCCGCCGCGTCCCGGATCGTCAGGACGAAGGTGTAGAAGGGGGAAAAGAGATGGACATGCCTGTGAACCGGTCCTCGGTGGCTGGTACCGGTGAGATTGGGCCGTGGTCGGCTGCCTTGGACAAATTACTGTCTGCGTTTGAGGGGGTCGTGGCCGTGCGCATGCCGGATGGCAGCGCTGGAACGTTCGGCCATGGCGCCCTCCACACCCCGGAACCCACCTTCACCTTGTGCCTGCGCCACAGCCATGTGGTGCGCGACCTGCTGCTGGGCCGGGACCCGTTGCGCTTCGCAGAGGCCTACTTTCGGGGTGATATTGATGTCGATGGTGACCTGTTCACCGCACTGACGCTCAAGGACCATCTGCACACGCTGCAGTTACCCCTGGCCGAACGACTCATGCTGCTGCTGCGTCTACTGAGTGGCGCGACGACCTCTCACCGCTTTGCACCCATGCACACCCCGGCGGTGCCGGAGTCGGTGCGGTCCCATACCCGTGACGAAAACCGCCAGGCCATTGCCTTTCATTACGACCTCTCCAACGAGTTTTATGGCCTGTGGCTGGATGAGGCCATGGTCTACTCCTGTGCGTATTTTGAAAATGAACAGGCAACGCTCGCCGAGGCCCAGACCGCCAAGCTGGATCACATTTGCCGCAAACTGCAACTCAAGCCGGGTGAGCATCTGCTCGATATCGGCTGTGGGTGGGGCGCCCTGGTCATGCATGCGGCACGTCACTATGGCGTGCAGGCCCGTGGCATCACCCTCAGCCAGCGTCAGTTTGATCTGGCCAGTGAGCGCATTCGGGCCGCCGGGCTGGAAGACCGCGTCAGCGTTGCTTTGCAGGATTACCGGGATACGCCGGGCCAGGAGCGCTTTGACAAGATTGCCAGCGTGGGCATGTTTGAGCATGTGGGCCTGAAAAATCTCACCGTTTATTTCGATGCCGTACAACGTTTGCTCAAGCCTGGCGGCTTGTTTTTGAATCACGGCATCACGCACGAACAAGAGGGCTGGGGCCAGGCACTGTCCTCGCGTTTCATCAACCGCTACGTCTTTCCTGATGGCGAGCTCGACACGGTCAGCAACATTCAGCGGGCCATGGAGCGTAGTGGTTTTGAAATCGTGGATGTGGAAGGCTTGCGCACCCACTACGCCAAAACGCTGCGCCACTGGGTGCAGCGACTCGAAGCACACCATGACCAGGCGCTCGAGTTTGTGAACGAAGCCACCTTTCGGGTCTGGCGCCTGTACATGGCAGCCAGTGCGCTCGAATTCGAGACGGGCGAGTTGGGCATCTACCAAATTCTGGCCACGCCCCACGGTGCGGGCGCTGCCAAACTCCCACTCACCCGCCGCTACATGTATCCCTGACTCGGCCGAGGGGTAGATGCCACCTCTGGCTTCAGGTCCTCGATGCCACGCATCGACAGGCGCAGCACGCGGTCGGCACGCGCAGCAGCAGCCTGCGAGTGCGTTACCAGCACCATAGAGGCACCGTGGCTGCGGGTTTGCAGAATGAGCGCATCCATGACCCGATCGGCGGTCGTCGGGTCCAAGTTGCCGGTGGGCTCATCTGCCAGAAGCAGGGGCGGGCGATGAACCAGCGCCCGGGCGATGGCCACCCGCTGCAACTGACCACCGCTGAGCTGCGCAGGCAGGCGACCGCCCAGCCCCTCCAGACCCACAGCGGCCAGCATGTCGTCAACGCGACGGGTGTCGGCAGCGGGCGGGTTCTGATCTAGGAGCATCAAGGGCAAGGCCACGTTTTGGGCCACATCCAGGTGTGGCAAGACATGAAAGGCCTGAAACACGAAGCCGACGTTTTTGCGTCGCCACAGGGCTTTTTGATCGTCGTTCCACGCGCCCACATCCTGACCATCGAGTGACACGCGACCGCTGTCCCAAGTATCGAGCCCGGCCAGGCAGTTGAGCAGGGTGGACTTCCCTACGCCCGAATCGCCCACGATGGCCACAAACTCGCCCGGTGCCACGCTAAAGGACACCTCACTGAAAACGCTGGTCTCGCCGTAGCGTTTGCAAAGCCGATGGACGATCAGTGCCATGACAGTTCAGTACCCTGGCAAGAGCATGTGCACCTTGGCCAGCACATGCTCCAGCGCATCGGGGGCGTCACATGCCACGACCTCACGCTTTGGCATGCTGCGCAGCCAGGTAATTTGGCGTTTGGCGAGTTGACGGGTAGCCGCCGTGCCGCGCGCGCTTAGCTCAGTCATCGCAAAGGCCCCGTCCAGTGCCTCCCAGGTTTGGCGGTAACCCACGCAGCGCATGGACGGCAGGTCTGGCTTCAGGTCACCCCGCTCCCGCAGGGCCATGACCTCTTGCAGCAAACCACCCGACAGCATGGTGTCAAACCGATCGGCTATGCGCTGATGCAAGCAGGCGCGGTCTTGGGGTTCGAGCGAGATCAGACGGCTTGGATCGAAGACTGGGGGATCGGCCCGAGTCCCGCCACCCGTCTGGAACGACGACAAAGGTCTGCCTGAAATGCGCCAGACCTCGAGTGCCCGCGACACCCGCTGTGAGTCACCGGGGCTCAGACGGGCTGCCGTCACGGGGTCATGCAGGGCCAGCTCAGCGTGTAAGGCCGGCCAACCGTTGCGGGCGGCCTGCACGGCCAGCTGTGCACGGACCGCCGCGTCGGCGCGCGGCATGTCGTCCAAGCCATCCATCAGGGCCTTGAAATACAGCATGGTGCCGCCCACCAGCAGGGGCAATCGGCCACGAGACTGGATGTCGGCGATCAAGATGGATGCGTCTTTCACAAATTCGGCAGCACTGTAGGCATCCAACGGGTCGCGGATATCAATCAGGTGATGTGGCACCTGGCTGAGCTCTGCCGCACTGGGTTTGGCCGTGCCGATGTTCATGCCCCGATACACCAGTGCCGAGTCAACACTGATGATTTCGGTGGGAATCACGCGGGCAATGGCCAGTGCCGAGGCTGTTTTGCCCGATGCGGTGGGGCCCGCTAATCCGATGGGAGCAAGTGCTAGGGTCATGACGAGGAGCCCGAATCCACGCTATCGCCCACGCAGGAAGAGCGCATCCAGCTCTTTCATGGTGACTTGGCGCCAGGTCGGCCGCCCGTGGTTGCACTGGTCAGAGCGCTCGGTGGCTTCCATCTGACGCAACAAGGCGTTCATCTCGGTCAAGGTGAGTTGGCGATTGGCCCGCACAGCACCATGACATGCCATGGTGCCCAGCAGCTCGTTTTGGGCACGTTGAATCACCGAACTTCCCTCGTGTTGCGCCAGTTCGGCCAGGACGCTGCGCGCCAGTTCGACCGCGTCGCCTTGTGCAAGGCTGGTGGGCACCGCACGCACGGCCAAAGTCTTGGGGGAGAAGGGCGTGACCTCTAGCCCCAGTGTGCCTAGGGTGTCGATGTGTGCCTCGGCAGTGGCCACTTCCTGCGCTGTGGCGGCAAAGGTGGCTGGAATCAGCAGGGGTTGGCTGGCGATGCGGGAGGTGTCAATCTGTGCCTTGAGCCGCTCGTACACGATACGTTCGTGTGCGGCATGCATGTCCACCACGACCAGGCCCTGGGTGTTTTCAGCCAGGATGTAGACACCGTGTAGCTGTGCCAGCGCGCGTCCCAAGGGCCAGTTTTGGGGCACGTCAGTTGACCGGTCAGCGGGATCAGGCAGACGTGCTGCGCTGGCCTCAATTGGGGCATTCGCTGGGGCCGCTGCCGGGTGGGGCTTGAGTGCCTCTGTTTCGGCGGTTTCCTTGGGTGAGCCCCACAGCGCACCCAGGTCAGACACCCGGTACGCACCTTCGGCATGCAAAGGCATGGCCGGCTGTGTCCATCGTGCCGAGCTGGGCCAGGTGTTTGTGTCGGCCTTCAGAGGTGAGCCTACCAAGGGCGCGCTGGCGCTGGACGCCGCCAAGTCTGGTTGGGCCCAGCTCGTTGCACCCGCCAGCGCGCCAGCACGCGGTACGGCCAGTGCGTCTTCCACCGCATGGCGAACGGCCTGATGCACTTCTCGGCTGTCTCGAAAGCGAACCTCTATCTTGGTTGGGTGCACATTCACGTCGACGCGTGTCGGGTCCATCTCTACGTACAGCGCATAAACGGGCTGGCGCTGGCCGTGCAATACATCTTCAAACGCGCTGCGGGCGGCGTGGGTCAGCACCTTGTCGCGCACAAAGCGACCATTTACATAGGCGTACTGCTGGTCGGGGCGGGACCGGGCAGCGTCAGGAACCCCAACTCGTCCCCACACCCTGATGCCATGCCCGGTGCCGTCGCGTGCCGCGCTGTTACGGTAATCAACGGCGATCGACTGCGACTCGAATTCGGCTCCCAGCACGTCAGTCAGTCGTTGTGTCAGGGCGGCTTGTTCTGCCTGATGCTGGACGGGCTCGCCTGTACTGACGGGACACGCGCGCCATTGCTCCACCAGTTTGCCCTCGTGCCAAATGGCAAAACCCACGTCTGGCCTGGCCAACGCATGGCGCCGTACCGCCTCGATGCAGTGGGCCAGTTCGGTGGCATCGGTCTTTAAAAACTTGCGTCGCGCTGGCGTGCTGAAGAACAGCTCTTTCACCTCGACGGTGGTGCCTGTGCTGCGGGCGACAGGCTTGAGCTCACCCGTGCGCCCGTCTAGCAAATAGGCCTGGGCTGCGCCGGCGGCACGGGATAGCAGAGCGCAATCGGCAATGGAGTTGATGGCGGCCAGCGCCTCACCTCTGAACCCCATGGTGCCGACCGATTCGAGGTCGTGCAGATTGGTGATCTTGCTGGTGGCGTGGCGCTTGAAAGCGATGGGCAGCTCATCGGGCAGGATGCCCATGCCATCGTCTTCCACCGAGATCAGGCGTACACCGCCCGCCAGCAAGCGAACCGTGATTTGGCCTGCACCGGCGTCCAATGCGTTGTCCACCAGTTCCCGCACCACGGAGGCGGGGCGCTCCACGACCTCGCCCGCAGCAATCTGGCTGATCAGCTCATCGGGCAGTTCCCGGATCGGACGGCGCTGGGTGCGGGAGAGCGGGGAGGGCGTCTGCAAAAGAGGGGCGTTGGATGCGTACACCCAGCAGATTTTAGGTGGCCGCCTTCAGAAAGATGTCGCGGTCGGGCGCAAAGTTGGCGTGCAGGGGCAGCATGGCGCCGCCAAGTGCCCGGGCATCGCTGCCGATGCTGCCGGCCATCAGGCTGGGCGTCCAAAGGCCCTCCCAGTCATAGAGCGCCAAGGCCGCCTGGGTTTGTTCGATCAGGCGTTGCAACAGTGGGCGGCAGAAAGAACCGTCCAGCACCACAGCATCCACATCCAGGAAGGCAGTGCCACTGCTCACGCTGTGGGCGAGCGCCACACTGGCGTGGGCCAGCCAGGCTTCAGTGTGCGGCAGGCATTCGGGTGCCAACGCCCGGTCGTCGTAGGCGGCCTTGGGGTCGATGCCATGGCTGACCAGGCGCTGTTCCAGTTCCCACAGCGAGGCGTGGTTGACCAGCTGTTCAGGCTTGGCGTTGCGAGGCACGGCCAGGTTCATGGGCAAGGAGGCCACCGCCCCCGCGTTGCCGTGTCGGCCCGGGTGCAGGTGCGAGTTGATGACCAGTCCGCCACCCACAAAGGTGTCGACGAACAGGTACAGAAAGCTTTTGACATCGCGCCCCAGGCCAGACACCAGCTCGGCCACGCAGGCCGCCGAGGTGTCTTTGGCAAAACTCACGGGGAGTTCGGTCATGGCCTGGACTTCGGCACTCAGGTCAATCTGGTTCCACAACTCCGCCTGGGCGTCGGGCAAGCCCAACTGGCGATGCCAGCCACCCATCTGAAACGGTGCCGCAACACCTACGCCCACGAGCCGGCTTCCCAGGTCCCCGAGTTCCTCACGCAGGCTGCTCATGCCGCATTTGAGTTCGGGCAACAAAACCTTGGCGTCTGGAAAATCGTAGGGCAGGGACTTGCGTTGCCGCACGCGGCCAGTGAAATCCACCAGCAGCCAGTCGGTGCTGCGTCGGCCTATCTTGATGCCGATGGCAAACGCGCCGTCCGGATTCAAGGCGAGCGGTATAGAGGGCTGGCCGATGCGGCCACGCACCGGGTCGTGCCTCAGCAGTAAGCCGTCTTCCTCCAGGCGGTTGGTGATGAGCCCTATGGTTTGGGCGGTCAGCCCGGTGAGCCTCGCCAGCTCTGCCTTGGGCAGGCTGCCGTGTTGCCGTATGGCGTGCAGCACTACACGCTCATTGAATTGACGCATGCCCACGTGGTTGGAACCACGTGGACGCAACAAAGGGGCAGATTGGCCTGGCTTGGTGGCCGTGGGAGGTGTCATGGGCGAAGATTTTCGCCGATGACGCCCTTTCGCAAAATGAAATTGCCAAAAGGTTGCAACTCACCCGTCACGACAATGGCGCAGACCCCCTTCACACGCTCATAAAACGCATAGCGCTCGATGGGCTCTGGCGACTGCTCGGGCAGCAGGCTGCCCTGCAACTCGGCAAGAACCTCACGCTGCAAGGCCGACAGTGAAGGTGGCTCCGTACCGGAAACCTGCATGAACGCCACCGGATGCTTCACATCCACAGCCAAAGGAAGCAGGGCGTTGATGGCCCGCACCACCTGCACCATACCGGCACCGGGCAAACGCAGCACCGGCTTGCCAGCCCCCAACGTCATGGCAGTGAAGTTGGCGTCGGCCAACAGCAGACCTTCGTCGTGCCCCATTTCCATCAGCAGCTTGATCAGCTCGGGTGTGATCAGTGGGTCTATTCCTTTGAGCATGTCTGTCTCCAGTCTTGTTTTTAAGCGTGAGCGTCTTCCGGCAACTCGTCAACCGTCTTGGCTCCGGTCATCACCGCCACAGTGTCACTCATGCTGATTTTCTTGGGGTTGACCACGGCAGCACGCTTGCCAAGGCGGGCAATGTGGATGCGGTCGGCCACTTCAAACACATGGGGCATGTTGTGCGAAATCAGCACCACGGGCAGGCCACGGTCGCGCACACGGCGTATGAGCTCAAGCACCATGTTGCCTTCTTTTACCCCGAGAGCAGCGGTGGGCTCATCCATGATGACTACGTGCTGTGCAAAGGCTGCAGCACGACCCACGGCCACGCACTGGCGTTGACCGCCAGACAGCGTTTCCACAGCCTGCGTCATCGACCGGATGCCGACCTTCAGGTCGTTCATGCGAGCGATGCTCTCCTCAAGCATTTTCTTTTTGTCGATGAAACCCATTGCCCCGAGCAGGCCGGACCGGCGGATTTCACGGCCCAGAAAGAGGTTCTCGGCAATCGTCATGGCAGGGGCTACTGCCAGATCTTGGTACACGGTTTCGATACCCGACATGCGTGCGTCGATAGGGCTCTTGAAGTGAATCACCTTGCCGTCGAGCTGAATCTCGCCTTCGTCCGGAATCGTGGCGCCAGACAGACATTTGATCAGCGAAGATTTACCGGCACCGTTGTCGCCAATCACGGCCAATATTTCACCGGCGCGCAGTTCAAAGTCAGCACCATCCAAGGCAGTGACCTGACCATAGCGTTTCACCAGGCCCTTGGCCTGCATCACGATTTGATGTTGAGCGCTCATTAGCGGGCTCCTTTGCGGGACATTTGGTCGGTTGCGACGGCAAGAATCACCAAGATACCCGTCACCAGAATTTGATACACAGAAGACACGCCCATCAGCGTCAGGCCGTTGCGGAACACGCCAACAATCATGGCGCCTACCAGCGTACCCAAGATGATGCCGCGGCCACCAAACAAGCTGGTGCCGCCCAACACCACGGCTGTGATGGCATCCAGGTTTTCTGTCTGGCCCCCGTTCGGGTCACCGGCGCCCGTGCGGGCCACGGTCAGCATGGCGGCAATGCCGTAAAACACGCCGGCCAGTACGTAAACACCCAGCAATACCTTCTCGGTGGAAATACCAGTCAGGCGCGTGGCTTCTGGGCTATTGCCTACGGCGTAGACGTGACGGCCTTGGGCCGTGTCGCGCAGCCAGATCCAGACAGCGATGTACAGCGCCAGCATCAGAACGACGCCAAATGCCACGCGGGCGTCACCCAGACCGAAGGTTTCGCCAAAAAAATTCATGCCGTCGGGAATATTGGTGACCGTTTGTGCTCGGGAATACAGCTGGGTAATAGCGAAAGCAATGTTCAGCGTACCCAGGGTCACAATAAATGGAGGCAGCTTGACGCGCGTCACCAGCAGGCCGTTGATCAAACCGAATGCGGTGGTGGCGGCAACGCCGCACAAAATGGCAACGGGGGCGCTCAGACCGTAGTCCGCTGCGAATTTGGTCATCACGATCGAGCCTAGTGCCATGACCATGCCACATGACAGGTCAATACCGGCGGTCAAGATGATGAGTGTCTGACCAATTGCGATGGTGCCCACCACCATGACTTGCTGCAGGATCAATGAGAAATTTTTCAGGGTCAGAAAATTTTCATGCTGGAATGAGAAGAAGGCACAGGCCAGCACCAGGGCAATGGCCGGACCTAAAGTTCCCATTGGAGGAAGTTTGGCTTTTAGCGAGTTCATGGGATGAGCTTGAGTGAGTCACCGGCATCAGGCAATTGCGGTCAACTGCCGACGCACTAGAAAGAAGAGGACGAAAGCCCCATCGTGAGGGGCTTTCGAAGAGGGGGTCTACCCACGGCAGACCAGGACTCGGGCCGCGGTGTGACCCGCAGCCGTCGTCAAATACCGATTAATCGCCCCAGCACTGGCCGCGAGCGGTCTTGGTGTCGATGCTCTTGATGCCGGCAACAGGCTTGGCAACCACCAGATCCACACCTGTATCGGTGTAGCCGGACTGACGCTTGCCATCCTTGGCGTATTGAACGCCAGCAGCCACGCCCAGTGCAGCCATCTTCAAGGGGTATTGCATGCTGGTTGCAGCGATCACGCCCTTTTCAACGTTGCCCACGCCATTGGAGCACATGCCGTCAACACCCAGAATCACAACGTCTTTTTCCTTACCAGCGGCCTTCAAAGCTTTGTAAGCGCCGGCTGCAGCGGGTTCGTTGATGGCGTACACCACATTGATGCTGCCGTTCTTTTGCAGGCAGTTTTCCATGCCGGTCTGGCCCTTGGCGGCGTCGCCGAAGCTGTCAGCCATGCAAACCACTTCTGCGGGTTGAGCCAGTTCGTTGCTCTCAGCGGGCAGGGTCTTCAGGCCGTAACCAGCCAGGAAACCGTTGTGACGCTGAGCGCCCACGGGGTGGCCAGGGAACAGGTCCATGGTGGCGATCACGGGCTTCTTGCCGCCCAAAGCTGCCTTGGCGTAGGCACCAATCAGTTCACCAGCCTTGTAGTTGTTGGTGGCGAACAGGGCATCGGCTTCAGGCACTGGGCTGTCCAGGGCGATCACTTGAACGCCTTGAGCCTTGATCTTCTTGATGGTGGGGACGATGGCGTCGCCAGAAGAGGTGATCAGGATGGTCTTGGCGCCGGCAGCAACCATGTTCTCCATAGCGCTGATCTGACCAGCGGTGTCGCCGTCTTGCTTGCCAGCCGCGCTCAACAACTTGGCGCCCAGTTTCTTGGCTTCAGCCGCAGCGCCTTCTTTCATCTTCACGAAGAAGGGGTTGCTTTCGGTCTTGGTGATCAGGCCGATCACGGGTTCAGCTGCAAAAGCGCTGGAGGTTGCAAATGCAATCGCGGTCAGTGCCAGTGCGGCAGTGGTCTTTTTCATGGTGTCTTCTCTGTGTAGTAAAGATGAAGGGGATGAAGGTTCAGCTTTCGGGCTGAGGTTTCACGCCGTGTTTGGCGTGTCGCAACTATATCGGGCTTTTTTAACTAAATCCATCTGTTTTAGTTAGTGAAAACCCTAGTATCGAAAACCCTCGGTGCATATCTGATCGATGGTTGGCGCGAGTTTGGCTGTGGCATCGGAGCGTCAAAAACCTTCGGGCAAGTTGTAGGGGGTGATCACCTGCACGCTTGAGAGGGTGGGCGCAAGGCCCTTGAGGCCCGCGCCTTGGGCCTGCAAAATTTGAAGACCAGCGGTGCGCATATCGTGCCGCAGGTCGTGGTGCAACACAGCGCTGATTTGGCCGTTTTTCAGCAATCGCAAGTTGTCCTCGTCCAGGTCGTGCCCGATGAAAGACTGGCAGGGCCTGCCCAGGTCTGCAAATGCCTGAAGGATGGCCGTGTTGGCCCCACCGATCGAGTAAACCGCCGCAATCTGGGGCCAAAGCCGCAGTTGTTGTTGAACCAAATGCACCGTGGCCTGATGCAGACCCTGGCCTTCGCTGATCTCGCGTATGCCCAGGTGGGGATAACGTTGGCGCATGGCCATGCGAAAGCCCATTTCGCGCTCCTCCTCCCCTCGAAACCGGTTGCTGCTGAGTGAGACCAGCACATCCGCGCTGGGGGACGTCAGCCACTGGCCCAGCAAGTAAGCGGCCGTTTCTCCAGATGCCCGGTTGTCCATGCCGACATAGGCCATACGCCGGGAGTGCGCAAGGTCAGTGACCAGGGTGATCACCGGTATGCCGCGGCTGTGCAGGTGCTCGATGGCCTGTGCGATCTCGGGCACGTCGGGTGCTTTCAGGAGCACGCCATGGCTGCCCCGGCGCGCGATGCCTTGCAGAGTGCTGACCCAATCTGCCACGGGTCGGCATTCATCCAGGTGGTAGCGGGCCCGAAACACGGCCGGGTGCAGTCGGGGCATTTCGGTATCGAGGGCTTGTCGGACCACCCGGGTGAAACGCTCGGGCGCCTCCATCACCACATCGATCAAAAACTTGCGACCGACCAAGCCGACCTGCGCACTCTGCTGCTCCAGCTCCTGCATTGCCTGAGTCACGCGGCGATGTGTGTGCGATCTGACGCCAGGGCGCTGGTTCAGCACGCGGTCAACTGTTGCCACACTGACGCCGGCTTGCAGAGCAATTTCCTTGATGAGGTGCGGATGTGTCATGGTGGGTGCATTGAATGGGATTGACGGGGTTTTCGTCGTGAGTGTATTTGAGGTGTTTTTGATGGTTTTTTGCCTGGTGGTTGGCATCGACTCTCCCTACACTCTGCCCCCAGCTGGATGCAGCTTGCAGACGCTTTTCAACCTCAACACCTGATGACCATGACCGACACAACTGCGAACAAATGCCACCCTGAGCGGCGCCGCTGGTACACCCTGGAGAACCGCCGTCTTGAAGAGCTGCAGCAGGTGTTGCAAGACCTAACGGCTGCTGAAAACTGCCGTTGGGCGACACAGCTTGTTCAAGATGTGCCGGTATACGACTGCGCAGGTTTATGGCAAAGACTTCATGAATCTTTGTCGCCCCAGGATGACCGCGCAGCCTTGATGGCCGAGTGGGCCTGGGTCTGGCAAGACGGGCCCGGCATTTTGGTGTTGAAGGGCGCGTATGCCGATCTGACGCTGGTGGATGCTGCCACCCGGCAGTTTCAGGCCATGATTGAGGCCGAGCGCAACAGCGGCAGTGGTGGTGACCACTTTGCCAAGCCGGGCGCCAATGACCGCGTCTGGAATGCACTCGAAAAACTGTGCCTGCGTTCGCCGGAAGTGTTTGCCCACTACTACGCCAACGACATGCTGGCAATGGCTTTTGAATCCTGGCTGGGGCCCAATTACCAGGTGACCTCTCAGGTGAATTGCGTCAATCCCGGTGGTGAGGCCCAGGTGGCACATCGCGATTACCACCTTGGGTTTTGCACGGCAGAGCAGGCCACGCGTTACCCCGCCCACGTGCATGCCTTGTCGCCCATGCTCACTTTGCAAGGCGCAGTGGCGCACGTCGATATGCCGCTGGAAAGCGGCCCCACGCTCTACCTGCCGCATTCGCAAAAGTATGGGCCTGGCTACCTGGTGGCGGGGAAGCCCGAATTTCAGGCCTACTTTGATGCGCACCATGTGCAACTCCCCCTAAGCAAGGGGGACGCGGTATTTTTTAACCCGGCGCTGATTCATGCAGCAGGGCATAACCGTTCGTCAAACATACGGCGCATGGCCAATTTGCTGCAGGTGTCATCGGCCTTTGGGCGCGCGATGGAGTCGGTGGACCGTGTGCGTATGGCGCAGGCGCTGTACCCCTGCCTCAAAACATTGCGTCAGCAAGAGGCGCTGTCGGCGTCCGGCCTGGCTTGTGCCCTTGCAGCCTGCGCTGAAGGCTATGCTTTTCCCACCAACCTCGATCGCGATCCGCCCCTGGGCGGACTGGCTCCCGAAAGCCAGCAAGCCCTGATGCAGCGCGCTTTGGATCAGGACTGGAGTTGTGAAACTTTTGACGAGGCGCTGCGGGCACAGGCCCGCAAAAAGCTGACCTGATGGATGGTCCCCGTTTTTTCTATTTTTCACTCCCCCACACAACAAACCCAGATCATGAACACATCCAGCTTTTCCTCATTCAAAGACAAGGTCGCGGTGGTTACCGGCGGCACCCAGGGCCTCGGTTCGGCCATCGCGACCCTGCTTGCCGAGCGGGGTGCGCATGCCGTGGTCATTTGTGGGCGGCAACAGGCCAAGGGGCAGGCGCAAGCCGAGCACATCAGCCAGGCCACGGGCGCGCAGGTGCTGTATGTGCCGGCGGACTTGGCTCAGGTGGAAGACTGTCGACAAGTTATCGCCCAGGCGGACGAGCGATTTGGTCGGGTCGATATTCTGGTGAATGCCGCCGCCATCACCGACCGTGGCAGCATTCTGGACACGCCGCCCGAGTTGTTTGACCGCATGTTTGCCGTCAACGTTCGGGCGCCGTTTTATCTCATGCAGGAAGCAATCAAGGTCATGCGCCGCGTCGGTACACCGGGCAGCATTGTCAACATCGGCTCCATGTCGGCGATGGCCGGGCAGCCTTTTATTGCAGCTTATTGCGCATCCAAAGGCGCCCTGGCCACGCTCACGCGCAACACCGCCTACGGCTTGCTGCGCAACCGCATCCGGGTCAATGGCCTGAACATCGGCTGGATGGCCTCGGAAGGCGAAGACCGCATTCAGCGTGAGTTTCATCATGCCGATGCTGACTGGCTTGAAAAAGCGGCCGCGGCTCAGCCTAACGGTCGTTTGGTGGATCCACAGGAAGTGGCCCGCGCGGTTGCGTTTTTGTGCAGCGAGGAGTCTGGCTTGATGACGGGCTCGATCATCGAGTTCGATCAATCGGTGTGGGGTGCCTACGACCAGTCACACCACCCGCTTGCACCGATGTGATCAGGTTTTAGGACGCCTGAGCAAGTTCAGCAGCCGATGGCGGCTGGCAGCCGGCCCGGCTGCAGTTGATGGCGGCTGCCAGCATGGATTTCGTCAGGGTGACTACCACGCGTTCGGCAGCGCCAGCCGGTGTCATGGACCAGTCGGCCAGGCAATTGCCCCAGAAGGTGTCGCCCGCGCCCACGGTGTCGATCACCTGAACCTTGGGCACGCCCTGTGTGGCGACCTGACCGTCGATGCTCAGTGCTGCACCATCGCCTCCAAAGGTGATGGCGATCCGCTGCGTGCCCTTGGCGGCAAAGTAGTCAATGGCTTTTTGAGCATCGGCAAGCCGCAATTCGCCCAAGCCCAGCGTTTGCCAGTCTTCATCGCTGCACTTGAGCCAGTCGGCCTGGGCTGCCACGGCCAGAACCGCCTGTGTGTAGGCGTTCATGTCGGCAGCCAGCTTGGGCCGCAGGTTCACGTCGACGCTGATGGTCCAGCCCATCGCCTTGGCTGCGCTGACGACCTCTAGCACTTTCTCGTGCTCTGGCGGAATCAGCGCCAGCGAACCGGTGTGCAAAACGCCCGGCGAGGGCGCCGCTTGCAACATGGCAATGACCTCTGCAGGCGTGTAGTCGCGGTCAGCTACACCTTCTCGATAGAAACCATAGCTAGGCTGGCCATTGGTGACCTGGACCACTGCCAAAGAGGTGGGCAGCCGACTGCGCGCGGATAAGGACTGCGCGCCATCAGCCATGAGCAGGGCTTCCAGCTGATCGCCGAAGCGGTCGGTCGAGAACGGATTGATGTAACTGACGTTGGCCCCACGCAATGCCGCGGCGCGTGCCAGGTTGTACGGGCTACCGCCCATCAGGGGGTTGAGCATCCCGTTGGGCTGCGCCACGCAGTCCATCAACGACTCGCCCAGGATCCAGATTGGTGTGCTACTCATACCGATTTACTTTTTGAGCAAATGTTTGCGACGGACAACGTCAATCCATACTGCCACGATGACCACCGCGCCGATAGCCATCATCTGCTTGAACTGCGAAATCTCCAAAAGATTCATGCCGTTGCGGATCATCGTGATGAGCACGGCGCCCAGCAAGCTGCCCCAAAGACTGCCTCGGCCACCAAACAAGGATGTGCCGCCCAGGATTACCGCCGCAATGGCGTCAAGCTCAGCCATTTGGGCCATCTTGCCGCTGGAGGAATCCATACGTCCTGCCAGTACGATGGCGGCCAGAGCACAGCACAAGCCGGAGACGATGTAAACGGCAAGTTTGTACATGCGAATGTTGATACCCACCTGTCGTGCACCCATTTCATTGGAGCCGATGGCGTAAACATAGCGCCCGAGCTTGGTGCTGGACAGGACAAATGCCATGCTGATGTAAAAGACCGCCATGATGACGATGGGCATGGGAATCAGGCCGAACAGCTCACCGTAGCCGATAAAGGGCAGAGGAGCAGGCATGCCGGACATATCGAAGCCGCCAGTAGCATCAAACGCTAGACCGCGCCAGAGCGTCAGACCACCCAGGGTCACGATGAAGGACGGAATCCCTACAAAAGCGACCAAATATCCGTTGAAAACCCCCACCGCGGTGCCTATAGCAAAGGCGGTCAGGATGGCCACATACGGATTGATGCCTAACTTAACCATCATGTAACCCGCCACCGCCCCGCAAAGGGCGGTCAGTGCGCCAACTGCCAAGTCAACGCCACCCGTCAGAATGACAAAGGTTTGACCACCAGCCAAAAGGGCGACGACGGAGGCCTGTACCAAGATGTTGGTTAGATTGCCGGAAGTGAGGAAATAAGGCGATGCAAAGGTGAGGGCGACGCCTAGCACCAAAACAGCAATCAGGGCGCCGTACCATTCTTGACGGGTGATGAAACGCATAAACGTGCTTTCGCTGAAAATATGAAAAACGGCCGCGAAACCGCGGCCGTCCAGTTGCAGGGTTAACCGCGAATTACTTGTTCTTCATGAACTGAACCACGCCAGAGTCCTTGGCGAACTTGTCGACGTTAGAGGGCAGAACCAGGAAGCTGCCGGTGTCGATGCGAGCGCTGACGGTCTGCTTTTTGGCGGCAGCAATTGCGGTTTCCACGCCAACTTGACCAATCTTGGCCAGCATCTGAGCGGAGTTAGCTTGTTGCCAGCCGTCTTTCATCATGTCCAGGCCAGCGGGGGAGCCGTCAAAACCTGCGATCTTGATGGAGCCTGCCTTCAAGCCTGAGGCCAGCATAGCTGCCTTGGCACCCAATGCGCCGCCATCCCATGCGCAGGCGATCACCTTGACATCCTTGTTGGCGCGCAGAGCAGCTTCAACACCGTTTTGAGCCTGGGTCTGATCCCAGCTGGTGGGCACTTCCACTACTTTGACGTTCTTACGCTTGGCGTTGAGGCCATCCAGGAAGCCTTTCTTGCGCTCTTGGCCGGTGGATTGGCCTTGGTCGCCCGTCACGTAGATGACTGTGTCGCCATCCTTGATCTGGTCAGCTGCCCAGTCGCCCTGGCTACGTGCTGCTGGCACGTTGTCGGTGGCCACATAGCTGGTGATCTTGGCGCCAGTGATGCCGGTGTCCACGGCGACCACCGGAATACCTGCAGCCATGGCCTTGTTCACTGCTGGTGCAATGCCGGCGCTGTCGACAGGTGCGATGGCAATCGCGTCGACTTTGCGGGTGATCATGTCTTCAACGATGGCCAGCTGCTTAGCCAGGTCACCTTTTTCTGCGGCCAGTTCAATGAACTTGACGCCTGCAGCGCCGCCAGCTTTCTTGGCGCCGCCGTTGATCAGTGTCCAACCTTCGTTGGTGTTGCCATTGGTCACGTAGGCAATGGTCTGTGCTTGGGCGAAAGACATCAGGCCAGCGGCTGCCATGACGACAGCGAGGCGGCTAACGGTACGTTGGATGCTCATTGTGAAATATCTCCGTTGTTGGGTTTCGCAGCGGATCGAGCAGACATTGCTAACCTCGCTGTGGTTTGAATTAGAGCAGAAAAAATAATAAATAAACCTAGGGGTTTTACTAATAGGGTTTGTCTGGATTCTGAGGCATCATCAAGCGTCCTTCCCCCATTTTTATGTGACCATGAACTCCTCCACTCCCGTCCTTTCCATCAGCGGCCTGACCAAGCACTACGGCGGTGTCAAAGCTCTGACAGACGCAAGTTTTCAACTGATGCCTGGTGAACACGCAGCCATCGTGGGTGACAACGGCGCAGGCAAGAGTACCTTTGTGCGATTGATCACAGGTGCAGAGCAGCCCAACAGCGGAGAAATTCGGTTGGATGGACAAACGGTCAGTTTCGACTCCCCCCTGGACGCCCGTGAGCAGGGCATCGAGACGGTGTATCAGACCCTGGCCCTGGCAGAAGACCTGGATGTGCCGGCAAATATTTTTTTGGGTCGTGAAATCACGCGTCTGAACCTCGGGCCGCTGTCCGTGTTGAATCATGCAGCGATGCGTGAGAAATCCATCGATATGCTTTCCACTACAGGCGTCAAGATTCAAGACATGAAGGAAAGTCTGCGAGGCATGTCTGGCGGACAGCGCCAGTGCGTCGCCATTGCGCGTGCTGCCGGGTTTGCAAAAAAATTGATCATCCTGGATGAGCCTACTGCCGCATTGGGCGTACAAGAAACCGCCAAGGTGGAGCAGATCATCAAGGGTTTGAAACAGCAGGGCATACCACTGATCATCATCAGCCACAACCTCCGCCAAGTCTTTGATCTGGTGGATCGCATTTGGGTGTTTCGTCAAGGGCGGATCATTTGCAACCGCCGTACCCGTGACACACATCCCGAGGAAATCGTTGGCCTGATCACCGGCGCCATTGATCCTGCCAGTTTGAGTGTGGAGTCTGTCGCAGCCTGACGCTGTTCGCCTCCGGCCTGTTCGGGCCGGTTCAGTTGGGCCCAGTTGCCTGACTCGCCAACTTCGACTACCGCCATGAATGCCACCCCCGGTTTTGTCAAGGATGCCCGCCAGATGCGCGGCTCCAACCACAGCGGCATGCGCCAGTTCAATGAGCGTATTGTTCTTCAGGCGATACGGCACCATCACGCCATTGCCAAGGCCGACCTGGCTCGAGTAACGCAACTGTCGACGCAAACCATATCGGTGATCGTCAACCGTCTATTGGAGGACGGGCTCCTGGTCAAGCAGGATCGCGTCCGTGGCCGCATCGGTCAGCCCTCTGTGCCTTTGTCACTCGACCCTGACGGAGTCTTCAGTTTGGGGCTGCAAGTCGGGCGTCGTAGTTTGGAGGTGGTCGTGTGCGATTTTGTGGGGCACATACGGCACAGCCTTCAGTTCCACTACCCCTATCCAGACCCTGATGTGGTGCTTGCGAACATCCGTACGGCGCTGTCGGATATGCAGTCCGCTTTGGGCGCATATTGGTCGCGTACGGTTGGCATTGGCTTGACTGCTCCGCTTTCCATGCACGAGTGGGCGCACTTGATGGGGGGAGACGCGGCGCCAGCGTTGCAGCGTTGGGCAGACATTGACCTGCCCGCAGCGGTGAGAGAACTGACCGATCTGCCCGTGGTGTTTGCAAAGGACACGCTCGCTGCTTGTGTCGCAGAACTTGTGCAGGGGCACGGACGGGCGGTGGGCAGTTATCTGTATGTTTTTGTGGGAACTTTCATTGGAGGCGCACTTGTCTTGGGTGGCCACATCATGAGTGGCACGCGAAACAACGCAGGTGCACTTGGCTCCATACCAACGGGCATCGCTCGCGCCGGGGATGACCCCATGCAGTTGTTGCAGCTTGCCTCAGGCTGGCAACTGGAACAGGCTCTGCTGGCCGCCGGCCATGACCCCAAGACAGTGCAGCGCGAGGAGATCATGGAACCCTGTTTTCGTGATTTGACCGAGCGCTGGTTGAGCTCGGCGTCTGAAGCTTTGGCCATGTGCATCACCAGTGCTTCTGCACTCCTGGACATGGATGCAGTGGTCATCGACGGTACTTTGGGCGGGCCACTCATGGCTGAGCTGATCCAACGCACCCGCGACAACTTGTCCCATTACCCAGGCCAAGGTCTTCACACTCCTGTGATCCTGCCTGGACGCGTTGGTGCCCACGCCAGGGCCGTTGGTGGCGCGCTGTTACCCTTGCACACTCAATTCTTCCCCGACAAAGATATTTTTCTGAAGCAGGATTTGGCTTGATTCTTTATCTCGACTCCGCCGATGCCACCTCATGGTCCATGCCCGCTGGCTGCGCGCCAGTCCGTGGCATCACCACCAACCCCAGTCTGGTTCATGCCGCGGCCTTGCCGGTGGCACTGGAAACCTATTTACAGCTCATTCAAGGTGTGCAGCAGCAAGGTTTAGCCGAGCTGATGCTCCAATTGCCCTCGCCCGATCTCAACGAGGCGCTGCGCTGGAGCAGCATCCTCAAAGCAGCGGCCCTGGATGCGGGCATTGAACTCACCATCAAGCTGCCCTGCCACCCAGACTGGGCAGCAACTATTGCCGCAGTGCGGAAACTGGGTTTGCCGGTGTTGTTGACCGGCGTGTCCAACCCCATGCAATTGCTCTGGGCCCAGGCCCAAGGTGCGCGCTACGTAGCCCCTTACATCGGTCGTCTGCAAGCCGATGGCCGAGATGTGTGGCCTTTTTTGGAGGCCTGCGTTGCCGTTCAGCGACAAGGCGGTCCGCGCCTGCTGGCAGCCAGCATCAAGTCTGGTGATGTGCTGAGCCGCTTACTCGCCATAGGCGCTTATGCCGTGACCGTGCGGCCAGAGTTTGCGGCCAGCTTGGTGACGGACCCTTTGACCGACACCGCCTTGCGTCAGTTCGAGGCAGATATCCAGGCCAGCCTTGCGTCTTAAGCTGTTGATGTCAGCATCTGCAGGTGCCGGCAGGGATAATTCCTGACTATGGAATACATCTCTCTGCTCATCGATTTCATCCTGCACGTTGACCGTCATCTCGAAGCATTTGTTCAAAGCTACGGTGCCTGGGTGTATGCCCTGCTGTTTTTGATTGTGTTTGTCGAGACGGGCCTGGTGGTGATGCCCTTTTTGCCGGGCGACTCCCTGTTGTTTGTGGTGGGGGCCCTGTGTGGTGTTGGCATGATGGATTTCTCTGTGGCCTGTGCCGTTTTGCTGGTCGCAGCGGTACTGGGCGACCAGTGCAACTACACCATCGGTCGATACTTTGGCCCCAAGGTGTTTCAGTGGGAGGACTCGCGTTTTTTCAACAAGCGCGCGTTTGATCAGGCTCACGCCTTTTATGAAACTTACGGCGGTATCACCATCGTCGTGGCCCGTTTTATGCCTTTTATCCGAACGTTTGCGCCTTTTGTGGCCGGGGTTGCAGAAATGAGTCGCACCAAGTTCACGCTATTCAATGTGGGGGGCGCGATTCTTTGGGTGATGGGCATTTGTACTGCTGGCTATTTTTTGGGTAGCGTTCCCTGGGTCAAAGTCAACCTCGACAAAATCATCTGGGCCATGATTTTGGTGCCTGGGCTGATCGTGATATTTGGCGCCTGGAAGGCCCGGCGCCAGGCGGCCGGTGCGCCCCAGCTGAAATAGTTTCGTCATTTCAGCCGTTTTGAACCCGCTTGGCGCCGATGAGGTGCGCACGTCAAGCGGGTTTGTCTTTTTCTGGGCACTTTCTCTGCATAAGTGTGCTGGACTTGCGTTTACGTAAACCGTTCGCGTGTCTTTGAGCGCATAGTGGGGTCTGCGTGATTCTGCGCAAAGCAATCTGTCGGTGACCTTGTCTCGAAATTGCGCGTTTCACTATTCTGTGTCCAGAACCAAAGAACGGGGCGGAGGACGGCTCGCCGTGAGGGAACTCCGCATACATCATGGAATCAAAACCAGCCGCTGATGTTGCTGCCGATCGGCTGCACGCCAGCTTCAGTCAGTTGTTTGAACGCAGCCCCATGCCGATGTGGGTCTACGACTTGGAGAGCCTGGCGCTGCTGGCAGGTAACGTTGCGGCACTGAGCAGTTATGGCTACAGCCGCGATGAGTTTTTGAAACTCAAGCTCACCGATCTTTTTTCTCCATCCGACTGGCCACGCCTGATGGCCTTCCTGAAACTGCCAGCCGACGAGCGGGCGGCGCATCGCCTGACCCAGCATCGACACCGCAACGGGCATGCGATCGATGTGGAAGTGGATACCGAAGACATCGAGCTCGATGGCCTGCATGCCCGCATGGTGATGGTGCGGGTCATGACGCAGCAGCGGCGTGCTGAGCGCGAGCAGCTTCAGCTGGCACGCCGGCTGACCTTTACCCTGGAGAGCATCAGCGACGGCTTTTTTTTGCTGGACGACCAGCGTTGTTTTTCATACATCAATCGCAGTGCCGAGGTGATCTGGCATGTGAACCGCTACTCGCTGCTGGGCTGCAACATCTGGGAACGGTTTCCCGCGCTGGTGGGCTCGCGCTTTCATCAGGAATATGAAAAGGTGTTCGAGACCGGGGGGAGTTCCACCTTCGAGGCCTTTTACGCCCCCTTGGACCAGTGGTGTGAGGTGCATGCCTTTGCTGCCGATGGTGGGGTGAACGTCTTTTTCAGGGACATCACGCAACGACGCGCAGCGCAACAACACCTCCTGCGCGAGCGTGAAACCTTGGCGGCCGTGGTGAGCGCTGCAGCGGATGCCATTGTTGGTATCGATGCCGCCGGGCAGGTGATCATGTTCAATCCCAGTGCCGAGCGCGTTTTTGGCCGCAGTCGGGAGAGCCTGGGGAACGATGGGCTGAATGCCTTGTTGCTCCAGCATGACAGGCTTGCACACGAGGGCCATGTCGCACGGTTTGCCGCCCAGGCCCAGGGTCAGTCCGACGCATCGATACAGCCCCCCAGGATGATGGGTTTGGGTGCGGTCAAAGGTTTGCATGCGGACGGCCGCGAGCTGGACCTGGAGGGAACCATCACCGCGGTCAGTGTGGGGCAAGACAAAATCATGATTGCCAGCCTGCGCGATGTCACTGCCCGCAATCGTGCAGAGGCCGAGCGTCAGATGGTGCGCACCCAGCTCAGCGCGCTCACGCACAAGCTGATGACCCAGGAAAAAAACCTGGTCAAAAACTTTGCACAGACCCTGCATGACCATCTGGGGCAGACGCTTGCGGCGATCCGTATGACCCACGACACGCTGGCGGCCTTGCAGACCACTGAGCGCCCCGCCGACCTGACGCGTCTTGACCTTCACCTTGGTGTGCTCATACAACAAGCAGTTCAGCAGGTACGCCAAGCGCTGGTGGACCTGCACCCCCCCTTATTGGATGAGCAAGGGCTGGCGGCCACACTTGATAACGAATTGCGAAATCGCTCCAGACTTCATCCCCAGGTTCGCATCGTGCTGCACGCTCAGGATGCGGTGGCAAAGGTGCGCTGGCCTGCCGAGGTCGAATATGCGGCCTTCATGGTGGCGCGCGAAGCGGTCGAGAACGCTTTGCGCCACGGGCAGCCGCAAACGCTCATCCTCAAGCTCAGTGGCCGTGCCAGCTCGCTCAAACTGGAAATCCTCGATGATGGCAGCGGCTTGCCCAACGGGGCGGTGCCTTTGTTGCCGGGGCACCTCGGCATGACCGGCATGAACGAGCGTGCCAGTGCCATAGGCGCCACCTTGCGGGTTGTGCCTCGGTCTGAGGGGGGTACCCGGGTGGACTTGGTTTGGAGAAAAACCCTATGACGACGCTTTACCTTGTGGATGATCATCCCATCATGCGTGCCGGTCTGGCCGCCTTGCTCCAGGCCTGGGGTCACCAGGTGCTGGGCGAATCTGCAGAGCCGACCAGTGCGCTGTCTGATCTGCAGCGTCTCAGGCCCGAGGTGCTGTTGCTGGATCTGAATCTCGGCCACCGCTCAGGGTTCGAGTTGCTGGGCGAGTTGCAAAGGCGCAAACTCCCCACACGATGCGTGGTTCTCAGCATGTCGGCCCAGCCCAGGCATGTGGCCGAGGCCTTGCGCATGGGTGCCCTGGGTTATGTGCTCAAGGGGTCTGCAGGCAACGACCTAGCCGCAGCCATCGATGCCGCCGTACAGGGGCGGCGCCATATGGGGGCTGAAGTGGCTGATTTGGCCGTGCAGTCTTTTTCTTTGGAGCATGAGGATCCCTTGGCCACCTTGTCTCCGCGCGAGCGGCAGATCATCGCCATGGTCGTGAAGGGCAGCTCCAGTACTGAAATCGGGCAGGAGTTGCACTTGTCACCCAAGACCGTAGCCACCTACCGCAGCCGGCTGATGGCCAAGTTGGGGGTGGGTGATGTGCCAGCGCTGGTACGTTTTGCCATTCGATCCGGTCTGGTCGATTCTGATGAGTAGGGGGACATGCATCTGCGGGGTATTCGCAAATTGACGTGTTGATGAAATCCGTCAACTTGAATCAACACCTCCCTACAGACACCCTGGCGGCACGAACCTACAGTTGCCTTGCAAGATCAGTGTTTGTGCCCGCCGGGCACGGGGTCTGGCAAATGAGGAGTCCCCTATGATGAATACCCCTACACCACAGTCGTCTGTCATTGCCACGTCCGGCACCGGTACCGGTACCGGAACATCCCGCTGGACCCCGGTTCCGTCAACTTTGCCCACGGTGCGCAAGCCGGTGCTGGAAGAGGCCTGGTCTAACGCACAAGAGGTGATAGACCTCTTGCATTACGACAGTCGCCTGGACGGCAGTCTGGAAGACCGCCGGTTTCGCCGCCGCCGGGTCAAGGCGGGTCAATCGGCCTTTCGCATGGGGCAAACGTTTGATGGTCTTTATGTGGTTCGCCTGGGCTCTATCAAATCCACGGTGACCCATGACGACGGAAACGAGCACGTGCTGTCCTTCTCCATGAAAGGTGACTTGCTGGGCTTTGATGGTGTTTGCCGCAATCAATACGCCAGTGAGGCAGTCGCCCTGACGGATTGCGACCTGATTCGCTTGCCGGCCAACGAGATGTTCAATCCTGGGCGTAGCAGCAATGACATTGAACGCATGGCTTATTGGGCCATCAGCCGCGAAATCGTCAAAGAACAGGCCGCCTATGCCTCCTCCCACGCGGCCAAGTCAGAGGCCAGGGTCGCCCGTTTCATACGCTTGCAGTCTGAAAGGTTTGCGGCCATGGGCTACTCACCAAGAGCCTTTACCCTGCCCATGACCCGGCGCGACATCGGTAGCTACCTGAGCGTGACGCTAGAAACCGTGAGCCGGGCGCTGTCTGCCTTGCACCAGATGGGCATCATAGAAGTGGCCAAGCGGGACATCACGATCTTGTCCCCGCAGGCCTTGCGCGACTTTGAAGGGTGAGAACTCTAAAGAGGCACTAAAACGGTGCGAATCCGCGCAAACGGCCGCTAAAATCACTCCAAAGACCGCGAAATGACGGTCATTAAGTGAAGATATATGTTGTTATTTTTTAGTCAACCTGTGTCACCAGGGACGACAAAGGCTATTCTTTTAGCCAGCCAGCCAGCCAGCCAGCCAGCCAGCCAGCCAGCCAGCCAGCCAGTCATGTCTTTTGAGCCTTTCTCAGGGACGCTTACAAGGATGAACCTGACATGGCCTATCTGATCAATCCGCTGGGTCAAGACGAAATGCGGCGTTTGGCGAAGGCCCGGCTTCGGCGTCGAGACGCAGACATAGACGCTTCCGGTCTGCCTGCTGCCGCTCAAACTTACCTCGAAGAACTCACCATGAGTCATCTGGAGCTCGAACTCCAAAACGAGCACCACGAGCACAGTCGGATGCAAATGGACCAGGCGGTCAACCAGTATCGCGAGCTCTATGACTTCGCACCTGTGCCCCTGTTGTGTTTAAGTGCTCAGGGTGCAATCACCCGGCTCAACTTCGCCGCGGCACGCAGTCTGGCGCAGGAACGTGCCAGGTTGATGGGGCTGGACCTGTCTCGGTTTGTCCATCCCACCTACACCGCACGTCTTGCCCTGATGTTGCAGACATCCAACACCAGCTCTGACAGCTGCCGAGATGAACTGATGCTCGTCGTCCCCAACCATCCGCCGCAATTCTGGCTCGCCAGTGTGACGGGAAAAGGGGATGGAACTTTTTCATTGGCTTTGTTTGACATCACTCAGCAACAGCAGGAGATGGAAACCCTGCGCCGCCAAGCAGAAGGATGGCGTAAGGCAGTGGATGTGGCTGGCGTTGGCACCTGGGATTGGCATATTCCCTCGGGCCAGTTCAGCCACTCGCCTTGTTTTGCGAACCTCCTGGAGTTCCGGGGAGATCACCACGGGCTGACGGTCGATTTTTGGCGTGAAAGGGTGCACCCCGATGACTGGCCTCTGGTGCTGGCCAGCATTCAAAATCACCTATCGGGCAAATCAGCCGCGGTTGTCCTGTCTTTTCGCATCAGTAAGTCTGCTGGAGGCTGGCAGCGGGTGACCTTGCGCGGTGCCGTCACAGAGCGTGAAGCAGACGCAAGTGCCGTGCGGATGATGGGAACACTGGTCTCCGCAGACTGATTTTTTGGGGCGCAGCGTCAGCTCTTGCGTTGACGCAAGGGCTAGGCGCGCAGATGGCGTCAAGCTAGGGACCAAGGAGATTTTCATGGACCAACGCCTGACCCCTCGTCTACCCCAAACAACGTCCTCTGTGGCCGGCATGAATGGTCACACGCCTCGCCGGCGCCGAACCGACACACTTGCCGCATTGCTGGTTCCCGTGGCTGAGGTCGTAGAACCCGAGACCATTGTTCATCGCCCGGATGGCTACTACTGGTGTGCACTGGATGGTCACCAGGAGTTTGGGCCTTTCGAGACCTTTGATGCCGCCCAGACCGATCGAGACGCCGTGAGTGTAGAGGCCGTGGCACCGGGTCAGAGTTTGCATGAAGTAGAACAGACGCTGGGTGTGGCCGACTGGCTGGATCCCGAGACCGGTGAGCCTGCCGAAGGCCAGTCCCCGCCGCATTTGTCGGACGAGTAGGTGGTGGCCCCGCCTTCAGCGCCGCGCAAGTCGCCGAGCGTTTGGTGGGCGGCGCTTGCCATCTTGCTCATGGTGGGCTTGTATCAGTACCTGGGTCGTCTTCAGTCGATTCAGGTCTTGCCGTATAGCGAATTCCTGGTTCAGTTGGAGCGCCGCAATGTGCGTGAGCTGTCGGTGTACCCTGATCACATGGAGGGTGTCTTGGGTTCAGCTGGCACGCTTGCATCTCAGCGCTTCTTGACGATGCGTGTCGAACCGGCCCTGGCAGGCGAACTGTCTCGCAGCGGTGTGCAGTTTTCCGGCATGGTGCAAAGCAGCTTTTGGCGCGATGTGATGTCCTGGGTGTTGCCCACACTCATTTTTGTGGGCATTTGGGCTTTGGTCATGCGACGTATGGGCGCGCAAGGTGGTTTGGGAGGCGGCCTGCTGTCCATCGGCAAAAGCCGGGCACGGGTGTTTCTGGAAAGCGATACACAGGTCACTTTCGACGATGTGGCGGGTGTGGATGAAGCCAAGGAAGAACTCCACGAAATCGTGGATTTTCTTAAAGACCCCACAGCCTATGGTCGCTTGGGCGCACGCATACCCAGGGGCATCTTGCTGGTGGGGCCCCCGGGCACAGGCAAGACCTTGTTGGCACGTGCGGTTGCGGGGCAGGCCGGTGTGCCGTTTTTCTCGATCAATGGTTCAGAGTTTGTCGAGATGTTTGTGGGCGTGGGTGCGGCCAGGGTGCGTGACCTGTTTGAGCAGGCGCGAGCCCAAGCGCCCGCCATCATCTTTATCGACGAGATCGACGCCTTGGGGCGAGCCCGGGGTGCTTATGGTCTGGGCGGGCATGATGAAAAGGAACAAACCCTGAACCAGTTGCTGGCGGAACTCGACGGTTTTGACACCAGTGCCGGTCTGGTCTTGCTGGCCGCGACCAACCGGCCTGAAATTCTGGATCCGGCCTTGCTGCGTGCGGGCCGGTTTGATCGTCAGGTTCTGGTGGACCGGCCCGACAAGCGAGGCCGCGTGCAGATTCTGAATGTGCACCTCAAACGCATCAAACTGCTTGATGGTGGTGTGGATCCCGAGCAGGTTGCGGCGCTCACCCCGGGTTTTTCTGGTGCCGATTTGGCGAATCTGGTGAACGAGGCGGCGTTGATGGCCACCCGTCGGCAGGCGACCTCGGTCACCCTTGCCGATTTCACCCTGGCGATGGAACGCATCGTGGCCGGGCTGGAAAAACGCAACCGTGTGTTGAACCCGCAGGAGCGCCGCACCATTGCCACCCACGAGATGGGGCACGCGCTGGTGGCCTTGAGCCTGCCCGGCATGGACACGGTGCACAAGGTGTCCATCATTCCACGCGGCATAGGTGCACTGGGCTACACCATCCAGCGCCCCACCGAGGACCGGTACCTGATGACGCAGGAGGAGCTGGAACACAAGATGACCATGCTGCTGGGCGGGCGGGCGGCGGAAATGCTGCTGTTGGGCCATGCGTCCACGGGCGCTGCCGATGACCTGGCGCGTGCCACTGACATTGCCCGCAGCATGGTGGTGCGCTTTGGCATGGACACAACGCTGGGGCTGGTGGCGCTGGAAAGTCAGGCACCCACCGTGCTGACGCCTTTGCCCGAGGGCGTTCAGCTCACTGGCACGCATGCGCAGTACTCGCCGCAGACTGCTCGCGAAATTGACTGCGCCGTGCGAAGACGGGTCGAGGCGGCGTTTCTCCAGGCCAGCGAATTGCTGCGTGCCCGCCAGTCCACGCTGGTGGAGGGGAGTCGCTTGCTGCTGGAGCGTGAAACCCTGGTCGAAGTCGAGATTCGTGCCCTGATGCAACTGCCCCAAACGGGGCCGCTTGCGGATGCGCAAATGCCCTTGCCCCTGGCGGTGCCATGATGAGCAGACGCTGGCCAGTGGTCGCCAGCACTCTCTTTGAACCACGCCCGTGCATAAAACCAACCCTAACGACGCCGCGCGAACCTACCAGGTGCGTGTGAGCGCACCCCAGGCCTTGCGCATTGAGGCCTTGTGTGAGCGCTACCCCCACAAGTGCCGTGAAGAACTGCTGGTCGATCTTCTGAATTTGGGGCTGGACCAGGTGCAACAACTCTGGCCTCACGCGGTGGCGGGTGAGGCGGGGTTTGCGCCCGAGGCCGGTCAGGTTGTCTATTTGCCGACGGGGCCCTTTGACGAGTTTCACGGTCTCGCACCCAAACATCACGACACCCGGCTGGCGCCTGAAAGCGCGCCCCCAGGCCTGCCTCTTAATCCTTGAAAACTGGAGTCTTTGCATGCCTGCAACCCTTAAATCTCTGGCCACCGCGGTGGTCGCCGTGGCTGAGCCCAATACCAAAGTCCTTGCCGCAGCACAGCTCATGCGCCGACACCATGTGGGTGCACTGGTGGTGGTGGACGCAGACGAAAAAAGTAAACCTGTGGGCATCGTGACCGACCGCGATCTGGTGTTGGCCGTGATGGCCGAAGGCCTGGACACCAGCCTGTTCACAGCCGGCGATGTGATGTCTGGCAACCTGGTCACGGCCACGCCCGAGATGGATGCACTGGACGCGGTGGGATTGATGCGTGCCAAGCGTTTGCGTCGCCTGGTGGTTGTCGACGATGCTGGGCGGCTGATCGGCATCGTCACGCTGGAGGATCTGTTGGCCCTGATGGCGGGAGAACTGTCTGGCTTGGCGGGTGCTGTGGTGGGCGCCCGGGACAGGGAGTTGTCACAGCGGGCCTGAGCATTTCAGAGCCTCTGCAGCAGCGGTGGCGTGTGCCTAGGTGTTTCGGTTGCGTGCCAGGGGTGGGTTGCGCGCAAAGTAATTGCGGATGCCCCGCATCAGGGCCTCTGCGAGTTGCTCCTGGAATGCATCGCTGCGCAGACGGGCTTCTTCGTCAGGGTTGCTGATGAAGGCGGTTTCGACCAGTACGCTGGGAATGTCGGGCGCTTTCAGCACGGCGAAGCCGGCTTGCTCGACCTTGGGCTTGTGCAAGCGTCCGACCTGCCGTATCTCGCCCAACATGGCACCGCCCAGCTGCAGGCTGTCATTGATTTGGGCGGTGGTGCTCATGTCGAAAAGAGCGTGTTTGACCTGCGCGTCTTGCACGCCTATGTTCAGCCCTCCCACCAGATCGGCCTTGTTTTCCTTGGCTGCCATCCAGCGGGCAGCGCTGCTGGAAGCGGCCCCCTGGCTGAGGGCAAAGACGCTGGCGCCACCCGCCGTGGGGGTGAAAAACGCATCCGCATGGATGCTGACAAACAAGTCGGCCTGGACGCGCTGGGCTTTTTGCACTCGCACATGCAGCGGCACAAAAAAATCGGCATCCCGGGTCATGTATGCGCGCATCGCCAGTTTGCCGTCTCGTCCCTGTATGGTGGTCGAATTGATGCGCTCGCGTAGGCGATGGGCGATTTGGAGCACCACATCTTTTTCACGGGTGCCCGCGGGGCCCACGGCGCCAGGGTCTTCGCCACCGTGCCCTGGGTCGAGGGCAATCACCACGAGGCGGTCCGTTTGCCCTTGGACGGGCGTGGCTTGCACACCCGGAGCTGCGTTCGGTTTGGAACCCATGGTGGTAACGCTCCCTCTGGGCTGGTCTGCGCCGGTGTGGCGCTGGATCAGCTCGCCTAGGGGGTCGGGGCGGGCGTTGACGTTCGGTGTGGTAATGGTGCTGGCAAGGGCCTGTGGGGTTTTGTCGGCCAGGCGCTCTGCTATCAGCAATTCCAGCGGGTCCTGCGGTCGCGCAGGAAACAGATCGAACACCAAGCGGTGTTGGTAGGCCGCAATGGGGGGCAGGGTGAAGACTTGCGGCACCACTTCCTGCTTCAAGTCCAGTACCAGGCGCACCACCCCCGGCGCGTTTTGCCCTGCCCGGATGCCACTGATGTAGGGGTCGTCAGCGTGAACTTTTGCGATCAGGTCCTGCAGGCCGGGCAGCAGATCGATGCCTTCCGTGTCGACCACCAACCTGGGTGGATCCTTGACGACAAAGGGTTTGGCTTTGAGGGCTGTGTCGGACTCGATCGTGACCCGGGTGTAGTCGGCTGCCGGCCACAAGCGTACGGCCACGATGGCGGCACCTCGGGCCAGGTGGGCGCTGCCCAGGAGCAGCGCCAGGGATCCGCCTTGCAGCAGGCTGCGTCGCTTCATGCCGTAGGGTCCTCGGCGCCGTGCCCAAAAAGGCTGGCTGGCAGGGTCTGGATCAGGCGGGCGCCGGCAGGGCTCTGTGCGCTAAGTTCCAGCAGCCTGACGTCCTCATCGACAGGGGATAGATGGAGGACCAGATCCGCCACAGGCAGAACGCCAGTAGCCTTCGCGGGCCACTCCGCCAATTTCAGACCAGTGCTCGCGAAGATGTCCCTGAAACCAGCGTCTTCCCACTCGCGAGGATCGCTGAATCGGTAAAAGTCAAAATGCCACACCATCAGGGGCGGGTGTCGTTCTGGCAGCTCGTAGGGCTCGACCACCGCGTAAGTCGGGCTTTTGATGCGACCCTCTACGCCCAGGCTGCGCAGCAGATGGCGCACCAGCGTGGTTTTGCCGGCGCCCAAGGGGCCGTGCAGTTCAACAAAGGCATTTTGCAGGTCGGGCTGCTCGGCCAGATGCTCAGCCAAGGCTTGCGTGGCGGCCTCGGACCGCAGCACAACGGTTTTTACAATGGGTCGGTGACGATCGACAAGGTTCAAATCAACAGCAAGCATCTGGTGTCTCGGGTTAGGGCCTGGGCCCTTGAGTTGGGATTTTCCCAAATTGGCGTGGCAGGTGTCGATTTGTCCACAGCCGAGCCGGGCTTATTGGCTTGGTTGGAAGCGGGTTTTCATGGCGACATGGGCTACATGGCACAGCATGGCTTGAAAAGAGCCCGTCCTGCCGAGCTGGTGCCAGGTACTGTGAGTGTGATCACGGTGCGCATGGATTACCTGCCGGCTGCGACCCCAGTCGATTGGCAGAACCACGAGCTGCGTCGCCTGGACCAACCTGGTGAGGCAGTGGTGTCTTTGTACGCTCGTGGCCGGGATTACCACAAGGTATTGCGCAAGCGCCTTCAGCAACTGTGTGAGCGCCTGGTGACAGAGGTCGGACCAGTGGGTTACCGAGCCTTCACGGACTCCGCACCTGTGCTTGAAGCCGAACTGGCCCAGCGCAGCGGACACGGCTGGCGGGGCAAGCACACCTTGGTGCTGAACCGTGATGGTGGCTCCATGTTTTTTCTGGGCGAGATTTATCTGGACCTGGCCCTGCCTGAAACGGAGCCTGGCTCAGCCCACTGCGGCGCCTGCACCGCCTGCCTGACGGCCTGCCCTACGCAGGCGATCGTGGCGCCTTACCGCCTGGATGCGCGGCGCTGCATTTCTTATCTGACGATTGAACATGCCGGGCCCATACCTTTGGCGCTGCGCCCCCTGATAGGCAACCGAATCTACGGTTGTGATGACTGCCAGCTGGTCTGCCCCTGGAACAAATACGCCCGACGCCAGGCGCTACCAGATTTTGATGAGCGGGCAGGCTTGGGTAGCAGCCAGTTGTTGACCTTGATGGCTTGGCAGGAGGCTCACTTTTTGCGCCACACCGAGGGCAGTGCCATACGGCGCATCGGTTTTGAGCGCTGGCAACGTAACCTGGCCGTGGCGCTAGGAAATGCCTTGCGCAGTCGCCATGACCCTGCGATAGTGAGAGCCTTGGAGGCATCAAAATCGTCTGTCAGCCCATTGGTCGCCGAGCATGTCTGTTGGGCGTTGGCGCAAGGCCAAGGCGCTGACCAGACTTGAAACACATAGGTCACTGCCATGTCCATGCGATTTACCTACGTCAGCCCGCAATTGCCAGAAAACAAGATGCGTCTGTATCCAACCAAGGTCATCAACGTGATCGGTGGGCCGGGGTGTGACAAGTCCATGTTCACTGCCGCCATCATTTTGTATTTGAGCATTCGCCAAAAATCGGTGGAGCAGATACCGGACTTTGCCAAGTCACTGGTCTGGCAAAAAAACTATGAAGTGCTCAAAAACCAGTATTTCATTGCGCAGCAGCACATGCGCATGATTGAGCTGATGGACGGCCAGGTGCAGTTTCTGGTGAGCGAGTGCTCCCTGCCGCAGATTCTTTATTACAACGAAACCTACCCGGACAATATCTGCGACGTTGCCAAGACGCGGCAACAAATCCTGGAATGGCATAGGCAAACCAATAGCATCAACATCATGGTGGAGCGCGGCGACCGTAAGTACAACCACACGGGTCGCTTCCAGGATGAGGATCAGGCTTTGGAGGTGGACAAGGGCTTACGGCACACACTGCGCCGCGAGGGTATTGCGTTTACTGCCCTGAAGCCAGACCTGGAAGCCATCAATGCCTTTGCTGCCACGCTGGTGTAAGAACTAGCTTTCAGGTATCAGCGTTCAGCGCAACAGGCCGAGCGCAAACGGTAAGCTGAGCATGCCCATCAAGGTCGACAGGGTCACCAGGCCTGCCACGTAGGCGCCGTCATAGCCCATGCGGGCCGCCAGCACATAGCAGCTAGAGGCAGTTGGCAGGGCTGAAAAGGCCAGCAGCACCGTGGTCTGCACCTCTGGCAGACCGAACAAGCGGGCGACGCCCCATGCTGTCATGGGTAACAGTGCATGGCGTATGGCCAGCACGCTGATCGCCAGGGCTTTGGCACGGGCAAGGGCTCCAAACTGCATGCCGGCGCCTGCCGCCATCAAGCCCAGCGCAAGGGAAGCGGCCCCCACCCGCGTGACCGTGGGCTCCAGCCACAAAGGCATGACAAAGCCCATCACATTCGCGATCAGTCCCGAGGCGGTGCCGATGATCAGTGGGTTGCGTACCAGCTCTCCGAGCAGGCCCCTTTGTGCGTGGCGTGCCATCGGCCAGACCGCTGCCACGTTGAAAAGCGGGACACATACGCCGATCAACACGGCGATCAGTTGCACGCCCTGCGGACCCGCCAGCCTTTCTGCCAGTGCCAGGCCAATGAAGGAGTTGAAGCGAAACGCGATTTGTGCGCTGGCGGCGTGGTCGCGCTGGGCAATGTGGCTGCCCAGCCAAGGCACGTGCGGCAGCAGGTAAGCCAGGCCTATGCCGACCAGACCTAGCGTCCAACCGGAGCCGATCAGGCTGGAGGCGGCCAGCAGATCGATGGGCGTGCGCGAGATAGATTGAAACAGCAGCACCGGGAACAAAAAGTAGTACACCAGGGTTTCGACCTGAGCCCAGACAGTTTTGTTGAGGGCAGTGAAGCGGCAAACCAGGTAGCCACACAAGATCAGGGAAAAATCCGGGAAGAGGAGCTGGGCGTAGTTCACCCTGCCGAGAATACCAGCGACCAACCCCGGTTCTAGGGTTTGCCCTAGGGCAAGTCGCTGGTCAGCGAGGCTTGCAGGCCTGTTTATTGCTGTATCTTTGCCATTCAACTCTGCGAGGAATAAATATGCATCGTCGTGTTCCATTGGCTTGTGTCATCGCCGCCGCGCTGGCCACAGCAGGTTCTGCCTGGGCCCAGTCCTACCCCAACAAAGTCATCAAGTTGCAGGTGCCTTTTGCGCCTGGTGGCACGACCGATATCGTGGCCCGTGTCATTGCCGAGCCGCTGGGCAAGGCCTTGGGCCAGAATGTGGTGGTTGAAAACAAGGCCGGCGGTGGTGGCGTCGTGGGCGCCAATGAAATCGCCAAGACGACGCCGGATGGTTACTTGCTGGGCGTGGCCACCGTGTCGACGACGGCTGCCAATCCCGCCATCAACCCCAAAATTCCCTACAACGCAGCGACGGATTTCACTGCCATCGTCAACATTGCTGCAACACCTAATGTGATTGCGGTTCACCCCAGCTTTCCTGCTAAAAACTACAAGGAATTCGTGGAGGTGCTGAAGAAATCTCCGGGCAAATATTCTTATTCCTCCTCCGGAACCGGGGGCATTGGGCACCTGCAAACGGAACTTTGGAAGAGTTTGCAAGGTGTCTTTCTGACCCACATTCCCTACGGTGGTGCAGGGCCCGCACTTCGTGACACGGTGGGTGGGCAGGTGGAAATTATTTTTGACAACGTACCCTCTGCCTTGCCGCATATCAAAGCGGGTCGTCTCGTCGCCATGGCTGTGGCGGCACCTCAACGCCTGGCATCCATGCCCGATGTTCCTACCTTCAAGGAGTTGGGCCTGGAGCCCGTCAATCGCATGGCTTACTACGGCATTCTGGGCCCCAAGGGCTTGCCGCGCGAGGTGGTGGATAAGGTCAATTCGGCCACCCGCAAGGCCCTGGAAGACCCGGGTGTGCGCAAGCGTATCGAAGATACGGGCTCTGTCGTGCTCGGCAACACACCTGAGCAATTTGCGCAGCAAATGAAAGACGAACTCGCTGTCTACAAGAAGGTGGTGGAGACTGCCAAGCTGACGCTGGATTGACGCTGGTGACCCAATCGGCGGGCGTGTCCCAGCCTGCATCTGCCCCTGTGCACCCCAGCATCGATGCCTTTGTCGATGCGCTCTGGCTGGAGGATGGGCTGGCTCGTCTGACCCTGGAGGCCTATCGTCGTGATCTGCGTATGTTCAACGATTGGCTGGTGGCTCAGGGCAAAGTGCTGACGGAGGTGGTCGAGCACGACTTGACTGCCTACTTTGCGGCACGCCATGCCGGTAGCCGTGCCACCTCGGCCAACCGTCGGCTGACGGTCTTCAAGCGTTACTTTCGCTGGGCCTTGCGCGAGCGCCTGATGGCTGCGGATCCCACTTTACGGCTGCAGCCCGCACGGCAAGCCATGCGCCTGCCCAAATCACTGACCGAGCAGCAAGTAGAAGCTCTGCTGGCCGCACCTGATGTGGGCCTGCCCCTGGGCGTGCGTGACCGCACCATGTTGGAGCTGATGTACGCCAGTGGCTTGCGGGTCAGCGAGCTGGTGAGCCTGAAAGTCATCCACATCAGTCTGCATGACCATGTGCTGCGGGTGCTGGGCAAGGGCAACAAGGAACGCCTGGTGCCGTTTGGTGAAGTCGCTGGGCAGTGGTTACAGCGTTACCTCAATCAGGCCCGGTCAGCCATCATGGGCGGGTTGACGTCGGATGATCTCTTTGTCACTGCCCGAGGTTCCAAGGCGGGCTCGGCCATGACCCGAGTGAATTTTTGGGCCATCGTCAAACAGCATGCGGCATCGGCGGGTATCACGGTGCCGTTATCTCCGCACACCCTGCGACATGCTTTCGCCACGCATCTGATCAACCATGGCGCGGACCTACGGGCGGTGCAGCTGCTGCTGGGGCACGCCGATATTTCGACCACCACCATTTACACCCATGTGGCAAGGGAGCGTCTGCGCCACATTCATGGGCAGCACCACCCGCGGGGCTGAATAGGCTGTGGCGTTGTCAGTCGAGCAGAGATTCGGCCCAGGCCAGGGCTTGCAAGTGCGCCCAATTGACCTGATGGTTGCTAAGCTGCAGGGTAGTGGCGGCCTGTGCAAAAACCGCATCGTCGGCCTCCTCGCAGGCCAGGGTCAGCTGCAAAAAGGGCGCCAACGGGCCACAGTTCTGTAACAGTGCATCGGTGACTTCGGTGGGTAGTGCAATCGCGGCAAGGGCCTTGTCCAAAGGCACACCCAACAAGATGTCCAGCATGGAAAAAATGCCGACCAAGAAGGCGTTTTCGCTTTCTTCCGGTGGAAGAGTCTCCGCTGCCAGTAGTTCCATCAAACGCCCACGCACAATGGCGGTGTGGCCTACAGCAGGCGCCAAGTCAGAGGACTTGGAGGTGGTCAGCAGCAGAGCGGCCCATCGAAAGAGCTTTTTCAGGCCCAGAATCATGACGGCATGGCGAAAGGAGGTGACCTCCTTGGTGAGCCCAAAACCGGCCGAATTGATGAAGCGCAGCAAGGTAAACGAAAGCACGGCATCGCGCTTAAGCAGCTCTTCGATGTCCGCCGTGCTGGCCTGGTTGCGCACCAGGTTAATGAGCTGGACGATGGTGGCCTGCGAGGGGCGTATCGAATGCCCCGTGAAGAGCTCGGGCTTGGCGAACCAGTAGCCCTGAAACAAGGACACCCCCAGATCGCGGCATTGCTCGAACTGCTCGGCCGTCTCCACTTTCTCGGCGATGACCTTGATGTGACTGTGTTTGAGTGCCTGCCGCAGCGTGGGGGCGACTTCAGCAGGCGTCAACCGGGTTAGGTCAACCTTGACAAATGAGGCCAGTGCAAGCCAGGAAGAAAAGTTCTCGGCCAGCACGAATTGATCGAATGCAATTCTGAAGCCGCGCTTGGTGATCTCCAGCAGACGCTGGCGACCCATCTCGACATCTTGGGGCGTTGCGCTGTCGGGGGGCGGGAGCTCCAAGACCACCTGGTCCGGCAAAATCAGGTCTAAATGACCGCCGGCCAGACTGTCATGGGTGCAATTCACAAACATCAGTTTGCGCTCTACCAGCACCGTGTTGTCTGCCTGTGACAAAACGTTGAAGAGCAGCTCGGCGTCGCTGGCGGCGGTGTGCGTCAGATCCTTGCGAGAGCGATCAAACAACTCGTAGCCAAAAATGACCCTGTGCACGTCCAGTATGGGCTGTCGTGCAATGGCTTTGGGCCCGTGAGTGAGCGTTGTATCTGTGCTGTCGGGTGGGGTTGTCTGCATGGCGTCTATTTGTGCGGTTGGCTTATTTTAGAGAGGCGCACAAGACGGATGTCCTGTCAGATGCCCGTGCTTGCGGTGTAGGAGGTATTGCCTTGCAGATAGTCCAGTTCTAGCGCGCTGAATCCAGCTTTGCGTCGGGCGGGTAAGTTAAAGGGCGGCTTGAGTCTGGGGGCTCGATAGCGGTCTGTCAGTACGGCGTAATGGGCGACGGGGTCCAGTCCTTCTTGCTGGCATAAATACTGATACCAGTGATTGCCTATGGCCACATGCCCCACTTCCTCTCGCAGGATGATGTCCAGTATGGACACGGCTTGCAGGGCATCTGGTGTGCCGACCTGACGGAGCTTTGCTTGTATCAGCGGCGTGGCGTCCAGTCCGCGTGCTTCCATGGTTCGGGGCACCAATGCCATGCGGGCCACGATGTCGCCACGGGTGTCCCAGCACATGGCCCAAAGGTTGTCGTGGGCATCAAAGTCGCCGTAATCCCAACGGGGTCCGCCGTTAGAGCTTGACTCGAGGCTGCAAAGGTGTTGCCGCAGGAGGGCAAAGTGCTGTGCCTCCTCGCGGGCGACCCGCGCCCAGTCTGCGTAGAACGTTTCGGGCATGCCATCAAAACGCCAGACCGCATCGAGAGCCAGATTGATGGCGTTGAACTCGATGTGGGCAATGGCGTGGATGAGAGCTGCGCGTCCATCCAGCGTGGCGGGCGATCGTCTGGGAACTTTGGCCGGATGATTGAGTGTTGGCCTGGCGGGGCGGCCAGGCAGGCTGGTATTCAAGGCCAAGGATTCGACCGGCGCCACATGGGTGGGATCGACGTAATCTGGAAGATTGAGCGCCATGGCAACCTTGGCGTGGATGTCTGTGCAGATCAGTGCCTTTAGTGCTTCTGACCGAAGTTCGCGGTCTGTCTCCGTGAGGTTCATGTCATCCATTGTCGGGTATGCCCCGCTTTTACAATGCACAGCCCAAACCCAAGGACACACCATGGCTCACTACTCCCTTGATAGAGATAGCCCCAACATTTCCCCCTCCGCCTGGATTGCCGACAGCGCGCAAGTGATGGGCGACGTGACCTTAGGGGCCGACGCCAGTGTCTGGTTTGGGGCGGTGATCCGTGGGGACAGCGACCGCATCGTGGTGGGCGAAGGGACCAATATCCAGGATGGCAGCATCCTGCATGCGGATACTGGCAAACCACTGACCATTGGTAAGCATGTCACGGTGGGTCACATGGTGATGTTGCATGGCTGCACAGTCGGCGATGACTCGCTGATTGGCATTGGTGCGGTGGTGCTCAACGCTGCAAAGATCGGCAAGAACTGTCTGGTGGGGGCTGGCTCGCTGGTGACCGAGGGCAAGGAATTCCCTGACGGATCGATGATCATGGGCACACCGGCCAAAGTGGTGCGCCAGTTGACACCTGAACAGATCGAGGTCCTGCACGCCAGTGCGCTGCATTACATCGACAACGCCCGACGCTTCAAGGCTGGTCTGAAGAAGCTGGGCTGATTTGTCGCCAAATTTGATTGAAAGACTGCATGTCTGAATTGCATAAGTTTTTGTTCGAGGGTTTGCCGGTACGTGGCATGGTGGTGCGCCTGACGGACGCCTGGACGGAGATCCTCCAGCGTCGCGCTGACAGCAAAGCCGGTACGTATCCGCCCGCAGTGCGCAAGATGTTGGGGGAGATGAGTGCTGCTGCCGTGCTGATGCAGTCCAACATCAAGTTTGACGGTGCTCTGGTGCTGCAAATTTTCGGGGATGGGCCCGTCAAGGTAGCCGTGGCGGAGGTTCAGTCCGACCTGAGCCTGCGAGCAACAGCGACGGTCGGTGGTGATCTCGCAGACGATGCCACTTTGAGTCAATTGGTCAATGAACATAACGCCGGGCGCTGTGCGATCACGCTGGATCCCAAGGCGCGCCTGCCAGGCCAGCAGCCCTACCAAGGCGTGGTACCGCTCTGGGACGACCAGCGCCGCAAAATCGACAGCATGGCGGAGGTGCTAGAGCATTACATGCTGCAAAGCGAACAGCTTGACACTCGGCTGGTGTTGGCGGCCAATGAGCATGTGGCAGCCGGCTTGCTGATTCAACGTTTGCCGGTCACAGGTGCCGGTAATCTGGCCGGGTCTGCTCAAGCCAATGAGGATGAAATTGGCCTGAACGAGCATTTCAATCGCATTGCCATTTTGGCCAGCAGCCTGAAAGATGAAGAGTTACTGACGCTGGATGTCGAGACGATCTTGAGGCGGCTTTTTTGGGAAGAGCAAGTGCTCCGGTTTGAGCCCATGATGGGTGAGCATGGCCCCCGGTTCGCCTGCAGTTGCAGTCGCGAGCGGGTGAGCAGCATGATCCGTGGCTTGGGCGCCGCTGAGGTCGATAGCATTCTGGCCGAACAAGGACAGATTGAGGTTGACTGTGATTACTGCGGGATGAACTACCGCTTCGATCCTGTGGACGCGGCCCAGATTTTTACCGATGCGGGGCGTCAATTGCCGGGGAGTTCTAGCTCGCACTGAGCTGGCTGAGCTCGAAGTTAAAGCCTGTTCTCAACCAAGCGTGTGAACAGGCGGTGTTCGCAACTGGCATCGCTGCAGTTGTCGCAGCTCCAGGATTGCCTCTCGGGCGCGGGAGGCAGGCAGCCCAGGCGCTGCAGCAGTAGTTTGAGCGCATTGTGAGTACGCTGCGGCCCCATACCGTAAATCACCTGAAACGCAATGCTGCCGTGCAGCAGCGATTCCCTCAAACGGCGGTCGATGGGCACTTGTGAATCCTTCCCGTCGCGTTGGACTCCGTCGGCTACCCAAGGCAGATCCAGACCCGTGACGAGCGTGATATCGAAGTCTTTTTGCTGTGCCAGCCCAAAGTTAAGCAGGGACCGGTCTGCAAAAAGCACCTCGCTGTAAATTGCCGTCATCAACGGCGAGGTGTCGCTCAGAACGACAACCGAGACATTCCCTGTGGGCAGGTGTAACTCAGCCTGTAAGCGACGCGCTTGCTCATGGGCTATGGCTGCTTGTTCATGGGCTTTTGGGGTTCGCCCCTCACGGGCGCACCACTCGCGCAGAAACTCATCAACCACCCGTACCTCATAGCCAATGCGGGTGAGTTCAATAGACAAGCTTTGGATAAGGCTGGACTTACCGGTGCTTTCGGCGCCCAGGATGGCCACACACAACAAGCTCACGTGTGCTCACAGGTCAAATTGCCTGCGTCAATGTGTGATCTGGACAAAGATCTCGTTGGGCTTGACCATGCCCAGCTCAGAACGGGCTTTTTCTTCCACCATGGTCAAGCCCTCTTTCAAATCGCGAACTTCTGCCGCCAGTCGATCGTTGGCTCTTTGGGCCTTTGTGTTGAGCTGGGTCTGTTCATCAAGCTGAGACTTCAGCTCTGCAACCTTGGGCACGCTACCACGGCCAAACCAGAGCTGCACGTGTAGCAACACGAGCAGCCCCAGCAGTGTGGCAGAGACCCATCCGCGCGACATGGTTCGGCAGGAGGCGGACTAGCAGGGCTTAGCGCAGGTTGTAGAACGCGGCGCGGCCAGGGTAGCTGGCGACATCACCCAGGTCTTCTTCGATGCGCAGCAGCTGGTTGTATTTGGCCATGCGGTCCGAGCGGCTGAGCGAACCGGTCTTGATCTGAGCGGCGTTGGTGCCCACAGCAATGTCGGCAATGGTGGAGTCTTCAGTTTCACCCGAGCGGTGGCTGATCACGGCGGTATAACCGGCACGCTTGGCCATTTCAATGGCTTCGAAGGTTTCTGTCAGGGTGCCGATCTGGTTGATCTTGATCAGGATGGAGTTGGCAATACCTTTGTCGATGCCTTCTTTCAGGATCTTGGTATTGGTGACAAACAAGTCATCACCCACGATCTGCACAGACTTGCCCAAACGGTCGGTCAGCAGCTTCCAGCCATCCCAGTCGCCTTCAGCCATGCCGTCTTCAATGCTGATGATGGGGTACTTGTCCACCCAGGTTGCCAGCATGTCGGTCCACTCTTGTGCCGACAGCACCAGTCCTTCGCCTTCGAGGTGGTACTTGCCATCCTTGTAAAACTCGGAGGCAGCGCAGTCCAGGCCCAGGGCAATTTGTTCGCCGGCGGTGTAGCCAGCCTTGTCGATGGCTTGCAAAATCATCTGGATGGCTGCTTCGTGGCTTTCGACGCTGGGGGCAAAACCGCCTTC
>JBJOIT010000009.1:0-73482 GCA_046046915.1 Pseudomonadota bacterium
CTTGCAGACTCGGCCACCATCAAAAATGTGACCATGTCGGGTTGCGGCAGCGTCAGCTGCTCATAATCAGGTCCGCACCCATTTTCAGGAGCCGCTCCATGCCCGTCATCACCCACATCGAAGACCTCCGCGTGCTGGCTCAAAAGCGGGTGCCGCGCATGTTTTACGACTACGCGGACTCGGGCTCCTGGACCGAGAGCACCTACCGCGCCAACGAAGCTGACTTCCAGCGCATCAAGCTGCGCCAGCGTGTGGCCGTGAACATGGAAAACCGCAGCACGGCCACCCACATGGTCGGGCAGGCCGTCAAGATGCCCGTGGCCATTGCGCCCGTAGGCCTCACCGGCATGCAGCACGCCGACGGCGAAATCAAGGCTGCGCTCGCTGCCGAAAAATTTGGCATCCCCTTCACCCTGTCGACGATGAGCATCTGCTCCATCGAAGACATCGCAGCCAACACCCAGGCGCCGTTTTGGTTTCAGCTTTACATGATGCGTGACCGCGATGCGATGGCCGCCATGATTGAGCGTGCCCGCAAAGCTCGCTGCAGCGCTCTGGTGCTCACGCTGGACCTGCAGGTCATCGGGCAGCGCCACAAGGATCTGAAGAACGGTCTGACGGCGCCACCCAAGCCCACGCTAGCCAATATCGTCAACCTGGCCACCAAGCCACGCTGGTGCCTGGGCATGCTAGGCACCCGGCGCCACAGCTTTGGCAACTTGGTGGGACACGTCAAGGGCGTGAGCGATATGCGCTCGCTGTCGGCCTGGACCAATGAACAGTTCGACCCCCGCTTGTCATGGACAGATGTGGCCTGGGTCAAAGAGCGTTGGGGTGGCAAGCTCATTCTCAAGGGCATACAGGACGTTGAAGATGCGCAACTGGCCGTTCAGAGCGGGGCTGATGCCATCGTGGTGAGCAATCATGGTGGCCGTCAGCTCGACGGTGCCCAAAGCAGCATTGAGGCCCTGCCCGCTATTGTGGCGGCAGTGGGTTCGCAGATCGAGGTGTGGATGGACGGAGGCATACGCTCCGGCCAAGACGTGCTCAAGGCTTGGGCTTTGGGCGCCCGCGGCACGATGATCGGAAGGGCCATGGTCTACGGACTGGGGGCCATGGGCGAGGCCGGGGTAACCAAAGCCCTGCAAATCATCCACAAGGAACTGGATGTAACCATGGCGTTTTGCGGTCACACGGAGCTTGAAAAGGTGGATCGCTCTATCTTGCTGCCGGGTACCTACCCCATTTGACCCTTCTGCTGCTGCCAGTCGCTCGCATCAATGTGTATTGATGGCATCTGAATCGACCGCAAGAGACGAAGCGCCCGAGCGACGCATCGCTCATCTCGACATGGACGCGTTCTACGCCAGTGTCGAGCTGTTGCGCTACCCCCAGCTCACGGGTCTGCCGGTGGTCATAGGCGGTGGACGCCAACAAATCCACGCCGCGCTGCAAATTCTGAAAGCAGCCGAACCAGATCGCTTGTGGGACGCCGAAGCCGAGCGTGCGGCTCTTCGCCGCATACCGGTGGAGGCCTTCGCTCGTCTGGCGGACTACACGGGTCGGGGCGTCATCACCACCGCAACTTATGCGGCCCGGCAGTTTGGCGTGGGATCAGCCATGGGGCTGATGAAGGCAGCCAAATTGTGTCCGCAGGCCATTTTGCTTCCAGTGGATTTTGAGGAATATCGACGTTACTCGCGCCAATTCAAGGCCATCATCACGGACATTGCTCCTGACATGGAGGACCGCGGTGTCGACGAGGTGTACATCGATTTCACCGATGTTCCCGGTGGCCAACGCGAGGGGGGCCGGGTGCTGGCGCGCCTGATCCAGAAGAGCATTTTTCAGGCGACGGGCTTGACCTGCTCTGTCGGCGTAGCACCCAATAAATTGCTTGCCAAGATGGCGAGTGAGTTCAACAAGCCCAACGGCATTTCCATTGTTCAAGTGCAAGACCTGCAGACCAGCATTTGGCCCCTGAACTGTCGCAAGGTCAACGGTATAGGTCCCAAGGCGGAAGCGAGGCTCTCGGCCCTGGGCATCCACACCATCGGCGACTTGGCAGCCCGAACCTTACCCTGGCTGATTGGCCACTTTGGCGTCTCTTTTGGCGCCTGGCTTCATGATGCGGCCTGGGGCAGAGACAGCCGCCCGGTGGTCTTGCACAGTGACCCCGTCTCCATGAGCCGAGAGACCACCTTTGAGCGCAACCTGCATGCCGTTCAAGACAAAACTGAACTTGGCAGTGTCCTCACCCGCTTGTGCGAGCAGCTTGCCACCGATCTGAAGCGCAAGGGCTTCGTAGGCCGCACGATAGGCATCAAGTTACGTTTCGACGATTTCAAAAGCGTCACGCGCGACCAGACAGTGGAGGCCCCCACTGCCGATGCAACTGCCATCCGACACGCTGCCGGGCTTTGCCTCAAGCGGGTGGCACTCCACCGACGCATCCGCTTGCTCGGCGTTCGGGTCGGCAGCTTGAGCAAAACAGGCACACCCATGCAGCCGATAAGCCAAAAAACACAGATCAGTGACCCCTACTCAGGCCAGCTTTTTTAACCTGGTGGTCAGAGTTGTTACGCCTTCAAGGGGTAGTTACAGCGCTCAAGCTCACGTTTATCGCTTACGCTATGTGAGGTGACCTGTTTGATTTATATCAAGTCGCGCTAACATCCAGCGCAACCGCATAAGACATTGCTCTAGGAGTCGTTTGATGAGAACAAATTTGCCTGTAACCAACCAGGAGTACGACTACCCCGCCGGTGAAATGTTGGTCTCCACGACCGATACCAAGGGCGTCATCACACACTGCAACCATGCGTTTGTGAAGGTCAGCGGCTTTGAGTACGACGAGCTGATTGGCCAACCTCACAACATGATCCGGCACCCTGACATGCCGCCAGAGGCCTACAAGGACATGTGGAGCACCATAGGCCGTGGTCTGCCCTGGACCGGCATGGTGAAAAACCGCCGCAAGGATGGAGGCTTTTACTGGGTGCAGGCCAATGTCACCCCCATCATGGAAGGCGGCAAGCCACGCGGCTACATGTCGGTGCGCATCAAGCCTTCGCGCCAGGAAATTGAAAGCGCCGAACAACTTTACGCAAAGATTCGTTCCGAGCGCGAATCCAACCGCCACAGTTTCAAACTGCACGCAGGCCAGGTTCATAAACTCGGCTTGGGCGGGTGGATTCAAAGTCTGGGCCGCATGAGCATGACACAGCGGATGTCGGTTGCCATGGTGGCCATGATCGGCTTTGGCATGGCGCCACAGTTCATGGGCGTCCAGGGCATGACCGGCTTGCTCTTGCAATTGGCTGTGCTTGCCATCGGCGGCATCGCCATGCTGGTGTGGTTCCACTCCCGCATTGTCAGCGTCATAGGCGAGGCCGAGCGTTTTGCCGGCGACCTGTCGGCATGTAACCTCACCACGTCTATCTCGTTGCAGCATGCGCCGCCTATGGGCTCGCTGATACGCAGCCTGTGGCAAATCCAGATCAATTTGCGTGCCGTCATTGGTGATGTGAAATCTGAAATCACCGCCTTTACACAAACCGCTCAAGAGATTTCGAGTGGGAGTCTGGATCTTTCCGCACGCACCGAGGCGCAAGCCAGTAGCCTTGAAGAAACTGCCGCCAGCATGGAAGAACTGTCCAGTACGGTCAGGCAAACCGCTGACACCGCCGCGCTCGTCTCCCAAGAAAGCGAACGCAGCACGCAGGTCGCAACCTTGGGTGGCGAGGCCGTACACAAGGTCGGCGAGTCCATGCAAAGCATCAGCACCTCCTCCAAAAAGGTTCAAGACATCATTGGCGTGATTGAAGGCATCGCCTTCCAGACCAATATCCTGGCCCTGAATGCCGCCGTAGAAGCTGCCCGCGCAGGCGAACAAGGCCGCGGTTTTGCTGTGGTGGCGTCCGAGGTGAGGGCTCTGGCCCAGCGCAGCGCTGTGGCGGCCAAGGAAATCCGCGAGCTGATTGCCCAATCTGTGGGCCAGATCACCGAGGGTAGCCAGCAAATGGCCCACGCCGGCAACACCATTGACCAGGTTGTGAGCTCCGTTCGCCAGGTGAGCGAGCTCATCCGCCAAATCAGCAGCGCCACCAAAGAGCAATCCATCGGCATTTCCCAGGTCAACGAGGCGGTAACCCAGCTCGACACCGTGACCCAGCAAAACGCGGCACTCGTTGAAGAGTCAGCAGCATCTGCCGAAGGTCTGAGCAGTGGCAGCGTTTCGCTGGCGCGGTCCGTACAGGTTTTCCACCTGCCCTGACGGGCCTTACTGCCTTGCGTGCCGGACGTTGTGCGGCAGCGCCTGGGGGTAGCTGGTGCGAAACGGATTGATGTCCAGGCCACCCCGGCGTGTGTAACGGGCATACACCGCCAGCTTCACGGGTTTGCAACGGGTCCAGATGTCCATGAAGATGCGTTCCACGCATTGCTCATGGAACTCGTTGTGATTGCGAAAGCTCACCAGGTACTGCAACAAGCCGCCCTGCTCGATCTGGTCGCCGGTGTAGCTGATCTGCACGCTGCCCCAGTCGGGCTGCCCCGTCACCAAACAGTTGCTCTTGAGTAAATTGCTGGTCAGCACTTCGCTGACCGGTGCCTCGTTGGGCGTGGCCGTCAACAAATCCGGTGCGGGCGTGTAACGAGTGCAATCAATATCCAGCCGATCCAGGCTGAGGCCATCCATTTCGTGAACCGGCTCACGGTCAAACAAGCTCGCATCGACCAGACTCAAGCCCACCGACGGTGGCGTTGCGCCAGGAGCGAAGGCCCCTCGCCAAACCGCCTCGGACAGGTCGGCCCGCAGGCGCGCCTTGACCTCCTCAGCACTGGCAATCCGAGAGTTGTTAAAGCTGTTGAGGTACAGCTTGAAAGACTTACTCTCGATGATGTTAGGCGACTCACAAGGAATGGTGATGTGAGCGAGCGCCACTTGCGGTTTGCCGCGCAGGTTCAGCCAGCTCAGCTCAAACGCTGTCCAGAGGTCTGCCCCAAAAAAAGGCGCTACGCCCTGAATGCCGATTTCGGCACGCTTTTGCGCCCGCCCAATCGGAAACAACAAAGAGGCATCGTATTGATCGACGTAGCTCGACGACTTACCGAGTTGGGATTGTTCAGGTGTGTTCATGATTTAAAGGACAGGCTGCTTGCGTCGAAAAACCAGGCGATCAGGCGCTGAGGCCGCTGCCGAGTAAGCATAGCCATCCATGTCGAAAGCAATCAAGTCCTCGGGCTTCTCGATACGGTTCTGCACAGCGTAGCGGGCCATCAGCCCGCGCGCGCGCTTGGCAGAAAAACTGATGATCTTGTAATGTTGGCCGCGCAGTTCCTCAAACACGCATTCGACCACCCGCGCCTTTAGCGCTTTTAGATCGACCGCCTTGAAATACTCCTGAGAGGCCAGGTTAACGATCACCTTCGCTGGCGCCTTTGTCAGCCGCTTGTTCAGGTACTGGGCAATGAGGTCGCCCCAATAGTGGTAGAGATTGCTGCCTCGCGGATTGGCCAGGCGCGTTCCCATCTCCAAGCGATAGGGCTGCATACGGTCCAAGGGGCGCAGCACGCCGTAAAGCCCGCTCAAAACACAAATATGCTCTTGGGCCCAGTCAAGATCCTCAGGCGCCAATGTCCTGGCATTCAAGCCATCGTAAACATCGCCATTGAAGGCCAAGATTGCCTGCTTTGAATTTTTGGCGGTAAATCGGGGGCTCCAGGCCTGATAGCGGGCCACGTTCAACGCGGACAAGGCATCCGACAGATCCATGAGTTCGGCAATTTGCTGGGGCGACTTCTGGCGCAACACCTCGATAAGGGCCTGAGTTTGCGGCACAAACAGAGGTGAGGTATGCGGCACCTCGCCCACAGGGGTTTCATAGTCCAGCGATTTGGCCGGTGACAATAAGAACAGCATGCTCGACATCCTTTACCTGGACGATTATCTTGTAGCTGTGGCCAAACCACCCGGGCTGCTGGTTCACCGCACCGGGCTGGATGCAGGCGAAACCCGGTTTGCCCTGCAACTGCTGCGCGACCAGCTCGGGCGCCCGGTGTGGCCGGCGCACCGGCTCGACAAAGGCACCAGCGGCGTACTGCTGTTTGCTCTGGACGCGGGTACCGCCCGGGCGCTGGGCCTGGCCTTTGAGAGTGGCGAAAACCTGCGCAAGACCTACCGCGCTGTGGTGCGCGGCTGGCCCGCGCAGGCGGGCGTGATCGAGCACCCCCTGAAACGCATGCCCGACGACATGCGGCACCAGCGCGAGGAGGTGCAAGATGCGATGACCCACTACCGCACGCTGCAACACTTTGAGCTGCCCTTGCCACAGGGCGCTTTTGTCACCACCCGCTGCGCATTGCTTGAACTGCAGCCCCAAACTGGCCGGCGCCACCAGTTGCGCCGCCATCTCAAACACATCGCCCACCCCATCATTGGCGATGCCACCCATGGCAAAGGCCCCCTGAACCGGGATATTGCATCGCTGTTGGGTGTACAGCGCTTGTGGCTGCACGCCACACAACTGTGCCTCAAGCACCCCGTCACCGGATCAGCCTTGCAAATCGACTCTGCGGTCGGGCCCGACTGGAACCTCTGGCCGGGCGGGCGCCCTGCCTGACCGGCAAAGTCCGACAGGGGCCTTTGCCTCTGTAAAACGGTCAACCCGTAAAATCATGGGTCCCTTCGGCGTCCGTTTGCTCATCGAGCACAGCGCCAAGCCAGCCCCGCCCAGATTACCCCCAAGCCCAAGCACTATGTCCGACGCCATTGCCCAACCCGGCCTGCAATCCCTGTCCAAATCCTTCGAGCCCGCCGCCCTGGAAGCCCACTGGGGCCCCGAGTGGGAAAAACGTGGTTATGGCGTGGCAGGCTTCCGTGGCACAGGCGCCCCTGCAGCAGATGCACCTGCCTTTGCCATCCAGCTGCCACCGCCCAACGTCACCGGCACGCTGCACATGGGCCACGCGTTCAACCAGACCATCATGGACTCGTTGACCCGCTACCACCGCATGAAGGGCTTCAACACCGCCTGGATTCCGGGCACCGACCACGCGGGGATAGCCACCCAAATCGTGGTGGAACGCCAGCTGCAGGCCAAAGGCATCAGCCGCCACGACATGGGCACCAGCCCTGCCGAAGCGCGCAAGAACTTCGTGAGCAAAGTGTGGGAGTGGAAAGAAGAATCGGGCAACACCATCACCAGCCAAATGCGCCGCATGGGTGACAGCGTGGACTGGAGCCGCGAATACTTCACGATGGACCCCAAGCTGTCCAAAACCGTGACCGAAACCTTTGTGCAGCTTTATGAGCAAGGTCTAATTTACCGTGGCAAGCGCTTGGTGAACTGGGACCCCGTGCTGATGAGCGCGGTGTCTGACCTCGAAGTCGAGAGTGAGGAAGAAGAAGGCTCCATGTGGCACATCCGCTATGACCTGGCCGATGGTTCTGGCAGCTTGACCGTGGCCACCACCCGCCCCGAGACCCTGCTGGGTGACGTGGCCGTGATGGTGCACCCCGAAGACGAGCGCTACATCGCCCTGATTGGCAAGCAGGTCAATCTGCCTTTGTGCAATCGCACCATCCCCGTGATCGCGGACGAATACGTGGACAAGGCCTTTGGAACGGGAGTGGTCAAGGTCACGCCTGCACACGACACCAACGACTACGCCGTGGGCCAACGCCACCAACTGGACATGATTTGCGTACTTAACCTTGACGCGACCATCAACAGCAATGCGCCCGAAAAATACCGGGGCCTGGACAGATTCGTGGCCCGCAAAGCTGTGGTGGCCGACCTAGAAGCCTCAGGCGCATTGGTGGAGGTGAAGAAACACAAGCTCATGGTGCCGCGCTGCGCCCGCACGGGCCAGGTGATCGAGCCCATGCTGACCGACCAATGGTTTGTGGCCATGAACAAGGTCAGCGACCGAGACCCCACCGGAAAAAGCATCGCCCAAAAAGCCATCGACGCAGTGCAGTCTGGCCAAGTGAGCTTTGTGCCCGAGAACTGGGTTAACACCTACAACCAATGGATGAACAACATCCAAGACTGGTGTATCTCGCGCCAACTGTGGTGGGGTCACCAGATCCCGGCCTGGTACGACGAAGACGGCCAAGTGTATGTGGCGCGTGATGAAGCCGAGGCGCAAGCCAAGGCTCCGGGCAAGATGCTCAAACGTGACGAAGACGTACTGGACACCTGGTACTCATCTGCCTTGGTCCCTTTCTCGACCATGGGCTGGCCCAATGTGGGGGGGGCTCAGTCCGTCAGCCACACCGGCCAGAGCGATTACGACCTTTACCTCCCCAGCAGCGTGCTCGTCACAGGCTACGACATCATCTTCTTTTGGGTCGCCCGGATGATCATGATGACCACGCACTTCACGGGTCGTGTGCCTTTCAAGCACGTCTACATCCACGGTCTGGTGCTCGACGCCCAAGGCAAGAAGATGAGCAAATCTGAAGGCAACGTGCTCGACCCAGTGGACCTGATCGACGGCATCACGCTAGAACCCCTGCTCGACAAGCGCACCCAGGGCCTGCGCAAACCCGAGACCGCCCCCAAGGTGCGCAAACAGACCGAAAAAGAATTCCCCGAAGGCATTCCGGCCTATGGCGCGGATGCCTTGCGCTTCACCTTTGCGGCGCTGGCCTCGCTGGGCCGCAGCATCAACTTTGACAGCAAGCGCTGCGAGGGCTACCGCAACTTCTGCAACAAGCTCTGGAACGCCACTCGCTTTGTACTGATGAACTGCGAAGGCCAGGACTGTGGTCTTATGGAGCACACCAAAGCCGACTGCAGCGTGGGTGGCAAAGCCCACGGCTGCATGAGCTTTAGCCCGGCCGACCGCTGGATCACCTCCATCCTGCAAAAAGCCGAGGCCGAAGTCGCTAAAGGCTTTGACGAGTACCGCCTGGACAACGTGGCCAACACCATCTACGACTTTGTCTGGAACGAGTTCTGCGACTGGTATCTTGAAATCGCCAAGGTGCAGATCAACACCGGCACAGAAGCCCAGCAGCGGGCCACTCGTCGCACCCTGATCCGCGTGCTCGAGACCATCCTGCGCCTCGCCCACCCCATCATCCCCTTTATCACCGAGGAGCTCTGGCAAAAAGTGTCCGTGGTCGCAGGGCGTCCTGGCGCATCGGTCAGCATTTCGGCCTACCCGCAAGCTGATCTGGACCGCATCGATGACAAGGCCATTGCCCACGTCGCCAGACTCAAGCAACTCGTGGACGCTTGCCGCAACTTGCGCGGCGAGATGAGTGTGTCACCGGCTACGCGTCTGCCGTTGTTCGTGGTGGGCGATGCTGACTTCATGACCCAGGCAGCACCGGTGCTGCAGGCGCTTGCCAAACTCAACGAAGTGAGAGTTTTTGATGACGAGGCCAGCTGGCAAGCCGCCGCTCAATCAGCCCCGGTGGCGGTGGTGGGTGAAGCGCGCCTGTGCCTGTTCATGGAAATCGACGTTGAGGCCGAAAAAGCACGGCTGGGCAAGGAAGCCAGTCGTTTGGAGGCAGAAGTGGCAAAGGCAACCGTCAAGCTGAGCAACGAGGCATTTGTAGCTCGCGCCCCCGCTGCGGTGATTGAGCAAGAGCGTGGCCGGATGACCGACTTCACCGCAACGCTTGCAAAAATCAAGGATCAGCTTGCGCGCCTGGCCTGATACAAGGCACGCCTCACGCAAGCCCGTGAGGCGTGCCTGCCGCTTGGGGATCGCCTCAGCGGCGGCGCATCAGGTGGATAAAGTCCGAGCCCTTGGTTTCCTGGCCCACCAGCTCGTTACCGGTCTGCTTGGCAAATGCCTGAAAATCACGCACCGAACCAGCGTCTGTCGACACCACCCGAAGAATTTCACCACTTAGCATGTCTGCCAAGGCCTTTTTGGCCTTAAGAATGGGCAGAGGACAGTTGAGACCGCGGGTGTCCAGTTCTTTGTTGATGTTCATCTTTTGTTCCTCGATTGCAGACGATTTTAGTGCCCTGATCCCATGACCCCACCGACCGCAAGACTAGCTATAGGTGTCTTTGACTCAGGGGTGGGCGGCTTGTCTGTGCTTCGTGAAATTCGTCAACGGCTGCCCGGTGAAGATTTGCATTACGTTGCAGATTCTGCATTTGCCCCCTACGGCGACCGCAGCGCGGCCTACATTGAAGCCCGAACACAAGCCATCGCACAATTTTTGCTCACCAAAAATGCCAAGGCGCTGGTGGTGGCATGCAACACGGCAACCGGTGTGGCCGTCAGCGCGCTACGCAAGCAAATCAGCATCCCCATTGTGGCCATCGAGCCGGCGATCAAACCAGCGGTGGCACAAACCCGGTCCGGCGTGGTGGGCGTTCTGGCTACACGGCAAACGGTGGGCAGCGAGAGCGTCTCCAGATTACTTGCCGCTCACGGGCGTGACGTGCGAGTGCTGCTGCAGGCCTGCCCGGGGCTGGTGGAACTGGTCGAAAAAGGAGCGCTAGACACACCACAGACTCGCTCGCTGCTGGCCACTTACATCACCCCGCTGATAAAGCAAGGTGCTGACAATCTGGTCCTGGGATGCACGCACTATCCATTTTTGAGCCACTTGATACAAGAGATTGCAGGGCCTCAGGTTCAGATCATCGACCCAGCACCTGCGGTTGCGCTGCAGCTGCAAAGGCGTCTAGCAACGGACGGCCTGCTACAAACACAAGATTGCGAAGTTGGCGGCGAACCGGTCAAGGGCAACACTGTGTTCTGGACCAGTGGATCCCTCGTGCAGGCCAGCGCCATCATGTCGGCACTGTGGGGGCATGCTGTGCGGGCACAGGCCTTACCAGCAGCCTATTGCCGCCCACCAGAGTCGGACTGATACCGCTCAGGCGGGGAAAACGCCCGTTGACAAATAGCGATCACCTCGGTCGCACACCACAAACACGATAGTGGCGTTTTTCTCACGCTTGGCAATTTCCTGGGCGACCCAACAGGCGCCTGCAGCAGAAATGCCCGCAAAAATGCCTTCTTCCCGAGCCAGCTTTCGGCACATGTCTTCGGCATCACTCTGGCTGACGTAAACCAGCTCATCCACATTGGATGGATCGTAAATTTGCGGCAAATATTCGGTAGGCCACTTGCGTATGCCTGGGATGCGGGAACCCTCGGAAGGCTGTGCGCCAATAATCCTGATCGCCGGATTCCTCTCCTTCAGGTAACGCGACACACCGGTGATCGTGCCCGTTGTGCCCATGGCGCTGACAAAGTGCGTCACCCGCCCGCCCGTGTCCTGCCAAATTTCAGGGCCTGTGGTCTCGTAGTGGGCGCGCGGATTGTCGGCATTGGCGAACTGATCCAGCACCCGCCCTTTGCCCGCGGCCACCATCTGATTGGCCAGATCTCGGGCGTATTCCATGCCACCACTCTTGGGTGTAAGGATAAGCTCGGCCCCAAAAGCCTTCATGGTTTGCACACGCTCAATCGACAAATCCTCGGGCATCACCAGCACCATGCGATAGCCTTTGATGGCCGCGGCCATGGCCAAAGCGATGCCGGTATTGCCGGAGGTTGCTTCAATCAGGGTGTCGCCAGGGCGAATCTCGCCACGCTCCTGGGCTCGCTGAATCATCGACAGAGCTGGACGGTCCTTGACCGAACCGGCAGGGTTATTGCCTTCAAGCTTGCCCAAAATGACGTTGCCTGAAGCAGCGTTGGCGGCAGCCTGGATGCGCTGCAATGCAACAAGTGGTGTTTTGCCCACCACATCTTCGATGGTCTGGTATTTCATGGCTCACACTGTGCCATAATTCTGGTCTTGCTTACCCGCCCGGGTGGCGAAATTGGTAGACGCGCTTGACTCAAAATCAAGTTTCGAAAGAAGTGCCGGTTCGAGTCCGGCCCCGGGCACCAAATTCAAAGCCGCACCGTTCTCAGAACGTGCGGCTTTTTGTTTGGCTGAAGTTTATTTGGGCATCAAGCCACTGTGCACCGTCGGATAACGCAGGCGCACGCCCAGCTCACGCTTCATGCGGCGGTTGTCCAGGCGACGGGATTCGCTCATGAAACTCAGCAGCATGATGCTGAGTTTTTGCTGGGCCGTGCTGCGTGGCAAGCGCGGTGGACGGGGCAAACCGTAGAGGTCTGCCGCCAGGTCAAAGTAATCCCCCATCAGCAACTCGGTGTCGTCGTTGGCATTGAAAACCCGCCCGGGCCCGCCTCGCCAAAGCGCGCGAAGGCAAATGCGGGCCAGGTCATCGGCATGAATGTGGTTGGTGTAGACGTCGTCTTGGGTCTCCAGCACGGGCGTGCCTTTGAGCAAACGTTCACGCGGTGTGCCCCCATCCCGGTCGGGAGCGTAAATTCCCGGAATGCGCAAAAGACGTGTGGCGACACCTGCGGCCCGTCCCCAGTGGCGCACCAAGGTTTCGGCATAGACCCGGCGCTGAGCCCGGGGCGTGTTGGGGTCCAGCCGGCGGGTCTCCATCACTCGCTCACCCCGACAGTCGCCATATACCCCGCTGGTCGAACCATAGACCAAGGCCTGGGGCTTGGTTCGCAATCGTAAAGCGCCAAGTAGAGCCTGGGTTCGGATATCGGCCCAGCCCTCGCTGGCTGGTGGTGCCAGGTGAAGCACTCGGTGGCCCAGGCCCGCAAGACGTCTCAGCGTCGCCTTTTTTTCCAAATCACCCAGCAGAGGCGTTACCCCGTGGGCGCGCAGATCAGCCAAGCGCTCGGGCGAGGACGTAAGGGCCAGCACCCTGGCGTTAACGGGCAGTTGCCTGACCACCCGCAGCCCCACATCGCCACACCCCACGATCAGCAGGCGTTGACGACGAAAGCGGGCGGGCAAAGCGCCCAGGGGAGTTTCAGCCATGAAAAAAATGGGTAGGGGTTTAAGGGAAAATTGGGGACGACACAAGATCAAGCCCCGTTCTGAGGATACCGAAAAAGATGAGCACCACCGCTACCGCGTCCAACGCATTTCAGATCACCGTACAGCCCAGTGGGCGTATGTTCACCGTCGAGCCGGGTGAAACCATTTTGGCCGCTGGCATACGCCAGGGCATCAGCCTGCCCTACGGCTGCAAAGACGGTGCCTGTGGTTCTTGCAAATGCAAAAAATTGTCGGGTGACGTGAGCCTCGGCACTCACCAGGCCAAGGCGCTGAGCGAACAAGAAGCCGAACAGGGCCTCATCCTGACCTGCTGCAGCACGCCCAACACCGACGTGGTGCTGGAGTCCCGCCAGGTCACAGAAGCAGGCGCACTTCCCATCAAAAAAATGCCGGTGCGCGTGAGCAGCCTGGAGAAGAAATCTGCGGATGTGATGTTGATCAAGTTGCAGCTGCCAGCCAATGATGCCTTCAGGTACCACGCCGGCCAGTATGTGGAGTTCCTTTTGCGCGACGGGGCCCGGCGCAGCTACTCCATGGCCAATGCGGCGACGCCTCTGGTGACGGCCGAGGCTGGCGCACCAACTGCGGGCAACAGCATCGAGCTGCACATCCGCCACATGCCGGGCGGCAAGTTCACGGACCACGTCTTTGGCGCCATGAAAGAAAAAGAGATTCTGCGCATCGAAGGCCCCTTTGGCAGCTTTTACCTGCGTGAAGATTCCGACAAACCCATGGTCTTGCTTGCGTCGGGCACGGGGTTTGCGCCCATCAAAGCCCTGATCGAACAGATGCAGCTCAAGGGACTGTCGCGCCCCGCCGTGCTGTATTGGGGCGGCCGCCGGCCAGGCGATCTGTACCTGGATGAGTGGGTGCGTGCCAAACAGGCAGAAATGCCTAACTTGAGCTATGTGCCTGTGGTGTCTAACGCCCTGCCAGAAGACGAATGGACGGGCCGCACCGGCTTTGTCCACCAGGCGGTGCTGGACGATCTGCCCGATTTGTCTGGCTACCAGGTGTACGCCTGCGGCGCACCCATCGTGGTGGATTCGGCCCGGGCGGCTTACACCACCCAGGCAGGTCTGCCCGAAGACGAGTTCTTCGCGGACGCCTTTACCAGCGAGGCAGACAAGGCTCAGGCCTAAGTCAGGGTGCCGTACCCGCTCACTACGGGTTGGTGGCACGGTTGAACAACTTCTGGTGCATGCGCCGCAGTGACCACCACACCGCCAGCACCACGGCGGGTATGGCCGCCGCCGCTGTACTTTCTGGGCTCCAGGGCCAGCCCAGCTTGTCTGCGCCCTTGGCCAGGTAGGTGACCAGGCCGACGATGTAATACGTGATGGCAGCCACAGACAGCCCCTCAACCGTGGATTGCAGTTGCAACTGCATGCCCTGGCGGTCGTTCATGGTGGTCAGCAGTGCCTGACTGCTTTGCTGTTGTTCGATTTCAACCCGGGTGCGCAACAAATTACTGATGCGCGACACCCGCTCCGACAGTGCATTTTGTCGCCGTGCAGCCCATTCGCAGGTGCTGCGGGCAGGTGTCAGACGCCGGTCCATGAAGTCACGTATGGTCTGCATGCCACCCAGCCTAGCCTCATTGATGTCGGCAATGCGCCTGTCCACCAGTTCGAAATAAGCCGAGCTGGCCGAAAAGCGTGAATGCGTGGCCGCATGCTGGCTTTCCACCTGGCCTGCCAGCCGGGTCAATCGATCCAGCAGCTCAGGCTCGTCGCTGCGGCTCGCACTGCGTATGGCTCCTGCCAGCTCAGCCAGCTCGCGTTCAGCAAATGCCAGCACGGCAGAAGCCTCGCGCGCAGCCGGCAAACCCAACAACGCTGTCATGCGGTAAGTTTCGATCTCCAACAGGCGCTGAACCAAACGTCCTAGGCGCCGGGGCGTCATCTTGGCGCTTTGACTTACCTCACCTGCCCGGATAGTCTGTGCAGACACCATGGCACGCGTGCTTTCGCCGTCGTCGCTCACATCCCCCACCAGCAACACCATGCGCGAGAAACCATCTGCGCCGATAGCAAAGTCGGTATAGACCTCTCCAAAGCCGCCCGCCACGGTGGAGCCTATGAGCAACTCGGGGTCCATGTCCTGGCGCAGCTTTGCACTCAGGCTGGTGCCATCCGTGAGCAACCAGAGATTCAGACTGGCCAGACACTGCCCCGGCAAGGCCTGCAACCATTGTTGAGGAACCGCTCGGATTGCCGCTGCCGGGGAGGCTGTGCCTGCGGGTGAATGAGTCTCATCTTCCGCGAGCGCACGCATGAAGGTCCAAGTCACAAACTCCGTGTGCAACTCCCATCGGATACGGTAACTCCCCATGTCCATGCGGATGTGCGTGGACTGGGCATCGGGTTGCGGCAGATGCTGGTTACGCAAGAGCTCCGCGACGTGGGCTCGGCTGGCGTCACGTTGTGAGGCATCGCACACCATGACCATGTGCGAAATGGCCAAGGGCGCCTGCATGGCCTCGGGTGGCCGGGCGTGTATCTCGTTGTGCAACGCCACCCGGTTTGGGTGCTGCAGGGGTAGTTGGCTGTTGTACATGGTGTCCTTTGGGCCTTGAGTGTCCATTTTGGCGCAGTCCTCGCATGTAACCCTAGTCAAAAACAAAAACGGCACCCGAAGGCGCCGTTTTTTGCGTTGGGTCAGAGCGCTTTAGTCTTCGACAAAAGCCTCTTCACGCTTGTTCTTGATCGAAGGCAACAGCACGATCACCAACAGCAGGGCCGCCGCTGCCAGCAGGCTGGCCGACAGGCCACGGGTCACAAACACGCTCCAGTCACCGCGAGACAGCAGCAAGGCGCGGCGCAGGTTCTCTTCCATCATGGGGCCCAAAATGAAGCCCAGCAGCAAGGGGGCAGGCTCGGCACCCAGTTTGATGAAGAAGTAACCAATCACACCAAACAGCGCCACCATCCAGATGTCCCAGGTGTTGTTGTTGGTCGAATAAACGCCTATGGCACAGAACAGCACAATGGCCGGGAACAACCAGCGGTAAGGCACGGTCAGCAGCTTGATCCACATACCAATCAACGGCAGGTTCAAGATCACCAGCATCAGGTTGCCGATCCACATCGAGGCAATCAGGCCCCAGAACAGCTCGGGGTTGCTGGTCATCACCTGGGGGCCAGGCTGAATGTTGTGGATGGTCATGGCACCCACCATCAGTGCCATCACGGCATTGGGTGGAATACCAAGAGTCAGCAGCGGAATGAAGGAAGTCTGTGAGCCCGCGTTGTTGGCGGCTTCAGGGGCAGCCACACCGCGGATATTGCCTTGACCAAAGGGCACTTCGCCCGGTCGCAATTTGGTCTTCTTTTCGATGGTGTAGGCAGCAAAAGCCGACAACAATGCACCGCCGCCAGGCAAGATTCCCAAGGCAGAACCCAGGGCCGTGCCGCGCAAGACCGCTGGCACCATGTTGCGGAAATCTTCACCGGTAGGCATCAGGCCATGCACTTCGCCAGTGAACACCTCGCGATGCTCCTCGGGTACCGACAGGTTGGAAATGATTTCGCCGTAGCCAAACACGCCCATGGCAATCACGATGAAGCCGATGCCATCGGTCAGTTCGGGGATGTCAAAGCTGAAACGTGCCACGCCAGAGTTGACGTCCGTTCCCACCAAGCCCAGCAGCAGGCCCAGCACGATCATGGCCACAGCCTTGATCAGCGAGCCCGAGGCCAGCACTACCGCACCAATCAGGCCCAGGATCATGAGCGAAAAATACTCGGCTGGGCCAAACTTGAAAGCTACCTCGGTCAGAGGCGCGGCAAAGGCGGCCAAGATCAGGGTGCCAACGCAACCTGCAAAAAACGAACCCAAGCCAGCGGCTGCCAGAGCGGGGCCGGCACGTCCCTTGCGGGCCATTTGGTAACCGTCAATCACCGTCACGACCGACGATGACTCACCAGGCAAGTTGACCAAAATAGCCGTGGTGGAGCCGCCATATTGAGCGCCGTAATAAATACCCGCCAGCATGATCAGTGCGGCGACAGGCGGCAAAGCGTAGGTTGCGGGCAGCAGCATAGCAATAGTTGCCACCGGGCCGATGCCAGGCAACACGCCAATCAAAGTGCCCAGCAGGCAGCCGACAAAAGCGTAAATCAGGTTCTGAAACGTGAACGCCACGCCAAAACCGAGCGACAAGTTGTTGATGAGATCCATCATGAATGTGACTCCTTAGCCCGTGATGAAAGCAGGCCAGACGGGGAACTGCAATTTCAGCAGCACCACAAATGCCAGATAACTACCAATCGAGAGAATGGTGGCAAGAACCAGCACTTCTTTCCACTTGAATTCGCTGCCCGCCAGGCTGGCCACGATGGTCAAGGCATAGATGCCTGCGATCATGCCCATGGCGGGGAGACCGATCGAAGGCAAGCCGCCCAGCATCACACCAAACAGGACGTTGGCGCCAATCACATAGGTGAGCGGTTTCCAGGCCAGCGCACCGATCTTTTGGCCATCCGGCGTGTCCACTGTCATGGCCTTGAAGGCAATGACGGCTCCCAGGATCGCCAACAAAATACCCAAAATCAAGGGGAAGTAGCCTGGGCCCATGCGCGCACCAGTGCCGATTGAATACGAACTGGCGCCCCAGGCGAAGGCCAAGCCCACCACCAGGAACATCAGCCCCGAAAAAAAGTCTTTCTGACTTTTGATTTGCATCACGCCGCTCCTCGGAATTAGTACAACGGCGCAAATTGTGCCCCGGTTAATCCCTGGCGAACATGTGGATTACACCTACACCGGGCAGCCGAAAACGCCGACCAAGGCTTCTCAGGACAAACCCGGTGTGGCGCTCAGCACCTCTTCCAACACGGTCATGCCCTCAGCCACGCGCAGGGCTCCAGCCAGACGCAGAGGACGCATGCCATCGGCCAAGGCCTGCCGCTTGAGCGCATCCATGGTGCCGGAGCCAACCACCTGCTGCCGAAAGGTCTCGCCCACCACCATCAACTCATACAAGCCCATGCGCCCCATGAAACCGGTCATGCGGCAGTCCACGCAGCCCACAGCCTTGTAGGGGCGGTAGTTACCCTGCAACTGCCAAGGTTTGATGACGTCGGCCAACGCCTGCGGGTCAGCGTCTTCGTCTGGCTGCTTGCAGTGCTTGCACAGGGTGCGCACCAGGCGCTGGGCCAACACGCCCAACAAGGTGGCGTTGATCAGATAAGGCTCTATGCCAAGCTCCATCAACCGGGTCACAGCCGAAGGTGCATCGTTGGTGTGCAGCGTCGAAAACACCAGATGACCGGTCAGCGCCGCCTGAACCGCCATTTCAGCGGTTTGCAGGTCGCGTATCTCGCCCACCATGATGATGTCGGGGTCCTGGCGCATCAGGGCACGCAGCCCTTCCGGAAAGCCAAAGTCGATTTGCGGCTGCACTTGCGTCTGGTTGAACGCCGGCTCAATCATCTCGATCGGGTCTTCCACCGTGCTGACGTTGACTTCTTCGGTGGCCACGCGCTTCAGGGTGGAATACAGCGTGGTGGTCTTGCCCGAACCGGTGGGCCCCGTCACCAAAATGATGCCATGCGGCTTTTTGACCAGTGCCTCCCATCGCTGGGCATCGTGGGGCGTAAAGCCCAGAGCATCGAGGTCCTTGACAGCGTTGTCCGGGTCGAAGATGCGCATCACCATCTTCTCGCCAAAAGCCGTGGGCAGCGTGGAGATGCGCATTTCGATCTCGTCGCCGCGCGGGTTTTTGGTCTTGATGCGGCCGTCCAGCGGCCGGCGCTTTTCCACCACATCCATCCGACCCAGCAACTTGATGCGCGCCGTCATGGCGGTCATCACGCCCATGGGCATCTGATACACCGGGTGCAACTTGCCGTCGATACGAAAACGAATCACCCCCTGTTCGCGCCTAGGCTCCAGGTGGATGTCGCTGGCGCGCTGGTCAAAAGCGTACTGCCAAAGCCAGTCAACCACCTGCACCACGCTCTGGTCGTTGGCGTCAAGCTGCTTGTTGGTCTTGCCCAGCTCCACCAGCTGCTCAAAGCTGGCGCCGGTTGTGCCGGCACCGGCTTTGTTGGCGGTACGCACCGATTTGGCAAGGGCAAAAAATTCGGCCGTGTAACGCTGAATATCCTGCGGATTGGCCAACACCCTGCGCACGGCACGCCGGGACTGACGTTCCACTTCAGCCACCCAGTCGGTGACAAAAGGCTGCGAGGTGGCGACCACCACTTCGGCCGCCGTCACCTGCACCGGCAAGATTTTGTGCCGTTCGGCATAGGCCGCACTCATGGTATCGGCCACCTTGCCCACATCCACCCGCAGGGGGTCGATGCGCAAATAGGCCATCTGGGCACGCCCAGCCAGCCAGTGTGTCAACAGCTCAATGTCCAGTGGCTTGCCATCACTGGCACGCTGGATGGCAACGCTGGCCAATCGCAACAAGGGGTGCTGAGCACTTTCTGCCTGGGCGCAGCGTGCAATGGTGCGATTTGCCTCGTCTGGCGAGACGATCCCATCGGCCTGCAGCCATTTGACCAAGAGACGCCAGTCGAGAGGCCCCATAAACGTGGCGTCGGAGGTCACTGGATTTCCTTCTTGAGCACCTTTACCCACTTCGTCGCTGGCAGTTGCCACTGGGCCTCGATGGCATGGGCACGCTCCATCAAGACAGGACGTTTAGGCACCGAGGGCGTGCGCTGCGCCAGCACCACGGTGTTGCCCTCGCGCGTAGGCTTGAATGCCCAAATGGCATCACGTCCAAATGCCGCAGCAATGTGATCCACACTGCGCTGAAAGCTCGATGCGCGGCCAAACAAATTAACGGTCATACAACCGTCCTCCGTCAGTACACCACGGCAATCGGCATAAAACTCAGGGTTGTCCAACACCGGGGCCGCAGCGTCATCGTCGTATAGGTCAACCTGCAAGGCATCAACCTGACCCAGCCAGCGCGGCTGACGAATTTCTTGTGAGGCGTCAGCCTGAAGCACTTGCAAGCGGGTGTTATCGGCCGCCAGCTTAAACCAGCCACGGCAGGCCATGATGACTTGCGGATTGAGCTCAATCGCACAGGTTTTCATGCGCAGCACGCGATGACAAAACTTGGTGAGTGAGGCAGCCCCCAGCCCGAGCTGCATGGCCTGGCGTTTGGGCACAGACCCGGGCTCAACAAACAGCAGCCAAGCCATCATGCGCTGGATGTATTCGTGCACCAGATCATTGGGAGCATCCATGCGCATAGAGCCCTGGATCCAGGGGGTGTCTCCCAGGTGCAGGTGGCGGATGGGACCTTCGTCCGAGAAGTTGACGTCGGGGAGTGGAATGTGGTTTTTCACGGTGCGGACATTATTGACCGACTGGAGGGCTTCTAATCCTGCTGGGGACGGGGGCCGGGGGCGCCCGGCGGCGGTATCGCTACTACTGCGTAGGGCTGAGGCCGGGATGTCGCCCCGGCGGGCGAGCTGCTCTCTTTTGGTCGCCAAAAGAAAGTAGCCAAAGAAAAGGCGACCCAAGCGTCTGCGACCCCGCTGCAAAGCAGCGCGGCACCCTGCGGTGCTCGATCCAGCCGGGTGGCGCGCAAACTCGCTGACGCTCAAACATGCGCACCCCTTGATCCGGCTGCCTCTGCGCTCCTCGGCGCAGTCGCAATGTGGGAAGTCCGGGTACCCCACCCCTTCTGGTTGCGCCGAGCAGGTTTCTGACACGGGGATGAGAAGAACGCATGTTTGAGCGACAGCGAGTTTGCGGGCTTCCCCCGTTTCAGAAAGCAGCGCAGGCTGCCCCGAAGCTTTTTGCTTCGGGGTCGCAAACAGCGGGGTCGCCTTTCTTTTGCTTACTTTCTCTTTGGCGAAGCAAAGAAAAGTGTGGCGCTGCCGGGCGCCCCAGGCCTCTGCCCTACGCAGTAGTAAACACATCACCCCCGGCAGGATCAGTACGCACCTCGATCAAATCGCCACCAACTCCCTCACCCCATCAATCTCCATATTGGCCCCCTGCCCCCGGGCCAAGACCGAGCCGCGTTCCATCACGATGTAGTCATCGGCCAGCTCGCGGGCAAAGTCGTAGTACTGCTCGCACAGCAAAATGGCCATGTCACCACGATTGGCCAGCATGCGGATCACGCGGCCGATGTCCTTGATGATGCTGGGCTGGATGCCTTCGGTCGGCTCGTCCAGGATCAGCAGCTTGGGGCCGGCAGCTAAGGCGCGGGCAATGGCGAGCTGTTGCTGTTGCCCGCCCGACAAATCGCCACCGCGACGGTTCAGCATCTGCTTGAGCACGGGAAACAGCTCGAACAACTCGGACGGAATGGGCGTGCTCGCGCTTTTGTAGGCCAGACCCATGCGCAGGTTTTCTTCAACGGTCAGGCGGGCAAAGATTTCGCGGCCCTGGGGCACAAAGCCCATGCCGGCACGGGCGCGCTCGTAAGGGGTAGCTTTGTGAATGGGCTTGCCATCAAACTCGATCGTGCCGGTCTTGATGGGCACCAGACCCATCAGGCTTTTCAGCAAGGTGGTTTTGCCCACGCCATTGCGGCCCAGCAGCACCGTGACCTTGCCCAGTTGCGTGGTCAGGCTCACGTCACGCAGGATGTGTGAGCCGCCGTAGTATTGGTTGATATTCTTGACGTTCAGCATCTCATTGATCTCGGGGCAGAGTAGCGGCAGGGCCGCAAACGCGGGGTGGCATCGTCATCGTCCCAGGTAAACCTCGATCACCCGCTCGTCCGACTGCACTTGCTCCAGCGTGCCTTGCGCCAGCACAGATCCGTCGCACAGCACTGTCACGATGTCGGAAATGGTCTTGATAAAGCTCATGTCGTGCTCCACCACCATCAGCGAGTGCTTGCCCTTGAGCGTGAGAAACAGCTCCGCAGTGCGGGCCGTTTCCTCGTCGGTCATGCCAGCCACGGGCTCGTCGAGCAAGAGCAGCTTGGGGTCCTGCATCAGCAGCATGCCAATTTCCAGCCACTGCTTCTGCCCGTGGCTCAGGGTGCCGGCGAGGCGCGTCACGCTGTCGGCCAGGTGGATGGTGTGCAGGATTTCTGCCAGGCGGTCGCTTTGCGCCGAATCCAGGCTGAACAGCATCGATGCCTTCACGCCCTTGTTGGTTTTGAGCGCCAGTTCCAGGTTTTCAAACACCGTGAGCTGCTCAAACACCGTGGGTTTCTGGAACTTGCGGCCGATACCCAGCTGAGCAATCTCGGGCTCTTTGTAGCGCAGTAAATCGATCGTGCTGCCAAAGTACACGCGCCCTTCGTCCGGGCGGGTCTTGCCCGTGATGATGTCCATCATGGTGGTCTTGCCCGCACCGTTGGGGCCAATGATGCAGCGCAGCTCGCCCGGGGCGATGTCCAGACTGAGCTTGTTGATGGCCTTGAAACCATCAAAGCTCACACTCACGTCCTCCAAATACAAGATGCGTCCATGGGTCACATCCACTTCGCCAGGCGTGGCAATGCGCGAAAAACCAGCGCTACGACCACCCGACTCGGTTTGCCCATCTTTCACCTTCTGGGCTTGGGCTTCGGCGCGCTTCGCGCCCTCTTCCATCAAATCGGGCGTCATGCCTGCTCTCCCTTCAACTTCTTCACCAGGCCCACAATGCCCTGGGGCAAAAACAGGGTCACGGCAATGAACAAGGCACCCAAAAAGTACAGCCAGAATTCAGGCGCGGTCACGGTCAGCCAGCTCTTGGCGCCATTGACGATGAAGGCGCCCACAATGGGGCCGATCAGCGTGGCACGCCCACCCACGGCCGCCCAGATGGCAATCTCGATCGAGTTGGCAGGGCTCATTTCGCTGGGGTTGATGATGCCGATCTGCGGCACATACAAAGCCCCTGCCACACCACACATTACCGCCGAGATCACCCAGATGGTGAGCTTGTAGCCTATGGGTGAGTAGCCCGAGAACATGACACGGCTTTCGGCATCACGCACAGCCTGCAGCACCCGGCCAAATTTGCTGCCCACCAGCCATTTGGCAAACAGATAGAAACCCAGAAGGGTCAGGCCGGTCAACACGAACAACAGCATGCGCATGCTGGGCGTGGCAATCGGTGTCCCCAGAATCCGCTTGAAGTCGGTGAAGCCGTTGTTGCCGCCAAAGCCGGTTTCATTGCGAAAGAACAGCAGCATGGCCGCAAAGGTCATGGCCTGGGTGATGATGGAGAAGTACACCCCCTTGATCCGCGAACGAAACGCGAAATAGCCAAACACAAAAGCCACCAGGCCAGGCACCAGCACGATCAGCAGCAGGGTGGCCACAAAGCTGTCCGAAAAGGTCCAGTGCCACGGCAAGGTTTTCCAGTCCAGAAACACCATGAAGTCAGGCAACTCGCTTTTGTAATTGCCTTCCAGACCAATCTGCCGCATGAGATACATGCCCATCACATAGCCGCCCAGGGCAAAAAACAGGCCATGCCCCAGGCTCAGGATGCCGGTGTAGCCCCAGATGAGGTCCATGGCTAGGGCGCAAATGGCATAGCACATGATCTTGGCGGTCAGCGCCACGGCATAGTCGCTCATGTGCAGCAGGCTGCCTTCGGGCACCAGCAGGTTCAGTACCGGGGCCAGCGCGCAAACGACCAGCAGGGCCACCCAAAAGGCGCTCCAGCCCTTGCGTGTCAGCAGCGGTGCGGGTGCAGGAAGTTTCAATTGATGTGTAGAGCTCATGGTGTCAGGCCTCCGCAGAACGGCCTTTCATCGCAAAAATGCCTTGCGGGCGCTTCTGGATGAAGATGATGATGAGAACCAGAACGGCAATCTTGGCGAGCACAGCGCCAGTCCAGCCTTCCAGAAACTTGTTGAGCACGCCCAAGCCCAGGGCCGCGTACACGGTGCCGGCAAGCTGACCGACGCCGCCTAACACCACGACCATGAAGGAATCCACGATGTAGTTCTGGCCCAGATCCGGCCCCACATTGCCCACCTGACTCAGCGCGCAGCCGGCCAGGCCGGCAATGCCCGAACCCAAGGCAAAGGCATAGGTGTCGATGCGTGCCGTGTTGACGCCCATGCACGAGGCAGTGGGGCGGTTTTGGGTCACCGCACGGACAAACAGCCCCAAACGGGTGCGGCTGATCAGCCACGACACACCCAGCAACACGGCCAAGGCAAAGGCCACAATCACCAGCCGGTTGTAGGGCAAGGACAAATTGCCCAGCACCTGCACGCCGCCACTCATCCAGGAGGGGTTTTCCACACCCACGTTCTGAGCACCAAACACGGTGCGCACCAGCTGCATCAGCACCAGACTGATGCCCCAGGTGGCCAGCAGGGTCTCGAGAGGACGGCCATACAAGAAACGCAGCACACTGCGCTCCATGGCTGCACCCATCAGTGCCGACGCCATAAAGGCCACGGGTATGGCCGCCAGCAGATACCAGTCAAAAGCGCCCGGCAGGTATTTTTGAAACAGGCCTTGCACCACATAGGTGGCGTAGGCACCAATCATCATGAGCTCACCGTGGGCCATGTTGATCACGCCCATCAGGCCGTATGTAATGGCCAGGCCCAGCGCCACCAGCAGCAGGATGGAGCCCAGACTGATGCCACTGAAGATGGCCCCCAGCTTGTCACCCCAAGCCAACTCGGCCTCGACCTTTTTCAGGGCAGCCTCCAAGGCGGTTTTCACGTCGGCATCAGTCTCTTCGCTGATGCGGGCCAGCAAGACCGTCTTGCTGGTGGGCTGGCTGCTTTGCGCCAACAGGGCGGCAGCCTCCAGGCGCTTGGCCTTGTCCGGGCTGGCGAGCAGCAAGGAGCTGCGGATCAAACCCAGCTGGTCACGAATGGCCGGCACCTGCTCCGCAGCGTAGGCCTTGTCGATCAATGGCGTCAGGCTTTCATCGGCGCCACCTAAAAGGGTTTTGACGGCATCGGCGCGAACCTTGTCGTCCTTGGAGAAGAGTTTGAGCGATGCCAAAGCCGTGTCGATGGCGCCGCGCATGCGGTTGTTGTTGATGACGTCTTCGGCGTCGTCAGGCACGGGTACCTCGGCGCCACTCACCGGGTCAAAGCCCTTGCCGTCTTGCAGAACGTAAACCTGCTTGGCCGTGGTTTTGACGGCGTCGTCGCCCAGCGCCTGTATGAAGGCTGCTGTTTTGTCGTCTGCAGCCGCCAACGCCTTGTTCAGCGCCTCGATGCGAGTGTCGGCCTCGCCCACGGACATGCCACGGGCCTCGTCGGCGGTCAGCGCTGATGCCAGCGAGCCAGACAGCGCCAGAAGCATTGCCAGCAGACCTAAATAAATTCGTTTCATGTGGGGATCACATTTCCATCAAAAAACGGCGGGGCGTGACACCCCGCCGTCCTGGACAGCCGCACCGCAGCGCGGCCGTCAATTCAGGAGAAGCAAATTACTTCTTCGCGGGCTCGTCAGGCTTGCCTTCGTTGCCTTCCACGAACGGGCTCCATGGCTTGGCCTTCACAGGGCCTGGGGTCTTCCACACCACATTGAACTGACCGTCGGCCTTGACTTCGCCGATGAACACCGACTTGTGCAAGTGGTGGTTTTTCTCATCCATCTTGGACACGATGCCGCTAGGAGCCTTGAAGGTTTGACCGGCCATGGCCTTGATCACGGCATCTACATCGGTGGTCTTGGCCTTCTCGACGGCCTGCTTCCACATGTTGATACCGATATACGTGGCTTCCATCGGATCGTTGGTCAAAGGCTTGTCCTTGTGACCGGCGATGTTCTTGGCCTTGGCGTAATCGGACCACTTCTTGATGAAAGCCGTGTTGTCGGCGTTCTTGATGCTCATGAAGTAGTTCCAGGCAGCCAGGTGGCCCACCAGCGGTTTGGTGTCCACGCCGCGCAGCTCTTCTTCACCCACCGAGAAAGCCACAACTGGCACATCCTTGGCCTTCAGACCGGCGTTGCCCAGCTCTTTGTAGAAAGGCACGTTGGAGTCACCGTTGATGGTGGAAACCACAGCGGTCTTGCCACCGGCGCTGAACTTCTTGATGTCAGCCACGATGGTTTGATAGTCGGAGTGACCAAACGGGGTGTACTTTTCGTCGATGTCAGACTCTTTCACGCCCTTGCTCTTGAGGTAGGCGCGCAAAATTTTGTTGGTCGTGCGGGGGTACACATAGTCAGTACCCAACAGAACCCAACGCTTGGCAGCGCCGCCGTCCTTGCTCATCAGGTAATCCACCGCAGGAATGGCCTGCTGGTTAGGTGCAGCACCGGTGTAGAACACGTTTTTGGAGAGCTCTTCACCTTCGTACTGAACGGGGTAGAACAGCAAGCCATTGAGTTCTTCAACCACCGGCAGCACAGACTTACGTGACACGGAAGTCCAGCAACCGAAGATGACTGCAACCTTGTCTTGCGTCAGCAGCTGCTTGGTCTTGTCGGCAAACAGGGGCCAGTTGGAAGCGGGGTCAACCACCACGGGCTCGAGCTTCTTGCCCAGCACGCCGCCTTTGGCATTGATCTCATCAATGGCCATCAGCACGGTGTCTTTGAGGACGGTTTCAGAAATAGCCATTGTGCCCGACAGGCTGTGCAACACACCCACCTTGATGGTGTCGGCTGCCAATGCCTGAGAGGCCAAAGACAAAGTTCCAGCTGCCAGAGCGGCGGCAAAAGCGATGGTCTTGAGATGTCCGCGACGATTCATCATGTTTCTCCAAAAAAACGAAAAGGTTGGAACGGCAGTTTGGGATAAACGGCTCGGAAGGGTCTAAGCAAGGGGTGTGCCAAGGTGTGGTTTTCCTTGTTCAGGGTGAAGGCCGGGTTGCGCCCGGTAGCGGTGATGTCTTTGCTACTGCGTAGGGCGGAGACCGGGATGTCGCCCCGGTGGGCGAGCTGCTTTCTTTTGCTCGCCAAAAGAAAGTAGCCAAAGAAAAGGCGACCCAAGCGCCTGCGACCCCGCTGCCATGCAGCGGGGCACCCTGCGGTGCTCGATCCAGCCGGGTGGCGCGCAAACTCGCTGCGCTCAAACATGCGCGCCCCTTGATCCGGCTGGCTCTGCGCTCCTCGGCGCATTCGCCATGGGGCGATACCGGGAATTCAGGACTTCCTTGACTTCCGCTGCCCAACCCCTTCTGGTTGCGCCGAGCAGGTTCCTGAGACGGGGATCAGAAGAACGCATGTCTGAGCGATAGCGAGTTTGCGTTCTTCCCCCGTTTCAGGAAGCAGCGCAGGCTGCCCCGAAGCCCAAGGCTTCGGGGTCGCAAACAGTGGGGTCGCCTTTCTTTTGCTTACTTCTTCTTTGGCGAAGCAAAGAAAAGTGAGGCGCTGCCGGGCGCCCCCGGCCTCTGGCCTTAGAAAGGCCACAGAAAGCAGCTCGCCCGCCGGGGCGAAAACCCGGCCTCCGCCCTCGAGCAAGGGCAAAAACCTCACCCCCTCCAAACTCCCATCAACTCATCCCACCGCACCCTGACAGCCGCCAGGTACCGCGCCTTCACATGCCCATAGCCCTTGATGCCCTCGGGCAAACGGGCGATGGCCAGGGCCTGGGGGTGGCGCTCAAGGGTCAGGCTGGTCAGCAATTCATCCACGCCCGCCCGGTACTCTTGAATGAGTGCTCGCTCGGTGCGGCGCTCGGTGGTGTAGCCAAAGGGATCCAAAGACGTGCCACGCAGACCTTTCAGGCGGGCCAGCAGGCGAAAGACCTGGCCCATGGCGGGGCCGAAGCTTTGCTTGATGAGTTCACCGCGCTCGTTCTTGCGCGCCAGCAGCGGCGGCGCCAGGTGGTAGTGCAGGCGGACATCGCCTTCAAACTGAGCCTGGATGCCACTCAAAAAGCCTGGATCGGTGTGCAGGCGGGCCACCTCATACTCGTCCTTGTAGGCCATCAGCTTGAACAGGTTGCGCGCAACCGCCTCGGTGAGCGACAGGCGCTGCGCCGGATGCCCAGCCTCGGCGCACAAGGCCGACTCAGCCGCCTGAACTCGCTCAACCACGGCCTGGTAAGACTGTGCATAGGATGCGTTCTGGTAACTGGTCAAAAACTCGACCCGGCCGCTGATCAGCGACTGCAGCGACTCGCGGGGTTTGAAGTGCAGGGTTTGGGCAGGCGCCAACAAGCGCTGCACCGCCCCAGGCTCATGCGCAGCGCGGCGACCCCACTCGAAGGCAGCCTGATTCTTCTCTACCGCCACGGCATTCAGAACCATGGCTTGCAACAAGGCCTCCCGGCTGATCGGTAGCCACCCCTTTTGCCAGGCAAAACCCAGCAGCATGGGGTTGGCATACAGGCTGTCGCCCATCAGAGCCAGGGCGGCAGCGTCGGCGTCAAAGGTTGCCATTTGGGCCGGCTCGGTGGCGGCAATGTCGGCCAGACACTGCTCTGCCGGATTTCGCCAGTCGGGTTGATGCACAAAAGCTGCCGTGGGGGCGCTGTGGGTGTTGAGCGCCACCCGAGTAAGACCGCCCCGGATGCGCATCAAGGTCTCTTTGCCGGCCGCCACAATGGGGTCGCAACCCAGCACCAAGTCGGCCCCGGCCGTGCCCACGCGCGTGGTCAGGATGTCGTCCTGACGCGCGGCGATGAGGATGTGGCTCCAGGTGGCGCCTCCCTTCTGGGCCAGGCCGGCGGCATCTTGCGTGACGATGCCCTTGCCCTCCAGGTGCGCCGCCATGCCGAGCAACTGGCCCAGGGTGATGACCCCCGTGCCGCCCACGCCCGCCACCACCACGCCCCAGACACCGGCTGCGTGGTGACCAAGCATTGGGAGCACCGGTTCTGGCAGGGCAGTCAGCCCGTCCACAGCCGGCCCGGTGCGGGTGGCAGACTTCTTTTTGAGCGTGCCGCCCTCCACAGTGACGAAGCTGGGGCAAAAGCCCTTCACACAGCTGTAGTCCTTGTTGCAACTGCTCTGGTTGATGGTGCGCTTGCGGCCAAATTCGGTCTCCAGCGGCTCCACGCTGAGGCAGTTGCTCTGCTCGCCGCAATCGCCGCAGCCTTCGCATACCAGGGGGTTGATCACCATGCGCTTGGCCGGGTCGGCCAGGGTGCCGCGCTTGCGGCGACGGCGTTTTTCGGTGGCGCAGGTCTGGTCGTAAATGATGACCGTGGTGCCCTGCAGCTCACGGAATTCGCGCTGGATGCGATCCTGCTCATCGCGGTGCTCGATCACGATGCCCTCAGGGATGCCCTGCACGTCCTGGTACTTGTCGGGCTCATCGGTCACGATGGTGATCTTTGCGGCGCCCTCGGCCCGCATGCTCTGGGCGATCTGAACCACGCTGTGGCCGGATGCCGCCATGCCGCCCGCCGCTCCCGGCCTTTCGCCCACCGGCTGACCGCCCGTCATGGCCACGGCGTCGTTGTACAAAATCTTGTAGGTGATGTTCACGCCCGCGGCAATGCTTTGGCGTATGGCCAGGATGCCACTGTGAAAGTAGGTGCCATCGCCCAGGTTGGCAAACATGTGCTTGTCGTGGCTGAAGGGCTGTTGCCCCACCCATGGCACACCTTCGCCGCCCATCTGCGTGAAGCCCTCGGTGGCGCGGTCCATCCAGATCGTCATGAAATGGCAGCCGATGCCGGCCATGGCGCGGGAGCCCTCGGGCACGCGGGTGCTGGTGTTGTGCGGGCAGCCCGAGCAAAACCAGGGTTGGCGCACGGCGGCGGGGCCACTGCGCAGCGCCAGCTTGTACATGGCTTCGTCCTTGGCGTCCAGCACGGCCAGATGGGCGCGCATCCGGGCCGCCACGTCCTCACTCACGCCAAGTTTGAACAGGCGCTGGGCCACAGCGCGGGCAATGAGGGCGGGCGACAGGTCGGCGTTGGCCCGCAACAGGGTGTTGGCACTCGGGCTGGCCATGGACCACTCGCCGCCGCTGCCATAGTGGGTGCCGGCGGCATCGACCTCGTTGAATTTGCCCAGCACGGTGGGGCGCACATCGGCGCGCCAGTTGTACAGCTCCTCCTTGAGCTGGTATTCAATGACCTGGCGCTTTTCTTCGACCACTAATATTTCCTGCAGGCCAGTGGCAAATTCACGGGTGAGCTGCGCTTCCAAAGGCCACACCACTGCCACCTTGTGCAGTCGCACGCCCACGGCGCGGCAGGTGGCCTCATCCAGCCCCAGGTCATGAAGGGCCTGGCGGGTATCGTTGTAAGCCTTGCCACTGGCAATCAAACCGAAACGGTCATGGGGCCCCTCGATCACATTGTGGTTGAGGCGGTTGGCGCGGATGTAGGCCAGCGCGGCATACCACTTGTGGTCAAACAGGCGGGCCTCCTGCTCCAGGGCGGCATCGGGCCAGCGGATGTGCAAGCCGCCCGGCGGCATGACAAAGTCAGTGGGCATCACGATCTGCACCCGGTCGGGGTCGATCATGGCCGTGGCACTCGACTCCACGATCTCCTGTATGGTCTTCATGCCGGCCCACACCCCGGCGTAGCGGCTCAGGGCAAAGGCGTGCAGACCCAGGTCCAGAATGTCCTGCACGCTCGCCGGAAAAAACACGGGCGTGCCGCAGGCCTTGAAGATGTGGTCGCTCTGGTGCGCGGCCGTGCTGCTTTTGGCCACATGGTCGTCACCCGCCACCGCAATCACCCCGCCCCAGGGCGTGGTGCCTGCCATGTTGGCGTGCTTGAACACATCGCTGCAACGGTCCACACCTGGGCCTTTGCCGTACCAGATGCCAAACACACCATCAAAGCGGTTGCTGCCCGGTGGTGCAAAGCCCAGCTGCTGGGTGCCCCACAAGGCGGTGGCCGCCAGCTCCTCGTTGACGCCCGGCTGAAACACGATGTGCTGGGCCTGTAGGTGTTTTTTTGCCTGCCACAAGGCCTGGTCGTAAGTGCCCAGCGGTGAGCCACGATAGCCGCTGATGAAGCCGGCCGTGTTTTTGCCCTGGCGCGCATCGCGCAAGCGTTGCAATAGCGGCAGCTTGACCAGCGCTTGCACGCCGCTCATGAAGGCCGGACCCAAGTCCAGCGTGTATTTGTCGTCCAGCGACACCGACCTCAAGGCGGCTTGCAGGGCTGGGGAGTGTGGCGCGTTCATGGTGCTGGGTCTCTTTGGTGTAGGCGACATCGACGTCAGCCATTGTGCGGACTCCTGCTCAGGCCCACAAGCCCGGCGTGGCACGATATCGCTTTACCATGCACGGCCATGATGCATTTGCACAGACTGCTCCCTTTCCTGAACTGGCCCCGGCCCACCGCTGCCTTGCTGCGCTCCGAGGCCATGGCCGGCCTGGCTGTGGGACTGATGGTGATTCCCCAGGGTGTGGCTTACGCCGCCTTGGCGGGCATGCCCCTGGTGACCGGCATTTATGCCTCGCTACTGCCCGCCCTGGTGGCAGTGCTGTTCAGCGCTTCCACCCGGCTGTCGGTCGGGCCCACGGCCCTGACTTGTCTGTTGGTGAGCGCCTCCCTCAGCGGGCTGGCCACGCCCGGCAGTGCGCAGTGGGTGACCTTGGCGGTCTGGCTGTCGCTGCTGTCGGGTCTGCTGCAAGTGGCGCTGGGGTTCATGCGCTTTGGCTGGTTGCTCAATCTGGTCAACGCCCCGGTGCTGCTGGCCTTTACCCAAGGGGCGGCGGTGCTCATTCTGTTGTCTCAGTCGCGAGATTTGCTGGGCATCTCTTTGGGTTGGCAAGCCTGGCTGCAAGCGCCGCAGCTGCACCTGCCATCGATGGCGTTTGGTCTGGGCAGCCTGGCGATGTTGATGTTGGCCCGCCGTCTGCGCCCCACATTTCCGTCGGTGCTGGTGGTCGTGGTCGTGAGTGCGGGCCTGTCGTTTGCACTAGGCTTTGAGGACAGCGGTGGCCAAGTGGTGGGCAGTCTGCCTCAGGGCCTGCCGGCCTTGTCCCTCCCCGGTCTGCCCGACTTGGCCACCCTTGAGCAGCTGGTGCTGCCCACGCTGGTGATCACCCTGGTGAGCTTTCTGGAGACGGCCTCCAGCGCCAAGGTTGACAACGAGCGCCAGGGTGCCCGCTGGGATCAGGATCAGGACCTCATCGGCCAGGGGCTGGGCAAGCTGGCGGCCGGTTTGAGCGGTGCTTTCCCCACCAGCTCGTCGTTCTCGCGCTCGGCACTCAATCTGTACGCGGGAGCCCGCACCGGTTGGGCCACGGTGTTCTCGGTCGTGGTGGTGTTGATAGCCCTGCTTCTGTTCACCCCCGTGGTGCGCCATGTGCCGCAAGCGGTGCTGGCGGCCATCGTGGTGGTCGCTGTGTTTGGCCTGGTCAAGCCGCGCGAATTCGTGCGCCTGTGGCGCATCTCACCCGTAGAAGCTACAACCGCCGGCGTGACCTTCGCCGTGACGCTGTTGGCCGCGCCGCGCCTGTACTGGGGCGTTCTGGCAGGCGTGCTGATGGCCCTGAGTCACTTTTTGTACCAACGTCTACACCCACGCATCATTGAAGTAGGCCTGCACGCCGATGGCAGCCTGCGTGACCGTCATTTGTGGCATTTGCCACCTTTGGCACCACACACCTACGCCCTGCGCATGGATGCGGCCCTGGACTTTGCCGCTGCCGCCACGTTTGAGCGCAGCATCGTCGAACACCTGGCTGCGCAGCCCGACACCCGGCATGTCTGCGTGTTTGCGCAGGCCATCAACCGCATCGATGCCACCGGCGTGGACACGCTCACTAAACTGGCACGGCAGCTGCACCAACGCGAGATCACATTGCATATCAGCGGCATGAAGCTGCCGGTAGAACAGGTGCTGCTGCGCAGTGGCGACTTCGTCCCCGGGCCACTGCTGGCGCTGTACCGCACCGAATCTGAAGCCCTAGCCGCCTTGGCCAAGCTGGTGGAACTGCCCGCCGACATGGCCGGCATGGCCATCTGATGCGTCCCACGCCACCCAAGACATGACCACCGTCAATAAAACCCTGCTGGTTCAGCACCTGCGCCAGTTGTTGGGCCCAGGCACGCCTGAGGACGCCATCGCCCGGGCTGTGGACCGGGCCGTAACGCAAGTGGACGCCGCCGACAGCCGCCAGGTCACCATCCTTCTGTCCGATCTGCGGGGCTTTACCTCGATGTCCGAGAAGTACACCGCACTGGAAATGGTCGAGGCGCTCAACCGCTATTTCAGATGCATGAGCGAGATCATCCTGCGCTACGGCGGCACCATCGACAAGTTCATGGGCGATGCCATCATGGTGCTGTTTGGTGCACCCATCAGCCGGGACGATGCACTCACCTCGGCACTGGCCTGCGCCATCGAGATGCAAGGCGCCATGGCCGCCATCAACGAAGACAACAAGCGCCACGGCATTGAAGCCCTGTACATGGGCATCGGCATCAACACGGGTGAAGTGATTGCCGGTCACCTGGGCTCGGAGCTGCACAGTGAATACACGGTGATTGGCGACCAGGTCAACCTGGCCTCACGCATCGAAGCCCATAGCCTGCGCGGCCAAATCTTGCTGAGCGAAAACACCTACCAGCTGAGCCGGGACATCGTCGAGATTGGCGATGTGAACGACATCAAGGTCAAGGGCAAAAAAGGGTCGGTGCGCATGTATGAGCTGCTGGCCGTGCACCAGCCGCGCCACCTCAAGGCGCCCAACCGCGAAATCCGCAATAGCCCGCGCGTCGAGGTGGACATGCCGCTCACCTTTCAGTGCCTGAGCGGCAAGCTGGTGCTGCCGCAGCTCCACATCGGCCGCATCATCGACATGAGCTACGGTGGCATCTGCTTTGTGAGCCCAGTGGCGCTGGAGATGCTGGATGACATCAAGATAGCGTTTTCGCTCACCCTGCTAGACGCACCCATGACCGACATCTATGCCAAGGTACTGCGCGTGGCACCGGCCAGCGCTGGCCACGAATGCCGCGTGGAGTTCACCGCCATCGACGCTACCACCACTGCCAGCCTCAAGGAATTTGTGAACTCGATTGTGGAATTGAACCGCTTGTAGGGCAGAAAAAAACCCGGGCAAGCCCGGGTTGAAAGGAGATTTCTCAAACTAACACGAGATCATCAGAAGCTGTACTTCATGCCCAATTCAACGGTGTCGCCCTTGCCGTTTTTATCCTTAAGACCATTCAGGTCAACGTAGACCTGCATGCCTTTGTAGACGTTGTAGCCAACACCTGCCAGCCACTGATTACGCTTGGCAGCGCCATCCAAGGCCACTTGTTGCATCGCAAAACCAAAGTCAAAGTCGCCCATGGTGTAGACCACGCCCGCACCCGTGTACATGGTCTTCTTGCTGTCAGTACCCTTTGATTGCGCCACCAAACCCAACAACTTGGCATTGCCGAGCTTGTAAGTAGCAGACAAACCGTAGGCAGACTTGACTTTGCTCTCTTCGAATTTATCGCTGCTGTACTTGGCGACCTGTGTGGTTCCCGCAGCAACCGTCAAATCACCCAAAGCGTAACTGACCGTCAAAGCTGTACCGTTACTCGATTTCGTCGGAGTAGCAGCACCGGAAACGTTGAGAGAGCCGTTGCTAGAGAAAGTCAGATCAGCCGCAAAAGTCAGATCACCAATTTTCTTCATGTATTGCACATGACGGCCATCGTTGGCTTTGCCAGCAACTTCGTCCAAGACGCCGTTTTCGCCGTGGCCCACGCCCAACACTTCGCCGACATTGTCTTCAAAGTAGCTGTCGAACTGGCCCAGCGTCAGGGTGCCAAACTCTTTGCCCTTGATACCGAATTTGACGTCATCGGTCAACACAGTGCTGTTATCGGCAATCGGGTCGTAGTCGACTTCGATCTCGCCAAACACGCTGATATCAGCGTTGATGTTGTGCGTGGCCTTGGTTTCGATCTGGTTCAAGCCCTTGCCCAGAAACTCTTTGCCAGTCACGCCATCTTTATCCTTGATGTTGACGTAGTAAGCACCCACATCCACGTTGATTTCAAACTTGGTGTCCTTGCCAGCAGTCAACTCACCGGCTTGGGCAGCGCAGAGGGCCGTCAGTGCGGCCAAAGCCACGGCAGATTTTTTCATCATCACAAACTCCTGTATTCGATAAAAGAAAAGTTGCCTAAATGTGTTGTGCAACAGCGGGAGAGTTTGGATAAGTCAGATGAAAGTTTGACGGCATTGGCATGAAGTTTTTGTGACCCGTTATCCATAAAGTCACCCACAAAAAAGGCCACGGCCAAGTGCACTGCTGCACCTGATCGTGGCCCGAGGCACGAGGCCTGTTTGCCTGCCTATCAGCGCGGCAAGGCCCCCAAGCGCAAGAACAAGGTTTCCCCGCTGGTGTTGTCCACCCCGTCGTTGTCGGTCACCACAAAGGCCTGGCCTTGGGCATCGATGGTGAAGCCTTCTACTTTGTCCAGGGTGTAGCCGTTGAACTGGCGCATGGCTGGCACCAGGTCGCGCACGATCTGCTTGCGCACAACTGGGGTAGATGCGGCGCCTATGGCCACAGGTTTGAGCTGGTCTTGCGCCACAAAGGTCACCCACTTGATGGTGGCCTGCTGCCCGACCAGGTTGTCCCGCTCGATCAGGTACAAGCCTTGCGGTGTGGCGGTGATTTCAGACAAACCGGTCCAGCCATTGACGACGCTGCTCAAGGGATAGTGAAGCTGTTGCCACTGGCCCGACGCTGGCGTGTAGGCCAACAACTTGACCAGACCCTTGGGGTCGTTCTTCCACTCGCGCTGAACCGCCAACCAGACCACTTCCTGACCGTTGAGCTGCCCAACGGTCACGCCCTCAAAGCCATAGCGGGTCTCGTGTTGTTTCAGGTCGTCCGGCAAGGCGATTTTGCGCAGGATCTCGCCCTTGGCATTGGCTTTGATCAGGGTGGAGCTGCTGCCTTTCTCCGGGTTGCCCTCGCTGGCCAACCAGTAGCCACCATCTTTGGCGATGGCAATGCCTTCCAGGTCCAGCCCCTTGGCCGGCGCGCCGTTTTCTTGAACGGTCAGGGCCTGGGTGATGCGCGCGGGCTGGGTCGTGGCGTCGACCTTCAAAATGCTAGCCTGGCTGTAGAACGAGTCGGTGACCGCCACCAGTTGCCCCGCCTTGCGTGGGACGGCCGCGAGGCCCGACAAGGCGCCCCAGCCGATGGGCAGGCCCTTGGCGTCGTTAACAGACACCAGGTGCGGGTAGCTGGGCTGGCTGTAGCCATATTCATAGAGGCTGATGATGGAGCCCACAGCGCCGTCTTTGCGGCCATCCACCTCACTGGCCGTCACCAGCAATTGGCGACCCGGATGGGTCTTGATGCCCTCCGGCCCCACACCGCCGGGCAGCGACTGAATAAACCGTGGTGCCTGTCCTGGGCGATCTTCCAGTACATGGACCAAAGACGCCCGCTCGGTGCCCACAAACATCATGGCCTTGCCATCAAAGACCCCCACATCCAGGCCTTCAGGCTCGCTGCCTTTTTTGTTGGCTCGTTTTTCAGGAAAGTGCCCCAGACGCACCGACTGCTGCTCGATCCAGCCCTGGTCATAAAACAACACCTGGCCGGTTTTATCGAAGACGGTGTAACTGCGGCTGCCACCCTTGTAGTCACCCTCATCGGCGGTGACAAAGCGCTCGTCGTCCAGCCAACGCACTGCATCAGGTTCGCGTGGCACCTGTGTCAGTTGCCCGGTCATGGCGATGACGCCATCCCGCTCGGTGTCGATGCCGGCGCCATTGACGTGGCCGGCGCTGAAGTGGCGCATCACCTTGGCAGTGACCAGGTCGACGATAGCCACATGGTTGTTCTCCTGCAGCGTCACAACGGCCTCGTTGCGGCTGTTGATGTCGACAAACTCCGGCTCCGGGTCTTCCGGTGCGACCAAAGCCAGGCCGGTCAGATCGACCACACGCCGTGAGTTGCAGTCCACGCCTTGCGCTGCAGTGTTAAAAACAGTCAGGTTGCCACCTGGCAACTGTGGAAGTTGGCCCTTGCGCAGGTCTTCATCGCGCTCGTTTTCGATGGCGATGGCCAGGAACTGACCGTCGGGGCTCAGTGCCAGAGAGTCAGGTTGTCCATTCAGGGAACATTGCGCCACCACTTTTTGCGCCTGAAGGTCCACCACGGCCAGATGGCCATCGGGCTTGGTTTTGTCTTTGGAGGTGACGACGCCAACCAGGGCCATCTCGCCCTGCACCACCACAGAAGTAGGCTCACCGCCCAAGGCGACCGCACCACCGGGCAGGGGGTGCCGTGGGTTGGCGATGTTCACCAAGCCCAAGGCTTGGCCGGGGCTGTCGCTGTACACCAGCCACTGGCCGTTTTTAGTGAACTGAATAATTTCTGCCGATGTGGGCTTCTTGGCATCAAGGCCTGAAGGGCGATTGTTTTCGACGTGAAAAGAAGAAATTCTTTGAAAGTAGGACTCAGCCCAGGTAGGCGTCGTTGCCGCCAGACCCGCCAGAAGCAGACTCAAGTGCAGAGGTTTCAATACGTTTTTTGACATGGCAATCCACCGTAAAACTGGCAAGAAATAAAAAAAGCCTTTCCTCGTTTGACGAAGAAAGGCTTCAATGCGAGAGCTCAGTCAGCTCACAGGCCGATCAGACCGCCGTCCTTGCGGGTGATGACGATGGTGGCCGAGCGTGGGCGGCCTTGTGGGCCATAGCCCTGGTTACCTGGCCACACGCTCTGAGGAGCTTCGCCAGAAGACATCGGCTTGGACAGCTCACCGGGGTGCTGAATGTTGACAAACAGCGTGCGGCCATCGGCCGTTTCAGTGATGCCTGTCACCTCTGCCCCTTTGGGAGCCACCAGGAAGCGGCGCAGCTTGGCTTCGCCCAGTGCCGCACCGATAAAGGTGTCTTGCGTGCCGGTTTGCTCGGCGCCGTTCACCACCATCTTGTTCTTCACTGTCACCTTGCCACCGTCGCCCACCTGGCCGGGAATCGCAGCCAACATCATGCAGTTGGTTTCGTCAGTGAAAGCGCCGTCATCGGTCTGGATCCAGCAGATGCCCGTGGCCTTGCTGAACCACAAGCCATCGGGCGACGAGAACGCGTTCTTGGCATTCAGGCCCGACAGGTTGGCATCACCACCGTCTTCTTCGGCGCCGAACACAAAGATGTCCCACATGAAGCCCTTGGCCGTGGAGCGGCTGCCGTCTTCCTTGAAGCGGATGATGTGACCGTTGGGATTGCCGGCAGACTTTTTGCCGTCCATGTCCATGTAGGCACGGGGGTTGGCGGCATCGACCTTGGCTGGCGTGCGGTTGGCAGCGCTGTTGTTGGTCAGGGCGAAGTAGATCTCGCCATTCTGGTGGTTGACAGCACCCCACTCTGGGCGGTCCATCTTGGTGGCGCCCACGGCATCTGCCGCCAGGCGGGTGTTCACATACACGTCGGCCTGGTTGGCAAACTTGTAGGCGGTGGCATTGGCGATGCGGGTATCGGCCAGGGTCAACTCCAGCCATTCACCCTTGCCGTCAGCATTGAATTTGGCCACGTAGAGCTTGCCTTCGCTCAGGTACTTGTCGCCTGCAGCCATGCCGCCGCCCACGTCGCGCGGGTCCCACACGGCGGTGCTGACAAACTTGTAGATGTACTCATTGCGCGAATCGCAGCCCATGTAGAAAGCCAAGGGCTCGCCGGCCTTGGGCGTGCCGCACACCGCTGCTTCGTGCGCAAAACGGCCCATGACGGTGCGCTTGGCAGGGGTGGCGTTAGGGTTGAGGGGATCAATCTCAATGTTGTAGCCAAAGCTATTAGCCTCGTTGCGGAAGTCTTTGTCTGCGCTGGCGCCCAGTGCAGCAAGGTTCCAGCGCGCAAAACGGTCGTCGGTGCCAGACACGGTGTGCCAGCCCTGGCTGTTGGACACCTTGGCACCCGCTGCCACAGGTGCTGCGGCCACGCCATAGCGCTTGCGCGAAGCCACCTCATTGGCAGACAAGCTGGCGCCAGCAGTGGACTGGAAGTAGGTCGCCCAGTTTTCTTCACAAGCCAGGTAGGTTCCCCAGGGGGTTTTGCCATGACCACAGTTGTTCAGGGTGCCGCGGCTCATGGAGCCAGCGGTATCCCAACGGGTCACCATGTGGTTGCGTATGCCTTCAATCGACGCACGCGGGCCGCTGATGCGCACCGGTGTCTGAGGTGTGATGCGGCGGTTGAGTGGCGAATCCTGTTTGATGCGCCAGCCTTGTGTGGTTTTGATGACTTCAACCACGGTGACGCCGTGCAGATTGATTTCCTTGAGGACTTCGAGTTCCGGGCGGTTGCCCAGATCCCACGAGCCAAATTGGTCAAATTTCTTGCCACTCGCACCGCCGGAGGTTTGGCCATTGGGGTGCAGGAAGTGGGAATCCGCAGAACTTTCGTGATTCACGCATAGAACGGCGCGGTTGGTTTCTTTCTCGGAGTATTTGCCCTGTGCGTCGATGTAATAAACATCCATGCCGTCATGGTGGTCTCCAATACGGCGGGACCAATCGTCAGACTCTGTGCCTTTGTTGGTATAGGCGGCCAGGGCGGAATCGAGCGCATCACCCGTGGCATGCAACACGCTGTATTGGTAACCGGGGGGCAACATCACGTTGTCCAGCAGGCTTTTTTCAACTGAGGTGAAACCGAGCGCTTTGGGGACTGCAGCCATCTGGCTGGCCACCGTGGCGCAACCGGGCAGCATGGCCAGGCCTGCCAGACCCAAGCCACCGCGCAGCAAGTTGCGGCGAGCCGGGTTGCTCAAAGACTGCTGCAGGATGTCCTGAAAGTGGGCGTTGTTGCTGGTGTTGCAAATTTCATCGTGATCGTGGCTGGACATGAGATAGGCTCCTTATGTGAGAGCGCTATTTCACAACTCCGATATGAAGCTTTGAAGGCAAAAAGGTGACAGAAATATGTCAACCAAGGCGCTACGTGATTAGGCTAGCGGCTACCCCACACCGCCGCGCCCACCACCAAAACAGCAGCAGCGGCCACGTTCCATTGGAGCGGCTGTCCGGTGGTGATGAGCAAGAGCACCGTCGAGAGTATCGGCGTGGCAAAGGCCAGCAGGCCGATGCGCCGGGTGTCTCCCTGTTTGATGGCTGCATCCCACAAAAAGAAGGCGCCGCCCAGCGGGCCCAGCCCCAACAGGGCCACCAGCACCACGTCCTGGCTGCTGAGAGACACAGACGGTTCGAGCACAGCATGACAGGCCAGCGACAGCAGGCCTGAGGCCGCTGCAAACCCGCCCACGGCGGCGGTGGGGAAAGCCGGCAAGCGCCGAGTCAAGAGGGAGTAACTGGCCCAGACAAAAGCCGAGGCCAGCGCCAGCACATAGCCGCTCTGAAAACCGGTGCTGCCTTCACCCGCGCCCCCTCGGCCCAGGATGGCAATGGCAGCGCCCGCAAACCCAATCAGGGCCGCCACCACATGGCGGGTGTGCAAGGTGACCCCTTTTAAAAACAGGGGTGCCAGCACCACCATGCCCAGCGGCCACAGGTAATTGATGAGATTGGCCTCCACTGCCGGCGCGGTGCGTAAGGCCATGAACAACAGAAAGTGAAAACCAAACAGGCCATAGAGCCCGACCAGCAAGGTGGGCAGGGGCACTATCCACAGGCTCAAACGGCCACGAGACAGTGGCAGCGCAATGAGGCTGCCCACCAGCAAGCCCAGCCCTGTCAGCAGAAAAGGGGGAATGTGCGCGAGTTGCACTCCCAAGGGCGCCAGGGTGCCCCAAAGGGCGATGGCAGACAGTGCCAGCAGGTCAGCTTTCATGGTCCAGGATTCATGTTTCAAGAAGCTAGCGGCACAAGCGTGCCCGAGTTGTACACCAACACCTTGAGCGCGCGCTCGGGCGACACATCGGCAAATGCCGCCGGATTGGGCAGGCGCTGCTCAAACACCCACTGAGGGGCCTGTTCTTGCATGTGCTCTTGCAAGAAGGCAACCCCCAGCTCGGGGGCGTTCAAGCACAGCAAGGCGCGCCCGCCATCAGCCAACAGGTCCGGCAGGCGCCGGATCAGGCGGGGGTAATCCTTGGTGGCCACAAAGCTGCCTTTCTGGTAGCTGGGTGGGTCCAGAATGATCAGGTCATAGGGGCCGCCGCGCGTGATCTTGCCCCAGGAGCTGAAGATGTCGTGCGCCCAAAAGCTGGCACCGTTGGTCAGGCCATTGAGTTGATGGTTTTGCTGGCCGATCGACAGGGCTCCGGGGCTCATGTCCATGTTGATCACCTGGCGGGCGCCGCCTTGCAGGGCCGCCACCGAAAAGGCGCAGCTGTAGGCAAACAGGTTGAGCACCTTCATGCCAGGATGCGCCGCCGCGTGATGGCGCACCCAGCGCCGGCCCTCGGCCATGTCCAGAAACAGGCCGTGGTTTTGCCCCCTGAGCACATGCACCCGATAGCGTGCGCCTTGCTCGCTCACCACATGGGGCTCGGGCACGCTGCCGGCCAACAGGCGCGTGTCGCTGCGGCCCTCGTACCTGCACTGAAAGACCAGATTAAGCGGCTGTTCAGGTGCCAGATGCCTCAGGCGCTGTGCCAGCGCTTCCTGGATGGTGGCCAGCACATCGTCCGTGACTGGCACAAAACTGGTTAGCACCCAGACGGGCGGATAGGCGTCGAGCGCCCAGTGCTCGCAGCCAGGGTGCAAACCACCCCGACCGTGAAAAACGCGTTGGGCGTCCCCGGACAAGGCCATCGTGGCGATTGCATCCAACAAGGCTTGCATGGTGGCCCCGCTCATGACCGGGGCCACAAGACCCACAGCCTGAGCGGCTGCTTTAAGCGGCCGGCCAGCTCGCCAGCCTCGGTGCCCCAGCCAGCAAAGTAGTCGGCGCGCACGGCGCCGGTGATGGCGCTGCCCGTGTCCTGCGCCAGCACCAGCCGGTGCAGGGAGGTAACTGGCCCGGTAGATGACAGCCAGACCGGCGTGCCATAGGGAATGCTGCCGGGGTCTACCGCAATCGATCGACCGGGCGTCAGGGCCACGCCCTGGGCACCGCGCGGGCCAAAAGAGGCGTTCAGATCAGACAGAGGTTCCTCCCTGAAAAACACGGTGCGCGGGTTGCTCCACAGCATCTCGTTCACACGCCCCGGGTTGGCCTGGGTCCAAGCACGGATGGCCGGCCAGGACGCATCGCGCAGCGCGCCCTGGTCCAGCAGCCAACGACCCACGCTCTTGTACGGCTGCTCATTCGAGCCTGCAAAGGCCAGACGCACCAGGCGCTGGCTGCCATCGGCTTCGGTGATGCGCACGCGCCCCGAGCCTTGAATTTGAAGGATAAGTGCATCGACAGGATCGGCAAGGTAGGCAATTTCACGGCCACGCAACTGGGCCTGCACGTCTGCGCGAGTGTCGATCTCCTGGCGAGTGAACCAGGGCTTGCGCTGAGCCAGGCCTGCCGGTAACTGGTACAGGGGCACAACATAGGTGGCAGTAGGCACACGGCTGGCCTCCAGCTGTGGCTCGTAGTAACCCGTCAGCAGGCCCTCGGTGGCCGGCATGCCCGCCAGCGGCTCCACCCGGTAGGGCTGCAGGCGCTTCATCATCCAGCTGCGCTGTTCGTCAACCTGCGCAATGCTGAGCTGCCGCACTTCGGCGCACAGGGGCGCAAACACCGGCCCTGGGCGTTCACAGCTTTTGATCCAGGCGTTCCAGGCCTCAAACAAGGCGTCGTCTGTCAGGCCGGGCAACTCGGCCCAGCGCACCGGCGTCCACTGGCTTTTGGCGCGCGCCATAGCTGGGGGCAAGGGCGAGTCGTCAGGGAGCAGGGCACGCGCCGCCTCGGCCGGCAAAGGGGGCGTCGATGGCACCTCCGGCGGCGGGGTTTCCGTCTCGGGTAGGCTGGAGCAGGCGGCCAGGCTTCCTAAAATCCAGGCCATCATCCAGGTGCGTAGGAGTTGTGTCATGAGTTTGTTGTTGCTAGAGGCTCTGGGCGCCTTGGTGCTGTTGATTTTGATCGTGTGGTGGACCATGTTCTCGGGCCGGGACAAGGGCGAACTTCCGGGCCAGCACAGTGATGTTCAGGCAGCCACTAAAGAGGCCAGCGACCCCAAGAAGGACTGAGCAGCTCAGGCACCCCGCAATACGTTGGCCAGCTCCACGGCCGATTTCACATCCATTTTTTCAAAAAGGCGCGAGCGGTGTACTTCCACCGTGCGCACGCTGATGTCGAGCTGGTCGGCAATCAGCTTGTTGGGCAGGCCCTCGACCACCAGGCGCATCACGTCACGCTCGCGGTCGGTCAGATCTGCCAGGCGCTGCTGCAAGACGGCCTGAGACCGCTGCTGATCCAGTACCGCCTGCGACTGGGCCAGGGCCTGCTCGATGCGGTCCACCAGCGCGTTGTCTGAGAACGGTTTTTCGCAAAAATCAAAGGCCCCACGTTTGACGGCAGCCACAGCGGTAGGCAGGTCGGCATGGCCAGTCAAAAAGATCACGGGCAGGCCCAAGTGCAGGCCACGCTCCACCAAGCGGTCAAACAGCGCCAAGCCACTGAGGCCCGGCATGCGCACATCCAGCATCAAACAACTGGGCTGACGGAGCTGAAAGCCGGCCTCCAGCATCGTCCAAAACGCATCTGCGCCGTCAAAGGGCTCGCTGTTCAGACGACGCGAGCGCAACAACCACGCAAGCGCCTCGCGCACACTGGCATCGTCATCCACGATAAAAATGCGGGCGTCTTTGATGGGTTGCATGGGCGCATGTTATGCCAGCGTTGCCGCCAGCAAGCTGAAGCTGAACACCGTGCCGCGAGGCAGGTTGGCCGCATATTCGAGGGTGCCACCGTGCTGCTCCACCACGGTACGGCACAAGCTCAGGCCCAGGCCCATGCCCTCGGCCTTGGTCGTGAAAAACGGGGTAAACAACTGCAGTTGTACGGCCTCTGAAATGCCCGGCCCGCAGTCTGCCACCGAGAACTGCACCCGCGGCTCGCCCCCGGCATCGGGCGCAGGCGCCACACTCAAGGTCAGCACACGCGCATCGTCACCGACTTGCTCCATGGCCTGCATGGCATTGCGCGCCAGGTTCAAAAGGACCTGTTCGACCATGGTCTTGTCACACAGCACGGCAGGCGTGTCGGTGGCCACCACGGTCTGTACTTGCACCCTCAACTTGCGGGCCTGCAGGCTCACCAGGGGCAGGATGGCCTCGAGCAAGGCCCGGGCCGTGACCGCCTCGCGCGCTTGGTCGCGCCGACGCACGAAGTCGTGCACGCTTTTGATGACGCGGCCTGCACGCTCGGCCTGCTCGGCAATGCGCTGCAGGGGTAGCGCCAGGTCGGCCTTAAGGCTGTCCACATCGTCGGCGGGGTCTTGCAGCAAGTTGACCGAACCGGTGGCATAGCTGGAGATGGCGGCCAAGGGCTGGTTGAGTTCATGGCTGAGCAGCGAGGCCATCTCGCCCACCATGGCCAGGCGCGCTGTGGCCTGCAAGCGCTCGTGGCTGGCGCGCGACAGCTCCTGCACTCGGCGCTGCTCGCTGATGTCCACAAACGCGCTCATCCAGCCGGTTTGCACGCCTTGCGCATTGATGAGCGGAGCCTCGATGATGAGCACTGGAAAACGGGTGCCGTCCTTGCGCATGAAGACCGACTCATAGCCCTCGCGCGGTGGCACATTGCCTGCCAGCCGGATGGCCTGGCGCTGCTGGTACTCGTCCACCAACTCGGGCGGCCAGTAGGGTGCAGGCAGACCATGGCCGAGTAGCTCTGCGGGCTCGAAACCCACCATCTCGCAAAATGCGGGGTTGACATAGGTGATGCGCCCGCGCAGGTCTCGGGCACGCAGGCCGGTGACCAGCGAGTCCTCCATGGCCTTGCGAAACGCCAGTGCATCGGCCAAGTCCCGTTCGGCCCGCTGGCGTCGGCGCATGTCGTTGGCCAGCAACACCAGAATCGAGATCAGCGCCAGGGTCATGGCGGCAACCAGCGCTGTGAGCACATTGGGAAAGAAATCGGGTGCTTGGCGCCAGCTGTTCAACTTGAACACCAGCGTTGTGCCGCCGGGCAAGTCCAGCAGCTGCTGCGCCGAGAACACCCGGCTGCCCCGGCGCTGGGCGCCCCACACGGCCAGCCGGGTGCCGTCGCCCTCGGTCAAAGACAACTCGTGGTTGCGCAGGGGCTGGCGGGCCGCCAGTTCATCCAGCAGCCCCTGAAGCGAATAAGTGGCGACCAGATAGCCCACACGTCGCCCGCCGCTGACCAGCGGAAGACACATCTCCATCAACTCCTGACCCATGCCGTTGGTCGTGGGCAAAAAGTAACTAGGGGCATAGGCCGGGCCGCTCAAACGCTGGGCTGCGAGGCAGGCCTGCTGCACATCCGTCTGGGCGGTGGCGCGCCCCATGCGTTCAAACAGATTGGACTCAAAAGGGGTGTTCACAAAGGACTGAATGCGCAAGGCATCGTCGCGCCATTCCAGTCGAACGAGCTCCCGGTGCTCTCGCAAGATGGACGAGGCATCGATGGCCCATGCATTGGGGCTGGGGTCGTTCACCTGCAGGGTCTGCAGGCTTTGTACATTGCGCGACATGCCACTGCGTAGCTCACCCACGGCCTCGGTGGCATCAAGCTCAAGTTGTCCCTGCAACCGTGCCGCCTCGTAGCGCCCAGCAAGCCAGATCAGCGTGCCCAGTAAGGCCACCACCAGGGCCACCAACGCAGCCCAGAGCAACCAGCGCGGCCGGCCAGCCGTTAGACGATCCATGCCATGCGGTGCGCGTGGGATCACAGGCGACTCACTCCACCCGGGTGACCTTGGGGTTGGTCCAGGTGCCTTCGACGGTGAACTCTTGCGTCACCGCCTCCATCAGCGGTTTGCGCAGGATGTATTGCGCCACAAAGGTGCTCAGGGCCACCGCCGGATTGAAGGCCGACGCGAGCAAGGAGGCTGTGCCCGCATTCAGCTCGGGCACCACCAGCACCCGCAGGTTTTGTGTTTCGCGGGCAATGTCGGCACGCCCTTCCATCATGACGGCCGCATTCACACCCTTCATCTGCAAGTTGCTGGTGCTGGCCATGCCGGCATCGATACTGACATCGCCACGCAAGGTGTCAAAGGCGAAACCATCACTGAACACGTCCCGGAAATCCAGCAGCAAGCGACGGGGCAGAGACTGCAGGCTCAGCACCCCGAGCAACTTGGCCAAACCGGGATCGGCCTTCAAGAACTGCCCCGATTCGATGGCCACGTTGAACTTGCCGCCCATGCTGGCGTAGTCAGGCGACAGGGGCGAGCCCATCCAGGTGATCTGGCCCTGCATCTTGCCCTGGCCCCTGCGCACCACGTCTTTCATGCCCATGCGGGCCAGCAACAGGCCAGAGTCGGCGATGTCAAACTTGAAATCCATCACAGTTTTGCGACGTTCGGCACCGGCTCTGAGCGCCGCTTTGGGCGTGGGCGACGCTATCCATTGCCCGGTGGCAGCAAATTTGGCCTCAGGCACGGTGATGTTGAACTTGTTCAGGCGCCACTCGCGCGGCTCGGTGCCGGTGCCGCCGCGGTTGATAGCCTCAATTTCCACCCGCCCAAGACGCTTGCCACGCAGCTCAAAGTCATCCACGGCAATGTCCAACGCCGGCACGGTGGCCGGCTGCTCCTCCAACAGGGCTTCGAAATCATTGACTGTGCTGGGGGCCAGGGTCAGCCGGGCCAGCCGGGCATACACCCGCCCCGGATTGCCGGCGGTTCCTTGCCGGTACTCGGCATAACCATTGAGTTCACGCGCATCGATGTTGGCACGCCAGGTAAGGCCGTCACGCGAGCCGCCGGCCACCACATCGTTGAGCTGGCGCCGATCCACCAGCAGTTCGTCCGCCCGCAGGGCCAGGCTGGTGGGCAAATAGGCCTGGGCCGAGGCCGGCAGGCCCGCCGCGGAGTCGTCGCCCCCCCCACTCGCCCGAGTGCCAGTGATGGCAGGCCCCGGCTGCGCCAGCGCGCGCTCCCAGGCGTCTACGTCTATGCGCGGCAGCCGAACGTTGGCCACCACGCCAGCCTCGGGCAGCACCAGTTGCTCATCATCCCCCAGGCCCATGGCAATGCCGCCCCGCACCACCCGTGCGGTCTTGCCGCTGTTGTCCAGCACATAGGCCAGGGAAAACACTTGTCCCAAGTCCACGCGCCATTGTTCGAGCGGCATGGCCGCGGTGCGGGCGGGCTTGCTGTCCGGCAGGGCCAATTGCTCGATGCGCAACGGCAGGGTGGCATCGGCGGTCTTGCTCAGGGGTGCGGGCAGGCTCAGGGCCAGCCCGCTCAGATTGCTGTTGACGCGCAGTTGCGGCAGGCCCTTCTTGATGGCGTATTCGGCGTTGTAACTGGTGCTGCCGTTGGCAAACCGGGTGAGCTGCGCCAGTGGCCCCAGCTCGCTGGCCAGCCGCAAGCCGTCAACCGTCACCATGCCTTGCGCGCGCAACACCACATCGGGCACCGCTCGCGCAGTGGCCGAAGCCGCGTTAGCGCCACCCCCCACCAGTGGTACCGTGCCGCCGTCCAGTCGGGCATCGCCCCCCAGCAGCCGGGCCTGCACACCGGCCAGCGTGAACCCGGTATCGGTGAAATTGACGCTGCCACGCACTCGCTGCAAGCGTGGTGTGGTGGGCGTCACCTGCAGGTCGTTGCCCGCCAGCGTCACGCTGCCCTGCACGGTGGACTTCTCGAGAGCAGCCAGCTTGAGATTGAGCTTGAGACGCAGATCAGCGCTGCCAGTGACGCTGGCCTGGCGGAGCACCTGGCCCGTCCAACCGTCCAGGGGGGAGCTGTTGACCACGCGCACCATTTCCGCCAGCGGACCACGCGCGTCGGCCTGCACTACCAGGAGCCGGGCTTTCTCCATGTCGGCCATCTGGGCTTCGGCGCGCAACAAAGGCAGTTGCCCCAACTGGCCTTTGCTGACCTTGAACTGCATGCTGGCGCGCTCAAACACCAAATCACCCTGCAGCTGCGACAGGGCTGGCCAGGGCGCCTCACCTGGCGTCTGCAAACTTGCGGGCACATAGGCCAGCCCGCCATCGCGCAGAGCGGCGGTGATGCGGAACTCGCCTTTGCGCGGATCGGTAAAGGGCATGTCGTTCAGGTTGCCACGCACCTTGAACTGAACACTGCCAGAGCTGCCCTGCACTACTGCGTCGCGGACATAGTGGCGCACGGAGGCATCCAGGACCAGGGGCAGGTAGCGGTGCACGCGGGTGGCGTCGGCCCGGGTCAGCTTGCCCTGCAGATCCAGCACGCCCGGAAAACGGGAACTGCCAGCCGTTTGCGTCGGCTGTGCGGTCTGCCATTTGGCTTGTAGCTCGCCCTGCGCATCGGCGTTGCTGAAACGGGTGTTGACCGCCTGCACCGTCCATTGCTCATCTTGCACCTGCCATCGCAGCTCAGAGCTCAAACGGGTCATTGGAACCACCGGCTCTTCAAAGACCCCGGGCAACACCAAAGCGCCGTTGTCGATGGCCAAGGTAGCCTTGCCACCCTTGGGGCTCAGGTCGAAGTCCAGGCTCACCCCCTGCGCGCCCGGCAGCTGACGACTGGCATCTGCATTGAAGGCCAGGCCTAGCAAGCGACCCTTGGCCTCGAGTTGCTCAGGCGCTTGCAGGCCCCCTTGCCAACGGGCACTTAATTTTTCGACCAGACCCGCCGGTGCCAGGCGATCCAGCAGAGCGTGAACTTGCCCATCCAGGGGCACCCGCCGGGCCACCTGGCCCAGCGCAGCGAGTTCCAGCCGATCGGCTTCAAGTTCGGTGCGGGCAGCGACCTCCGCCACAGTGGACTGCGGTCCGGCCTTGGCGTAGCGGTGTTTCAGACGCACATTGCCGCCCGGCCAGACCAGGCCGTCGGCTGTCACAAATTGCAGCGCCTCGGTGCCTACATCAAAGCCAGCCGCATCCTGATACCCACCCAGTCGCCCCGCCAGGCTCGATAGGTGCAAGGGCTCCAAGCCCGGCTGCAGGGTGGCGGTGACATCGCTCAGTGCCAGATCGAAGGTGGCAGAGGTGATGTCTGCCCGGCGCACATCCGCCCAGGCTCGCATGGCGCCACGGCCTTGGGCTACGTCCACACCCAAGTCCACATAGGGTCGGAGCCTGGACAAGTCGATCTGCTCAAAGCCCGCATACAGCTCACCTTCCCACTCACGCCAACGGCCGTTGGCCAGCGTCAGCGGCGGCTGACGCAACACCGCCATCACGCGAAAACGCTGTCCCCAATCTGCCGGTGGGGTGGCATCAAAACGCAGGCTGTGGCGCCGGGCACGGTAACGTACCACCAGGTCGACATCGCTCAGGGCCAGCGGTGGCGCGGCGCGTAACTCGTCGGTCCAGTTCAGGGTGCCACGGCGCACCACCAGCTCGGGCTGCGAAAAAAACCAGTCGGCCGCGCGACCGTCATCCTGAGCGGCCTGGGACAGATCCAGCCCCGCCACCAGCCAGCGGCCTTGCGGGGTGCGCCGGATGTCCAGGTTCGGCTGTTCCACGAGCAGCTGGTCGAAACTCAGGGCCAGAAAAGAACGGGGGGACAGGGTGGCCAGCACTCGTGGCAGACGCAGGGCCTCACGGTTCTGGGTGTCAAACAGGCGAACATCGGTCAATTCGAAAGACGGCAGGGTGCCGCTCGACTCGGCGGTGAGGGCGCCGATCTGCACCCTGGCCCCGAGCAGCTGGGTCGCCCGGCTCTCCAGCATCGGGCGAAATTCGTCGATACGCGGCACAATGACCCAATGCAGGCCACCCCAGACCAAGGCAAAAACAGCCCAGGCGAAGAGCACACATCGCAGCGACCACCGGGCGGCGGCCGCTGCGGCCTTCAGCCAGGACGACGGTGTGGGCGAGGAACGATCCATCTTCTATTCAAAACGTGTCAAGAATTATGACCCGCAATGACTGGGTGCCGGGGGCACCATCATGACCACCGCAGCCACAACCCTACCAACAAAGAGTCATAACGATAGCCCCGCAGCAGAGCCCACAGAGCGCCTGTCGTCTTATTCCCGCTACGCGCTGCGTATCGGCCGTCGTTACAGCTCAGAGCTTGCCCTGCTAGACGCGGGTCTGCCTGACCGGGAGCGCATGAGCCGTGCCTACGAGGCGCTACTTGCGCGCGGTGCCGACCTGGGGGCAGCCCTGCGCATCCTGCGCCAGCTGGTGCTGGAACGCCTGTTGCGACTGGACTGTGATGAAGCGATCGCCGTGCGCAACGTGACCGGCGCCATGACCGTGCTGGCCGAGTTCACCATCGATCTGGCCTGCCAACATGCCTGCAAGGAGCTTTCATTGATCCATGGCGCGCCACGCGGCCCCGATGGCCAGACCGCTCGTCTCTGGGTGGTGGGCATGGGCAAGCTGGGCGCGCGCGAGCTCAACGTCTCCAGCGACATCGACCTGATTTATGTGTACGACCAAGACGGCGAGACCACCGGCAACGAACAGGGTCGGGCACGCATCAGCAACCAGGAGTACTTTGGCAAGGCCGTGCGCGCTATCCAAAGCCTGCTGGGCGACGTGACCGAACATGGCTTTGTGTTCCGGGTCGACCTGGCACTTCGGCCCAATGGCAACTCAGGCCCCGCCTCCGTGTCACTGGGCGCGCTAGAGGAATACCTGCATGTGCAGGGCCGTGAGTGGGAGCGCTTTGCCTGGCTCAAGAGCCGGGTGGTGGCACCGCTGGCCACCTTGCAGGACCAATCCGCTCTGCAATTGCGTCAGGTGGTGTTGCCCTTCGTCTTTCGGCGTTACCTGGATTACAGCGTGTTCGACGCCCTGCGCGTGCTGCACCGCCAGATACGCGAGCACGCTGCGCGCCGCAGCGCCGGCCGGCCCGAGCGCACCAACGACGTCAAACTGTCACGCGGGGGCATCCGGGAGATCGAGTTCATCGTGCAGCTGCTGCAGGTGGTGCGCGGCGGGCAGTTTCCCGAGCTGCGCACCCGTCCTACCGTCAGTGCCCTCAAGCGCCTGGCCCGGGCCTCCCTCATGCCTGAGGCCACGGCCGACGCGCTGGCCCGTGCATACAGCTTTTTGCGCCAGGTGGAGCACCGCATCCAGTACCTGGACGATCAGCAAACCCATGTGCTGCCCACGCAGGACGGCGATTTGAACTGGATTGCCAGGGCCATGGGCTTTACAGACTCATCCACCTTTTTGGCAGCACTTGATGCGCACCGTGAGGTGGTGGCCCAGGAGTTTGATGTGCTGCTCGGCGGTGGCACCTCCGATTGCAAAGGCTGCAATGGCAAAAACAAGGGTGCGGTCAGCGCCACTGATTTCGATGAGCTGCTCCATCAGCTGCCCGCCAGATTCAAGGCCCGCGTGGAGGCCTGGCGTGATCACCCCCGCGTGCTGGCCTTGCGTGAGGAGTCACGTCAACGCCTGGTGCAACTGGTGGCGCGCACCGGCGCCTGGGTGCGCGATGGCCGCGTCACCGAAGAAGCCGCCGTGCGCATTGCCGACTGGATCGAGCCACTGCTGCGCCGCGAAAGCTACCTGGCACTGCTGCTGGAGCGGCCCATGGTGCACGAGCGCCTGCTGCGCCTGCTGGGCGAGGCCCGTTGGCCCGCGCGCTACCTGATCCAGCACCCCGGCGTGATCGATGAGCTGGCCAACAACCACATGCTCAACGAGCGCTTTGACGCCGTGGAATTTGAAGGCGAACTGGAGCGCCGCTTGGCGGCCCTGCAAACCACCCACGAGGACGACGACGAAAGTCTGCTCAATTTGCTGCGCCGCGCCCACCATGCAGAGGTGTTCCGTACCCTGGCGCGCGACGTGGAAGGGCGTCTGACAGTCGAGCAAGTGGCCGACGACCTGAGCGCCCTGGCAGAGACCGTGCTGCGCGTCACTACCCGCTGGTGCTGGGCCCGATTTAAAAATCGTCACCGGGAAGACCACCAGTTCGCCATCATTGCCTACGGCAAACTCGGCGGCATCGAGCTGGGCTACGGCAGTGACCTGGACATTGTGTTTGTGTACGACGACGAAGACGAGCGCGCCGGCGAGGTCTACGCCGGCCTGGTACGACGCCTGATCAACTGGCTGACCGTCAAGACTGGCGAGGGCGACTTGTACGAGATCGACACGGCCCTCAGACCCAACGGCAACTCTGGCCTGCTGGTCACCAGCTTTGAGGCTTATGCCAACTACCAGCAGCAACGCGGCTCCAACACCGCCTGGACCTGGGAGCACCAAGCCATGACCCGTGCCCGCTGCGTGCTGGGCAGCGAGGCCCTGAGCCAGCGTTTTGACGAGGTGCGCCGCGCGGTCATCACCGCCCCTCGCGACAGCGCCGATCTGGCCCGCGAGATTGTGGCCATGCGCGACAAGGTGAGCCAGGCCCACCCGGTGCGCGGTGAGATGTTTGACGTCAAGCACAGCCCGGGCGGCATGGTGGACGCCGAATTTGTGGTGCAGTACCTGGTGCTGTCACGCTCAGCCACTTGCCCCGCACTGCAAGACAACGTTGGCAACATCGCCCTGCTGGAACGCGCCCAGGCCCACGGCCTGCTACCCGACGGCACAGGCCACGCCGCCGCCGATGCTTACCGTAAGTTGCGCCGGGTGCAGCACCACGCGAGGCTGAACGAAGAGCCCACGGCGGTACCTCCGGAAACGCTGGGGGTGGAGCGTGAGGCCGTATTGGCTTTGTGGAATGGTGTGTTTGGCGGAAGTGAGGTGGTTGCTACTGCGTAGGGCGGAGGCCGGGATGTCGCCCCGGCGGGCGAGCTGCTTTCTTTTGCTCGCCAAAAGAAAGTAGCCAAAGAAAAGGCGACCCAAGCGTCTGCGACCCCGCTGCTATGCAGCGCGGCACCCTGCGGTGCTCGATCCAGCCGGGTGGCGCGCAAACTCGCTGACGCTCAAACATGCGCACCCCTTGATCCGGCTGGCTCTGCGCTCCTCGGCGCATTCGCAATGGGGCGATACCGGGAATTCAGGACTTCCTTAACTTCCGCTGCCCAACCCCTTCTGGTTGCGCCGAGCAGGTTCCTGACAAGGGGATCAGAAGAACGCATGTCTGAGCGATAGCGAGTTTGCGGTCTTCCCCCGTTTCAGGAAGCAGCGCAGGCTGCCCCGAAGCCAACAGCTTCGGGGTCGCAAACAGCGGGGTCGCCTTTCTTTTGCTTACTTCTTCTTTGGCGAAGCAAAGAAAAGTGAGGCGCTGCCGGGCGCCCCCGGCCTCTGGCCTTAGAAAGGCAACACAAAGCAGCTCGCCCGCCGGGGCGACATCCCGGCCTCCGCCCTAAGCAGTAGCAAATAGACCACCGCCGGGCGCTACGGCCTCACCCCTGTGCAGGGTTAACACCCACCTTCTCCCGCTTCACCCACCGCTTGATCCGTCCCAACAGGTGCTCCACATCGTCCACGAGTGTGAACACAGACGGAATCACCAGCAAACTGAGCACGGTGGAGGTGATCAGGCCACCGATCACGGCGACGGCCATTGGGCTTCTGAAGCTGCTGTCGGCAGCGCCCCAACCCACGGCCAGCGGCAGCATGCCGGCGCCCATGGCGATGGTGGTCATGACGATGGGGCGGGCGCGCTTATGGCAGGCGTCAATCAAGGCATCGAAACGGCTCATGGGCGCAACCACGGGGTGACCGTCGCTACCGTCATGGCCACGGCGCGCCAGGATGGCGTACTCCACCAGCAAAATCGAGTTCTTGGTGGCAATGCCCATGAGCATGATCAGGCCGATGAGGGAGGGCATGGAAAAGCTCTTGTCGGCCATGAGCAGGCCCACAAAGGCACCGCCCAGCGACAAAGGCAAGGCCGCCAAAATCGTGAAGGGGTGCAAAAAGTCCTTGAACAACAGCACCAGCACGATGTAGATGCACAGAACGCCGGTCAGCATGGCCAGGCCAAAGCTGGCAAACAGCTCGCCCATGACCTCGGCGTCGCCCAGCTCCAGCTGCTTCACGCCGGGTGGCAAGCCCAAGATGGACGGCAGCTTGGCCACAGCAGCGGCCACATCTCCCAGCGGGGCGCCTGATAGCTCCACCTCAAAAGTGATGTTGCGCGAGCGGTTCAGGCGGTCGATCACGGCGGGGCCACCGGTCATTTCCAGCGTGGCGACCTGGCTGAGCATGACCGGCCCCTTGACCCCGGGCACCATCAGGCGGCCCAGTATGTCCAGATCCTGCCGGGCACTGTCGGCCAGCTTGACCATGATGGGCACTTGCCGCTGGCTGAGGTTGAGCTTGGCCAGCGAGTTGTCGTAATCGCCCACGGTGGCAATGCGCAGTGTTTCGCCTATGGCAGCACTGGTCACGCCCAGATCGGCGGCACGGGCAAAGTCGGGCCGCACGGCAATCTCAGAACGGATCAGGCTGGCGCTGGAGGTGATGCTGCCCAGGCCAGGTATGGTGCGCAGGTCTTTTTCCACAGCCGCAGCAGCCGTTGCCAATGCTTGGGCGTCTTCACCGGTCAGCACCAGCTGGTATTTCTCGCCACTGCCGCCCAGGCCTACCTTGCTGCGCACACCGGGCAAGTCAGCCATGGCGGTGCGGATGTTGTTCTCGATGCCTTGCTTGCGCGGGCGCTGGCCGCGCTCGGTCAGCAGCACCGTGAGGGTGGCCTTGCGCACCTCGGTAGTACCGGGGGGGGCAAAGGGGTCCGAGCCCGCCGCACCGCCACCGATGGTGGTGTAGATGCTTTGGATGTGCTCGACCTTGCCCAGCAGCTGGCGCGCTTTCTCAGCCGCATCGCGGGTTTGGGTCAGCGTGGAGCCCGGGGGCAGCTCGATGTAGACCTGGGTCTGCGAGTTGTCATCCGGCGGGATAAAGCCCTTGGGCAGCAGCGGAATCAACATCAGTGAGCCGACAAAGAAAGCGCCCGCTGCGGCCATGGTGATCCAGCGGTGGCGCAAGGCCCATTTGCTGGCCCGCAGGTAGGCGCCCATCCAGAACGGCTCCTTGTGGGCACGCGGGCTGCGCCTCATGATGTAGGCGGCCATCATGGGCGTGAGGGCCCGTGCCACCACCAGCGAGGCAAACACCGCCAGGGCGGCGGTCCAGCCAAACTGCTTGAAGAACTTGCCCGGAATACCGGCCATAAACGCCGTGGGTAAAAACACGGCGATCAGGGTGAAGGTGGTGGCCACCACGGCCAAACCAATTTCATCGGCAGCTTCCATGGCGGCCTGGTAAGGCGTTTTGCCCATGTTCAGGTGACGCTCGATGTTTTCGACCTCCACAATCGCGTCGTCCACCAGCACCCCCACCACCAGCGACAGGGCCAGCAGCGTGACGGTGTTGATGGAAAAGCCCAAGTAGGCCATGCCCATGAAAGCCGGAATGGCCGACAGAGGCAAGGCCACCGCCGACACGAACGTGGCCCGCAGGTTGCGCAGAAACAGCCAGACCACGATCACGGCCAGAACCGCGCCCTCAAACAGCATGGTCATGGAAGCGTCAAACTCCTCGGCCACCGGCTGCACAAAGTCAAAGGCCTGGGTCAGTTCGATGTCGGGATGCTGCTCTTTCAGCTCCTTCAGGGCGGCGTTCACGGCGGCGCCCACTTCTACCTCACTGGCGCCCTTGCTGCGGGTGATTTCAAAGCCCACCACAGACACACCGTTGAGCAGCGCCAGGGCGCGCGGTTCTGCCGTGGTGTCCTTGACCGTGGCGACGTCATCCAAACGCAGGCGCAGGCCGTTGCTCAGGGTTAGCTCCAAGCGAGCCAGTTCCTCGGCGGTCTTGACCGTGGCCACAGTACGCATGGGTTGCTCGCTGCCGCCCAGATCCACCCGGCCACCCGCGCTCTCGGTCTGCACCTGACGCAGCTGGCGCGAGATATCGGCCGCCGTGGCGCCCAGGGCCTGCAGCTTGATGGGGTCCAGGGCCACTTCGACCTGACGGTTCACCCCGCCCACGCGCACTACCGAGCCCACGCCCTTCACGCCCAGAAGGCGGCGGGCCACCGTGTTGTCCACAAACCAGCTCAAGGCCTCGTCGTCCATCTTGGGCGAGCGGATGGTGAGGGCCAGGATGGGCGCACCCGACAGATTGATCTTGCTGACGACCGGATCTCGCACGTCGCTGGGCAGGTCACTGCGCACGCCCTGCACGGCACTGCGCACATCGTCCACTGCTTCTTGCGTGGGCTTTTCCAGGCGGAATTCGGCGGTGATGGACACACCACCGTCCTGCACCTTGGTGTAGATGTTCTTCAGGCCCTGCAGCGGCGCAATGGCGTTTTCAAGCTTGCGGGCCACTTCGGTTTCGAGCTGCGCGGGTGCGGCACCCGGCAAAGAGGCCGACACCGAAACGGTGGGCAGTTCCAGATCGGGAAATTGCTGCACCTTCATGGAATTGAAGGACAGCAGGCCGGCGAACGTCAGCATGACGAACAGCATGACGGCCGGTATGGGGTTTTTGATCGACCAGGCGGAGACGTTCATACGGCCTCCTTATTTGGCAGCGGCGGGAGCGCCGTCCACCACGCGGACCTTGTCGCCATCGCTCAGAAAGCTGCCGCCACTGGCCACGATGCGCTCATCGGCCTTCACGCCCGACAACACCTCGACCTGGTCGCCCAGGCTACGCCCCACCTGCACCTTGAGTTGTGACACGCGCTGGTCGGCTGCCACCCGGTACACATAACTGAAGCCGTCGCGCACCACCACGGCGGTCTGCGGCACGGTCAGGGCGCTGGAACTGCCCAACTCAAACTCGCCACGGGCAAACATGCCGGGCTTGAAGCTCTGGCCAGCGCCAGCAGCGGCCAGCACATCCACGTAGACCAGACCATTGCGCGTGGCGACATCCACTGTGGGCGCCACCATGCGCACGCGGCCCTTGGCTTGAGCCCCGCCTGGCGCTGTGAGCAGCACCTGGGTGCCAGTCTTCACGCGAGCCAGCTCGGCAGAAGTGACTTCACCGCGCCATTCCAGACGGCTTTGACGGATGAGTTTGAACATCTCGGCACCGGCCCCCACCACCGCGCCCACGGTAGAGGTGCGGGCGGAGATGATGCCGTCATCTGGCGCCAGCAACTGGGTGTGTTTGAGGCGCAGCAGTTGCGCATCCAGCTGCGCTTGCGCCGACGCCACTCGGGCCTTGGCGGTCTGCTCCTGGGTCAGGTACTGACTGACCTGTTGGGCGCTCAGCGCGCCGGTGCCTTGCACCGCACGCGCCCGGTCGGCATTGTTCAAGGCTTCTGCGGCCAGGGCCTGGGCCTCGGCCAGCGAGGCGCGCGTCAAGGCCACGTCGGCCTGCACGCTTTCGGCGGCAAAACTGGCCAACAACTGGCCGCGCTTGACCTGGTCGCCCACCCCCACCAGCAGCTCTTGCACACGCAGTCCGCCCGCTTCAGAGCCCACACTGGCTTCTTGCCAGGCCGCCACGCTGCCATTGGCCGCCAGTTTGATCGGCAGGGTGTTGCTCTTGGCCTGAACCGTGCTCACCGTCAGGGCTGGCTTGGCCTCGGCAGCAGGCTTGACGGGTTCTGCCGCGTGGCTTTGGCTTGCCAGCAGGCCCAGGGCAGACAAGGTGATGAGGCTGGCGGCCATCAGGCCACGGGTCAGGGCTTGGACTTGAAAACGGTTCATGGTAATGCTCGGTTCAAACAAGAAAAAGAAGATGTCGAGGCTGGGTCAAACGCGCCTCAACGGGCGGCTCGTGCCGAAGTGGCAACAGATGAGGCTGGCACGGCGGCGGCCGGGTCCCAGCCACCACCCAGGGCACGGTAGAGCGAGACCCAGGCGCGGTTGCGTTCCCCCTGCAAATTCAGCTGGGCGGACCGTGAGCCCAAGGCCATGCGACGGGCGTCCTCCAGCTCCATCAGGCTGGCCAGGCCTTGCTGGTATCGGGCCTCGGTGGCAGCCATCGATTCGGCATAACCCCGGGTGGCGGTTTCAGCGTCCAGTCGGCGGGCATCGGTGCTTTGCAGGTTGACCAGTGCCTCTTCAACCTCGCGCACGGCCTGGCGCACCTTGCCACGGTAAGCGGCTACCGCTTGTTCGTAGGCCGCCTCAGCCGCCAGCACGTTGGCCTTGCGCTGCCCGGCATCAAACACCGGCAACTTCAGGGCGAGGGGGCCAAAGGACCAGGTCTGCAAGCTGGTATCGGTGCCACGGCTGGTGTAGCTCAGGGTACCGAGGTTGCCATCGAGCGTCAGACGCGGGTAGCGCTGCGCCTTGGCACTGCCGACCTGGGCGCTGGCCACCACCACCTCGCGCTCGGCCGCATAGACATCGGGGCGCTGGGTCAGGGTTTGTGCGGGCACGCTGGCAATGGCGATGGGGGCCGCCTGCACAGCCTGCGCGCTCAGTGGCTGCAGCTTTTTGCGCAAGGTTGGCTCCGGCAGGGCCGTCAGGGCCACCAGGGCTTTGACGTTCAGGTCACAGGCGGCAGTCTGTTGCGTTACCCGGCTGTTGCCGTCGGCCGCACTGGCGCGGGCCAATGCCGCCATTGAGGGCGCGGTAAAGCCCGCCTTGGCACTGAGCTCCGCCAGGCGCGCCGTCTCGGCCCGCGACGCGGCATCCTGGCGTGCCACGTTCAACAACTGCTGGCAGGCCGACAGGCCGTAGTAGGTGTTGGCCACCTCAGCGGCCACGGCCACCCGGGCCTCGTGCCACTGGGCCTGCGTGCCCTCCAGCTGAGCCAGGGCGGCTTTGTTGACCGCCCGGTTGGCGCCCACCAGGTCCAGCTCCCACGAGGCCTGAAAACCACTCGACAGGACCGTGGCCACCGGCACATTAGGCTGGCTGACACCCCGGCTGGCGTTGACCGAGGCATCGACCTTGGGCAGCAAGGCCGCCTGGGCAGACACCTGCGAGGCACGCGACGCCTCCAGACGGGCCAGTGCCGCCGCCACATTGGGGCTGGTGCCCTGCGCGGCCACCACCAGCTCAGCCAGCACCGGATCGCCCTGCTGTTGCCACCACTCAGACAAAGCGCTGACGGTGCCCTGGTGCGGCAGCGGCGCCTCCCATTGGGGGGCGACCTCCACGCTAACCTGGGTGGGTGGCATGAGGATGGAACAGGCGGACAGCGCCATCACGGCTGCTGCGCTGGTCAGGGTTCGGTAGCTTCGGGGCAGGTGGGTCTTCATGGGGGAATGGAGGGCTCGGTGAGGTTATGTGTTGGTTCGGATAAAGCGGCTTACCATGCAGGGATCGTGCCTGCAGCCCGGCGCTGGGCCTCGGCCTCGACCATGGCCAGTGCGTAGGTCAGCAGGCGATCTGTGTAAGTGTCCAGCGCGGGTGGGCTGCTGATGAGCTGCGGGCACAGGGCGCCATAAACATCACCAGCCACATGCAGCATGATGCCCAGACCAGTGATGGAAAAGGCCAAGCGGCGGATATCGTCGTCGACCTCTGCGACACCCAGATGACGGCAGAGCAAGTGGTTCAGCGCCTCGTGGGTGGGCCGGATGTTGTGATCGATTTCCTGCTGCCAGACCCCGGTGGGCTCCAGCATCTCCCGGAAGTGCAGCTTCATGCACTGTTGCTGCCGGTGATGCCCTTGCTTGAGGGGCTCCACAAAGTGACGCAGCATGCCCCCCAGCGCTTGGGCCAGGCCCAAGGCAGAGGCGTCGACGGCCTCAGGCGGTAGTGGCGGGTTACCACGCGGGTCGGCAAACACCTCCCGGTACAGCCCGGCCTTGTCGCCAAAGTAATAGCTGATAGACGCAATATTGGTCTGGGCAGCCAGCGCAATTTCCCGCGTGGAGGTTTTTGCAAAACCTTTTTCTGCAAACAGCGCCAGCGCCGCGTCCAGCAAACGCTTGCGCGCCTCCACCCCATCGCTGCGCATGGCTTTGGCGCTGGCCTCAGGGGTGGACAGTTCGGCGGACATGGTGCGTGACATGGGCCGCGATTCTAGTCAGTTAAATCAAACGATTGATTTAACTAGACCCCACTGGCCGGAGGGTCGTAAACCTCCCGGTGACAGTGACTAGCGCCTGCTCGACAGGCGTGCCCCGCAGGACTCGCGGATCACCAGACGGGCGGGCAGCACGGTCTGGGTGGCTTGTTCGGGCAGGTCGCGCTTGAGCTGGGACATCAGCATCTGCATCGCGACCTTGCCGGAGCCAATGGGGTCTGTGCGCATGGTGGTCAGCGGGGGGGAGGCAAACGCGGCCAGGGGAATGTCATCGTAGCCCACCAGAGCCACGTCCTCGGGGATGCGCAGGCCAGCCTCGTTGAGTGCGCGGATCGCACCAAAGGCAATGGTGTCGTTGCCGGCAAACAAGGCTGTGAATTTCACGCCCCGGGCCAGCAGACGGCGCGTTGCTTCATAGCCGCTTTGCGCGCTGATGTCGGCGTATTCCACCCAGGAGGGGTCGGCATCAATGCCGTGATCGCTGAGAGCTGCCCGCCACCCCAGCTCCCGCTCGCTCACCGAGTCGTATTCCGGCTGAGCAAAGCTCACAAATGCAACGCGCTGGTGCCCCAGGCTGAGCAAATGGTTTACCACGGTTTGTGCTGCCGGGGCCGTGGTGCCGCCTATGGTGTGAAAGCGCGACAGCTCCTTGCGGCCCGCCGTCATCACCACCATGGGAATGCCGGCCTCGGCCACGCGATCCAGGTGGTCGACTTCCGCCAGACGGGGGTTGGCCACCACAAGGCCGTCGATGCGCCTTCCGCGCACCAGGTTGAGAAAGCCGCCGGGCTCGCGGCCATCGTCATCGGTGGACTCGATGAGCATCTTCAGGCCGTGCTGGTGGCATTCATCATTGATGGTGGCCACCAGCTGGGCCAGAAACGCATCCACGTACAGGTGTGAGGCCTTCGGGATGACCAGCGCCACGGTGCCCGTGCTGCCACTGGCCAGGCTACGCGCGGCCGCATTGGGCTGGTAACCCATCTCGCGGGCCACCGCCATCACCCGTGCCCGAGTGCTGTCGCTGATGCCCTGATCGCGCACGCCATTGAGCACAAAACTCACCGTGGTGCGAGACACCCCGGCCTGACGTGCGACCTGCGTACTGGTGGGAGGTCTCTTGCTTGCGGTGGCCATAACAGGGGCGGGATCAGGAAGTCAGCAGGTCAGGGGTTAAGGTACTCCGGCAGAAAGGGCCGGTGCGCGGCCAGCAACTCGTCCACCATTGCCCGGATCTGCTCCAGATCCAGCACAGCGGCCGTGTGCGGGTCCAGCATGGCGGCATGGTACACGTGCTCCCGGTTCTGGCTGAGCACGGCCTCGACCACCAGCTCCTGCACATTCACGTTGGTGCGCATCAGCGCCGCCAGTTGCACCGGCAGTTTGCCCACCCGTGTGGGCTGAACGCCCAGGGCATCGACCAGGCAGGGCACCTCGACCGCGCAGCCCTGGGGCAGGTTGTCGATGAGCTGCTCGTTGAGCACATTGCCGTAGATGACACGCGGTGTGCCGCTGACCATGGAGTGGATGATGCTGCCGCCGTACTCTACCGAGCGCTCGATCTTGTTCAGGCCTTCGAGCATGCGCGCCGCGCCCTGCACTTCGCGTGGCATGACGTGGATCTGGGCGGCTTCCAGTTCGGCGGCCAGTAGCTTGGCGTCCTGCGAGCCTGGTACTTCCAGCTCGCGCTCGATGTAGGGCCAGGCACGTTCGTACACCTGACAACGACCGGGGTACTCATCCAGCGGAATATTGAACTTGTTGAGCAAATCCTCGCGGCCCTTCTTGATGAACCAGGGCACATACTCGGCAAAATGCTCACTCGACTCGGTGGGAAAGTGGCCCAACTGGTGCAGCATTTCGTAACGCACCCGGTTCCAGGCCGGCATACGTCCATCGCGATGAATCTCCAGCAGGCGCGGGTACAGATCCACGCCGTTGTGCTCAAAGCGCAGATAAAACGCCATGTGGTTGATGCCGGCGCAGGTGTAGCTGATCTCGTGGGCGGGAATGCCCAGATCCCTGGCCAACTCATGCGCGGTGCCCTGCACGCTGTGGCATAGGCCCACTGTCGGAATCCGGGTGGATGCACGGTTCAAAGCCCAGGTGATCATCGCCATGGGATTGACGTAGTTGAGGTGAATGGCGCCCTCGGCACACAGCTCTTCCATGTCGCGCAGCATCTCCAGCTGCACAGGGATCGTGCGCAGGCCGCGCATGATGCCGCCGATGCCCAGGGTGTCACCGATGGTTTGTTCCAGGCCGAATTTCTTGGGGATCTCGAAGTCCGTCACCGTGGCGGGACGGTAGCCGCCCACCTGGATGGTGCTGATCACAAAACGGGCGCCGTCCAGGGCCGCGCGACGATCGGTGGTCGCGGTGATGGTGGGACGGGCCCCCACGCCACTGGCCATGCGATGCGCGACTTTTTCGGACAACTGCAGGCGATGGGCGTCTATATCGTGCAGGGCGATTTCGGCCTGCGCGAGTTCGGGGTAAGACAAGATGTCACCCAGCAGATTTCGGGTAAACACGGTGCTGCCGGCACCGATCAGGCATATTTTGAGGCGACGTTGGGCCATGGAGTGAACTCTAGCTCTGTCAATAAACGAGGACGCCATGGCACGCGGCGTGCCGCGAACCATGGCAGGGGTGCAGCCAAGGCTGCACTTCAAACTGGACTTACTTGTTCAGTGCGTTGACCTTGGCGCTGGCCGCCTTCAGGGCATCAGCCGCCTTGGCTTTGCCCAGCAGGGCCGATTCGATGGCAGAGTTCACGATTTCATTGATCTGCGAACCGTTGTCGGCGATCGGGGCCAGGAAAGTCTGCTCCTTGGTCATGGCCAGGAAAGCGGAAGAGTCCACGCCCTTGCCCTTCTGGGTTGCCACAGCCTTGTCAGCAGCACCCTGCACGGCTGGGAACACCACGCCAAAGCCAGCCACGGTGTTCTGGCAATCAGCCGAGCCCAGGTACTTCACCCATTTCCAGGACTCTTCCTTGACCTTGGAGCCGACCCAGATGGAGTCTGCCAGACCGTTGAACATGGTGGCGCGCTTGCCGCTGGGACCCTTGGGCAGGGGAATCCAGGCGTGTTCAAACTTTGCGTTTTCCTTGAAGTGGGTGATCATCCAGGAGCCCTGGGGCACGATGGCTGCCTTCTTGGCAACGAACATGGCATCCGAGCCCAGGCTCTTGGTGTTTTCCAAGGTGGCTGACACGCCCTTGCCCGGCAGACCGGCGAGGTAGTCAATGGTTTCAGCCAGCTTGGGGCTGTCGTAGTAGAACTTGCCATCCCAAGGCGCGTCTTGGAACTTGAAGCCATTGCTCACAGCAAAGTGGCTCCACTCGGTCTGGCCCATCATGCCACCGGTGCCCGGGTTCTGATAACCGTACACGGCAACGCTCTTCTTGTCGAAGTTGGGGCTGCTGGCGTTGTTGCCCTTGGCGTCCACCGTCAGTTTCTTGACGATCTGCTCAAAGCTGCCTCCATCCTTGGGGTTCCAGCTCATGTTTTGCAGGTCGGCCAGGCTCACCCCGGCTTTCTTGGCATGCTCCATATTGACGATGAAGGCGATGGTGTCCCAGTCTTTGGGCAAACCGTACTGCTTGCCACCACGGCCCCAGGTGTTGTACAGGCCGTTGGAATAGATGTCGGTCTTGACCTTGTCCCGGGCAATCAAGGGCGCCAGGTCCACCAGTTGGTTGTTCTTCGCAAATTCGGGGTACTTGGCCAAGTGGTCGGTGAACACGTCAGGCGCGGTGCCGGAGATAAAGCCCGTGGAGATGGCCGTCCAGTAGTCGTCCCATCCGGCCTGCGTGATTTTGATGGTGATGCCAGGGTTAGCCTTCTGGAAGTCGGCAGCACACTGCTGGTAGGCCGGGAGCTGGTTGGAGTCCCACAGCATGTATTTGACTTCAGCAGCCGAAGCGGCGCTGGCAGCCACGGCCACGGCGAGGAAAGGGAGGGTTTTTTTCAACATCAAATGTCTCCTGGTTAGGATGGTTGGGGGAACTCGGAAAACGCGAATGAACCGGCTCATTTGCCACCGCTGAATTGCACTGACTCGACAACGCGTCGACCCAGTGCCATCAGCAGCAACACCGTAGGCAGCACAGTGATGGCGGTTGCCGCCATCAGGCCGGTCCAGTCCGGCTGCCCTTGGGGGGTTTGTGACTTGAAGGATTGCAAAGCCACAGGCAAGACTTGCTGGAGCTCATCTTTCGCCACCAGGTATGGCCAGAAGAACTCGTTCCACATATTGATGCCAGTGAGCGTGGCGATGGTGGCCAGGGGTGTGAGGCTTAAGGGCAGCACCACGCGCCAAAAAATGTAGAAGTGCGTGGCACCATCAAGTAGCGCTGCCTCTTCCAGGTCACGCGGCACGCTCAGAAAAAACTGGCGCAGGAAGAACACCGAGAAACCCTGCATCAGGCAAAAAGGCGCCACCATGCCAGCCATGGTGTTGAGCCAGCCCAGGTCCTTGATGAGGATGAAATTGGGAATGAAAGTCACCACGCCCGGCACCATCATTGAGGCCACAAACAAGCCAAACAAGGTGGATCGCCCCGGAAACCTGAGCCGTGCGAAGGCATAGGACGCCATTGCGGCGCTGGTGGTCTGCAGCGTCACGATGATGAAAGTGAACAGCAGCGAATTGCCCAGCGCCCGCAAAAAGTTGATTTGCGCCCCCGAGCCACCCAGCGAGAGTGCCTCTTCGGTGCTGATCAGGCCCAGCACCTTTTTGAAATTGAGCCAAGTGGGATCTGGCGGAAACAGGGCTGTTGAGCTGGTGTACACATCTTTCGGGTGCATCAGCGCGGTCTTGACGACCATCCACAAAGGCGTCAGGGTGATGGCAATCATGGCCAAAAGCACCACCCAGGCCAAGATGCGACTGGCAGAAAAGGGACTCTGGCGATGCAGGCCGGGAACCGTGGTCATGTAAGGAGCAGACATGAGACGTTCCTTAGGCCAGGTCGTTTTCGTTGGCGCGCATCACGCGCATTTGCACGATGGTGTAGGCCACCATCACGGCGCACAGCGTCATGGACATGGCCGAGGCGTAGCCCATCTTGTAGAAAGCGAAGGCGTTTTGCACGATGTAGTGCACGATCACCCGCGTGGAGTCCAGCGGGCCACCGTTGGTGGTAACGGCAATGGTGTCGAAGATCTGAAAGGAGCCGGTCACACTGGTAACCAGCACAAACACCATCACTGGGCGCAGCAGCGGCAGCGTGATGCGACGGAACATCTGCCACTCGGTGGCGCCTTCCAGCGCGGCGGCCTCGTACAAATGGCGCGGAATGTTTTGCAGACCCGCCAAAAACAGCATGGCGACCAGGCCCATGTGACGCCAGATGTTGACCCCCGCCACCGTCAGCAGCGATGAGTCCAGCCCCCCAAAAAACGGCATGCGCTCGAAGCCGGCCATCACGATGTAGTGATTGATCAGGCCCAGAAACGGGTCGAGCATCCACAACCAGATCATGGCCACCAGCACGTTCGACAGCAGGTAGGGCAAGAGCACGATGGACTTGACGAACAGCGAGCGGGTCAGCCGGTCCATGGCCACTGCCAAGAACAGGCCCAGCACCGTCTGCAGCGGAATGTTGAGCAGCACGTAGTAGGCCGACAGCTTCATGCCGTTCCAGAACTTGCCGTCCTCGAGCATCCGGGCGTAGTTGTCCAGACCCACAAAGTTGGGTTCACGCAGCAAGTTCCAGTCGGTCAGGCTGATCTGGATGGCACGTAACGTGGGCCAGGCATAAAACACCAGAAAGCCGATCAGGGCTGGTAACACCAGTGCCCAGGCGGTCAAGGTCTCGGCGCGGCGAGACACGCTCAGAGCACCTGGGCGCTTGTGAAAAATGGGCGCCTGCGCAGGGCGCGTGGCGGTCGAAAAGGTCATCAGGTCTTTCTGTTGGACGGGTTGCGATGGCTCACTTGGATTACCTAACACGCATTAGTTAAATTCATTATTTGTCGACTACAGAACTTCGGATACTCGGGAAAACACCTAGAAAACTTGAAATTTGCTGAATTTTTTAGCAAGGCACTGCCAATGACTGCTATTTTTTATCTCGCATCAGGGTTTTCCCTCGTTCGAGACTAACTCGGGTTAGTCGCATAATTCGTCTCATCGTCAAACCCCGGCCGGCTTGGTCGGCATTGCCAGCAAAACGCCATGTCCCACCTCGAACTACGATCTGTTTACAAAACCTACGGGGGGGACGCCCATGTGGTGCGAGACGTCAACCTGCAGGTGGCGCAGGGCGAGTTTTGTGTGTTTGTCGGACCCTCCGGCTGTGGCAAATCGACGCTGCTGCGCATGATTGCCGGGCTCGACGACATTACTGGCGGCGAGCTCCTCATTGATGGCCAACACATGAACGACGCGCCCCCGTCGCGCCGGGGTGTGGCCATGGTGTTTCAGAGCTACGCGCTGTTTCCGCACCTCACGGTGTTTGACAACATGGCGTTTGGCATGCAGCTCGCCAAGGTCGATCCCAAGGTCATCCAGCAAAAGGTGCAAGAAGCCGCCCGCGTGCTGCAGCTCGAAGCCCTGCTGACGCGCAAGCCCAAGCAGCTCTCAGGCGGCCAGCGCCAGCGGGTGGCTATTGGCCGCGCCATCGTGCGCGAACCCGGTGTGTTTCTGTTCGACGAGCCCTTGTCAAACCTGGATGCGGCACTGCGTGTGCAAACCCGCTTCGAGATCGCCAAAATCCACCGCGACTTCGGCAAGGCCAGCACCATCTACGTCACGCACGACCAGGTCGAAGCCATGACCCTGGCAGACCGCATCCTGCTGCTCAACACCGGCGACGCCGTGGCCCGTGAAGGCAGCGTGGCCCAGTGCGGGTCGCCGCTAGAGCTGTACCACCGCCCGCGCAACCTGTTTGTGGCCGGCTTTATTGGCTCGCCCAAGATGAACTTTCTGGCCGGCGTTCTGATTGAAGGCGATGCCAACCGCGCACGCATCCGACTAGGTTCGGGCGAGACCCTGGATGCACAGGTGGACGCCAGCGCGCTCTCACCCGGCGAGGCCGTCACCGTGGGCCTGCGGCCCGAACACGCCGAGCTGGGCACGGCCACACAGCACATCGTGCGTCAGGTGCAATGGCAGGAACGCCTGGGCGAATCCACCTACCTTTACCTGGACAGCGGTGTGCCCAACGAGCCGCTGGTGGTGAAGGCGCCCGGCCAGGCGCATGCTGAGGCCGGCCAACGCGTGGCTGTTTGCACGCCCGCCAGCGCGCTGCATGTGTTCAACCACCAGGGCTACGCACTGGAGCGTCGCACCTCACTGGCCGACATGGTCATCGCGGCCGCCGCCTGAGCCCACAAAATCTACCCATGCAACTCGGTGTTTGCTACTACCCAGAACACTGGCCCGAGGCTTGGTGGCCCGATGACGCTCTGCGCATGCGTGAGATGGGCATCTCGGTGGTACGCATCGCCGAATTTGCCTGGAGTCGCATCGAGCCCAGCCCCGGCGTGTTCGACTGGGCCTGGCTGGACCGCGCCATAGACACCTTGCATGCGCAAGGCCTGGGCGTGGTGATGTGCACACCCACGGCCACACCGCCCAAATGGCTGATCGACGCCGAGCCCGATATCCTCGCCTGGGACGAGCAAGGCCGGCCTCGCGGCTTTGGCTCGCGTCGGCACTACTGTTTTTCCAGCTCTGCTTACCGCACCCAGTCACGGCGCATCACCCAAGCCGTGGCCCAGCGCTATGGCGGGCACCCTGCCGTGGTGGCCTGGCAGACCGACAACGAATACGGTTGCCATGACACCATTTTGAGCACCTCGGCGGCTGCGCGCAGCGGCTTTCGGCGCTGGCTGGCTCAGCGTTACGGCACCGTGGATGCGCTCAACACCGCCTGGGGCACCGTGTTCTGGAGCCAGGAGTACCGCAGTTTTGACGAAGTGGACCTGCCCGTGGGCACGGTCACAGAAGCCAACCCCTCGCAACGGCTGGACTGGCGTCGCTTTGCCTCCGACGAAGTGGTGGCCTTCAACCGTGAGCAGGTCGACATCTTGCGGGCCTGCTCTCCCGGCCGTCCCGTGTCGCACAACTTCATGGGATTTTTCACCGAGTTCAACCACCACGATGTGGCCGCCGACCTGGACATTGCCACCTGGGACAGCTACCCGCTGGGCTTCACCCAAAACTTCTTTTTGACTGCCGCAGAGAAAGTGCGCTGGGCCCGAACCGGCCACCCGGACATCCCCGCCTTCCACCACGATCTGTACCGTGGCATGTGCCACAGCCGGCTGCCTGGTGCGCCCGCCCATGGGCGCTGGTGGGTGATGGAGCAACAGCCCGGCCCTGTGAACTGGGCGCAGTGGAACCCCGCCCCACTGGACGGCATGGTGCGCCTGTGGACCTGGCAAGCCTTCGCGCACGGTGCGGAGGTAGTGAGCTATTTCCGCTGGCGCCAGGCCCCCTTTGCGCAGGAACAAATGCACACCGGCCTGCACCGTCCAGACCGCAGCCTGGACCAGGGCGGCATCGAGGCAGCGCAGGTGGGCCTGGAGCTGCAGGCGCTGGCCGCTCACTTGCAGGGCACGGATCCGAGCAATGGCCTGGGCCATCACCTGGGCATCGTGGCCTCCGTGGCGCTGGTGTTCGATTACGAATCCCTATGGATGAGCCAGATTCAGGCGCAGGGCCAGGACTACAACGCCCTGGAACTGTGCTTTCGCATTTACAGCGTGCTGCGCGGTCTGGGACTGGATGTGGACATCGTCAGCCCGCGCGCCGCACTTGACGCCTATCGACTGGTGGTGCTGCCAGCTCAACTGCAGGTACCAGACACCTTGCTGCAGCACCTGAGCACGAGCACTGCGCAGCTGGTGCTGGGGCCGCGAGCGGGTGCCAAGACACCCGATTTGCAAAGCCCGCCCCAGCTGGCGCCCGGCAAGTTGCAAAACTTGTGCGGTGTGCAGGTGCAGCGCGTGGCCTCGCTGCCGCCGGGGTGGACCGAGGCCGTGCGCTGGCACCAGGCCGGCGAGACTGCTTGCACCGCCACACGCTGGCGCGAAGACTGGCTGCTGCAGGGCGCCGAGGCCGAGGCCTTATTCGACGATGGCCGCGCCGCCGTTGCCCGCCTGGGGCGCACCCGCAGCGTCGCAGCCTGGCTGGACGACGCAGGTTGGCAGCAGGTGCTGACCCGTGCCGCACGGGATGCCGGCCTGAGTCCCCTGAACCTGCCCGACACACTGCGCCTGAGCCGCCTGGGGGACCTGAGCGTGGTGTGCAACTTTTCGACGCAGCCGGTGAGCTGGGCACCCCCAGGCGCGGCCCAGGCCTTGCTGGGCAGTGAGCAGCTTGGCGCCTGTGACCTTGCGGTGTGGCGCCATAGCGCCCCTGGGCCTTGACAGCTCATCTTTGGCAGCCGTTTTTCTTGATGCCCCCTTGATGACAATACCGTTTCTACCCAGCTTTAACGCTGGTTCAACGCCGGGTTAAAACACCTTGAACACGCCACAAACTCACTCTCCCGCCGACCACCTGATCCTGCACAGCACCAACAGCTCGCTGGTGCTGGAAAGACGCATCGACGAAGCGCCTATCTGGCGCTACTGGGGCCCGCGGCTACCTGACCAAGCCACGCCCGGCATGGACTTGCGCGCCACCCGCCCCTTGCCCTCTTTCATGCTCGACCTCGACCAGCCGCTGACCCTGGCGCCCACCTTTGGCGTGGGTTGGTTTGGTCAAAGCGCCCTGCTGGCGCACCGTGACGGGCAGGACTTTGCCCAAGGCTTCACAGCCTGCGAGGTGGAGTGGCTGCAGCGCGATGCACAGGCCAGCGCCGTGCGGCTCTTGCTGCGCGACCCGGTGGCCCGCCTGCTGCTGGCCGTGACGCTCAGGCTGGATGCCGCAAGCGATGTGCTCACACTCAGCAGCGCCCTCACCAACCAGAGCGATCAGTCCATCGACGTGCAGTGGCTGGCCGCCGGCACCTTGCCCCTGCCCGGCCACAGCCAGACCGTGCGGTTTTATGCGGGCCAGCACGTCAACGAATTCATCGAATGCAACGAGCCACTGACACGCAGCCTGTGGCGGCGCGAAAGCCGGCGCGGGCGCACCTCGCACGATTGCTTTCCGGGCGCCGTGGTCAGCACCCCGGGCACGACCGACGATGCCGGCCTGGTGTTTGGCGCGCACCTGGCCTGGTCGGGCAACCACCAGCAAACCATCGAGTGGCTGCACGACGGTCAGTACCAGTGGCAAATGGGCGAATGGCTGGCGCCCGGCGAGGGCCGACTGGACGCTGGCGCCACTCTGCAAACACCCGAGCTGGTGGCCAGCTGCTCGCAGGCCGGCTACAACGGCCTGGCAGCCAACTTCCACGCCGAGCTGCGCGCGCGCCTGAACTGGCCCGGCGGCCAGATGCGCCCACGCCCGGTGCACCTCAACACCTGGGAGGGCTTTTACTTCGACGTCTACCCAGACAAGGTCAAGTCGCTGGCCGACGCAGCGGCGGCTGTGGGCATCGAGCGCTTTGTGCTCGACGATGGCTGGTTTCACGGCCGCCACCACGACCGCGCGGCACTGGGTGACTGGTGGCCGGATGAGACCAAGTTCCCGGCGGGCCTCGGGGACTTGATTGCGCACGTCAACGGTCTGGGCATGGAGTTTGGCCTGTGGGTCGAGCCCGAAATGGTCAACCCCGACAGCGAGCTGTTTCGCAGCCACCCCGACTGGGCCCTGCAAGTGGCAGGCCGCCCCCTGATCACGGCCCGCAATCAGCTGGTGCTGGATATTTCACGGCCCGAGGCCAGTGACTATCTGTTCGAGAAAATCTCGGCCCTGCTGGCGGCGCACGCGATTGGCTACCTCAAATGGGACCACAACCGCGACCTGGCCCCGGCCGGTCTGGCCAATGGCACGGCAGGCTATCGGGCCCAGGTGCATGCCGCCTACACCCTGATGGCTCGGCTGCGCGCAGCCCACCCCCAAGTCGAGATCGAAAGCTGCTCGGGCGGCGGCGGGCGCATTGACTTTGCGGTGCTGCGCCACACGCACCGGGTCTGGACCAGCGACTGCATCGACGCACTTTCCAGGGTCAACATCCAGCGCGGCTTTTTGCAGTTTTTCCCACCCGAGATCATGGGTGCACATGTGGGCACCGCCCCGGCTCACACCACCGGCCGCACCCAGAACATGGCTTTTCGGGCCGCCGTGGCGCTGCCCGGCCACCTGGGCGTGGAGCTTGACGTGCGCCACCTCAACGCGGCCGACACCACCGAGCTGCGCCATTGGATCACCCTCTACAAGCAGCTGCGCGAGCGCCTGCACAGCGGCCAGGTTTGGCGCGGCACGGTCGACGATGGCCTGGTCTGGCAAGCCCATGGCGACGCCGATGCCGCAGACGTGCTGCTGCTGGTGTACCGCGTGGCACCCACCTCGCACCGCTACACCCCCACGCTGCGCCTGCCCATGCTGGACACCGCTGCCCGCTACCGGGTGCGCGAGCTGTTGCCCGAAGGCACGGTGCGCGCCAGCGGCCCCCACCACACGGCGCCCTTCTTTGACGCCCTCAACACCGCCGACGGCTTGCGCCTGGATGGTGCCTGGCTGGCACAGGCCGGCCTGCCGCTACCCCGTGCGCAAGCCGAAACCGCCTTCATCGTGCGTCTGCAACGCGAGTAAACCCCCATGAACATTCTTGTGACCGGCGGCGCCGGCTACATCGGCAGCCACACCACCTTGCAACTGCTGCAGGCCGGCCTGAACCCGGTGGTGCTGGACAACCTGTGCAACAGCAAACCCGCGGTACTAGACCGTGTGGCCCAGCTGGCCGGGCGCGCGCCCACCTTTGTGCCTGGCGATGTGCGCGACGGCGCCTTGCTGGCACACGTGCTGAAAGAACACGCCATAGCCGCAGTCATCCACTTTGCCGGGCTCAAGGCAGTGGGTGACTCGGTGGCACAGCCTCTGGCCTACTACGACAACAACGTGCAAGGCAGCCTGGTGCTGCTGGCCGCCATGCGCGAGGCCGGCGTGCGCACGTTGGTGTTCAGCTCCTCTGCCACGGTCTATGCCGAATCCACCGTGATGCCGCTGCGCGAAGATGCAGCGCTGTCTCCCAGCAACCCCTACGGTCGCACCAAGCTGATGGTGGAGCAGATCCTGGCCGACGTGGTGGCCAGCGAACCCGGCTGGTCCATGACCGCCCTGCGCTACTTCAACCCGGTCGGCGCGCATGAGAGCGGCCAGATGGGCGAAGACCCGCAAGGCGTGCCCAACAACCTCATGCCCTTCATCGCCCAGGTGGCGGTGGGCCGGCGTGCCGCCCTGCAGGTCTTTGGCAGCGACTACCCCACGGTGGATGGCACTGGCGTGCGCGACTACATCCATGTGATGGACCTGGCCGAGGGCCACCTGGCCGCCTTGCGTCATGGCCATGGTCAGGCCGGTCTGCACACCTACAACCTGGGCGCAGGCCACGGTCACAGCGTGCTGCAAATGCTGGCGGCTTTCAGCCGAGCTTGCGGACGCGAACTGCCCCACACCGTGGCACCGCGCCGCGCCGGCGATCTGGCCGCTTATTGGGCCGACCCCTCCAAAGCCGCGGCCGAACTGGGCTGGCGCGTGAGCCGGGGCCTGGACCAAATGTGTGTGGACACTTGGCGCTGGCAGTCGAACAACCCGCAGGGTTATTGAGACACCGCAAAAAACACCCTGGAAGCGCCACGAATGATTTCAAGGTGCCTTTCCCGCCTTTTTGGCAAGCAACTTGGCCAGCGACACATGGGGCTTCTTGGGATCGTGCGCCCGCTTGGCTACAGGCTTGGGCGCTGTCTTGCGCGGGCGCGCCTTGGCGTAGCGCTTGAGCGGTACCAGGCGTGCCTGCTCCAGCAGCCACTGCGCCATGACGAGCGCGCTCAGGCCGTTGAAGACCTCCCAGTCCTCGGGCTCGACAGCTTGGCCTGGATCTCGGCTCCATGCGCGGCGCGCAGCGCCGCCTTGACCACGCCCAGCACGTTGAAGACTACCATGGCGCAGGCCAGCGCAAACAGCGCTGCGGGCGGGTAGCTCAGCGTGTTGACCTCGCAGCGCAGTTGTACGGTCAGGTGCAGGAAGGCGCGCTCGATGGTCCAGCGCTGGCGGTACAGCCGGGCCAGCGTGGGCGCATCGGCCACGCTCTCGGGCACGGTGCTGAGCAGGTACAGCTCGCTCTCGCCGTGGCGCGTGGGCGCGTCGAGTTCGACCCGTATGCGCCGCAGCTTGACGCCCTCGCGCCCGTCGGGGCGGGGCTTGAGCTGCACCCACTGCTCGCTCACGACGCTGTCGGCGCCCTCGGGCCGCGCCTGCCCCCGCATCGCCTCCAGCGGCTTGACGCGCAAATGGTCGTGCTCGCGGATCAGCGAGTACGCGCCTCGGTCCTCCAGCTCGCCCAGGAAGCCCTCGGTGCAGAAGTTGCGGTCCGCCAGCCACACCTGGCGCGCACCCACCAGCGGCCCCACCTGCCCCAGCAGCGAGCGCTCCTGCGCGTGCCCGTCCTCGCACGGCACGATCGCCTCGATCGTCTCGCGCTGCGGATCGAACACCACCAGCGCCTTACCCGGCAGCGGCGCGGCCGTGCTCGTGCGCGTGACTTTCAACCGATGCTGACGCCCGTTCAAGCAGTTGCCGTCGAGCACCCGTACCGGCAGCCCCGCCAGCACCTCCACCGCCGCCCCGGGCAGGGCATCGATCACCTCGCGCGAGCGCTGCGCCGCAAAGCTCACCAGCGCCGCCGAGGTACTCGGCTCCAGGCCGTTGAGCTTGTTGTACACCGACGCCAGCGACACCCCCACGTCGGCCTCGGCCTCCAGCCACGCCGCCCGGATCGAGCCGCTTTGGCGCAGCACCACCTGCGTCATCAGCTCGAACAGGGTCGAGAAGAGCAGCTTTCTCGTGTACTGCTGCTGCGCCACCGTCTCGAACCAGCGGTCGAGCTGCGTCGCATCGAGCTCGCGCTGCAGCAGCGCGCGCATCATCACCGGCAGCGGGGCCTTCTCCGCGAAGCGCTTGAGGAGGGGGC
>JBJOIT010000010.1:0-73070 GCA_046046915.1 Pseudomonadota bacterium
CTGCCCATCAATGATGAACTCTTGCGGCTCCACCAGCAGCAGGCGCTGGTCGGTGGAAATGTTGATGGCCTTGGCGGTTTCCACCACCCGGGCCACATCGGCGGCCGTCACCTCGCGGTCCTTGATGGCCACCATGCCACTGCTGTTGATGCCGCGGATGTGACTGCCGGTGATGCCGGTGTACACGCGGGTGATCTTGCAGTCGGCCATCAGCTCGGCTTCTTTCAAGGCCTGCTGAATGCTTTGCACGGTGGCATCAATGTTGACTACCACGCCGCGCTTGAGGCCGCTGCTGGGCGCCACGCCCAGGCCAGCCAGCTTGAGCTCGCCGCCGGGCATGACCTCGGCCACCACGGCCATCACCTTGGCGGTACCGATGTCCAGGCCAACGACGAGATCTTTGTATTCTTTTGCCATAGGGTCACCTGTGTGTTTGCTATTTCTGCTTTGTGTCTGGCGCCAGCGTGGTCACGCCCTGCAACTTCAGGGCGTAGCCATCGACATGGCGCAAATCTGCGGACTCCAGCGCGTCGGGCTTGCGTGCGTGCCGCGCGGTCACTTGTGTGAGGGTTTTGAGAAAACGCTGCGTCCGGGCCTGCACCTCTTCGATGCTGCCACCGCCCAGCTCGACCACGGCATCGGACGCCAGTTGCGCGCGCCAGCCACCACTGCCACTCATTTCGAATTGCTCAATGTGCAGATCCAGCGCGTCAAACTGCGGCGCCAGGATGCGATACAGGGCCAGCACAGCTGGCGCCTCGGCATCCGGCCCCATCAGACGCACCAGGCTGTCAGCGTCGACTTCGGCGGTGTTGGCCTCAAACACTTCACCTAAGTGATTGAGCAATCGGGATTCGGCATCGGCACCCCACAGCGCCACGGGCTGATGCTCCTGCAAATCCACGCGCAGCTGATTAGGGAACTCCCGGCGCACCACGGCCCGGCGCACCCAGGGCACGCCCTCGAACACTTTGCGAACCTGGGCCAGATCCAGCGTGAAGAAACTGCCCGACAGGTGGGGCGCCACATTGGCGCGCAGGGTCAGAGCATTGCTGCGAGTCAGCTCACCCGTCACCACAATTTTTTTCAGATCAAACAGTGGCGCGCGCGCCACCCAGCCCGCCAACGCGCTAAGCAGGAGCACACCAAACAACACGAACAGGGCGTTGGCCACCCGGTTCATGAGCTTGATGTCCAGCGGCAGGGGCAAGGAACGGTTCATCGGCTGGCGGCGTAATCAAGGCTGGCAGAGGCCAGCAAGCGCAGGCACAGGGCTTCGTAACTCAGGCCAGCGGCACGGGCCGACATGGGCACGAGCGAATGCGAGGTCATACCCGGCGAGGTGTTGATCTCCAGCAGGTAGGGCATGCGGGTGCGGGCATCGATCATCACGTCCGCGCGGGCCCAACCCCGGCACCCCAGCACCTGAAAGGCCTTCAAGGCCAGGGCCTGGATGGCCTGTTCTTCGCCCTCGGGCAGTCCGCAGGGCACCAGGTACTGGGTCGTGTCGGTGAAGTATTTGTTGTTGTAGTCGTAGTTGCCGTCGGGCGCCACGATGCGGATGACAGGCAGCGCGTGGGCATCGGCCCCGGACCCCAGCAGGGGCACGGTGACCTCGTCGCCGGCAATGAACTGCTCGCACAGCACCAGCGGGTCGTGCTGGGAGGCCAGGCGATAAGCTTCTGCACACTCATCTGCATGCATGACCTTGGTCAGGCCGATGGTCGAACCTTCGCGCGCCGGCTTGACGATCATGGGCGCACCCAGCGCAGCAAATGCCTGGCGTGTAGCGTCGGCACTGCTGACCTGCATGGACGCTGGGGTGGGCAGACCCGCGTGCGTCCACAGGCGCTTGGTCATGACCTTGTCGATACCAATGCTCGACGCCATCACCCCCGAACCGGTGTAGGGGATGCCCAGCAGCTCCAAGGCGCCTTGCACCGTGCCGTCTTCGCCAAAACGGCCATGCAGCGCGATGAAGCAGCGGGCAAAGCCGTCGCGTTTGAGCTCGCTCAGGTCACGCTGGCTGGGATCAAACGCATGGGCATCCACGCCCTGCGACTGCAGCGCCTTGAGAACGCCCGTGCCCGACATGAGCGAGACCTCGCGCTCGGCCGAGGCGCCGCCCATGAGAACCGCTACTTTTCCAGGTATCGCCCCCACGCTCCCCGCTGCGCGTGGTTCGCTGCCCCCCAAGGGGGCCCTCGCGCCTTCGGGCGGCCGTGCGGCGCTCATGTTGTCCCCCACGCTCATTCTTTAGTCCCTCCGGCTTTGAGCAACTCGACTAGCTTGCCGGGCACGGCGCCGATGGAGCCGGCGCCCATGCACAGCACCACATCGCCGGCGCGGGCGTTGTCGGCAATCGCTTGCGGCATGCTGGCGATGTCGTCTACAAACACAGGCTCGACCTTGCCGGCCACACGCAGGGCGCGGGCCAGGGCACGACCGTCGGCCGCCACGATGGGCGCCTCGCCGGCGGCATAGACCTCGCTCAGCAAGACGGTGTCTGCCGCGCCGATAACCTTTACAAAATCTTCAAAACAGTCGCGTGTGCGGCTGTAGCGGTGCGGCTGAAAGGCCAGCACCAGCCGGCGATCCGGGAACGCACCCCGGGCGGCTGCCAGCGTGGCGGCCATCTCCACCGGGTGGTGGCCATAGTCGTCAATCACGCTGAAGCTGCCGCCGCCCGATGCAGGCAAATCGCCATAGCTCTGAAAACGACGCCCCACACCGCCAAAGTTGGCCAGGGCCCGCTGCACGGCGGCGTCGGGCACGTTTAGCTCCACGGCAGCACAAATGGCCGCCAGCGCATTGAGCACGTTGTGGCGCCCGGCCAGGTTCAGCACCACTTCCAGGTCGGGCAAGGTGATGCCGTTGCGACGTTGCACCGTGAAATGCATCTGCCCGGCTACTGCCCGCACATTGACGGCGCGGACCTGCGCGCCTTCCTCAAAACCATAGCTGGTGATGGGGCAGGTCACTTGCGGCACGATGTCTCGGATGGCGGCATCGTCGGTGCACAAAATGGCAGTGCCATAAAAAGGCATGCGGTGCAGAAAGTCCACAAACGCGCCCTTGAGCCGGCCAAAGTCGTGGCCGTAGGTCTCCATGTGGTCGGCGTCGATGTTGGTGACCACCGACATCACTGGCAGCAGGTGCAGGAAAGACGCATCCGACTCGTCAGCCTCCACCACGATGTAATCACCCTTGCCCAGGCGGGCATTGGCACCGGCGCTGTTGAGCCGTCCGCCAATGACAAAGGTGGGGTCCAAGCCCGCCTCCACCAGCACGCTGGCCACCAGGCTGGTGGTGGTGGTTTTGCCGTGGGTGCCCGCAATGGCAATGCCCTGCTTCAGGCGCATCAGCTCGGCCAGCATCAGGGCGCGGGGCACGATGGGGATGCGCTGCTCGCGGGCGGCGAGCACTTCGGGGTTGTCAGCCTTGACCGCGGTCGATGTCACCACAGCATCGGCACCGCTCACATGGGCGGCCGCATGGCCGGTGTAGGTGGTGATGCCCAGGCCCGCCAGGCGGCGAACGGTGCTGCTGTCGGATTGGTCGGAGCCGGAGATGGTGTAGCCCAGGGTGTGCAGCACCTCGGCAATGGCCGACATGCCCGATCCCCCGATGCCCACAAAGTGGATGTGTTTGACAGCGTGTTTCATGTGCTCAATTCCTCGCAGGCACGCACCATGTCCTCGGTGGCCTGCAGCTTTTGCATGGTTTTGGCCCGCGTGGCCACCGCCAGCAGGCGCGCCCGGTCTATCTGCAGATAGGGCAGCAGGGCTTCGGGCGTGAGTTCTTGTTGGGGCAGCAGCCAACCACCGCCCTGAGCCACCAAGAACTGGGCGTTGCGGGTCTGGTGATCGTCCACCGCCGAGGGGAAAGGCACGTAAACGGCAGCCACTCCCACCGCGGCCAGCTCGGTCACGGTGCTGGCGCCGGCGCGGCAAATCACCAGGTCGGCCGCGGCAAAGGCCTGGGCTGTGTCTTGAATAAAGGGCGTGAGCTCGGCTTGCACCCCGGCGGTGGCATAGCTCGCACGCAAGGCATCGATCTGCTTCTCGCCGCTTTGGTGCGTCACCACGGGCCGTGCGTCCCGGGGCAGCAAGGCCAACGCTTGCGGCACGATGCGGTTCAGCGCCTGCGCGCCAAGGCTACCGCCCACCACCAGTACCCGAAGCGGACCCGATCGCCCGGAAAATCGCTCGGCGGGTGCTGCCTGGCGCAGGAAACCGGCGCGCAAGGGATTACCCACCCAGGCCGCTCCGGGCAACACATCGGGGAAGGCACTGAAGACCCGGCGAGCCAGACGTGCCAGCACCCGGTTGGCCATGCCGGCCACCGAGTTTTGTTCATGCAACATGAGCGCTCGGCCCGTGAGGGCCGCCACCACACCCGCTGGCGCCGAGATGTAGCCACCCAGGCCGATCACCACATCGGGCCGTACCCGACGCAAAACCAGCCAGCTTTGCCACAGGGCGCGCAGCAGGCGCACAGGCAGCTTGATGAGCGTCGCTGCACCCTTACCACGCACACCCGAGAAATCGACGTATTCCATGGCAAAGCCATGGGGTGGCACCAGTCGGCTTTCCATGCTGGGCGACTGTGGCGAGCCCCGACCGCCCAGCCAATGCACCATCCAGCCCCGCTCCCGCAAGGCCTGGGCCACCGCCAGCCCCGGGAAGATATGTCCTCCGGTCCCCCCGGCCATGATCAGTGCAACGCGGGGGCTCATACCCTGCCTCCATGCATCAACTGTTTGTTTTCCACGTCGATGCGCAGCACGATGGCGATGGCGATCAGGTTGATCATGATGGCAGAGCCGCCGTAGCTCATCAGCGGCAAGGTGAGGCCCTTGGTGGGCAAGGCCCCGAGGTTCACGCCCATGTTGATGAAGGCCTGAAACCCCACCCAGATCCCCACGCCCTGCGCCACCAAACCGGCAAAGACACGGTCCAGCGCAATGGCCTGGCGCCCGATGTGCATCAGGCGGCGGGTGAGCCACAAGAACAGGCTGATGACCACCAGCACGCCGACCAGACCAAACTCCTCGCCGATCACGGCCAGTAAAAAGTCGGTGTGGGCCTCGGGCAGCCAGTGCAGCTTTTCAACACTGCCACCCAGCCCCACCCCAAACACCTCGCCGCGCCCAATCGCAATCAGCGAATGGGTGAGCTGATAGCCCTTGGCCAGGGCGTTTTTCTCGCTCCAGGGGTCGAGGTAGGCAAAGATGCGCTCCCGCCGCCACTCGCTAAAGGCAATCATCAAGCCGAAGGCCACCAGCAAGATGGTGGCGATCAAAAAGAACATGCGGGCGTTCACACCGCCCAAAAACAGGATGCCCATGGCAATCACCGCAATCACCATGAAGGCGCCCATGTCCGGCTCAGCCAGCAGCAAGACACCCACGACCCCGACAGCCGCCCCCATGGGCACCACGGCGCGAAAGAAGTTCTCTTTGACTTCCATCTTGCGCACCATGTAGTTGGCAGCATACAGCAGCACCGTGAGCTTGGCCAGCTCGGAAGGCTGAAAGCTGATGGGCCCCAGGGCAATCCAGCGCCGGGCGCCATAAACCACCTTGCCCACATGCGGAATCAGCACCACCGCCAACAGCACCAGAGACACCAGAAATAAGGCCCTGGCCTGCTTGTCCCATACGGCAATCGGCACCTGGTAAGCAATGAGCGCCGCCACAAAGGCCATGGCCAGCCACAGGGCGTGGCGCAGCAAAAAGTAGGTGTGGGTGTACCTGGCAAAGCGTGGGTTGTCGGGCATGGCAATCGATGCGGAATACACCATCACCAGGCCCCAGGCCAGCACCGCCACGGTGACCCAGACCAGCGCCTGATCGACGCCACTCAGGGTCGATGGCGACATGGCTGTGGCGCGGGTGCCATGCAGGCGCACGGGCAACACGTCTGGCGCGGGCGGGCTGGTACGCGCAAACACAGTACTCAGCCGCGCCACCATGCGCGCGCCCCAACCTAACATGGATGCAGCTTGCGTCATGCGCCAGCCTCCGGGCTGCTGCCGGCCTCCAGCGCGAGATCGGCCACCGCCGCGCAGAACACCTGGGCACGGTGCTCGTAGTTGTCAAACATGTCAAAGCTGGCGCAAGCGGGTGACAACAACACAGCGTCCCCCGCGTGGGCGGCCTGGGCGGCCTGATGGACGGCATCCGCCATGCTCGTGGCGTCCAGCAGAGGCACCCGTGTCTGTTCGAGTGCAGCGCGGATGAGGGGCGCATCGCGGCCGAGCAGTATCACTGCGCGGGTGTAGCGCGACACCGGGTCGGCCAGCGGGCTGAAGTCCTGGCCCTTGCCCTCACCCCCCAGAATCACCACCACCTTGCGGTCGGCCCCCAGACCAAAGAGGGCCGCCACCGTTGCGCCCACATTGGTGCCCTTGCTGTCGTCGAAATACTCCACGCCGTCGATGATGCTGACGGGCTCGACCCGGTGCGGCTCACCCCGGTACTCGCGCAGGCCATACAGCATGGGCGCCAGCGGGCAGCCGGCGGCGGTGGCCAGCGCCAATGCAGCCAGGGCATTGACGGCGTTATGTCGTCCCCGGATGCGCAGGGCGTCGGCCGGCATCAGACGCTGGATGTGCAGGTCTTCTGCCGCTTCATGGCGCTTGCGGCGGGTCTCGTCGGACGGCAGCGCGCGGACCAGCCACACCATGCCGTTCACCTGCTCCAGCCCGGAGTCGCCCGCACGCTGGGGCATGCCGGCACCAAATGTGGTGATCTCGCGAGCCACTTTGCCCTTAATGGACCGCGCAGGGCTGGCAGCTGTGGCAGGGGCCATCTGCATGACCGTATCGTCATCCCTATTGAGGATCATCACCCCCTGGGTGCCAAAGACGCTGGCCTTAGCCTGCGCATAAGCGGCCATGGAGCCATGCCAGTCCAGGTGGTCCTGGGTGATGTTCAGCACCGTGGCGGCGGTGGGTTCAAAAGTCTGGGCGCCATCTAGCTGAAAACTGGCCAACTCCAGCACCCAGGCTTGCGGCAAGCGCCCCTGGGCCAGGCGGTCACGCAGGGCATCGAGCAAGGCGTAGCCTATGTTGCCGGCCACCTCCACGTCCCAGTCGGCACGGCGCAGCAAATGCCCGGTCAGGCTGGTGGTGGTGGTTTTGCCATTGGTGCCGGTGATGGCCAGCACCTTGGGCGCGTAAGCAAGTTCACCGTCTTGCAGGGCCTTCAACGCCATGGCAAACAGGTCGAGCTCACCTACCACCGGCACGCCGGCGGCCGTGGCAGCTGCTCGCAAACCCGACATTTGTTCCGGAGCGATGCCCTGACTGCGGCACACCATGGCCCATGGGCCACGGGCCAGCAAATCCGCATCGAAGGCAGAACACAGCACGGTCACGCCTGGCAGCTCGGCGGCCAACAAGGCTGCCTGCGGCGGCGCCTGGCGGGTATCCGCCACTGTGACACGGGCGCCCGAGGCAGCGCAGGCCCGCACCATGGCCAGACCGGACACACCCAAGCCCAACACCAGGACAGGGCGATCCAGCAAGGTGGGCAGCAAAAGGGGCAGGGCCGGGGACGTCATGGTCGTGTCAACGCAGCTTCAGGGTGGACAGGCCCACCAGGCACAGCAGCATGGTGATGATCCAGAAACGCACCACAACCTGGGTCTCTTTCCAGCCGCTTTTTTCGAAGTGGTGGTGCAGTGGTGCCATCTTCAAGATGCGCCGGCCTTCGCCAAAGCGCTTCTTGGTGTACTTGAAATAGCTCACCTGCAGCATCACCGACAGGGCCTCGACCACAAAGATGCCGCCCATGATGGCCAACACAATTTCCTGGCGAACGATCACGGCGATGGTGCCCAGTGCGCCGCCGAGCGCCAGCGCGCCCACATCGCCCATGAACACTTGTGCCGGATGGGTGTTGAACCACAGAAAGGCCAGGCCCGCGCCCGACATGGCGGCGCAGAACACCAACAGTTCACCGGAACCGGGGATGTGCGGAAAGAACAGGTATTTGGAGTAAACGGCGCTACCTGTGATGTAGGCAAAGATGCCCAGCGCCGAACCCACCATCACCACCGGCATGATGGCCAGGCCATCCAGACCGTCAGTCAGGTTCACGGCATTGCTGGAGCCCACGATGACCAGATAGGTCATGACCACGAAGCCCAGCACGCCCAGCGGGTAGCTCACTTCCTTGAAGAAGGGCAGCAAGAGCCCGGCTTTGGGCGGCAAGCTCATGTCAAAGCCCGAGCGCACCCAGGTGTAGAACAGCTCCAGCACGCGCAGGTTGGAGTTCTCGGAAATGCTGAACACCAGGTACAGGGCTGCCACCAGGCCGATCAGCGATTGCCAGAAGTACTTTTCGCGAGAGCGCATGCCTTCGGGGTCTTTGTTGACGACCTTGCGCCAGTCATCTACCCAACCGATGGCCCCAAAACCCAGCGTCACGATGAGCACGATCCAGACAAAGCGGTTGCTCAGGTCCACCCACAACAGGGTCGAGACCGCGATGCACAGCAGGATGAGCACACCGCCCATGGTGGGAGTGCCACTCTTGCTGAGGTGGGTTTCCATGCCATAGCCCCGCACGGGCTGCCCAATCTTGAGCGCACGCAGACGCCGGATCACGGCAGGTCCTGCCACCAGGCCCATCAGCAAGGCGGTGAGTGCCGCCATCACCGCGCGGAAGGTGAGGTATTGGAAAACCCGGAAGTAACCCAGGTCGGGGGACAGGCTCTGCAGCCATTGGGCAAGACTCAACAGCATGAGAGCATCCTGAAAAAGGCGTCAGTGCGCATCGGCGACCTCCGCAGTGAACGTTTGAGCGGCCTGCATGGCTTGCACCACGCGCTCCATCTTCATGAAACGCGAGCCCTTGACCAGCACACTGCTGGCACCAGGCAGATAGGCCAACACCGCAGCGTTGAGTGCCTCCACGTCGTCAAAGTGCCTGGCATCGCCAAACGCCCGAACGGCCTGGCGCGTTTGCTCACCCAGGCAAAACAACGCGTCGATGCCGCAGGCGCGGGCATGTGCGCCGGCTTCTGCATGAAACTCGGGCCCCTGGTCGCCGACCTCGCCCATGTCGCCCAGCACCAGCAGGCGCGGCCCCGGCAGCTCCGCCAGAACATCAATCGCGGCGCGCACCGAGTCGGGATTGGCGTTGTAGGTGTCATCCACCACGGTGAGCTCCCTACCCGCCAAGGTCAGGCATAAGGCGCGTGAACGCCCTTTGACGGGTTCAAAGGCTTCCAGCCCTGCAGCAGTGGCGGCCAGTGGCACGTCAGCAGCCAGGGCGCAGGCCGTGGCCGCCAGGGCGTTGCGCACGTTGTGGCGGCCGGCAATGTGGAGCCGGCAGCTCATGGCGCCGGCTGGTGTCTGGGCCTGAACAAGCCAAGCCCCCTGCATCCACTGAGCCTGCCCGGTGACGGCCGCCTCGGCGTCTTCGGCAAAGGTTCGCACAGGGCGATCACCCGCCAGCGCCATCCACACCGGGGCGTAAGCGTCCAAGGCCGGAAACACGGCCGTTCCCGTGGTGGCCAGCGCGCTGATGACGGAGCCGTTTTCGCGGGCGACGGCCTCCACCGTGGCCATGAATTCCAGGTGTTCGCGCTGGGCGTTGTTGACCAGTGCCACGGTGGGCTGGGTCATGGCTGCCAGGTAGGCGATTTCTCCGGGGTGGTTCATGCCCAACTCAATCACGCCCATGCGGTGCGAAGCCCGCAGACGCAAGAGCGTGAGCGGCACACCGATGTCGTTGTTGAGGTTGCCTTGCGTGGCCAGTGCCGCCTCGCCACAGTGGGCGCGCAGGATACTGGCCAGCATTTGGGTCACCGTTGTTTTGCCATTGCTGCCCGTCACAGCGATGAGCGGCAAAGAAAACTGCGCGCGCCAGGCTTTGGCCAGCTCGCCCAAGGCCAGTCGGGTGTCAGGCACCACCAGGCCGGGCAGACCCGCCTGCCGCAATGCCTCAGCACTGTGGCTGATGGCGGCCACCGCCCCGGCCGCACGGGCCTGTGCCAAAAAGTCGTTGGCGTCAAAACGCTCGCCCTTGAGGGCCACAAACAGGTCACCAGCGCTCAGGGTGCGGGTGTCGGTGTGCACACGCTGCACCGCCACATCGCCCGCTCCCACCAAACTTGCGCCTGGCAACCAGGCCAGCGCCTGCGCCAGGGTGAACATGGGTGCCGTCTGGGCGCGGGCCTGCAGGGCTTGGCGCACCACGGCAACATCAGAAAACGGACGTTTGACCCCGGCGACGTCCTGGTAGTCCTCATGGCCCTTGCCTGCCACCAGCAACACATCTGCGGGTGCGGCAGTCTGCACCGCATGGGCAATGGCCCGGGCGCGATCGACTTCAGACCCGACTGGGTGACCAGCCACACCGCCCAGCACCTGGGCGATGATGGCTTCAGGCAACTCATTGCGGGGGTTGTCACTGGTCACAAGCACCAGGTCTGCCCGCTGCGCCGCCACTGCGCCCATCAAAGGCCGCTTGCTGGCGTCACGGTCGCCACCGCAGCCAAACACGCACCAGAGCTGACCGCCACGCTGTTGAGCCAGGGGGCGCAGGGCCTGCAGCGCCTGGTCCAGTGCATCGGGTGTGTGGGCGTAGTCCACCGCCACAAGGGGCATTCCCGCCTCCGCTGCACACTCCATGCGGCCCGGCACGGGCGACAAGCGGCCGCATACCTCCACTGCGGCGACCAGCGGCACACCCAGCGTGCGCATGGCCGCTAACACACCCAGCAGATTGGAGACGTTGTACTCACCGATCAGGGTGGTTTGCAACAAGTGGGCTTTGCCCCCTTCTTCCCCTTCCACCACCGTGAACTGCAGGCCACGGGCGGTGTAGCTTAGGCCGGAGGCCTGCAGTCGCGCGCGCTGGTCGCTCTGCCGGCAAGACACTGTCCAGACATCCAACCCCGAGGCCTCAAGTTCAGTCGCCAGCGCCGCACCCTGGGCATCATCGATGTTGATCACGGCGCTGCGCAGGCCAGACCAAGCAAACAGCGCGCGCTTGGCTTGCCAGTAAGCCGCCATGTTGCCGTGGTAATCGAGGTGATCTTGCGTGAAGTTGGTGAAGATGGCAGTGCGGATGTGCGTGCCTATCAGGCGATGCTCTTGCAAACCGATGGACGAGGCTTCGATGGCGCACGCCTTCACGCCCTCATCCACAAAACGCCGGAAGGCCTGCTGCAATTGCACCGGGTCTGGCGTGGTCAGGCCGGTCGGCACCACGGCTTGTAGCCCTTGCGCGCCGGGTGCGGGCGGCTGGCCGATACCCAAGGTGCCCACCATGGCGCAGTTTTGCGCCGGCACTTGTGTCAGGTGGCTGAGCGCCTGCGCCACCCACCACGCCGTGGAGGTCTTGCCATTGGTGCCCGTTACCGCCAGCACATCCAGCTCAAGGGAGGCATCGCCATAAAACGCTGCCGCAAGGGCACCGGTGGCTGCCTTGAGTTGGGGATAAGTCGCCACACTCTGGCCGCTCAAGTCGAACGCGGCCACGCCTTCTTGCTCGACCAGGCAAGCCACCGCACCATCGGTCGCAGCCCCGGGCCAGGCAATGAAGCCATCGCCAGGCTGCACCTGACGGCTGTCGATGCGCAGCTCACCGCGCACCCGCTCTTGCAACCAATGAAGCGCTTGCGGCAAGGAGGTCAAGGCTTGCATCAGAAGCTCTCCTCCACCGTCTCGGCCACGATGTGTGGTTTGACCGACAAATCAGGCGACACGCCCATCATGCGCAAGCTTTGCTGCACCACTTCGCTGAAAACCGGCGCCGCCACGGCGCCACCGTAGTACTGGCCAGCGCTGGGCTCGTCAATCATGACAGCCACGATGAGACGGGGCTTGTCGATGGGCGCCATGCCCACAAACCAGCCGCGGTACTTGCGGTTGCCAGCCGAGCCGTAGCCCTTCCCAACCTGCTTGATGGCGGTGCCCGACTTGCCACCCACCGAGTAGCCTATGGTCTGGGCCTTTTGACCGGTGCCGCCAGGACCTGCCGCCATTTGCAGCATCTTGCGCATCTGATCAGCCGTCCGGGTGGAGAACACCTTCAAACCAACAGCGGGCTCACTGGTTTTGAGCATGGTGGCCGGAATGATCTCGCCACCATGGGCAAAGACCGTGTAAGAGCGCGCGATTTGAAACAGCGACGCCGACATGCCGTAGCCATATGACATGGTGGCCTGCTCGATGGGACGCCAGGTTTTATAGGGACGCAAACGCCCCGACACCGCCCCGGGAAAGCTGATCTGCGGCTTTTGCCCAAAGCCAGCCTGCGAGTACGCCTCCCACATTTCTTTCGCCGGAATTTGCATGGCGATCTTGGTGGTGCCGATGTTGCTCGACTTCTGGATGACACCCTCGACGGTCAGCAAACCATTGGGGTGGGAATCCGTGATGACAGCGCCATGGAAAGCCATGCGCCCAGGCGAGGTGTCGATCATGGTTTGTGGCGTGACCCGGCCGGTCTCAAGACCCAGGCCCACAGCAAACGGCTTCATCACCGAGCCTGGCTCAAAGGTGTCGGTGAGGGCGCGGTTGCGCAGCTGCTCGCCGCTCAGGTTACGACGCTTGTCTGGCACATAGCTGGGGTAGTTGGCCAGGGCCAGCACCTCGCCCGTGATGGCATCGAGCACCACCACGCTGCCAGCCTTGGCCTTGTGCTCGTGCACCGCGTCACGCAGCTTCTGGTACGCAAAAAACTGCACCTTGCTATCAATGCTGAGCTGCAGGTCCTGACCGTCGACCGACTCGATGGTTTCACCCAGATCTTCGGCAATGCGATGCTTGCCGTCCTTGATGACGCGCCGGGAGCCGGGCTGCCCCTTGAGGGCATCGTTGAAAAACAGCTCCACGCCCTCTTGCCCAACGTCCTCGTTGTTGTTGAAGCCCACAACGTGCGCCACCGCTTCGCCTTCAGGGTACTGGCGCTTGTAGTCACGGTTCTGGTGTATGCCCTTGATGTTGAGTGCAACGATACGTTGCCAAACGTCGGCATCGACCTTGCGCTTGAGTGAGGTGAAGTTTTTGCTGCCAGATTCCAGGCGCTTCATCAGGTCGACAAGCGGCATCTCCAGCAAGGCAGCCACCTTCTTGAGCTGGGCCTCATCACGGTCCAAGGCCTCAGGGTCTGCCCAGACCTCGAAAGCCGGCACGCTGGATGCAAGGATCAGACCATTGCGGTCCAGAATGCGCCCGCGGTTGGCCGGCAGCTCCAGCGTACGGACAAATCGCACTTCGCCCTGGCGCTGAAAGAAGTCGTTCGCCACCACCTGAATATAGGCCGCCCTCGCGGCCAGCCCGACAAAGGCCAAGGCAATGGCCGCCACCACAAACTTGCTGCGCCAGACCGGCGTGCGGCTGGCCAGCAAGGGGCTGGAGGTGTAGCGCACGCTGCGGCTCACGGCGCCACCTTTCGTGGCTCGGCTGCCGTCGCAGCTGCCGCAGGTGACACACCCGCATAGCTCACGTAATGCGTGATGGCCGGCGTGGTGGTGCGCATCTGCAGCTGCTCCTTTGCCAATTTTTCGACCCGCAGCGGCGTGGCCTGTGCGCGTTTTTCAACCTCCAGGCGCTCCTTCTCCTGCGCCAGCTGGTAGGCCTTGGCCCGGGCGCGATCCACCTCGAACACCAGCCGGCGCGAGTCGTACTGAACGCCCACCAAGTAAAGCGCGGTACCCAAAACCGCCAGCAGCAGCACCAGGTTCAACCTCATGCGGCAGTCCTCTGCGCCACGCGCATGATGGCGCTGCGCGAACGCGGGTTGGCTGCGACCTCAGCAGCACTGGGCTTGATCCGGTCCAGGGCCTTCAGCTTCATGACCTTGGGCTGGGCAAATGGCGCGCGGCGGTCAAACACCTCACGCGAATGCGTGGCAATGAACTGCTTGACGATGCGGTCTTCCAGCGAGTGAAAGCTGATCACCACCAGACGCCCTCCCGGCTGCAGCACATGCAAGCTGGCCTCTAGGGCTTGTTGCAGCTCCTCAAGCTCAGCGTTGATGAAAATCCGAAAAGCCTGAAATGTGCGCGTTGCAGGGTTCTGGCCCGGCTCGCGGGTTTTGACCGTGTCAGCCACGAGCTGGGCCAGCTCGGCGGTGGTTGAAATTGGGCCCCTTGCCTGTCGGCGAGCAACAATCGCCTTTGCAATGGCGCCAGCAAACCGTTCTTCGCCGTAGTCACGTATCACCTCCGCAATTGAATTCACATCCGCATCTACCAGCCACTGGGCAACGCTCTCGCCACGCGTGGTGTCCATGCGCATATCCAGAGGGCCGTCGCCCCGAAAACTGAAGCCACGCGCCGGGTTGTCGATCTGCGGCGAGCTGATACCCAGATCCATCAGGACACCGGCGGCACTGGCAGCCGGCAGCTCACCCAGATGGCGAAAGCCCTCATGCCGAATCGCGAAACGCGCATCCTGCAGGGTGCCAGCTTCGGCAATGGCTTCCAGGTCCTTGTCGAAAGCCGTCAGACGCCCCCGAGGGGACAAGCGCGACAGGATCAGCCGTGAATGCCCACCACGCCCAAACGTGGCGTCCACGTAGGCACCATCCAGCGCCTCTCCTGCGGCATCATCCGGATTGCTGAGAAGCGCATCCACCGCTTCATTCAACAGGACGGTGGTGTGCTTCCATTCAGTCTGCACGTCGTCCCCTAGAAGGAAAAGTCTTTGAAGGCCTCGGGCATTTCACCCTGCATGGCCTGGGCCTCTTGTGCCTCGTAAGTTGCCTTGTCCCACAACTCAAAGTGATTGCCCATGCCCAGCAAGATGGTGTCTTTACTGATTCCTGCGGCGGCGCGCAGCTCTGGCGAGACCAGCACACGACCAGTGGCATCCATATCCACGTCCATGGCATTGCCCAAAAAGATCCGCTTCCACCATTGGGCCGACATGGGCAGCTCGGCAATGCGCTCGCGGAACTTTTCCCATTCGGGGCGGGGAAACATCATCAGACAGCCATGAGGATGGCGTGTGAGTGTCAGTTGACTGGATGCAGTCGCCGCCAGGACGTCACGATGCCGGGTCGGCACTGACAGCCGGCCCTTGCCATCCAGACTTAACGACGACGCCCCTTGGAACACTACTACCCACCTTTGATTTGACTGAGTGGCTCAAACGGGTTCGCAAACACACGAATTCCCACTTAATTGCACTTTTTTCCACTGTATCAGCAAATCTAGAGGCGAGGACCAGGGTTACAACATTTTTTTCAATGAAATCAAGGACTTAGGCGCCTAATTGAATCAATTCTTACACCAAAAACCGTTCTAAATGAAGCACTTAGAGTTCGTTATGAATGTGATGCTTGAGATTTCTCATGCTCGCGAGCACGACACGCGCAAGGGCACCGCCAGCGTCAACGAGCATGGGAACGGCGCACTGGGCTTTGCGCCCATGACACCAAAACTCTCAGGAAAAGTGCCCAAGGTCGCAAGGACCCTGGATGACCAGGCCTACAGGATGTAGCGCGAGAGGTCTTCGTTCTGGCTCAGCTCCACCAGACGGGCATCGACGTATGAAGCATCGATGGTGATGGTCTGACCACTCAGATTGGCGGCGTCAAAACTGACTTCATCCAGCAGCCGCTCCATCACAGTCGACAAACGGCGCGCACCTATATTTTCGGTGCGCTCATTCACCTCAAAGGCGATGCAGGCCAGACGGTGGATGCCCTCGGGCGTGAACGTCAGCGTCACCTGCTCGGTGGCCAGCAGCGCCTGGTACTGCTTGACCAGAGATGCATGCGTCTGCGTAAGGATGGCCTCAAAGTCCTGAACCGACAAGGACTGCAATTCGACCCGAATCGGAAACCGCCCCTGGAGCTCAGGAATCAGGTCGCTGGGTTTGCTGAGGTGAAAGGCCCCGGACGCGATGAACAGGATGTGATCTGTTTTGACCGTGCCGTATTTGGTAGACACCGTGGTGCCTTCTACCAGTGGCAGCAGATCACGCTGCACGCCCTGGCGAGACACCTCGGCACCACTACCCTCACTGCGCGAGGTCACCTTGTCGATTTCGTCGATGAACACAATGCCGTTTTGCTCCAGCATGTGCACGGCTTGGGTCTTGATGTCGTCCTCCACCACCAGTTTGGCCGCTTCCTCGTCCAAAAGTAGTTTGTGCGCTTCACTGATCTTGAGTTTGCGCGTGTGCTTTTTCTGCTGCCCCATCTGACCAAACATGCCACGCAGCTGCTCGGTCATCTCTTCCATCCCAGCGGGCCCCATGATTTCAAGCTGGGGAGCAGGTTGAGACACATCGATTTCGATCTCGCGATCCGCCAACTGGCCCTCGCGCAGCTTCTTGCGAAACACTTGGCGCGCAGCGCTGTCGGCCGTCTCAGTGACCTGGCCAAACGTGCTGTCACCCCGCGGTGGCGGAATCAAAATATCCAGAATACGGTTTTCCGCAGCGTCCTCGGCCCTGGCGCGCACCTGGAGCTTGGCAGCCTCGCGGGTTTGCTTGACCGCTATGTCCGCCAAGTCACGAATGATGGCATCCACATCCTTGCCCACATAGCCCACCTCGGTGAACTTGGTGGCTTCGACCTTGATGAAGGGCGCATCGGCCAAACGGGCCAGACGGCGTGCAATTTCGGTCTTCCCCACGCCCGTGGGGCCGATCATCAAAATATTCTTGGGCGTGATCTCAGGGCGCAGGGCGGCATCCACCTGCTGACGACGCCAGCGGTTGCGCAAGGCAATCGCTACGGCACGCTTGGCCAGGTTCTGGCCGACGATGTGTTTATCCAGTTCGGCCACGATGGCCTGGGGTGTCAGGGCAGACATGCAGATTCCTAAAACGTCACCAACTCAGCCGCTCAGCGGCACTCAAGAGGCCAGATCGGGGCCCAGGGTTTCGATGGTGTGGTTCATGTTGGTATAGATGCAGAGCTCGCCGGCAATCTCTAGCGACTTTTTGACGATGTCACGCGCAGACAACTCCGAGTGATTCAGCAGCGCCACGGCCGCCGCCTGGGCATACGCGCCCCCGGAGCCGATGGTGACGATGCCATTTTCAGGCTCCAGCACGTCGCCATTGCCGGTAATGATGAGCGAGGCACTCAGGTCGGCCACGGCCAGCATGGCCTCTAGCCGGCGCAGCACACGGTCGGTACGCCAGTCTTTGGTCAGCTCGATCGCAGCCCGCACCAAGTGCCCTTGATGCTTTTCCAGTTTGGCTTCGAAACGTTCAAACAAAGTGAAAGCGTCTGCGGTGGCGCCGGCAAAACCCGCCAGTACCTTGCCATGGTAGAGCTTGCGAACCTTGCGGGCTGTGCCCTTGACCACGATGTTGCCCAGCGTGACCTGCCCGTCGCCACCAATGGCAACCTGCATGCCCTGCGGGGTCGCCCGGCGCACGCTGATGATGGTGGTTCCGTGAAATTGTTCCATAGCGTCAAAAAGTGTGGTCTCAGGCAAGGCGCCGCTCAACCACCGCGTGTTCCTGAATACCGATCACATGAAAAAATGCAGCCACCAGGTGGTTCACGCCCAGCAGGCGCACCTGGCACCCCTGGGCCTGTCGCTGCGTCAGCCAGTTCAGCAAGCGACCTGCTGCAAAGAAGTCGATTCTGATCAGGTTGTCGCAGGCGATGTTGATTTCTCGGTAGTTGGAGGTGATCTGGTAAAGACCTGCCATCGCCCCAGATGCATCGCCGAGGGCATCGCCCGCCACCGTTACCGTGATACGGTCTGCGGGGTCTTCCAGTCCCATGGGCACCGTCGGGGCGTGAAAGTCCTGGACTTGCCAACTGCTCGATCCCGGCACATCTGCACTCCCACCTGCGGCGGCAGGCAATGGGCGCAGCCCCTCAATCCCCTCTTGCTGGTAGACACATTGCGGCGGCTGCCAAACGGGTGGCGGCAACTCAAAAGTGACACAAAAATCAAGTGCAGCCAGTTCAAACTCGTCACGCCGTCCCATGATGCGCAGGGCGCTCAGGCGCAGCCGCCACACGGACAAACCGGCAGAGGCGTCGCCAGACGGCGTGATGTGACGCAGCGCGGCATCCAATGCATCCGCGCCGAAGAAGGTCAACTGCACCGGCGTGTTGCACCACTCGGTCCATTGGCGACTCATGGAGTCCACCACCGCCGGTTCGAAAGTTTTGAGCTCCCGCCAATCCAGAATCCAGGGCATGGGCGACGAGGCCAGCGCCTGATCCAGGCGGCCACGAGCCTCAACCGTCAGTTCATAGGGACAGGTCCAGATCGGGTCTGAAATGCGCTTGTTCTGCGCCGTGTCACGCTCATTCACACCGTCACGACCCTCTCTTGCACCGCTACCACGCCCCAATCGGGCGGGAATACTCACCCAAGCGGGCGCGCTCAGACCAAAGCGCTCCAGCACCCATTCCTGGGCACGCTCAAATGCGGTTTGCTGCCCTGTGGCGCTGTAAAAGTCAAAGAGAGCCGCCACCAGCAATGTCGCAGAACCAGGCTCGATGTGAGCCCCCTGCAAGACATCCATCAAAGTCGCCTCGGCACCCGCGTCATCACCATTGGCAAAGCGAATGGCAGCTTCTTCGAGATCGGCCAGATCTGGCTCGGTTTGGGCAGAGGGCAGATTGTTGGCAGGCGCAACAGGCGTAGGTCCCATCGCAGACGATGGCGGCAACATGTCAGGCAAGAGACCCGGAAGAGATATCCCGAGGTTCGCCACGGCAGAAGTCATTTCGGTCGAGGCAAAGTCAGTTTGCCGTCCCTCCGAGCCGCTTTCAGACTTCAGGATCTGTGCCGTGCGCAGATTGAGGGTGGACACAAAGTCGGTGTAAGGCACATCTGACTGAGCCTGCGCAAAGCCCTGACCGGCCCCCTCTAATGCCGGGGTTGTGCTCACGGCTGGCGCGGCCGGCACAGGATCTGGCTCGGCTTGAGCTGTAACAGACGGAGCAGACGCAGCTGGCACCAGGGGCGCATGTTGGCTCTGCCACCATTGGCGAGACATCTGAGCCTCGATGTCATCGATTTTTTTCAGGGTTTCCGTACGGTCATCGAAACCGGTAACGGGCCCCTCTTCGAACAGGGAGTTGCGATCATTCAACTCCAGGCTGTAGTCAGCAGGACCACGGCTTCGGATTTTTCTGAGCTGGGCAAATTCACGACGGCGCACGAAGTCGTTTTTGCGCTTGCGCTCAATCATTTCCTTGAGCGTTTGCTTGCCAAAACCACTGTCGGACTCTGGCTCAGGCTCCTGCACAGGGGCCGCCTTCTCGAGGTCGGCCCAGTCAACTGTCGGGTTGCGTACAAACCGGGCCACCTTGGACAGCAGGCCCGAGCTTTGTTCTTTGCTCGCCATGAATCCTGACTCCCTTGTACCCGTTAAACCCTGCCGGTGCACGCCATGGGCGCGCGGTGCAAGACGCTCAATCGCCGAACATTTTTTGCTTGAGCTCGCGGCGCTGCTGCGCTTCAAGCGACAAGGTGGCCGTGGGACGGGCCAGCAGACGCCCCACACCGATGGGCTCGCCTGTTTCATCACAATAACCGTAATCACCCGCATCGATGCGCATGATGGACTGCTCAATCTTCTTCAGCAGCTTGCGCTCACGGTCCCGGGTACGCAGCTCCAGGGCATGCTCTTCCTCAATGGTGGCGCGGTCTGCCGGGTCCGGCACCACCACGGTGTCTTCACGCAGATGCTCGGTAGTTTCACCGGCATTGCTGAGGATGTCTTTCTTCAGCGTCGTGAGTTTCAGACGAAACACTGCCAATTGCGTGGCATTCATGTAATCGTCGTCCGACATGGCCATCAGCTCGGCATCCGTGATCTGATCAACCGGCTTGTTTTTCCAGTTGTTGGCCAGCTTGGGGTCTTTTTTGACCGACCCGGGCGCGGGTGGCGTGATCTGGGGAGTCGTCATGATTTGGGAATAACTGGACTTGGCAGCGGTGGACGCCACTGTCTGGGCCATGGATGGCACCGTCAGTTGCGCCAAGCGCGAAGACGGCCGCCCGGCACGGGGCGTCGGACTGGGCGCCACCGGCGCAGGGGCCTTCACGGCGGGCGCAGGCACCACCTCAGGGACAGCAGGGCTGGTTTTGTTCTTGGCGACAACAGCGCTGGCCTTGGCTGCAGCAGCCTTGGTCGTTTCCGACGATTTAGTGGAAGACGCTTTAGTCTTCGTTGCAGTATCTTTCACGTCAACCCTCCTCGTGGCTTGAGCCGTCATTCGATGGCGGGCGAGTGTACCGTTTTCGCAAGGGTCTCAAGCCTGCACCGCAAAAACAAATATGACCAGGGCCACTTGTTGGCAAGACACCTGCGTTACATCAAACCAAACTCTGCTCCAGGCCCTGCAAAAAGATATCGCGAGGCAGGTCAATGCCGATGAACACCATCTTGCTGACACGCACTTCGCCGTCACCCCATTCAGGCCCGAGGTCGCTGCCCATCAGCTGGTGCACGCCCTGAAAAATCACTTTGCGCTCGGTGCCTTTCATATGGAGCACCCCCTTGTAGCGCAACATGCGTGGGCCATACACATTGACGATGGCACCCAGAAAGTCTTCCAGCTTGGCAGGATCAAACGCCCGCTCCGAGCGGAATACAAAGCTCTTCACGTCATCATCATGGTGGTGATGGTGGCCGTGCCCCGCCTGGTGACTTGGGTGATTGCAGTGCTCGCCATGCGCGTGGTCGTGATCATGATGGTCGTGCCCGTGCTCATGATCGTGATGATCATGGCTGTCGTCCTTCAGGAAATCGGGGTCGATGTCGAGCTTGGCGTTCAGATTGAAGCCACGCAGGTCAAACACCTCTTTCAAGGCCACTTCGCCAAAGTGCACGGCCTTTTGCGGCGCGCGGGGGTTCATGTGCTTGAGGCGGTGCATGAGCGCATCGAGCTCATCAGCACCCACCAGATCAGACTTGCTGATGAAGATCTGGTCGGCAAAGCCCACCTGGCGGCGGGCTTCCTGCCGGTCATTGAGCTGCTGGGGCGCGTGCTTGGCGTCCACCAAGGTCAGAATCGAGTCAAGCAGATAGCTCTCGGCAATCTCGTCGTCCATGAAAAAGGTTTGTGCAACCGGGCCCGGGTCAGCAAGACCGGTGGTCTCGATCACCACCCGCTCAAAGTCAAGCAAGCCCTTGCGCTTTTTCTCGGCCAGGTCACACAGGGTGGCACGCAAATCTTCACGGATGGTGCAGCACACGCAACCGTTGCTCATCTGGATGATGTTTTCCTGCACATCAGACACCAGAATCTCGGTATCGATGTTCTCCTCACCAAACTCGTTCTCGACGATGGCGATCTTTTGGCCGTGCGCTTCGGTCAGCACGCGCTTGAGCAAGGTGGTTTTGCCCGAGCCCAGAAAGCCGGTCAGGATGGTGGCAGGAATAAGACTCATAGGATTTCCGATCAAAGACTGCGCCACAGGGCGCACTGGCGTATGGGCAAACAGTTAGGGCGTGGGCGCACAATATCAAGCAGGCTTGCGCATCACCACCAGCCCCTTGAGGTACTCCCCTTCAGGAAAGGCAATGGTCATGGGATGGTCGGGTGCGCCGCCCATGCGTTCGGTGATAAAGCCGTCTACGCCAGCATCCGAGCCGGCCGAGGCCACGATCTTGTGAAACAAATCGGCGCTGATGCCGCCCGAGCAGGAGTAAGTGAAGAGCACGCCGCCAGGCGCCAAAATCTTGAATGCCAGGCGATTGATGTCCTTGTAAGCCCGAGCCGCACGTTCAGCATGCGCCACCGTGGGCGCAAATTTCGGGGGGTCGAGCACGATGGCATCGAAGGTCTGCCCTTGGGCAGCAAACTGTCGCAGGCTGGCATTGACATCGGCGTCCATGAAAGTCGCCCGGCTGGCATCAAACCCATTCAGAACCACATTGGCGCGCGCCTTCTCGATGGCGGGGCCGGACGAATCAATTGAGGTGACATGCGCCGCGCCGCCAGACAGGGCGGCCACAGTAAAGCCACCGGTATAGCAATAGCAATTGAGCACGCGCTGAAACTGCAATCGCCGGGCATGGTCGGCAAAACGCTTGCGGCTGTCACGCTGATCCAGATAAAAACCAGTTTTGTGGCCCTCGGCAATGTTCAGGGCCAGTTGCCAGTCGTGCTCTTGCAAGACCAGGCCGGTGGGGCCATCGCCACGCAACCAGCCAGTGACCTCCGGCAAACCCTCCAGCGCACGCGCACTGGCGTCAGACCGCTCATACAGCCGACTCAAACCGGTATGTGTTAGCAGGGCATCGGCAATCACACCTTTCCAGCGCTCCACGCCACTAGACAAAAACTGCGCCACCAGTGTGTCGCCATAGCGGTCCACTATCAGCCCGGGCAAGCCATCCGACTCGCCATGCACCAGACGCACACCATTGCTACGGATGTCAAAGCGCTCCCGGGCCTTGAGGGCGCGTGACAACGTGGCTTCAAAGAACGCTGCGTCAATGCGCTGGGCTTCGTCAAAACTCCAGATCCGGGCCCTTATTTTGGACAAGGGACTGAAGGCAGCCCAGCCCAGAAAGTCGCCACCGGCGCTTTCCACGCGCACGGTTTCGCCGGCATCGCCGCCGCCCTTGGCAATGGCCGACTCAAAAATCCAGGGGTGACGACGCTGCAAAGAGCGTTCCTTGCCTTCACGCAAACGGATGGTTTTCATGGGGCCTATTGTCGCCTGCCCCACCGTTCAAGTCTTCAATTTGGCCCTTGGGTGCGCCGCATCGTAGGCCTTGGCCAGGTGCTGAAAATCCAGCCGCGTGTACACCTGGGTGGTGTTGATGCTGGCATGACCCAGGAGCTCTTGCACGGCCCGCAAATCGCTGCTGGACTGCAGCACATGGCTGGCAAAACTGTGGCGCAGCATGTGCGGATGCACCGGTGTGGCCAGGCCAGCTATCTGGCTACGCCCGCGCAAGCGTTGCCAGATAGATTGGGCCGTCAGGCGCGTGCCGTTGCGGCCCACAAACAAGGGGGCGCCGTGCACAGGCGCCGCTGCACGCGTCCTCAAATACTGATCGCGCGCACCTAGCCAGGCCTGCAAGGCAGCCAGCGCATGCTGGCCCACTGGCACGCTGCGCCATTTGCTGCCTTTGCCGCAGACATGTGCCTCACCCGCTTCAAAATCGATCCAGCCGTTTTTCTGGCTTTGTCCAGCCGCGCTGGCCATCGTGTCCAGCCCGATCAGCTCGCCCACACGCAAACCACTGGAATACAGCAGCTCAACCATGGCAGCGTCACGCAGCTCTAGCCAGACGGCTTCGGGCAAACAGGCGCCTACCTGGGGAAGGCTGGGCGCTCGATCCAGCGGCGCACTGTTTGCTCCGACCGGAACGGTCTGCCTGAACGAAGCTAGCTGCACGGCGTCGTCCACACTCAGTGCCTTGGGCAGGGGCTTGCCAGCTTTGGGCGCACGCACATCGACCACAGGATTGCTGGCACTCAGTCCCTGTCGCCCCAGCCACACATAAAAGCCACGCCAGCCCGACAAAATGAGGGCTATGCCGCGCCCACTGCGCCCGGCGCTGTTCATTTGCGCGACCCAGCGGCGAATGTGGCTGCTTTGCACCGCCAGCAGATCCACCGGCACGGCGGCGGCCAAGTCGGTCAGCCTCTGCAAATCCAGGGTGTAGAGCGTCACGGTTCGGGCGGCCAAGCGTTTTTCAACCCGCACATGCGTCAGGTAGCGCTGCACCAGTTCTGGCAGATCCATTGACCCGGACATGGTGTTGCCCTTGGGTGATCAATCGGCGCGCAGACGCCCGAGCGCAGCGCTGGCCAGCTCGCCCAGGCGCTCCAAAAAGTCGGTCGCCATGCTGGCTTCAAAACGCAGGGGGTCTGGCGAGGCCAGCACCAGCATGCCAAAAGCGGGCGCGGTGCTCCCCGTCAAACCGACGCGCAAGGGAATCAAGGCCAGCGAGGTGGCCGCCTGCGGCTCGGGCAACCAGCTCACCGCCTCAAAACCGGTGTTGGCGCCGCAAAAAGGCTGCGTCAGGGAGTTGGCAAACAGGCGAGCGTCTTCACTTACCCCCATGGCAAACGGCAACTCAACAAAAGCCGGCGCCACGCCCCACACCTTGATGCCAACCTGAGGCACGGCAAACTGTTCGCGGATTTCCAGCGCCAGCAAATCGGGCAGCTCTGCCGCCTCTTGGATCAAAAACAAGGTCCGGGCCCAGCGCAAGAGCTTGTCGGCCAGGCTCACGTTGTCGTTGCCATGGCGAATCATTTCCACCAAACGATGTTCCAGGCCCTTGATCTTGTCGCGCAGCAGCTCGGCTTGGCGCTCCTGCAAGCTCACGGCGCGGTTGCCGTGCGGGCTGGTCAACTGCACCGTGGCCAGCAGCTCGGCATGGCGCTCGAAGAAGTCCGGGCTATTGCTCAAAAAATTGGCAATATCGTCTTCGGTGATGGGATTGGGTAGAGAAGAGGTCATGGCAGTGGCGGTCTGGAGGGTAGTGGGGAGCGATAGCCGGGCAGATCTGGCTTAGTCAAGATGATCGGGCAGTTCAATGACGCCCTCAAAGACAGTGGTGGCAGGGCCTGTCAACATCACAGGCGAGCCCAGGCCGCCCCATTCGATGGTCAGCAGGCCGCCACGGGTTTGTACGTCTACCCGGCCATCGAGCAAGCCCAGGCGTATGCCCGCCACCACGGCAGCACAGGCACCCGAACCACAGGCCAGGGTTTCGCCCGCGCCACGTTCATACACCCGCAAGCGCACATGGGCACGGTCTTGCATCTGCATGAAACCGGCATTGACGCGCCGTGGAAAGCGCGCATGGCGCTCCACCTGTGGCCCTACTGTGGCCACGGGCGCCGCATCCACATCTGCCACCAGCTGCACCGCATGGGGGTTGCCCATGGAGACCACGGCCACATTCACACTCGGTGGAGAAGCCGCATCGGCCGGCTCAGACCCCAGCGCCAAGGGCCATGTATGCCAGTCCCCCACAGCCTGTGGCCGAAGCCCCGACGGGTCGAAGGGCACCAAGGCCTCGTCAAAAACGGGCGCGCCCATGTCCACGGTCACACGGCCATCGGCCTTGAGGCGAGGCTGGATCACACTGCTCTTGGTCTGCACCGTGATGTTGTCCTGGTCGGTCAAGCCCCGGTCACGCACGAAGCGGGCAAAACAACGTGCGCCATTGCCGCACTGCTCCACCTCGTCGCCATCGGCGTTGTGTATGACGTATTCAAAGTCAATGCCCGGCGCAGGCGATGGGCGCACGGTCAAAATCTGGTCGGCTCCCACGCCAAAGTGGCGATCGCCCAGCATTCGGTAGTGCGCGGCACTCAGATGGAATCGGTCGCGGGTCTCGTCAAGCACGACAAAGTCATTGCCGGCGCCCTGCATTTTGGTAAACGGAATTCGCATGACCGGATTATCCCCATGCGCACCGTTCAGGCTCGGTGCGAATACCTGCACAATGCACGCCATGATCCGCCCCAGCCAGCTTCTGCACCCTGCCCGCACCCCCGCGCCCACACGCGACGCCGCCACCGTTTTGCTGCTGCGTGACAGCCCGCAAGGCCTGGAAGTGCTCATGACCCGACGCTCGGCCACGGCCAGCTTTGCGCCTGGCGCTTATGTGTTTCCTGGGGGAGGCATCGATGCGGCGGATGGCGAGGCACACGGCCAAGCCCGCCGGCGACCCATGCAGTCAGACCTATCGCTGACCGAGGCGATTGCCGCTATTCGAGAGAGTTTTGAAGAGCTGGGGGTGTTGTTGGCCCGCCATGCCGACGGCCGCATGGCCGACGCGGCAGACATTGCTGCGCTGGACCGACACGCACCTTTTGCCGTGCAATGCCAGGCTCGCGGCCTGACGCTGGCGGCCGACGAGGTGTACGCGCTAGCCCGCTGGATCACGGACCGCGACCTGCCCCGCCGTTTCGATGTGCCGTTTTTGGTGGCACGCATGCCCGAGGGGCAAACACCCGTAGCCGACGAGGCTGAGCAATTTGACCCGGTCTGGGTGTCTCCCGCTCATGCCCTGGCCCAGCATGCTGCTGGCACTTTCTTCATGATTTTCCCGACTGTGCGCACCCTGGAGCGTCTGGTGATGCACACCACGGTCCAATCCCTGCTGGATGCCTGCGCCGCTTCTGAAGAACCCCTGTGGACCAGTTGCCCCCGAGCCGGGCTGATGGCGGGGCACGAGGCGCGCTACATGGAGAGTGACCTGCCGTTTGGAGAGCTGGCCATGGTCTGCCCGGACGGCCAGATCACGCACCCGCTGGACTGGCAGAGCGAGCAGCCGGTGCCACTGCTCAAGAACGTGAGCAGGCTGACCGCGCCCAACCCGGGCGCGATGACCGGCCCGGGCACCAACAGCTATCTGGTGGGAGACCCCAACACCGGCTACATCGCCATAGACCCGGGCCCCGCCGATGCCGAGCACCTTCAGCGGCTTTGGCGTGCTGCGGGCGGTGACATCCGCATGATCGTTTGCACACACTCCCACCCAGACCATTCCCCCGGTGCGCAACCCCTACAAGACCTGTGCGCGGATACGCCCCATGGCAAACCGCCCATCCTGGGCCTGGCCAGTCTGCCGACGGCGCGCGCCGCCAGTGCCTTCACTCCAGACCGCGAACTGGTGCATTGCGAATGCATGCATCTCATCAATCGCGATGGTGTGGTGCAACACAGCCTGCAAGTACTGCACACCCCAGGCCACGCGGCCAACCATCTCTGCCTGGCCCTGCTGGAAGACGGCCTGCTGTTCAGTGGCGACCACGTTCTGAACGGCAGCACCACGGTGATCGACCCGCCTGACGGCAACATGAGTGACTACCTGGACTCACTGGACCTGCTGACCAAGGCCTGCACACAGCACGCCTTGCAATTCATCCTGCCAGCGCATGGTTACGTCATGCAAGACGCCGCAGGCGCAATTGCGCAACTGAAAGCACACCGACTGAAGCGCGAAAACAAGATTCGCGCAGCCATGCAGGCCCAGCCCGCTGGCACGATGGACGACTGGGTCTCTGTGGCCTACGACGACGTCCCCTCGCGCATGTGGCCCTTGGCCAAACGCTCGCTGTTAGCGCATGTGCAACGCATCGAGGCATTGGGCTGATGAACACTACTCACACAGAAGAACGCCTTTCCAAGCGTGTGGCGGCTCTCAAGGGCTGTTCACGCCGCGAAGCCGAGCAGTACATCGAAGGCGGTTGGGTGCGGGTGAATGGTCAAGTGGTAGAAGAACCGCAAGCTCGCGTGGCCCACCAGACGGTCGACATCGACCCTCAAGCCAGCCTGATGGCGCTGACCGACGTCACCCTCGTCCTGAACAAGCCGCCGGGCGTGTTTGCAATGCCAGAGCGCGAGGGTGGGCGCTCTGCACTGGACCTGCTCACGCCCGCGGCACATCTGGCACAAGACCCAGCAGGTCAGCGCGTGTTGCGCCGCCACCTGCAGCGCCTGATTTGCCCAGTGCCACTGGAAACAGGGGCTGGCGGCCTGATCGTGTTCACACAAGAGTGGCGCGTTCAGCGCAAGCTGGAAGAAGACGCCAGCTCGCTGGAACACGAGGTAATTGTTGAGGTGGCAGGCGAAGTTGCAGAAGACGGGCTGCGGCACTTGCGCAACCCCATGGGACGGGGCGGCCAGCCGCTGCCCGAGTTCAAGGTCAGCGTCAACAGTTCGGGCGAAGGCAAGACCAAGTTGCGGTTTGCCGTTAAGGGGGCGCACCCGGGCCTGATCGCATGGCTGTGTGACCGCTCGGGGCTACGAATTTTGGGCATGAAACGCATCCGGGTGGGCCGTGTGGCATTGGCCAGCTTGCCCGTAGGGCAATGGCGCTTTCTGGCGGCGGACGAGCGTTTCTAAATCCCTCACCTTGAATTTTTCATGGCTGGCGCAAACTATCCTGCCAGCGGTGGTCTGCTAGCGTGAGGGACTTGGGATCCCGCTTGAAACATTTTGAAGTAATTATTTACGCTAGGCTCCTCACACCCTGGCGTGTTACAGGTCACACTGCGGCTGCTGATATCGCAGTAAACAAGGAGTCAACCATGCGCCTGAGCACCAAGAGCCGATTTGCCGTCACAGCGATGATCGATATCGCTCTGCGTGACCACGCGGGCCCCGTCTCGCTGGCCGACATTGGTACCCGTCATCAGATTTCCCTGTCCTACCTGGAGCAGTTGTTCAGCAAGCTGCGGCAAAGCGGCTTGGTCGAGAGCACGCGCGGCCCAGGAGGCGGCTACTCGCTGGGCCGCAACAGCCAGGCGATTTCGGTGGCCGACATCATTGCAGCGGTCGAAACCGAGCCCGACCGGCCCACACGCGGAGAAAAGCCCTACAAGACCGCCGACAGCGAAGGCGTGGCTCAGGAGCTGTGGGCCGCCTTGAGCGAGCGCATGGTGGAGCACATGCAGTCCATCAGCCTGCGCCAGCTGGTCGGCGAGCAACGCGTTCAGGCAACAGAAACACCCGTCAAACCGGCCAAACGTGGTGTGTTTGCCAAGCCTCGTGCTGAAGCCCCGCGCGCTTCGGTGCCCAATTCAGTATTTGCCCTGGGCAAGACCCTGTTGGCCGGACGCTAAAGACGATCGGTGTCGTCAAAAATAAAGTGTGAAGCCCGCCGATAAGCCGGATTCTGTGCATTGAAGTTGCCTTCAATGTGACCGCCATTACTCTGGGCCGTGGGTCGCCCACACGGCTCGATGCTACCTACCCGCCAACTCCGGGGGCCCGGTCATGACGCTGCGGCGAACCGCTTCGCTTTGCGTTGGCCTACTTGGTATTGCTGCGCGTAGAGATTGCCCGTTTCACCCCAACTCAATGGGCTCGTCTCTGTTGCTCTGATCCTCACCTTATGCACCGCACTTGCGCGCGGGGGTTTCAGTGGACAGCCGTTAGCTGCTACGCTGCCCTGTGCAGTCCGGACGTTCCTCCAGTGCCTGGTTTCCCAGATTGCACCAGCGGCGGTCTGGCAGGCTTCACCGAGCCATTATCTCAAACCGTCATGACCTTATGCGGCTTCCGATCAAACGGCCCGGTCAAAATGTGTGTCTCTAACCCCTACACAACAGGAGCACACATGAGAGCAGACAACATCCTCCAAACCATCGGCCACACACCACATATCAGGATCAACCACCTCTTCGGGGAGGCCAGCGTCTGGATCAAGTCCGAGCGCGGCAACCCCGGTGGCTCGATCAAGGACCGCATTGCCTTGGCCATGGTCGAAGACGCCGAGCGCAGCGGTGCGCTTCAGGCTGGCGGCACCATCATCGAGCCCACCTCGGGCAACACCGGCATCGGCCTGGCCATGGTGGCAGCCGTGAAGGGCTACAAGCTGGTGCTGGTCATGCCCGACAGCATGTCGGTAGAGCGCCGCCGCCTCATGCTGGCCTACGGCGCCAGCTTTGATTTGACCCCGCGTGCCATGGGCATGAAAGGCGCCATTGCGCGCGCGCAGGAGCTGGTGGCATCCACCCCTGGCGCCTGGATGCCGCAGCAGTTTGAAAATCCTGCCAACGTGGAGGTGCATGTGCGCACCACGGCTCAGGAAATTCTGGCTGACTTCCCCGAGGGACTAGACGTGCTGATCACAGGCGTAGGCACCGGCGGCCACTTGAGCGGCTGCGCCAAGGTGCTCAAGGCTGCCTGGCCGCAGCTCAAGGTGTATGCGGTCGAGCCTGTGGCATCGCCGGTGATCTCTGGCGGTGCGCCGTCGCCCCACCCCATTCAAGGCATCGGCGCTGGCTTCATCCCCAAGAACTTGGACACCAGCCTACTCGATGGCGTGATTCAGGTGGACGCCGAGCCTGCACGCGAGATGGCCCGACGCTGCGCGCGTGAGGAAGGCATGCTGGTGGGCATCTCCAGTGGGGCAACGTTGGCGGCCATCTCCCAAAAGCTGCCCGAGCTGCCGGCAGGCGCCCGTGTGCTGGGCTTCAACTACGACACGGGCGAACGCTATTTGTCGGTGGAAGGCTTCTTGCCGGTCTGATCCCGGCCTGATCAATAGACGCCTGCCAAAAGCGCGCGCCGTTGATCGGGTGAGAACCGCTCAATGGCGTAGCGCAACATGGTTCGGGGCATGGTGCGCTGGTGCTGGCGCAAAAAGGCCTCCAACACCACGACATCGCGTTTACCCATTTCCCGTAGCATCCAGCCACAGGCCTTGTGCATCAGGTCATGCGAATCGGACAAAAGCATTTCCGTCAATCGCAAGATGTCGGCAAAGTCACCGGCACGGATGAAGGCGAAAGTCGACAAGACCGCGATGCGTCGGTCCCACAACACCGGCGACCGGGCCAGTGCGTCAAGCACCTGCCTGTCCCTGCACAGCAGGTGCGGCCCCACGATGTAGGGCGCGGAGCTGTCTACCAAATTCCAGTTGTTAACCCGGTTGCGGTGGGCAAGATAGCTCTGGTAGATGGCCTCCTGATTTGCAACGCTGCCTTTTGAATATTGCTTGACCAGGATCAGCAGGGCCAGCAAGCGGGCCTCGTTATAGGGAGAGTCCAGCAGCTCCTCACAGGCCGTCAAGGGCAAGCTGGCGAATTGCCTGGAGACTTGGCGCACCATGGGCACGGTGACGCCCAAAAATTGATCCCCCTCACCGTATTGCCCTTTTCCGGTTTTGAAGAACCGTGACAACACCTCGGTCTTGCCCGCCTGGGCGCGGGCTAGCAAAGCCTCGTGGGCAGCCTGTATCAACTGAGTCATGAAAATGTTGTTGCGGTGGTGGCGTCAGGCCCAAGGTTAGCCCAAGGCACAAGCGGTGCCGCAGCCGCTACGTTTGAGGCAACACCTTATCATTTGCACCTGCTTGATCACCACGAGCCCGTCATGATTCGCCTCACAGAACTCAAATTGCCCTTGTCTGCCCTGCCCGTCCAGGCGCGGCGTGCGGCAGATGCCCCCTCGGAAACCGATGCCGACCGCGCGCCCGTGGCACATCCCATCGACGCACTCAAACGTTTGTGCGCCCAAGCCTTGGGCATCGACACCAGCGCCATAGGCCAGCTGGATGTTTTCAAACGCAGCTTTGATGCGCGCAAGGCCGATTTACTGGCGGTCTATATTGCCGACCTCACGCTCGCCGATGCCTCACAAGAGGCGGCACTGCTGGCCAAATTTGCGCAGCACCCCCACATCGGCCCAACGCCAGACATGGCCTACAAGCTGGTCGGGCAAGCACCCGCCCACTTGGAGGAGCGCCCGGTGGTGGTGGGCTTTGGCCCCTGTGGCATGTTCGCGGCGCTGGTGCTGGCGCAAATGGGCTTGCGGCCCATCGTGCTGGAACGTGGCACCACGGTGCGCCAGCGCACCAAAGACACCTGGGGCCTGTGGCGTAAAAAGGTGCTCAAGGCAGAGAGCAACGTGCAGTATGGTGAAGGCGGCGCGGGCACCTTTTCAGACGGCAAGCTCTACAGCCAGATCAAGGACCCCCGGTATCTGGGCCGCAAGGTCATGGAAGAGTTCGTCAAGGCCGGGGCACCCGCCGAGATCCTGTACGAGGCTCATCCGCACATCGGCACCTTCAAGCTGGTCAAGGTGGTGGAAAACCTGCGCGAGCAAATCATTGCGCTAGGCGGCGACATACGCTTTGAGCAACGGGTCACAGACTTCGTGGTCGAGGGCGAAGGCGGCCAACGGCACATCATTGGTTTGCAGGTGCTGGACCTGCAAACCCAGCAAAGCAGCACCTTGAGCGCACGTCACGTGGTGATGGCGCTGGGCCACAGCTCACGCGACACATTTGTGCAACTGCACTTGCGCGGCGTGTTTCTAGAGGCCAAGCCTTTTTCGGTGGGTGTGCGCATCGAGCATCCCCAAAGCGTGATCGACCAGGCCCGCTGGGGCCGTCACGCAGGCCACCCTTTGTTGGGCGCGGCCGACTACAAGCTGGTGCACCACGCCCAGAATGGCCGTGCCGTCTACAGCTTTTGCATGTGCCCGGGTGGAACGGTGGTTGCCGCCACCAGCGAACCCGGTCGCGTGGTCACCAACGGCATGAGCCAGTACTCACGCAACGAACGCAATGCCAACGCCGGTATGGTGGTGGGCATCGACCCGCAAGACTACCCGCTGGACATACCGGCCTGGCAGGCCGCATTTGGCCCAGACCTGGGCCGACGGCTGCTGGAGGAGGCACAGGTGCTGGCAGAGCAGACGCCTCCGGCATTTCACCCCTTAGCGGGCATCGTGCTGCAGCGCCAGCTGGAAACCCTGGCTTTTGAGGCCGGCGGTCAGAGCTATGAAGCGCCCGGCCAGCTGGTAGGTGACTTTCTGGCCCGCCAGCCCTCACAGCATTTCGGACAAGTCCTGCCGTCCTACAAACCTGGCGTGAAGCTGGGCGACCTGTCTGCGGTGCTGCCGGCCTACGCCTTGGAAGCCATGCGCGAGGCCCTGCCCGTCTTTGGCCGCAAGATCAAGGGCTTTGACATGAAGGATGCGGTGATGACCGGGGTGGAAACCCGCACCTCGGCGCCCTTGCGCATCACCCGGAGTGAACACTTTGAGAGCCTCAACACCCGCGGTCTCTACCCGGCAGGCGAAGGCGCCGGCTACGCCGGCGGCATTTTGTCGGCAGGGGTGGATGGCATCAAGGTGGCAGAAGCCGTGGCCCGCGCCCTGCTGGGCACATAAGCAGGCTCAGGCGGTGCGCTTGAAGGTCGCCAGCAAGGTGCCAGCCACCACAAACAGACTGCCAAACACGCGGTTCATGGTGCGTATGTGGGCGGCAGACTTCAGGGTGCTCAGAACCTTGGCAGCCAAAGCCGTGTAGCCGGCCATGACCACCAAGTCGGTAAAGCCCAGCGTCAGGGCAATCACCAGGTACTGCGGCGCCATGGGTTGCGACAGGTTGAGAAACTGAGGCACTACCGCCAGCAAGAACACCGTGCCTTTAGGGTTGACGGCATTGATCATGATGCCACGCACCACCATGGAACGGCGGCTCACGGCCTGCCCGGGCTCGGCCTGCGCCGACACTGGTGTTGCAGGGGATCGCCACTGCTGAATGCCCAACCAGATGAGGTATGCCGCACCAGTCCATTTGATGATCAAAAACGCCGTGCTGGACGCAGCGACTACCGCGCCCAAACCCACGCCCACCACCAGAATTTGCAGCCAAATGCCCAGAACCAGGCCCAGCGTCGTGAAGTAGCCGCGTACAAAGCCGTGCGACAGCCCTGAGCTCATGGCCGCCACGGCCCCCGCGCCCGGAGAAATACTGATGGCCCAGGAGGCGACAAAGAAAGCAAGCCAGGTAGAAAGTTCCATGGTCTGATCTTATGCGAGCAAAAAAGCCGCCGGGCTTGACGCCGGGCGGCTTGGTGTTGCAACTGAGTTGCTGATAATCAGGCTTGCGCGTTTTGCAAAGCGGCAATGCGTTCTTCGATGGGCGGGTGGGTGCTGAACAGTTGCCCGATGCCACCGGCAATGCCCATGGCCGCCATACTCTTGGGCAACTCTGCCGGATGCATGCCACCCAGGCGGGCCAGAGCATTGATCATGGGCTGGCGCCGACCCATCAGCTGCGCAGCGCCCGCATCAGCGCGAAACTCACGCTGGCGGCTGAACCAGGCGACGATGATGGCGGCCAGAAAACCCAGCACGATGTCCAGCACGATCGTAGTGATCATGTAGCCAATGCCTGGGCCGGTGTCGCGGTCATCGCCCTTGCGCAAAAAGCTGTCCACGGCATAGCCGATCACGCGGCTCAGGAACACCACAAAGGTGTTCATCACGCCCTGAATGAGCGTCATGGTGACCATGTCGCCATTGGCAATGTGGGCCACTTCGTGGCCAATCACGGCTTCGATTTCCTCGCGGGTCATGCCACGAAGCAAGCCTGTGGACACAGCCACCAGTGCCGAATTCTTGAACGCACCCGTGGCAAAGGCATTAGGGTCGCCTTCAAAAATGCCCACCTCGGGCATGCCGATACCAGCCTTGTTGGCAAAACGAGCCACGGTCTCCACGATCCAGGCCTCGTCAGCATTGGCGGGTTGCTCAATGACGCGCACGCCCGAACTCCACTTGGCCACAGGCTTGCTGATCAAGAGCGAAATGATGGCGCCACCAAAGCCCATCACCAGGGCATAACCCAACAGGGCGCCCAGGTTCAGGCCGTTGGCCGTGAGGTAACGATTGACCCCCAGCAAATTGGCCACAATGCCCAACACCAGCACGACGGCAAGGTTGGTCATCACAAATAAAAGGATGCGTTTCATGGTTGCTTTCTTGTAAGTACTCCGTGACGATCTCAGAAGAGCCACGGGTCAAAATGGTAAGGGCAGCGCTTCAAAATTCAAGCTTATTCGCCGGCATCCTCATGATTCGTGCGGTTAATCATGGGACGACACGGGCGCAAGACGGGGTGAGCGGAACACCGAGGCATCCGCATAAAAACCGGGGTGCGAGTTCTCCGGCCACCAACCCGGCACCCCCAGCACCGGCAAATGGGCAAAGGGTTTGCTGGCCAGCAATTCGGCGCTCAGTGCCTGGGCCAGCCACGCATCAACATCTTCTGGCGCCAAGTTTTCAGGTACGCGCAACACATGCGCGGTGATGGGCTTGCGCGGGGTGACCAGTTTTTCGAGCAGGGCATGGCCAAACAGGTGTAGCCTGGCCCGCGCCCAAAGCTGGCGATTCATCACCATGAGCGTGTTCCAGTCTTTGGTAACCAAGGCGTCCCAAAGGGCTTGTGGCGCCTGCAGCAGAGCGGCGTTTTCATCAAACACTGTGAGCGCATCACGCACGGCGCCACGCACCGGCCGCACGCCGCAGTGACGGATCTCGGCCATGTGCAACTCGTTCAAGCGGCGCTTGGTTTTGGGAAACCGGTGCCAGCACAGGCCGTTGAAGAAATCGTGCAAGCCTTCACGTGTCGGGCAGCAGCTGGCCTCAAAAATATGCTTTTCGTAGGCTACGCCGGGCGGCAATGCCTCCTGCGGCACAAAGTGAACGGGGGCACCTCCCTTGCCATTGAGCGCGTCACACAAGCGCTGGCCCTGAGCCGACCGTAGCGCCACAGCCTGCCCCACCTCCCGCCAGGGGGCCAACCAAGGCTGGCACCAGTCAATCTCGGCTAGACCAGGCGCCACGGCAGGGCTTCACCGGCGCGCAAAGGTTTCAGTTCGGCCTGGCCAAAGGCAAAGCTTTCGGGCGGGGTCCAGCTTTCGCGGCGCAAGGTGATGGTGCCCGTGTTGCGTGGCAGGCCGTAAAAGTCGGCACCGTTAAAACTGGCAAAGGCTTCGAGCTGGTCGAGTTTGCCCACCATATCAAAGGCCTCGGCATACATCTCGATAGCGGCATGTGCGGTGTAGCAGCCGGCGCAACCGGTGGCGTGCTCTTTCAGGTGCGCGGGATGTGGTGCGCTGTCGGTCCCCAAAAAGAAACGCGTATTGCCGCTAGTAGCCGCTGCCAGCAAGGCCTGGCGGTGGGTCTCACGCTTGAGCACGGGCAGGCAGTAGTAGTGGGGCCGGATGCCGCCGGTGAAGATGGCGTTGCGGTTGTAAAGCAGGTGGTGCGCTGTCAGGGTGGCGCCGGTGTAGCGGTCCGCCTCGGCCACGTACTGTGCCGCCTCGGACGTGGTGATGTGCTCAAACACGATCTTGAGCTCGGGGAAATCACGGCGCAGCGGTATCAATTGCGTGTCGATGAATACCGCCTCACGGTCAAACAAATCAATCTCTGGAGAGGTGACTTCACCGTGCACCAGCAAGAGCATGCCGGCGCGCTGCATGGTCTCCAGTGTCTTGTAGGTTTTGCGGATGTCCGTCACGCCAGCATCACTGTTGGTGGTGGCACCAGCAGGATAGAGCTTGGCCGCCACCACGCCAGCGTCTTTGGCACGGGCGATTTCGTCAGCAGGCAGGTTGTCAGTAAGGTAGAGCGTCATCAAGGGCTCAAACGCAACACCGGCGGGCACAGCAGCCTGTATGCGATCGCGGTAAGCCACCGCCTGCGCTGCGGTGGTCACCGGCGGCTTCAGGTTGGGCATGATGATGGCGCGGCCAAACTGCGCCGCAGTGTGTGGCACCACGGTGTGCAGCGCGTCGCCATCACGCACATGCAGATGCCAATCGTCGGGTCGGGTCAGAGAGATTTGGTTCATGACGGCATTGTCCCAAATGCGGCAAGGGCTCGGCTCCGGAGTCCTTCAAGCCGCTTGGTTAGCGTCGTCAGTACCGGTTGTGGCGGCAGATTGCCGCAAAAAATCCCACAGGGCCTGTGCACTGCCTTTGGGCGCCGGGCCGGGGGCGCTGTGGCGGCGCGCCGCACCTCGCAGTTGGCTCGCGGCGGAGTCTTGCGGCGAACGTGTGGCTGGCCTTTCGCGACAGGCGCGTATGTCCATCACGACCTCCAGGGCTCGGGCATGGGCCGGCTGGGCGCTTACCAAACGGCCGGCGCTCAGGTCGGCCTGCACCGCACTGTGGGGCAAAAATGCAATGCCATGCCCTTGTAGTGCCATGGCTTTAAGACCCTCTGCCATGTCAGTTTCATAGACCTGCTCCAAGTGCATCGCCACGCCTGCGTCCTTGAGCATTAAATCCACCATTTGCCCAAGGTAAGCACCCGGCGCGTAAGCCAAGTAGGGCAAGGGCTGCTCGGGTCGCCCCGGCAAACGGAACAAGGGGGCACCATCGGCATCGGGTTTCGCATAAGGTGCCAGGGTTTCCGTGCCCAGGCTCACCATGTCGTAGCGCTGTGAGTCCAGCTGAAACGGTTGCGACGGGTGGTGGTACGCCACCAACACATCGCAACTGCCATCCACCACGCGCATGACGGCATCGTGCACGTTCAAGGCCGACAAGCGGCTTTTGATGGGTCCAAACGCCACCCGCAACTGCGACAGCCAGGCTGGAAAAAAAGTGAACGCCAGCGTGTGCGGCACCGCAAATTCAATCACGTCCTGACCCGCAGCCGTTTGCCCGCGCAGCATGGTACGCGTGTTTTGCAGCGCCTGGAGCATCTCCAGCGACTGGTCATACAGCGTCTCGCCCGCAGGCGTGAGCCGCGTGGGATAACTGCTGCGATCCACCAGATCGGTGCCCGCCCATGCCTCCAGCGACTGGATGCGCCGCGAAAACGCCGGCTGCGTGACATGCCGCAGCTGTGCCGACCGACTGAAACTGCGCGTTTCAGCCAGGGAGACGAAATCTTCGAGCCACTTGGTGTCCATGAGAAATTATGCGTCGCCGCCTTGCTGTTGCAAGGCCCACATCTGTGCGTAGCGCCCCTGCGCAGCCAGCAGGGCGGCGTGCTTGCCGCGTTCCACGATGCGCCCGGCATCCAGCACCAAAATCTCATGCGCATCGACCACGGTGGACAAGCGATGTGCGATCACCAAGGTGGTCTTGTTGCGGGCAGCTTGTTGCAGCTCGGCCTGGATGGCGCGTTCGTTGGCGGAATCCAGCGCTGAGGTGGCTTCATCAAAGATCAGGATGGGCGGGTTCTTGAGCAGGGTGCGGGCAATGGCCACGCGCTGTTTTTCGCCGCCGGAGAGCTTGAGCCCGCGCTCGCCCACCATGGTCTCATAGCCCTTGGGCGTGCCGGCAATGAAGTCATGGATGTGGGCGGCCCGCGCCGCCTGCTCCACCTCTTCCCGGCTGGCACCGGGTCGGCCGTAGGCAATGTTGTACTGCACCGTGTCGTTGAAAAGCACCGTGTCCTGCGGCACGATGCCGATGGCCTGACGCACGCTGGCCTGGGTCACCTGTTTGATATCCTGCCCAGCCATCAGGATGCGACCGCCTTCGCTGGCATTGCTCACGTCGTAAAAACGGAACAGCAGGCGCGCCAGAGTGGATTTGCCCGACCCCGAAGGCCCCACCACCGCCACCGTTTTGCCTGCCGGAATCTCGAAACTGACCTGTTGCAGGATGGGTCGACTGGGATCGTAGGAAAAACTCACGTTCTCGAAACGCACGCTCACCGACCCTTCTGGTGACTGGTTCAGCCCCTTTGCCAGCGTCAAGGGCTGCGCACCCAGCACATCGGCAATCTCGCGCTCGCGCTCCATGAGGGTGAACATCTTGTCCAGGTCAGTCAAGCTTTGTTTGATCTCGCGGTAGATGACCCCCAAAAAGTTGAGCGGAATATAGAGCTGGATCATGAAGGCGTTGACCATCACCAGGTCGCCCAGCGTCATGCGGCCATCCACCACGCCTTGGGTGGCACGCCACAACATGGCCACCAAACCGGTCGCGATGATGAGCTGCTGCCCGGTGTTGAGCAGGGACAGCGTGGTCTGGCTCTTGAGTCGGGCACGGCGCAAGCGCTCCAGGCTTTCGTCGTAGCGCTGGGCTTCAAAGCCCTCGTTGTTGAAGTACTTGACCGTCTCGTAATTCAGGAGCGAATCCACCGCCTTGGTGTGCGCAGCCGAGTCAAACTCGTTGGCCTGACGCCGGAATTGGGTGCGCCACTCGGTCAGCTTGAAGGTGAACAAGATGTAGAGCGCAAGCGCGGCCAACGTGATCCAGGCAAACCATGGGTCGAACTGGATGCCCAAAATACCCAGTACCAGCACCACCTCGATCAGTGTGGGAAAGATGCTGAACAGTGAATAAGAGATCAGCGACTCAATGCCGCGCACGCCGCGCTCAATATCGCGCGTCATGCCGCCGGTTTGCCGCTCCAGGTGAAAGCGCAGGCTCAGGGCGTGCAGGTGCTCAAAGGTTTGCAGAGCGATGTTTCGTGCAGCCCCCTGGGTGGCTTTGGCAAACACCAGTTCGCGCAACTCGGTAAACAGCGTAGTGCACAAGCGCAGCGCCCCGTAGGCCAGCAAGAGGGCCGCCGGCACCACCAACAACGCCTGTGGATCACCAGGCTTGAGGGTCATGCTGTCCACCAGCTGCTTGAGCAGCAAAGGTACGCCCACACTGGCCAGTTTGGCGCCCACCATAAAAACCAGCGCTGCGATCACGCGCCATTTGTAGGCCCACAGATAAGGAAAAAGGCGCCGCAGGGTGGCCCAGTCGGTACGCGGCTCGGGGGCACTGTTGCCCGCTTGGGGAGGTGGGCTGGAGAGATCGCCGCGATGGCGCATGAGGATAATCCTTTGTGTTTCTAAACCGTGATTGTGTCTATGTCTACCGATTCAAACGACGCCAGCCGCACCGACGCGCGCATTAACGCCCAAACCCAGGTGGAACTTCCCACCGACCAAACCCTGGTCCTCAAGGTCATTCCCATGCCCGCCGACTGCAATGCCAACGGCGATATTTTTGGCGGCTGGGTCATGGCGCAGGTGGACGTGGCTGGCTCGGTGCTGCCCTACCGCTACGCCAAAGGGCGCATGGCCACAGTGGCGGTGAACGAATTTATCTTCAAACAGCCGGTGCGGGTGGGCGACATCCTGTCGTTTTTTGCCAAGATCGTGCGGGTGGGCCGAACCTCTATCACCGTGCAGGTCGAAGTCTTCGCCGAACGCCACACGGACCAGGGGCACTATGTGAAGGTGACCCAGGCGGTGCTGACCTACGTGGCCATCGACGAGGCCGGCCAGCCCCGCCCCTTGCCGGGGCGCTGAGGCAAGCTCAAAGTTTGGAGAAGTCAGGCTTGCGCTTTTCCATGAAGGCGCCAAAGGCTTCCAACGCTGCCGGCTCGCGCAGCAGTCTGCCAAAGCTCTCGGCTTCCAGCGCCATTTGCTGACGCACCCCGGCTGCGCCGCCCTGTTTCATCAGGCGCTTGGTGGCCATCAGGGAGGTGGTGGGTTTGGCCGCCAGCTTGCGGGCCTGCGCCTGGGCCAGGTCATTAGCCTCGGTAGGCGGCACGATGCGGTTGACCAGGCCCACTTCCAAGGCCGCTTCAGCCATGAAGGGCTCGCCCAGCAACAGGGCCTCGGCGGCGCGGTGGTAGCCCATCATCTGCGGCACCAACAGGCTGGATGCTGCCTCGGGGCAGAGACCCAGATTGACAAAAGGCATCGAAAACGCGGCGTTGTCGCCAGCGTAGACCAGGTCGCAATGAAAAAGCATGGTGGTGCCCACGCCCACCGCTGGGCCGCACACCGCGGCAATCACAGGCTTGGGGCAGTCGGCTAAAGCGTGCAAAAACTGAAACACCGGTGCGTCCACACTGCTGGGCGGGTTGGCCAGAAAGTCAGCGATGTCGTTGCCGGCGCAAAAAATGCTGGCGTGCCCCTGAAACACCACGCAGCGTACCGCCGGGTCGGCCTGGGCGGCCAGCAGGCCATCGGCCAGCGCCGAGTACATGGCTGCCGTCATGGAATTTTTCTTGTCCAAACGGTTGATGGTGAGGGTGCACACACCGGCTTCGGTGTTGATGAGGATGTCGCTCATGGTGAATTTTCTGTGGATGAAATCTGGATAAAAAAGGGGGTCAGACCCGTTCAAAAATGCCGGCAGCGCCCTGGCCCATGCCGACGCACATGGTGACCATGCCGTACTTGAGCTGGCGACGGCGCAGAGCATGCACCACTGTGGCGGCGCGGATAGCACCGGTAGCGCCCAGGGGATGACCCAGTGCAATGGCGCCGCCCAGCGGATTGACCTTGGCTGCGTTCAAGCCCAGTGTTTGCATCACCGCCAGTGATTGCGCGGCAAAGGCCTCGTTCAACTCGAACCAGTCGATGTCGTCCTGCCTCAGGCCAGCTGAGCCCAAAGCCGCAGGTATGGCCTCGATAGGACCTATACCCATGATGTGCGGGGGCACACCTTTGCTGGCAAAGCTGACGAAGCGGGCCAAGGGTTGCAGGCCGAAGCGCTTGACCGCCGCCTCGCTGGCCAAAATCAGCGCGCCGGCGCCGTCTGACGTTTGAGAGCTGTTGCCCGCCGTCACACTGCCACGCGCGGCAAACACGGTCTTGAGTTTGGCCAGACCTTCCAGACTGGTGTCGGGCCGCGCCCCTTCGTCTAGAGACACGGTCCGGGTGTGCAGGGTGACTTCGCCGGTGGCCAGATCGGGCGCGCGCTCGGTCACTTCCACCGGGGTGATCTCGTCGGCAAACTCGCCGGCCTGCATGGCCACCAAGGCCTTTTGGTGCGACTGCACGGCAAACGCATCCTGCTGCTCGCGAGAGACCTTCCATTGCTGGGCCACCTTCTCGGCGGTCAGCCCCATGCCGTAGGCTATGCCCACGTTCTCATCGTTGGCAAACATGGCCGGCGACAGCGAGGGCGCATTGCCCATCATGGGCACCAGGCTCATGCTTTCAACGCCGGCCGCGATCATCACATCGGCCTCGCCCACGCGGATACGGTCGGCCGCCATCTGGATGGCGCTCAGACCTGAAGCACAAAAGCGGTTGACCGTGACCCCGCCAACGCTGTTGGGCAGGCCCGCCAGCACAGCACCAATGCGGGCAATATTGAGGCCCTGCTGCGCCTCGGGAATGGCGCAGCCGCACACGATATCCTCAATGGCCTGCCGGTCCAGCGTAGGCACTTGTGCCAAAGCTCCCTGCAACGCCCGCACCAGCAGCTCATCGGGCCGGGTGTGCCTGAAAAACCCCCGGTGCGAACGCCCGATAGGCGTGCGCGTGGCGGCAACAATGTAGGCGTCCTGAACTTGTTTCATTTCGTTTTCCTATGGGCTATTTGGCGCCAAATCGACCAATGGCAGGCCGGCTCTCAAATCAATGTCCAATGTTCGTGATTGAGCTAGCGTAGCGAGGAGCCAGAAGGCGAGGCGCGGGTGCCCGGAAAACACCGGAGCGTACTTCCTGTACGTGAGGATGGTTTCTGGGCTGCAACGACGCATGCTGGCTCCGCAGTCGCTAGATCAATTTCGAAGGGGTTTGCCGGTGGAAAGCATGGCCATGATGCGTTCCTGGGATTTGGGATGCACGATCAAGGCGCAAAAGGCCTGGCGCTCCAAGGCCATGAGGTAGCGCTCGGTCACCAGGCTACCGTCGTCCACATCGCCACCGCACACCACATGGGCGATGCGGCAGGCAATCTCAAAATCATGCTGGCTGATGAAACCACCATCGCGCATGTTCACCAGCTGGCCCTGAAGTGTGGCCTTTCCGCTACGCCCAGCCACTGCAAACGACCGCAGGTGCGGCGCGCGGTAACCGGCATCGCTCATGGCGCGGGCCTGCTGTATTGCCACAAACAGCAGTTCGTCCTTGTTGGGCACGATGATGTCACTGGCCAGCAAGTAACCCATCTGACGCGCCTCCAGGGCGCTGGTGCTCACCTTGGCCATGGCCGCAGCGGTGTATCCCTCCGTCAGAAACGGCAGCAGATGTTTGCCCGTGCTGGTGCTGGCGTTCTCGGCAGCGCGCCGGGCGATGTAGGTGAGGCCACCGGCCCCGGGAATCAGGCCCACACCCACTTCCACCAGACCGATATAGCTTTCCATGGCTGCGACGCGCCGGCTGGAATACACCGCCAGTTCGCAGCCACCGCCAAGCGCCATGCCTCGGATGGCCGACACCACCGGCACGCTGGCATAGCGCAGGCGCAGCAGGCAGTCCTGCAGGGCTTTCTCTGCGCCGTCGATGGCCTTGACACCCTGGGCCATGAAGGCAGGCAGCAGCCCCTGCAGATCGGCACCCGCGCAAAACGGCTCGTCGCCCGACCAGATCACCAAACCCTGGTAGCCCTGTTCGGCCAGACCTATGGCCCGGTTCAGACCCTGAACCACCTCGGGGCTGATGACATGCATCTTGGTCTTGATGCTGGCGATGAGCACCTCGCCTTCCAGCGTCCACAGGCGCAGGGCGGCATCCTCGAACACCGTGTTGCCCGCCGTCTCGAACCGGGGCGCGCCCGAACCCAGCACAGCCTCTGGAAAGTGCTGACGCGCATGCACCGGCAAGGTAGGCCGTGGCTCGAAGCAGCCGGTGCTGGGATTCCATGAACCCTGGGGCGTGTGCACGCCCCCCGCCTCGGCCACCGGCCCGGAAAACACCCAGTCGGGCAAAGGCGTGCGGCACAGGGCCTGGCCGGCATCGATGTCTTCCTGCACCATGCGGGCCACGGCCAGCCAACCGGCCTCCTGCCACAGCTCAAACGGCCCCTGCTTCATGCCAAAGCCCCAACGCATGGCAAAGTCCACATCGCGTGCGGTGTCAGCAATGCTGGCCAGATGCACCGCCGCGTAATGAAAACTGTTACGCAGCACCGCCCAGACAAAACGGCCTGGGGCGCCCTCGCTGCCGCGCAAGAGCTTCAGACGTTCTGCCGCCGGCCGCTTGAGCATGCGGGCATAGACCTCGTCAGCCTTCGCTCCCCCGGGCACATAGGTTTTGCTGGCCGCGTCAAAGCGCAGGATGTCGCGCCCCACCTTCTTGAAGAAGCCCGCCTTGGTTTTTTGGCCCAGATGGCCGCGCTCGATCAGGCTCGTCAACACCTCGGGCGTGCCAAATTGCGCATAGAAGGGATCGGTCTCCAGGCTCAGGGTGTCTCGCAGCGTCTTGATGACATGCGCCATGGTGTCCAGGCCCACCACGTCGGCGGTGCGAAAGGTGCCCGAACTGGCCCTTCCGAGCTTTTTGCCGGTGAGGTCATCCACCACGTCATAGCTCAGGCCATGGTTCTCACATTCCTTCATGGTCGCCAGCATGCCGGCAATGCCCACCCGGTTGGCAATGAAGTTGGGCGTGTCTTTGGCCCGCACCACGCCTTTGCCCAGGCCGCTGGTGACAAAGGCTTCCAGATCGTCAAGCACCTGCGCCTGCGTGCTGGGCGTGGGAATCAGCTCCACCAGGTACATGTAGCGCGGCGGGTTGAAGAAGTGAATGCCGCAAAACCGGGGGCGTATGGCCTCGGGCAGCGCCTCGCTCAGGCGGGTGATCGAGAGACCCGAGGTGTTGGACGCCACGATGCTGTGCGCAGCAACAAAGGGTGCGATCTTTTGGTAGAGGTCGAGCTTCCAGTCCATGCGCTCGGCAATCGCCTCGATGATCAGATCGCAATCGGCCAGGAGGCCCAGATGCTCTTCGTAGTTGGCAGGACGAATCAGCACGGCGTCGTCGGCCACGCCCAAAGGCGAAGGCTTGAGCTGCCTGAGCTTGTCGATGGCGCGCAGGGCAATGGCGCTTTTGGGGCCTTGGTCGGCAGGTGTGGGCAGATCAAACAGCACCACCGGCACGCCGACGTTGATCAGGTGCGCCGCAATCTGCGCGCCCATCACGCCGGCGCCCAGCACCGCCACTTTTTGGACATTGAAACGGGACATCGTTCTTCCTGACATCTTGAAGCCAATTACTGAACACGAATCCAGGTCTGGGTGCGCCCGAGCAGCGGCGCTCCTATGTAACCACGAACCTCGAGCTTGTTACCGCCGTCGATGGGCGTCATGCGCAAGCTGTATTCCCAGCCGTTGTCAGGATCGAGAATCTTGCCGCCTTCCCACACGTCTTTGCCCTCGGCCTTTTTGCCCCCACGGATGATTTCCATTCCGATCTTGGGCTTGTCCTTGCGGTCATCGGTGCACTTGCCGCAGTGGGTCTCTGGGCTTGGGTTGGGGTCCAGTGACTTCTCCACCACCCCCGACAGCACGCCACTACCATTGGTCACGATTTTGATTTCGCCTTTGGGTTTGCCTGTGGCATCGTCAATACTGTGCCAGGTGCCCACGGGCGTCATTTGCGCCATGGCGCTCGTGCCGGTAAGGATCAGTGCATATGCCATAGCGCAACGAATCATGGGTGTCTCCTGGTTGTGCGTGAAGTGAAATGGACCTCAACCCAAGGCCGCATCTGTATCCATCAGAACCTTCGCGCCGGACCGGGCAGTGCGCATGAGCGTGGCGGTTTCAGGAAACAGGCGGGCGAAATAAAATCGCGCTGTTTGCAGCTTGGCCAGATAAAACGGGTCGGTATTGCCTGCAGATATTTCGCGCAGCGCCACCTGTGCCATGCGGGCCCAGAAATAGCCCAGCACCAGGTGCCCGGCCACGCGCAGGTAATCCACCGCAGCGGCGCCGGCTTCGTCGGGGTTTTGAAAGGCTTTGAAACCCAGCTCGGTGGTGAGCTTGATCATCTGTTCACCCAAATAGGCCACCGGGTTGATGAACTCGGCCATCTTTTCATTCACGCCCTCTTCCATCACCAGCGCGGCCACCAGCTTGCCAAACTTTTTGAGCGTGGCGCCGTTGTTGCCCAGCACCTTGCGGCCCAGCAAATCCAGGCTCTGGATGGTGTTGGTGCCCTCATAAATCATGTTGATGCGGGCATCACGCACGTACTGCTCCATGCCCCATTCCTTGATGTAGCCATTGCCGCCAAACACTTGCAGGCAGGCCGAGGTGGAGGTCCAGCCGTTGTCCGTCAAAAACGCCTTGACGATGGGGGTGAGCAGCGACAGCATCTCTGCGCTGTCCTGGCGCACCTGCGCGTCCGGGTGAAAGTGCTCTTTGTCCAGCAGCACGCCGCAAAACACGACCAGCGCCCGCCCCCCTTCGGCATAGGCCTTGGCCGTCATCAGCATCTTGCGCACATCCGGGTGCACGATGATGGGATCGGCCGGCTTATCCACCGCCTTGGGACCTGAGAGGGAGCGCATCTGAATGCGGTCTTTGGCATAGGCCAGCGCGTTCTGGTACGCCACCTCGGTCAGGCCCAGGCTCTGGTTGCCCACACCCAGGCGGGCGGCGTTCATCATCACGAACATGCCCTGCATGCCCTTGTTGGGCTGGCCCACCAGAGTGCCGATGGCACCGTCCAGCACCATCTGGCAGGTGGCATTGCCATGGATGCCCATCTTGTGCTCCAGGCCGCCGCAATAAATGCCGTTGCGCGCGCCCAGGCTGCCATCGGGGTTCACCAGAAACTTGGGCACGATGAACAGGCTCACACCCTTGATGCCGGGGGGCGCATCGGGCAGTCGGGCCAGCACCAGGTGAATGATGTTGTCGGCCACATCGTGCTCGCCCGCGCTGATGAAAATCTTGTTGCCGGTGATACGGTAAGTGCCATCCAACTGCGGTTCGGCCCGGGTGCGCATCAGCCCCAGATCCGTGCCGCAATGGGGCTCGGTCAGGCACATGGAGCCGGTCCACTCGCCGCTGGTCATCTTGTGCAGATAGGTCTGCTTTTGTTCTTCGGTGCCGTGGGCATGCAGCGCCGAATACGCACCATGGGTCAGGCCGGGGTACATGGTCCAGGCCTGATTAGCGCTGTTGAGCATCTCGTACAGGCACTGGTTGACCACCAGGGGCAGGCCCTGGCCACCAAACTCCGGATCACAGCTCAGCGCCGGCCAGCCGCCAGCCACAAACTGCTGGTAGGCCGCTTTAAAGCCTGTGGGCGTGCGCACTGCATGCGTGGCCGGGTCCAGGTGGCAACCCTCGGTGTCGCCGCTGATGTTGATCGGGAACGCTACCTCGGCGGCAAACTTGCCCGCCTCCTCCAGCACAGCACTGATGGTGTCGGCATCCAGATCCGCGTAACGCGGCACGGCTTGCAGGTCCTCGGTGACCTGGAACAGCTCGTGCAGCACAAACTGCATGTCTCGCAGCGGTGGGGTGTAGGTGGGCATGAAGTGTCTCCCTGCGTTTGGGGGCTGAACATGGCACGCACAGCTTAAAGCATGTAGCGACCCTCGACTGTAGTCCCGCCCGGCCCCTCGACCCGGCAGGGGCCGTCACAACTCAGCGTTTGAAGGGCACGACCACCTGGCGCTGCTCGCCCAGGCCCTCGATGCCCAGGGTGATCACATCACCCTTCTTGAGGAAACGCGGTGGCTTCATGCCCATGCCCACGCCGGGTGGCGTGCCGGTGGTGATCACATCGCCCGGCATCAAGGTCATAAACTGGCTGACATAGCTCACGATCTTGGCCACGGTGAAGACCATGGTTTTGGTGCTGCCGGTTTGCACGCGCTGGCCGTTGATGTCCAACCACATGGCCAGTTTCTGGGGATTGGGAATGTCATCGCGCGTCACCAGCCAGGGACCTAGCGGCCCGAAGGTATCGCAGCCCTTGCCCTTGTCCCATGTACCGCCACGCTCCAGCTGAAACGCCCGTTCGCTCACGTCGTTGATGGTGCAATAGCCCGCCACATGCGCCAGGGCTTCCTTTTGCGGCACATACCGCGCGCGGGTGCCTATCACCACCCCCAGCTCCACTTCCCAGTCGGTTTTTATTGATCCCTTGGGCAGCATCACCTCGTCGTTCGGTCCTTGAATGCAGCTGGTGGCCTTCATGAAGACCACCGGTTCTGCCGGAATCGGCATACCCGATTCGGCAGCGTGATCGGCGTAGTTCAGGCCGATGGCGATGAACTTGCCCACGCCCGCCACAGGCGAGCCCAGACGCGGATCGCCACTCACCAAAGGCAGCTTGGCGGTCTTGAGCTTGGCCAGCTTGGCAAGGGCCGCATCACCCAATTGGGCTGGGCCGATGTCAGGCACGACACCGCTCAAATCACGCAGGCGGCCTTGCTCATCGATCAGGCCGGGCTTTTCTTCACCAGGGTTGCCATAGCGAACCAGTTTCATGGGGCTTCTTTCTGTAGCGGGTTAAGAGAAATAGAGACGCTGGACATCAGATCGTCATGCCACCGTCAACCGAGAGGACCTGGCCGCTGGCAAACACCGATTCGTCGCTGGCCAGGTAAACCACGATGGGGGCGATCTCGGCAGCCTGCGCCAGGCGGCCCATGGGTTGGCGGGCAATAAAGGCCTTGCGCGCCGCCAGCGGGTCCTCGTAGCTGTTAATGCGATCCCCCAGTGAAGGGGTATCGACCGTGCCCGGCGCAATGGCATTGCAGCGTATGCCCTGGCCCACGTAGTCGGCGGCCACAGCCTTGGTCAAACCCACCACGGCAGCCTTGGTGGTGCCGTACACAAAGCGATTGGGCAGTCCCTTGAGGCTGCTGCACACGCTGGCCATGTTGATGATGCTGCCCCCGCCTTTGGCCAGCATGCCCGGCAGCACGGCTTGAATCATCCAGAACTGTGAGCGCACATTGAGCTGAAATGCCAGATCCCAGTCTGCATCGGTGGCCTGTGCAATGGTGCCGTTGTGCACCATGCCGGCGCAGTTGAACAGCACATCAAACGCAGGCTCAGCCGCCACCAGAGTCTGAATCGCGGCTTTGTCCAACACATCCAGCCGGGCCGTGCGCACATTGGCCACCCCTGCCAGGCTTTCTAGCAGTTGGGCATTCACATCGGTGGCCAGCACCTGGGCACCTTCAGCCGCCATAGCCAGCACCGTGGCACGGCCGATGCCCTGACCCGCGGCGGTCACCAGGGCGGTTTTTCCATTCAGTCTCATGTCTACTCCATTGTTTTAAATCCACCCCGGCCTCGCGGATGGTGCGCAATCACTTTGCGTATCGCTTGTGTCATTATGCTGAGCAAAAACCGAGTCACTTCCATCCACCCACGCCGCCATGAACCCATTCATCCGACTGCACCCTGCCGATGACGTCCTGATTGCCCGCGCCCAGCTGATGAGTGGCGCGCTTGTCGAGGGCATCGCCGTGCGCGGCCTGATTCCCCCCGGCCACAAAATCGCCACCCGCGCCCTGGCCACCGGGGAACCGGTGCGCCGCTACAACCAGATCATCGGCTTTGCCTCACAGCCCATCGCCGCAGGCGAGCACATCCACACGCACAACCTGGACGTAGGGGCCGACAAGGGCGACTTTGCCCGCGACTACGCCTTTGGCGCAGACCTCAAGCCTGAGGCACCCCGACAGGACGCCCGCTTCATGGGCATCGTTCGGCCCGATGGCCGGGTCGCCACCCGCAACTACATCGGCGTGCTGACCAGCGTGAACTGCTCGGCCACGGCCGCACGCGCCATTGCCGATCATTTTTCGCGCAGCAGCAACCCGCAGGCGCTGGCCGACTTTCCCCATGTGGACGGTGTGGTGGCCCTGACGCACGGCACCGGCTGCGGCATGGACAACCACGGCCTGGGCATGCAGATCCTGCAGCGCACGCTGCAGGGCTACGCGACCCACCCCAACTTTTGGGGAGCACTGGTGGTGGGGCTGGGCTGCGAGGCCATGCAGCTCAACACCTTGCTCACGCAAGGCGGGCTGAGCGAAGGAGACACCCTGCAAACCTTCAACATCCAGGACACCGGAGGCACCCGACAAACGGTGGCCAAGGGCATCGAACTCGTCAAGGCCATGCTGCCACGCGCCAACCAGGTGCAGCGCGTGCCCTGCAGCGCATCACACCTCACCATTGGCCTGCAGTGCGGCGGCTCGGACGGCTACTCGGGCATCAGCGCCAACCCGGCCCTGGGCGCAGCAGTCGATTTGCTGGTGGCGCATGGCGGCACGGCCATCCTGTCGGAAACCCCCGAGATTTATGGCGCAGAGCACCTGCTGACCCGCCGAGCGGTGAGCCGTGAGGTGGGCGAGAAACTGGTAGAGCGCATCCGTTGGTGGGAGGAGTACACCCGCATCAACAACGGCGAGATGAACAACAACCCCTCACCCGGCAACAAGGCCGGTGGGCTGACCACCATCCTGGAAAAGTCCCTGGGGGCGGTGGCCAAAGGCGGCACCGCCAACCTGCAGGCGGTGTACGAATACGCCGAGCCGGTGCTGGCACGCGGCTTTGTCTACATGGACACCCCTGGCTACGACCCGGTCAGCGCCACCGGGCAGGTAGCGGGTGGCGCCAACCTGATCTGCTTCACCACCGGACGCGGGTCGGCCTACGGTTGCGCACCTTCGCCATCCCTCAAACTGGCCACCAACAGCGCCCTGTGGCGACGCCAGGAAGAAGACATGGACATCAACTGCGGCGAGATTGTGGACGGCCAGGCCAGCATTGCAGAGATGGGCCAGCGCATCTTCGACCTGATCCTGGCCACGGCCTCAGGCCAGAAAACCAAGAGCGAGGTGCACGGCTACGGCCAAGCCGAGTTCGTGCCCTGGCAAATCGGCGCGGTGATGTAGTTTGGGCAGCGGGGTCGCCGTGCTCAGTGCGAGCGGATCATGGTGCCGAAGGCCTGATCGGTCAGGATCTCCAGCAGCAAAGCGTGCGGCACGCGGCCATCAATGATGTGCACCGCGTTCACGCCGCTCTTGGCGGCGTCCAGCGCGCCGGCAATCTTGGGCAACATGCCACCTGAAATCGTGCCATCGGCAAACAGCTCATCGATGCGACGGGCCGTCAGGTCGGTGAGCAGCTGACCGGCTTTGTCCAGCACGCCGCTGATGTTGGTCAGCATCAGCAATTTTTCGGCCTTGAGCACGGTGGCCAGCTTGGCCGCCACCACATCGGCATTGATGTTGTAGCTCTCGTTGTGCTCGCCAAAACCGATGGGGCTCACCACCGGGATGAAGGCGTCGTCCTGCAAGGCCTTGACCACGCTGGGGTCGATGCTGACGATGTCGCCCACCTGGCCCACATCGTGTTCCTTGCTGGGGTCTGCGTTGTCCAGCATCTTGAGCTTTTGGGCGCGGATCATGCCGCCGTCACGGCCGGTGAGGCCCACAGCCTTGCCGCCGGCCTGGTTGATCAGGCCCACGATGTCTTGCTGCACTTCGCCGCCCAGCACCCACTCCACCACTTCCATGGTTTCGGCGTCGGTCACGCGCATGCCCTGGATGAACTCGCCCTTCTTGCCCAGGCGTTTGAGGGCGTTTTCGATCTGCGGGCCGCCACCGTGCACCACCACCGGGTTCATGCCCACCAGCTTGAGCAGCACCACGTCTTCTGCAAAGGCCCGCTGCAGGGCCGGGTCGGTCATGGCGTTGCCACCGTACTTGATGACCAGGGTCTTGCCATGAAATTTGCGGATATAGGGCAGTGCCTGGGCCAGGATTTCCGCCTTGTCGAGCGGGTCTAGGTGCTGGATATCGGTCATGTTGGGGCAGTGATAAACAAGGAATGGCGGCATTGTGCACGTTTTAAATGACGGTTTTCGCTCGTACAGTAGGGGGTCCATCCACAGGAGCTTGCCATGGCCAAAAAGTCTGATCCCACACAGCCAGTCGACCTGAAAGACGCCTTCACGCCTGCAGCGATTCAGGACTCGGCCCAACAAATCTGGCAGGCCGGCCTGGGCGCCTTTGCCAAGGCCCAGGAAGAAGGCTCCAAGGCCTTCGAAGCCTTGGTCAAGGAAGGCACACTGCTGCAGCTCAAGACCCAGGCAGCGGCCGAAGCCCGCATCCTGGAGGCCACCAGCAAGATGACCAGCATGGCCAATGACATCAGCGCCCGTGCCACCGGCCAATGGGACAAGCTGGAGACCATTTTTGAAGACCGCGTGGCCAAGGCTCTCGGCAAACTGGGCATGCCCTCCAGCCAGGACCTGGCCGAGCTGATCGCCCGGGTCGATGCCCTGACGCAGGCAGTCCAGAAGCTGTCGTCGCCAGATGCTTCTGCCCAAGGCACCACCCCCGCCCCTCGCAAGACCTCGTCATCGCCCGCGCGTGCCAGCGCCCGCAATTCCAAGGCTGGCGGCTGAGGCCGGAACTGCAAGACCGGCAGCACAAGATGGTCAAAAAAGCCCCCCGTCGCACCGCCGAACGCATCCTGGAAGCATCCCTGGCGCTGTTCAACCGCTTTGGTGAACCCAACGTCTCGACCACACTGATCTCTGCTGAGTTGAGCATCAGCCCGGGTAATCTGTACTACCACTACCCGGCCAAGGAAGAGCTGATCAATGCCTTGTTTGATCGCTTTGAGAAAGCGCTCAACGAACTGCTGCACGCCAGTGGCGACGTGCGTGATGTGGAAGACGCCTGGTTCTTCTTGCACACCCTGTTCGAGCTGATCTGGGAATACCGTTTTTTGTACCGGGATCTGAACGACCTTCTCAGCAAGAACCGGCGCCTGGAAACGCATTTTCAGGCAGTGCTCAAGAACAAGACCCGTTCTGTCACGGCCCTGCTCGAAGGCATGCGCTTTGCCGGCTCAGTGCAGATGGACAGCCGCGAGGTACGCTCCACGGCCACCAGCATGGTGGTGGTGCTGACCTACTGGCTAAGTTTTGAGTACGTACGCGACCCGCGTCATGCCATGGAGCCCGACAGCGGTCCCAATGCCCTGCTGGGTGGCGCACACCATGTGCTGAATTTGCTGGCACCGTACCTGGAGGCGAAGCAGCGTCAGCATTTGCTGGGCCTGGTCAGCGCCTACGAGCCCCGCGAGCCTTGAGGCCGGGCAAGCTTTAGGAACCAGCCTCAAAAGGCCTCAGATGGCCGATGCCGGATCCAGAAGTGCGTCAAGCTTGCGGTTCATCTCAGCCTCGATGCGTGGGCGAAAGGCATCAAACAAAAAGCCTAGTTGGGCACGAATCTCAAACTGTCCGGCATCGACCTGCAAGGTCCCCTTGAACCCAGGACGGGCAAAGGCCAGTTCATCCACCTGCTCGCCCTGTGCATAGGTGCAGCTCATGCCAAAGTCGGCTTGAGCCTGCTCAGCCCACTGCGTGGCAATGACGCGTGCCTGGGCAAGGCCCAAAGTATGTGATCGCTGAATGTGCAATTCGGCCAAAGGCGTTCTCCAATCTGATGTGCTGGCACATGATAAATGCCAGCCAGGCTATGCCCAAAGGCGTTTAGCATGGTGCATGCTTTACAAATTCAAGTCTAAAAACACGGGCGACATCATCATGTTGCAAGCCCATGGTCAGCGCATGCTGGAGATCATAGGCAAGGCTACGGTTGACGCCCCATGCACCCAGGGCATTCTGGTACCAGCCGACATGGGCGACGCCATCAAGGCACTTGAAGCGGCGGTGCTACATGAAGAAGCCATGCAAAAAGCCGCGATTGCAGAGGCCTTGGCCCAGCAAGAACCAGCGCCCAAATTTGATGCCATCGGCCTGCGCCAGAGGGCCCAGCCCTTCATCGACATGCTGCGTCGCTGTCTAGCCACCCAAGACAACGTGGTTTGGGGGGTATAAACAAAAACGCCCGGCACAAACCAGGCGTTTTTGAGGTCAGGCAGACGGATCAGTCGGCAAACTTGCCGGCAGCTTCGATCACTGGCTTGAGCTTGGCAATTTCACCGGTCACAAAGGCTTTGTGACCATCAGGCTCCATGCGCTTGTCGGTCACCACCACCGCGCCCAGGCCTTCTTGACGCTTGATGAACTCGGGGTCCTTCAAGGCCGCCTTCATGGCGTCGTTGAGCTGCTTAAGGATGGGAGCCGGCGTGCCCTTGGGGGCGTACAGGCCGTGCCAGATGGTCAAGTCAAAGCCCTTCAGGCCCATCTCGTTGAGCGATGGGTAGTCCTTCAGGAACTTGTGCTTCAGGCGGTCCTTGGTGGTCACGGCAAACGCCTTCACGCGGCCGGCCTCGATCTGCGACGTGGTGTTTGTGGTCTGGTCACACATCATGTCCACTTGGCCACCCATCAACGCGGTCATGGCTGGGGCCGTGCCACCGTAAGGAATGGTGGTCATGGCTTCCTTCGCATTGACCGCCGATTGCCACATCAGGCCGCACAGGTGCGATGCTGAGCCCAAGCCCGCATGAGCGATGTTGAGCTTGCCGCTGTTGGCGCGGATGTAGTTCTCAAAATCGCGGTAGGTGTTGGCCGGCATGTCGGGCTTGCCGATCAAGGTCATGGGCACGTCGTTAACCATGCCCAGGTACTCGAAGTCCTCCAGAGGCTTGTACTGCAGCTTGCGATACAGGCCTGCAGTGGCGGCCATGCCGATATGCCACAACAGCAGGGTGTGACCATCGTTGCTCGCCTTGGCCACTTTGGTGGCACCTATGGTGCCGCCCGCGCCGTTCACGTTTTCAACCACGAAGTTGCCACCGGGCAGGGTCTTGCGCATGGCTTCTGCCAGGTCGCGCGCCACCCGGTCGGTCGGGCCACCCGCAGCAAAGGGCACCACAAAGGTGATGGGCTTGCTGCCGGGGTAGGTTTGCGCATGGGCAAACATTGCAGAGGCAGCAGCTGCCACAACCAGTAAACGCTTCATGTCTCAACTCCTGATAAAAATGACGGCTTAGGTTAAGTCAGTGCTTGCGCCTGCGCAATACGGAAACTACTTATAGGGCTTACCCCAAGCAGGGATGCGACAGCACTTACTTGTAGCTGCGGGCGTCCTCGATCACCTTACCGTCGTTGGGCAGGGACCCGGGGGACACAAGTTCGATGTCGGCGCGCAGCTTGGTCACCTCACGCACCGTGTCGGCCAGCCGCGCTGCCAGACCATCGGTGGTGCCAGACCCGGTCTCAACCTTCAGACACAGAGCATCCGCTGCCATTTCGCCCGTGACCACCAAACGAGCACGGGTGACCTCAGGATAGCGCTTGACGATGTTGGCGACCTGCCCGGGATGCACAAACATGCCGCGCACCTTAGTCGTTTGATCTGCACGCCCCATCCAGCCCTTGATGCGCTGAGCGGTGCGACCCGTGGGACAGGTACCGGGCAGGATGGCGGACAGGTCGCCGGTGCCAAAGCGGATCAGCGGATAGTCGGGGTTGAGCGTGGTGATGACCAATTCGCCGACTTCGCCCTCGGGCACGGGGTCACCGGTGCCGGGACGCACAATTTCCACGATCACACCCTCGTCCAGCACCAGTCCTTCACGAGCGGCCGTCTCGTAAGCAATCAATCCCAGATCCGCGGTGGCGTAGCACTGGTAGCCCGCCACACCACGCTCTGCCAACCAATCACGCAGGCTGGGCACAAAGGCTTCGCCAGAAACAAGGGCCTTGGTCACGCTGGGCAACTGCACGCCCAATTCGGCTGCTTTTTCGACAATGATCTTGAGGAAGCTGGGGGTACCGATATAGCCAGCCGGTCGCAGCTCGGCCATGGCGGCCACCTGCTGCTCGGTCTGGCCGGTGCCGCCGGGGAATACGGTGCAACCCAAGGCATGCGCACCGGTCTCCATCATCGAACCTGCAGGGGTGAAGTGGTAGCTGAAGCAGTTGTGCACCAGCTCGCCGGGCCTGAAGCCTGCGGCAAACATGGCACGCGCCATACGCCAATAGTCGGCGCGGGTGCCCTCAGGTTCGTAAATGGTGCCCGGGCTGGCAAACACCCGGCGCATGCCCGCCCCAAAGCGCAAAGCAGAAAAACCGCCAAAAACATCACTGCTGCGCTGCGCCTGCTGGCGCTCCAGCAATTCATATTTGCGAATCACCGGTAACTGCGCCAAAGCAGCCCGGTTACTGACAGCAGCCGCGTCAACCCCTTGCAAAAGTGCAGCAAACGCCCCAGTGTTGGCCTGTGCATGGGACACTTGTGCTGGCAGGGCTGCCATCAAGGCGGCCTCACGTTGGGCTGGGTCGCGGGTCTCTAGAGCGTCGTAGTGAACGGTCATGCTGTTTACCGGTTCGAGGTTGGGAAAACCAAACACAAGGGCCTGGTCAGGCCAACCAGCGCTTGCGGCGCTTGTAGCTCTTCACATCCTTGAAGGACTTACGCTCACCGCCCCCAACACCCAGGTAGAACTCCTTGACGTCTTCATTGCTGGCCAGGTCTTTGGCCGCGCCATCCATCACCACACGGCCACTTTCCATGATGTAGCCGTAGTCGGCATAGCGCAGCGCCATATTGGTGTTTTGCTCGGCAATCAGAAAGGTGACCTTCTCCTTTTGGTTGAGGTCCTTCACGATCTCGAACACCTCTTCCACGATTTGCGGCGCCAGGCCCATGGAGGGCTCGTCCAGCAAAACCATGCTGGGATTGGCCATGAGCGCGCGGCCGATGGCGCACATCTGCTGCTCACCGCCCGAGGTGTAGGCCGCCTGACTGGTGCGCCGGGTTTTGAGGCGTGGGAAATAGTTGTAAACCTTCTCCAGGTTGCGCGCGATCTCAGCCTTGTCAGAGCGCGTGTAGGAGCCGGTCATGAGGTTTTCCTCGATGGTGAGGTGGGCAAAGCAATGTCGCCCCTCCATCACCTGCACCACACCCCGGTTCACCAGCTCGGCTGGCGAGAGGTTTTCAATGCGGTCGCCACGCAACTCGATGCTGCCCTTGGTGACCTCACCCCGCTCGCCCTTGAGCAGATTGGAAATCGCCCGCAAGGTCGTGGTTTTACCAGCGCCATTGCCACCGAGGATAGACACAATGCCGCCTTCGGGCACCTGCAGGGACACGCCCTTGAGCACCAGAATGACGTGGTTGTAGATGACCTCGATACCGTTGACGTTAAGAACGATGTTTTTGGATTCACTCATAGCGAAGTTTCCGTTCAGACCAAATGAGAACTCCGAACATCGAAGCTTTCATTTGGTGGCCAAAGATGGCCATCCAACGTGGTGTGCATGGCAAGCCCCATCCAGAAACACCGCGGGACCGGCTTGGCCGGACCGCTGGTGTTGCCCCCTGCAAGGGGGGAACAGACTACACGTAGTGAGTCCTGGACGGGGGTGTGCCTAGTTAAGACTGGCAGTCAGCCGGCGTACGGCGTGTCAGCTTCTTCTCGGCAGCGTACTTGTCGGCATATTGCTTGACCAGCGGCTTGATGATGGAGGTGTCGGCCTCGATCCAGTCCGAAGCAAAGGACCACTTCTTGCCGTCCCAGGTGTGGATACGGGCAGCGCGGGAACCTTCGTGGTCCAGGCAAGACGTGCTGATGGGTTTCATCACCGTGCCCAGGCCCAGCTTGTCCAGCGCCTTCTGGTCCAGCGTCAGGTTTTCCAGACCCCAGCGGATCTGCTCGCCATTCATGACCTTGCCCTTGCCGTAGCGCGTTTGCGCCTGGCGCACACCTTCCACTGCCAACGCAGCACTCACCATGCCACGGTTGTAGAGGGTGGTGCCCACTTCGTCTGCAGGGCCTGTGCCCATGTTCTTGCCAAAGACATGCTTTTTGATGTCGTCAATGATCTTGCCGCCTTCGCCGGTGACCACCAGACCGCTGTAGCCCTTGGCTGCTTCGCCCACGTCCTTGACGTCAGGCTCGCCTGCCGACCACCACACGCCGTACATCTTGTCGCGGGGGTAACCCGTGGCCACGGCTTCTTTCAGGGCGGCGGAGTTCATCACGCCCCAGCCCCACAACAGCACGTAATCAGGACGCTTCTGGCGAATTTGCAGCCAGGTGGCTTTTTGCTCCACGCCAGGCGCAGTCACAGGCAACAGGGTCAGCTCGTAACCCTGCATCTTGGCGCGCTCTTCCAGCAAGGGAATGGGCTCCTTGCCGTAGGGGCTGTCGTGGTAAACCAGCGCAATCTTCTTGCCCTTGAGGTTGCCGCCCTCTTTTTTGGTGATGTGCTGCATCAAGATGTCAGCGCCCGACCAGTAGGTGCCCATCAGCGGGAAGTTCCACTTGAACACACCGCCATCGCTGGACTCTGAGCGGCCATAGCCCCCGGTGATCAGGGAGTTCTTGTCGGTGGGTGCCTTCTCGGTCAAGGCAAAGGTGATGCCAGTAGACAGTGGCTGGAAGATCGCGCCCTGGGACTTGCTCTTCAGTCGCTCGTAGCACTCCACACCGCGGTCGGTGGCATAGGCGGTGTCGCACTCTTCGGTGGTGATCTTCACACCGTTGATGCCACCATCACGCGCATTGATGACTTTGAGGTAATCCGAATAGCCGTTGGCCCATGGCACGCCGTTGGGTGCGTAGGCGCCGGTGCGATAGGGCAAGGAGGGGAAAAACTGCTCCTTGGCCTGCGCAAAAGCAGGGCTGACCACCAGGGCCGAAGCACCCGCCGCCACTGCGGCTACGGCGAGGATGAGTTTGCGAAGTTTCATGCTTGTCTCCTGTTAAAAAATGACTGCCAACAAAACCGGTGAATCATCAGTGCGGGAAAGGCCAGATCCGCATCTTTTGCTTGCCCACGCTCCACAGTTTGGCCAGACCATGCGGCTCCACGATCAGGAACCAAACGATCAGCGCACCAAAAATCATTTGTTCAGCATGGGTCAGCGCAGCGGTGCTGACCTCAATTCCCACCAGTGCGCCTGCCCAAGGCAGCGACTGATTAATGATGATGGGCAGCACCACAATGAAGGCTGCGCCAAAAAAGCTGCCCATGATGGAGCCCATTCCGCCCAGAATCACCATGAACAGCAGCTGGAACGAACGGTCGACCGAGAAGGCCGCTGGCTCCCAAGAGCCCAGGTGCACAAAGGCCCACAGGGCACCCGCCACTCCCACGATGAAGGAGCTCACGGCAAAGGCGCTCAGCTTGGCGTACATGGGACGAATACCGATGACCGACGCTGCCACGTCCATGTCACGAATGGCCATCCATTCACGGCCTATCGCGCCACGTACCAGGTTTTTGGCCAGCACACCAAACACCACCAGAAAGCCCAGGCAGAACAGATACTTTTGCACGGGTGAGTTGATTGGCAGGCCAAACACCTGCAGGTCAGACACCGAGGCGGTGCCCGAAGCCGAGTTGTTGGTGAACCACTTGATTCGCAAAAACGCCCAGTCACAGAAGAACTGTGCCGCCAGGGTGGCCACGGCCAAGTACAAGCCCTTCACACGCAAGCTGGGGATACCAAAGAACATCCCCACCAGGGTGGCGAACACGCCGCCGCTGAGCAGCGCCACGATGAGCGGCATGCCTTCCACCCGCACAAAGGTGTTGTAGGCCGCGTAGGCCCCCACGGCCATGAAAGCACCCGAACCCAGGGAGATCTGGCCGCAGTAGCCCACCAAAATATTGACGCCCAAAGCTGCCAGTGACAGGATCACAAACGGGATCAGGATGGCGCGAAACATGTATTCGTCGGCCAACAGGGGCACGCCTGCAAAGGCGAAGGCAATCAGGGCCAGAACCGCCCAGCGGTCCTGGGCAATCGGAAAGATTTGCTGATCCGCCCGGTAAGAGGTCTTGAACTGGCCGTTTTCTCTGTAGAACATGGTCTTTCCTCAAACGCGATCGATGATCTTCTCGCCAAACAGCCCTTGTGGACGGATCAGCAGAAAACCCAAGGCCAGCACATAGGCGAACCAGATTTCAATACCGCCCCCAACGAAGGGCCCCAGAAACACCTCGGACAGTTTCTCGCCCACACCGATGATCAGCCCGCCAATGATGGCACCGGGTACCGAGGTCAAGCCCCCCAGAATCACCACTGGCAAGGCACGCAGAGCCACGGTAGAGAGTGAAAACTGCACGCCCAGCTTGGAACCCCAGATCACACCGGCCACCAGGGCCACGATGCCCGCCACAAACCACACAATGACCCAGATACGGTTCAGCGGAATGCCGATGGATTGCGCAGCCTGGTGGTCGTCAGCCACTGCGCGCAGGGCACGACCTGTAGAGGTTTTCTGGAAAAACAGGCTCAACAGGCCCACCAGCAGCGCGGCAATCACAGCCGCCACCAGGTCTTCCTTATTGATCATGATGCCGCCTTCAAACAAGCTCTCGAAGGCAAAAATGGGGTCTTTGGGCATGCCCACATCGATCTTGTAAATGTCGCTACCAAAGATGGACTGACCCAATCCGTCCAGGAAGTAAGTGATGCCCAAGGTGGCCATCAGCAAGGTGGCGCCTTCCTGGTTCACCAAGTGACGCAGCACCAGGTTCTCGATGCACCAGGCCACCACCAGCATCACCAGCACGGCCAGCACAAAGGCGATGAGGTTGGCAGCAACAGCACTTTCAATGCCAGTCCACAGGGGCACCCATTCGGCAAAACGCGCCATGGCCAGTGCCGCAAACAGCACCATGGCGCCCTGGGCGAAATTGAACACGCCTGAAGCCTTGAAGATGAGCACAAAGCCCAGCGCCACCAGTGAGTACAGCATGCCGGCCATCAGGCCGCCAAACAGTGTTTCGAGGAAAAATCCCATCGTGCGCTCCTTAGTGTTCCGTGCCGAGGTAGGCCCGGATCACGTCTTCGTTGTTACGGACGTCATCGGGCGCGCCGTCGCCGATCTTCTTGCCGTAGTCCAGCACCACCACCCGGTCAGAAATATCCATCACCACGCCCATGTCGTGTTCAATCAACACGACCGTGGTTCCGAATTCATCGTTGACATCGAGGATGAAGCGGCACATGTCCTGCTTTTCTTCCACATTCATGCCGGCCATGGGCTCGTCGAGCAAAAGCACCTGCGGCTCCAGCGCCAGGGCGCGACCCAGATCCACGCGCTTTTGCAGGCCGTAGGGCAACTGGCCTACGGGTGTCTTGCGGTAGGCCTGGATTTCCAGAAAGTCGATGATGCGTTCGACCTTTTCGCGGTGCTGAGTTTCCTCGCGCTCGGCAGGGCCGATGCGCAGGGCCTGCAAGAAGATGTTGCTCTTCATGCGCAGGTTACGACCGCTCATGATGTTGTCCAGCACGCTCATGCCCTTGAACAGCGAAAGGTTCTGGAACGTGCGGGCAATCCCCATGCGAGCCACGTCAGGGCTGTCCATGTGGTTGAAGGTCTTGCCCCGAAAGGTGATGCTGCCTTCTTGCGGCGTGTAGACACCGTTGATGCAGTTGAGCATGGAGCTCTTGCCCGCGCCGTTGGGGCCGATGATGGAGCGGATCTCATGCTCACGCACGTTGAACGAAATATCGGTCAGCGCCTTCACACCACCAAAGCGCAGACTGATGTTGTTGACGTCCAGGATGACGTCGCCGATGTGTTTGGTCATAGGGGGCCTCGTGCTCTCAGGCGGCGGCTTTCACCGGGGCAAAGGTTTTCGCGTCCGAGATCTTCAGGGTGGCACTGACGCTGCCAGTACGTCCATCTTCAAACTTCACCGTGGTCTCGATGTACTGCTCGGCCAAGCCGCCATACAGCGCATCCACCAGGGGTTGGTATTTTTCGGCAATGAAGCCGCGACGAACCTTGTTGGTGCGAGTCAGCTCGCCATCGTCGGCATCCAGCTCCTTGTGCAACACCAGGAAGCGACTGACCTGGCTACCGGCCAGAAGTTCGTCTGCTGACAAATCAGCGTTGACCTGCTCCACACAGTCCTGGATCAGCTGATACACCTCGGGCTTTTGCGCCAGGTCGGTGTAGCCGGCGTAAGGCAAGTTTCGACGCTCGGCCCAGTTGCCCACGGCCTCGAAGTCGATGTTGATCATCACGCAGACCTTCTCACGACGGTCACCGTAGGCCACCACTTCCTTGATGTGCGGGAAGAACTTGAGCTTGTTCTCGACGTACTTGGGCGCAAACATGGCGCCGTCAAAAGCACCGCCGTGTATGCGGCCCACGTCCTTGACACGGTCGATGATCTTGAGGTGGCCGTGCGCATCCAGAAACCCGGCATCGCTGGTGTGGTACCAGCCGTCGGCCGTCAGCACCTCGGCGGTAGCGGCAGGGTTCTTGTAGTACTCCTTCAAGAGGCCGGGTGACTTGACCAGAATTTCGCCGTTGTCGGCCACCTTGATCTCTACGCCCTCGCAAGGCACGCCCACCGTGTCTGCACGTGCTTCGTGATCGGGCTGCAGGCATACGAACACGGCGGTCTCGGTGGAACCGTAGAGCTGCTTGAGGTTGATGCCGATGGAACGATAAAAACTGAACAGATCCGGACCGATGGCCTCACCCGCGGTGTAAGCCACTTTCACGCGGCTCATGCCCAAGTTGTTGCGCAGGGGACCGTACACCATGAAATCACCCAGGGCGTACATCAAACCGTCCACCAGACCCAGGGATTTGCCATCCATGCGGGCTGGCCCCACGCGCTTGGCCAGCGCCATGAAGGACTTGAACAGCTTGCGCTTGAGGGCCCCTGCATCTTCCATGCGAATCATCACGCTGGTCAGCAGGCCCTCAAACACCCGGGGCGGGGCAAAGTAATAGGTCGGACCGACCTCTTTCAGGTCGATGGTGACGGTGGCCGCCGATTCGGGGCAATTCACCACATAGCCACACACCAGCCACTGTGCATAGCTGAAGATGTTTTGCCCAATCCAAGCAGGCGGCAAATAAGCCAAGACCTCTTCGGTAGGGCCCAGTTTGTCGAAACTGGCGCCAGCCTGGGCGCGGTTGATCAGGCTGTGATGGGTGTGCACCACACCCTTGGGGTTGCCTGTGGTGCCCGAGGTGAAAAACATGGCCGCCACGTCATCGGGCTGCACCTGAGCGACCTGCTCTTGAAAGAAACCCGGGTGCTTGGCCGCAAATGCGGCACCCGACTCCATCAACATGTCCAGAGCCTGCAAACCGGGTTCTTCATACTTGCGCAGGCCACGGGGATCATCAAAGCAGATGAACTGCAACTGCGGGCAGCTTTCGCGCACCTCCAGCATCTTGTCGACCTGCTCCTGGTCCTCAACCAGCGCAAACCGAACCTCGGCATTGGTGATGGGAAACACACACTCGGCGGCTGCGGCGTCTTGGTAAAGGGGCACAGGCACTGCCCCCAGGGCTTGCGCGGCCAGCATGGTGGCATTCAGGCGCGGCCGATTGGCGCCCACCACGATCATGTGCTCGCCACGGCGCAGGCCAGCCACATGCAGACCACAAGCGATCTGCTCGACCTCACGCGCCATGTCCGCCCAGGTGCGCGTTTGCCAGATGCCGTATTCCTTTTCACGCATGGCGGGAGCAGCACCACGCTCGGCAGCGTGCTTGAGCAGCAATTGGGGAAACGTGGTCAACATAGCCGGTCCTTTTGTCTCCAAGTCGTCCTGCTCCAACAGATGAAGTGGACTGTTGAGCGGATAGTAGGCTGTGATTTGGCACTTTTCTGTCGTTTGGATGACAATCCTAGGGTCTTACCTGTTAGGACTTACCCTAGGTTTTATGTCCACCACACCCACACTGCATCAGCGCAGGCGCCAGCCCAGCCCGACTGAATTAGCCACCATTCCCTGGCTGGCACTGCTGCAAAGCCATGAGCGTGACCGAGCTGAGCGTGAAATCCAGGTGACCAACGCCTTGCCAGGTGATTACGTGTGTCGTGTGGGCAGACCCGTCACCTACTGGTTTGGCGTGGTGGATGGTTTGCTCAAGATGAGCAGCGACAACGAACATGGACAAACCATGACCTACACCGGCGTGCCGCCCGGCGGCTGGTTTGGCGAAGGCACTGCACTCAAGCGCGAAACCTACCGCTACAACATCCAGGCCTTGCGCAAAAGTGTGGTGGCAGGTTTGCCGGTGGACACCTTCCACTGGCTGCTCGACAACTCCATCGGTTTCAATCGCTTTGTGATGAACCAGCTCAATGAACGCCTGGGGCAATTCATTGCCGCCCGCGAAATCGACCGCATGAACAACCCCGATTTGCGCGTGGCCCGCAGTCTGTCGGCACTTTTCAACCAGACGCTTTTCCCGGGCGTCGGAGAACTGCTGCGCATTACCCAGCAGGAACTGGCCTACCTGGTGGGCCTGTCGCGCCAGCGGGTCAATGCGGCCCTGAACTCGCTGCAGGCACAGAACATCATTCGGGTGGAATATGGCGGCCTGCGGGTGCTGGACCCACAAGCCCTGCGCTCCAGGGTGTTTGGCGACCAGCCTTCCACCCCGTTCGTAAAATCGCGCCCTAATCGCACAGCGCCCGGCGCCCCCACATGAGCACTCCAGAACAAGCCCCCCGCTTTCGTCGTATTCCCCGTCCCGAGGGGCTGCCGGGCAAGCCCGCCACGGCGACAAGCCCCAGCGCGGCATCCGGTGGTGCAGAGACCAGTCGCTTGAACAAACGCATGGCTGAACTGCGAATGGCGTCCCGGCGCGAGGCAGACGACTGGATTGCGCGCGGCTGGGTCAAGGTCAACGGCCAGGTGGCGAGCATGGGCATGCAGGTCACCGCGAGTGACCGCATCGAGGTCAACAAGCAGGCGCAGGGACAGCAGGCCAACCAGGTCACGATCCTGATCAACAAACCCATGGGCATCGTGAGCGGTCAGGCCGAAGATGGCCACCTGCCGGCCATCACCTTGGTGCAGCCACAAAACCGCTGGGCAGACGACAACGCCCGCTTCTTTTTTCACCCGCGCCAGCTGCAAAGCCTGGTGCCGGCAGGCCGGCTGGACATCGACTCGATAGGTCTGCTGGTGCTCACCCAGGATGGCCGGGTGGCACGCCAGCTGATCGGGGAGGACTCCAACATCGAAAAAGAGTACCTGGTGCGGGTGGTGTACCGGGGCCTGTCGCCCACCGGCGCCCCAGAGCCTGCAGGCTCAGGCAACGAGCTGGTCAACATTCATGAAAACGACCCTGTCAGCACCAATGTTCAAGCGGCGTTTCCGCCGGCCATGCTGGCCAAATTGCGCCATGGCCTGAGCCTGGACGGACAGGCCTTGAAACCTGCCAAGGTGACCTGGCAAAACCCCGAGCAGCTGCGTGTGGTGCTGACCGAAGGTAAGAAGCGCCAGATCCGGCGCATGTGCGAACTGGTGGGTCTCAAAGTGGTGGGCCTCAAGCGGGTGCGTATCGGCAATGTCATGCTCGGCAACCTGCCGCTGGGCCAGTGGCGCTACCTTCAGCCTCACGAACGGTTTTAAGCGTCCCTTCATGTTGCGCAGCTCTAATCAAAAGTCTTTTTTGGGGGCTCTGTGCGTATATTGCTGGTTGAAGACGATCATTCTCTGGCCGAGGCCCTTCGTACTTATCTTGCTGGTAAAGGCTATGCGGTCGACCACACTGCCTCACTCCAGCAAGCCCGTGCGGCCTTGCCCCTGGCGAGCTGGGGGGCCGTTTTGCTGGACCTGAACCTGCCCGACGGCGACGGCTTGCAGCTCATCAGCGCCATCCGTCAACACGACGGGCAAGTGCCCATCATCGTGCTGACCGCGCGCGATCAAGTGACCGATCGCATTCGTGGTCTGGACATGGGGGCCGACGACTACCTGGTCAAACCCTTCGATCCCAACGAGCTGATGGCCCGGCTCAGAGCTATCGAGCGTCGCTTGGGCGGCAGTGCCAGCGTGGAAGTGACGGCGGGCGACCTGAAAATCGATCTGGTTCGCACGGAAGTCACCCGCATGGGCAAGCCTGTGTCCCTGACTGCCAAGGAGTGGGCGCTGTTGCGGGTGCTGGCCTCGCGGCTGGACAAAATCCACCTGAAGGGGCAACTCATCGAGGCGCTCTACGGCTTTAACGATGAGGTGGGCAGCAACACGCTAGAGGTGTTTATCCACAACCTGCGCCGCAAACTCGGCGCCGACAGCATCCAGACGATCCGCGGCCTGGGCTATCGGCTCACGGGGGGACTGTGAGGCCCACACCTCAGAGCCTGACGCAGCGACTCACCCGGCCCCTGGTCACCCTGTTTGCCATCTTCTGGCTGGCGGTGACCCTTGCAAGTGCACTGCAGGTGCGCTCAGAAATCAATGAGGGCATGGACCACACACTCGTAGAAGGCGGGCAACGCCTTCTGGAGTTGGCGCTGACAGAGCCCAGTCCTTTGATGAGAATCCATACTCAAGGCAACAGCACCGCCCACATCATGGGCCACGGGCAGGCACTGGGTTTTGCAGACGACCACATGTCTTACCAGGTCGTGAACGCCGCAAATCAAATTGTGTTGCGCTCGGCGGATGCCCCGGAACAAGCTTTCGATGTCCCACTGCGCAACGGCTTTTCGGAGCTAGGTGGGTTGCGCATCTATACCTACGGCAGCCCCACACAGGCGTTTTACATCCATGTGGCGGACTCGCTCGAACACCGCAACCAGGCCGTGATCGAATCGGTACTGTGGTTACTGTTACCCATGGTATGCGTCGTGCCAGGGCTGGGCTGGCTGGCCATCCGCATCATTCGCAGAGAACTGGCGCCCGTGGGTCGACTGGCGGAGCAAATCAACCAGCGCAATGGCCAGGATCTGAGCCCGATTTCCTCGGCGTCCTTGCCCAATGAACTGAAGGTGATTGCCGACACCACCACGCATTTGATGCAACGATTGAGCGACGCACTGGACATTGAGCGCGCCCTGGCCGCCAACGCGGCCCACGAGATCCGCACCCCTCTGGCGACCCTGCAACTGCGCCTGCACCACTTGCTGGGCATGGACCTGCCTGGCGAGGTTCGATCCGAGTTGTCGAACACCTTGAACTCTCTGGTTCAACTCAACAAGCGGGCCGAGAAGCTGCTGCAACTGTCGCGCGCTGAATCGGGCGCCTGGCTGGGCAGTGAGGTGGTCAATTTGGTGCAGTTGGCAGGCATCGTGGCGCAGGAGTTCTGGGCCGATCCCGGCCTGACCACACGCTTGCGCTTGCATGTGCCAGAGGATCACGATGTCCTGGCCTGGGGAGACTTCGATGCGCTGGCCATCGTGCTGCGCAATCTCATCGAAAACGCGGTGCACCATGGCGGGGACGGCCCCATCGATCTGGCGGTAACGGCGCCGGCACATCTGCTGGTTCGCGATCAGGGCCCCGGCCTTCCCCCCGACAAGCTGGCACAGATCAGGCTGCGGCATGTCAGGCACTCCGACCAGACCACAGGCTATGGGCTGGGCATGTCCATCGTCAGCACCATCCTGGAGCGGCACCAGGCGGCCCTGGCGCTAAACTCGCCCGCGACAGGCCACACCACCGGCTTTGAAGCCATCATCGCGCTTCGGCCCGCGGCAACCGTCACCACCGCGACGCTTACGCCCCCACGAACGGATGCTCCATGACTGAACCCGCACGCACTTCCTTTCGCACTCGCTGGCGTGACTTGGGCCTGACACCCGCGCTGGTCATCTTTGTCGCCGCGCTCACGGTGTTGCCCTTTGTGCTGTACTACTCATTGCGTCACCACGCGGAGCTGGAGTCCATGCGAGATGCGCGGGCCTTCAGCTCGGTGATCTCTGTGGTCCGCTCCTACTACGCCGCCAATGTCTCCGGGCGCATCCTGAAAAACAACGGCGTCGTGACCGTGACTGAGGCCTACCACAAGGTACCTGGTGGTGTGCCCATACCGGCCACGCTGTCGATCGAACTGGGTGAGGCCATCAGGGACAAAGCTGTTGACACATCGCTGATGTTTTCCTTTGTGTCGGACATGCCCTTTAAACAAAGAGATCGGCCCGCACTCGATGACTTTCAAACCGAGGCCTTACGCACCTTTCGGCGTGAACCACGCCTGACAGATCATTGGCGCAGCGAAATTGATAGCGCAGGCGTGCCCCGCATGCGACTGGCCATACCAGTACGCATGGAGGCTGGGTGCGTGAACTGCCACAACAGCCACCCCGACTCGCCGGCGCGCGACTGGTCTGTGGGTGATGTACGAGGCATACAAGACGTGTCTGTGGCACTGTCCCTGTCAGGCCAGGCGGAAGACAGCTTGCCCCTGGTAATTTATCTGGCGTTTTTCACCGGCACTGCGCTGGCAGCCTTGCGTGAATACCGCAAGGGCAATGCACAGCTCAAACGACTAAACATCGAGAAGGAAAACGCCAGCCGCGAGCTGTACGACAAAAGCCTGCAACTGCAGCAATCGGTGGAAGAGCTGCGCACCAAAACCACGGTACTGGACAAGGCGCCCTTCGGCATCGTCATTGCACAGCCGCGCGGCAATGACCTGGAAATCAGCTACGTCAATGAGGCCTTTACAGAACTGACCGGCTATCTGCACAACGAGGCGGCAGGCCGTGGTCTGCGGTTCTTGTATGGCCCGGACACACAAGCCGAGGCGGTCTTGGCCGTGCACACGGCCATCAAACAACGGGAAACCAGGGAGGTCGAAATCCAGAACTACAGGCGCGATGGCACCGCGTTCTGGTGCCGCCTCCTGGCCTTTCCCAGCTACGACACCCAGGGGCAAATTCAGCACTACGTGATTTGCCTGACAGACATCACCGACCTGAAAAACGCCGAAACCGAGCATTTGCGGCTGGCTGGCGAATTGCAGGAGTCTCTGAAACTCGAATCGCTGGGTCTCACGATTGCTGGCATTGCGCATGACCTGAACACCCCCATCGGCATTGCCATCACCGCCTCGTCTCATCTGGACAAGGTAGCGCAGCAGCTGGATGACTCGGCACGCCAGGGCGACATCGTGGCCTCCGAGGCTGGTCGCCTGGCCACTGTGGTGGGACGGTCAGTCAAACTGGTGCTAAACAACCTGAACAAGGCCGCCAGGCTGGTCACCAGCTTCAAGCAGACCACGGCAGACGCCACCCGCGTCGAGTGGCGCAAGGTCAACCTCAGCTCCTTTCTAGAGAGTATGGTGGTGTCAGTCTCGCCCCTGATGAAACGTGGCCGCTGCGAGGTCAAACTGAATTGCCCCGCCGACATCAGCATCCGCACCGAGCCCGGGTCGCTGGGCCAGGCGGTCACCAACCTGATGGTCAATGCCTCCATCCACGCGTTTGAGGGCTGCGAAGACCGACGCGTCAGCATCGAAGTCACCCGGCAGCCTGCCGGTGTACGCATCACGGTAGCCGACAACGGCAACGGCATGAACGACGAAGCCATTGCCAAGGCCTTCACACCGTTTTTCACGACCAAGCGCGGTTCGGGCGGCTCGGGCCTGGGCCTGTTTTCCAGCCGCAGAACGGTCGAGCAGGTGCTGGGCGGCAAGTTGAGCTTTCACAGCACACTCGGAAGCGGCACCACTTTCCATATTGATCTCCCCACCACGTCCCAGGTCTAAACATGCCCAAGCCCAACACGAGCCCCTGGAAAATTTTGCTGGTTGACGATGAAGAAGACGTCATTGAAGTCAGTCGCCTGGTCCTGGAGGATGTGCGCTTTGACGGACGCCCCCTGGACATCCTGGACGCCCACTCCGCCCAGGCAGCACGCTTGTTGTTCGAACAGCATGACGACATCGCCCTGGCGTTTATCGACGTCGTGATGGAAACCGAGCACGCCGGCCTGGACCTGGTGAAATATGTGCGCGAGCAACTCTGCAACCTGAACACCCGCCTGATACTGCGCACTGGCAACCCGGGAGCGGCCCCCCAGCGCGAAATCGTTCAGTACTTAGAGATTGATGATTACAAGGAAAAAACCGAACTCACTGCCGACCGGCTCGAGACCGCGGTTTACACCTCGCTGCGCAGCTACCGCAACCTGATGAGCAACATCGCGCTGCGCCAAGACCTACTCGACGCGCAGTCTGAAATCCTCAGCCGGTTGTGCGGCGCCATCGAGAGCCGCAGCAAAGAGACGGGTACGCACATCCGGCGCATTGCCCTGTACTCGCGCAAACTAGGCGAGCTGTATGGGCTGCCCGAGGCAAAGCTGGACCTTCTGGAAGCCGGCGCCCCCCTGCATGACATCGGCAAGGTGGCAACTCCGGACGAGATCCTGAACAAACCCGGCCCGTTGACTGCGCAAGAGTGGGAGGTGATGCGACGCCACCCCGAGGAAGGCTATCGTTTGCTGAACCATCCCAAACTTGCGGTCATGCAAGTCAGTGCCGAAATTGCGCTCGCACACCACGAAAAGTGGGATGGCTCGGGCTATCCAGGTGGGCTTGCAGGCGAGGCCATTCCCCTCTTCGGTCGCATCGTGGCCATTGTGGATGTCTTTGATGCCTTGCTGTCCAAACGCGCATACAAGGAGGCCTGGTCTCTGGAAAACGTCTCCTCCGACATGCTCGCACTACGCGGCAGCCACTTTGATCCGCGCCTGCTCGATCAATTTTTGGCGCACTTGCCCGTGTTTCATGACATTTTCAATCGGAATCCAGACTGATGAAACGCCTCAATCACCCCCTGCAGCGATGGATGCTCACGCAACCCTTCAAACTCTTTGGTCTGCTTGGGCTGGTCATCAGTGTGGTGCTGCTGGCCCTGATGTGGCAACAGCTCCACAGCAGCCTGCAGGACAGCGTGACCGCGTCAACCCAAGACTCCAACAATTCACTGACCCAGGTTTTTGTCAATGAATCCTGGGCCGAGCTGGCGCCCATGCTGCCCCCCGCCGGCAGCGATGCTCAGGCCACGCGGGATAACCCGAGACTGACAGAAATCGACGCCTTGGTGCGTAAATTCAGTCGCCATACGGATGTCGTCAAGGTCAAAATTTACAACGTCCAAGGCTTGACCATCTACTCCTCCGACCCCAAGCAGATTGGGCACGACGACGCAGGCAACCCCGGCTTTCAGGGCGCGGTACGAGGCATTGCCAGCAGTGAACTCACCTACCGCGGCAGTTTTGGGGCCTTTGATGGCCACATCCACGACCGCAACCTGGTGTCGACCTATGGCCCGATACGGACGGATGAAGGCGTGGTGGGCGTTGCCGAAATCTATGCTGACCGAACCCGGGCCATAGAACTGGTTGAGCGTGAGCACAAGAAACTGCTGCTCTGGTTGTCGCCCATCATTTTGTTTGCCCTGGGAACACTGGGTTTTTTTGCCTGGCAATTTCAAAAAATCCAGCGCACTTACCAAAAGACGCTGGACGAACTGGCGCACGACATTGCCCAGGCGACAGATGTTGCCAGCAATGCCACCCATGCCCAAACGCAAATGATGAGCAACTTGACCCATGAAATCCGGACACCGGTGGCGGGCATCCTGGGTCTGAGCGAGCTGCTGGCCAGCACCGAATCCAACCCCCGCACGCAATCTGTGGCCCAAGAAATTGCCGCGGCCGCCGGCGCCCTGACCAATCTGCTCAATGACAGCACGGAGTTAGCGGACATCCAGGCCGGGCAGGTCGCGCCTGAATCCATGGTGTTTGACGTGCATGAACTTCTGGGTGAAATACGCAGCATGCTGGCCCATTCGGCAGAGAAAAAAGGCCTGCAACTGCAAGTGCATCTGGACCCCCAGTCCCAATCTCACGCCATTGGCGATCGCTCCCGCTTGCGGCGGGTTTTGATGCAGTTGGTGAACAACGCTATACGTTTCACCCAGCGCGGACAGGTACAGCTCAAGGTTTTCAGAGCCGATGACCTGCTTCATTTTGACGTCATCGACACCGGCATCGGCATGACCACAGTAACGCTGGCCAAGCTCTTCACGCCGTTTCATCAGGCAGACCACTCCAGTACTCGCCAAGCAGGTGGCACCGGCTTGGGCTTAGCGATCTGCCAGGGCCTGGTACGCGAGATGGGCGGCGAAATCGCGGTTCAAAGCACGCCCGACCATGGCAGCTGGTTTAGTTTTTCGCTCCCATTGCCAGCGGCAGAAACGCCGGTGTCGATGCCTGGTCGGCAGGGCCAAGAAAGCACACCACCCAGCCGCCTGCTGGTAGCAGAAGACAACCCGGCCCAACAAATGGTGGCGGTGGAACTACTGGAACGCTTGGGCCACACGGTCGATATCGCACCCAACGGTCAGCAGGCCGTGCATCTGGCCCGGCAAAACGCCTATGACCTTATCCTCATGGACGTCTACATGCCCGACATGGACGGACTAGAAGCCACCCGGCAACTGCGTGCGCAAGGCGGCAAGTCTGAGGGCGTTTGCATCGTGGCGATTTCGGCCAATATTTCCGACGCTGACAAAGCGGCCTGCCGGCAAGCTGGCATGGACGACTTCCTGGGCAAGCCCTTTCATGTGAACGAGTTCAAGGCTTGCTTGGCACGCCATTTGGGCACCGTGGAACGTGCGCCCTCTTCTGCGACTTCTCATGAAAAAACTTCTACATGATGAGGTCGCTCGCGCGGGCCAGGAGCGGCCCTGCTTTGCCGTGGTGGCCCAGGCCGTCGAACTGATCCTTGCCATGGCGACCTTCAGGCTGCCGGCGACCCACCACACCTGAACCACTCCGGCTCTTGAAACCCGACGCCTGAGCCCTAACTAGGGCCCGGGTGCGCCGCTTTCTGGCGCGTTTTCGTTTTTGCGTTTTTTGAGATTTCACATTCATGACCAAGCAAACCATGGCCTTTCAGGCCGAAGTCGCGCAGTTGCTGCACCTGGTGACGCACTCGCTGTACTCCAACAAAGAGATTTTTCTGCGTGAACTGATCTCCAATGCCTCTGACGCTTGCGACAAGCTGCGCTTTGAAGCCATCAATCAGAACGCCCTCTACGAAGACGCCCCCAATCTGGAGGTGCGTGTGTCCTTCGACAAGGACGCCAAAACCCTGACCATCACCGACAATGGTATTGGTCTGAGCCAGCAAGAGGCCATCGACAACCTGGGCACCATTGCCAAGAGTGGCACCAAGGACTTCTTCAGCAAGCTCAGTGGCGACCAGAAGGCCGACGCCCAGCTCATTGGTCAATTCGGTGTGGGCTTTTACTCGGGCTTCATCGTGGCCGACAAGATCACGGTCGAATCCCGCCGGGCCGGCCTGAGCGCCGACCAAGGCGTGCGCTGGGTCAGTGATGGTGGTGCCAGCGGTGGCGGCGCCTTCGAGGTGGAAAGCATCTCGCGCGCCCAGCGCGGCACCAGCGTCATCTTGCACCTGCGTGAAGATGCCCTGGACTACGCCAGTGCCTGGAAGCTCAAGAGCGTCATCAACAAGTATTCCGACCACATCAGCCTGCCCATCCTGATGGAAAAGGAAGAATGGAAAGACGGCGAACTGATCAACCCCAGCGACGAAAACGGTGGCCGCCAGCCCGGCGCCATGGTCAAGACCGGCGAGTGGGAAACCATCAACAAGGCCAGCGCCATCTGGAGCCGGGCCAAGAAGGACATCACGCCCGAGCAGTACACCGATTTCTACAAACAGATCAGCCACGATTTCGAGGCCCCCCTGGCGCACACCCACAACCGGGTGGAAGGCAGTACCGAGTACACCCAGCTCCTGTATATCCCGTCCAAAGCCCCCATGGACCTGTGGAACCGCGACCGCAAGGGCGGCCTCAAGCTGTACGTGAAGCGCGTCTTCATCATGGACGACGCCGAGGCCCTCCTGCCCAGCTACCTGCGCTTCGTCAAGGGCGTGGTGGACTCCGCCGATCTGCCCTTGAACGTGAGCCGCGAGCTGTTGCAGGAAAGCCGTGATGTGAAGGCCATCCGCGAGGGCTGTACCAAGCGCGTGCTGGGCATGCTGGAAGATCTGGCGAAACATGACCAGGCCCCCGTTTCCGATGCTGACGGCGTGACCGACGTGCTGAGCGAGGAAGAAAAAGCCGCAGCCGCCGAAGCAGCAGGCAAGTACACCAAGTTCTACAACGAATTCGGTGCGGTGCTCAAAGAAGGTCTGGGCGAAGACTTTGCTAACAAGGACCGCATTGCCAAGCTGCTGCGCTTTGCCTCCAGCACCTCTGATGCTGTGAGCGTGAGCCTGGCCGACTACAAGGCCCGAATGAAGGAAGGCCAAGAGGCCATCTACTACATCACCGCCGACACCTTGGCCGCCGCCAAGAACAGCCCGCAACTCGAAGTCTTCAAGAAAAAGGGCATCGAGGTGCTGCTGATGACCGACCGCGTGGACGAGTGGGCCCTGAACTATGTGCATGAGTTCGACGGCACGCCGCTGCAAAGCGTGGCCAAGGGCGCAGTGGACTTGGGCAGCCTGCAGGATGAGGCTGAGAAAAAAGCAGCTGAAGAAGCCGCCGAAGCC
>JBJOIT010000011.1:0-73018 GCA_046046915.1 Pseudomonadota bacterium
ACCAACATCAGCAGGCGCACGCCCTCCAGTGCCCGCGCGGGCGCGCAAGCGGCAGGAATATCCCCGGTGATCACGGCCAGGCCAGGTTCGACATCGAGACCCCAAGCCTCGTTGGCGCAAATCAGGCGCTCGGTCGGCCCCAGAAAATCATCGCTCAGTCCCAAACGCAAGTGGTGCGGAGGCACAGTCCCTGTGCGGCCAGGCCCGGATGCGCATTGAACCCATGCATGCGCACGCGGCAGCGGGGCCATGCACAGACTCGGATCGAAAGGAAACGCATGGCGAGCCTTGCCTTGGTTCAGGGTGTGTGCCAGATCCTGCAGCAAGGGCGACAGGAAGTTCCAGTCGTCCAGCAGCTGCTGCATCCGGTTGGCGATGCCCGTCGCATAATGGGCCGTGCTCAAGTCGCGCGACACGACGATCAGCTGACCATCGCGAGATCCGTCTTTGTAAGTGGCAAGTTTCATGGTGGGCTCCTGCAACGCGCAGCAGCACCCCAGGCCGGGTACCCCACATACGCATCTTTAAACTGACTTCATCGCCTGAACGGCAAAATTCTAGTCGCCATGCTGGCCCGTATGCCCTCCCAACCACCGAAGCTTGACCCGCCCGTATCAGGGTGGCTGTTGGTGCTTGTGGCGACCGCAGTGCTTCTGGCGCACTTTGCCTTGCTGACCCAAGCCCACCTGACCTTAAGCCTGGCGCCGACCTTGACACCAACCGAGGCCAGCGCACTGCGTTTCAACACCCGGCGCATCGAGGCAGCGCCGCCCCGTGCGACCGCGGCACCGTCGGCACCCACGATCACACCAGTGCGACGCCCCTTACGACCGGTACTGGCGCAGGAACCATCCCCCGCATCAGCAAACCCATCCAACGGCATTTCAGCCGCTGCCCTTGATTCAAACCCGACAGCGCCTGGTGTTCTGACGCCTGTGCCAACACCCGACTTGCCTCCTGCCTCAACAGAGACGTCGCCAGATACCCAGGCGGTGGCAACAAACAACGGAACGGTCGATCCCGCCGTCACACCCAGCCCGGAACCAGTGGGGCCGCAGGACTCAGCCGGCAGTCCCTACGACCCCAACGCCTACCACTTTGTGCCACCGCCCTCCGTGCGCATGACCTACCAGGTGCAGCTGCAAATCAAAGGTTTCAGCCAAAGCGCGACTGCCGAGATGCGGTGGGCTCTTGAAGGTGACAGCTACAGCGCCAGGCTGGAGGTGCGCCACTGGCTGGCGGGTGCGCGCATACAGACCAGTACAGGACAAATGACTCGCCAAGGTTTGGCCCCGACACGTTTTTCGGACAAGGTACGCAACGAAGTCGCCGCCCACTTTGAGCGCAACAAAGCCTTGGTGACCTTCAGCGCCAACACGCCCAGCGCGCCCCTGTTGCCCGGCATGCAAGACCGGCTGAGTGTGTTCATGCAGCTGGCCTCCTTGCTGGCAGGCGCGTCGCCCCCGCTTCCCATGGGCACCTCCTTGCTGCTGCCCGTGGCAGGCCCCCGGGCCGCAGATGTGTGGCGCATGACCGTAGAAGGGAACGAGTCTCTGACCCTGCCAGGTGGCACACTGAGTGCTGTCAAGCTGATGCGTTTGCCGCAAAAAGAATACGACCAGAAGCTGGAGTTGTGGCTGGCACCGTCCATGGGTTTCCTGCCCGTGCGTATCCGCCTTACGGATGCCAACGGCGATGTTGCTGATCAGCTCTGGCAATCCAGCCAGTGGCCCTGAGCGACGCTTACACATTCAAACCCTGTTAATCTTGAAATTGTCAACGCAGTGACCAATTCCCAAACGAATGGAAATGCAAGACAACTTGAGGAAACACAACACCATGCACACGCTCTACGATTCTGAAACCTACTCTGTGACCCACGTGCTGGCCAACGCAGTGGCGGACGACGCATCCAAGGGCCCGACGCAGGACAAGCCGGTTCCCACATTGGCGCGTCACGGCTTCGAAATTGTGGACAAACGCACCGGCAAGGAGGTTTACTTGGACGGGTCCTGGGCTGAGCTGTTTCAGCAGCACATACAGGCCTGGCAGGTCAACACCCCCACTCAAGAAGAAGTGGAAGACACGCTCGAAGGCTATGCCGAGCTGGCGCAAAACCCGGTGCTGGTGCACTGAAAAGCACACCCTCGTTTGGCTGGCTCAGATCTCTTCGGCGATGGCCGCCTGCTCCTGCAACCTGGATTTCATCCCATCGATCAGCCCGTGTATCAGGCGTATGCTGTCCTCAGGAACCGCCTCAAACTGAAAACCGATCTGGCCCGAGTGCCCGGGACGCGGCGCTGCCATGCTGACCATGCAACCAAAATGGGCCTCACCCAGCAGTAGAACGCAGTAAAGAGGACGACCCTCGGTTGCCAAAAATACCGGCAGCTGCCATTCGTCACACCGAATGGCAAAGCCGGACAGGCTGATGTCCATCAGCTCAGTCAGCTCACCCATTTCGATGCCAATGTTGAACCACACCCCGGCACGAGTCTGCGGGGCGTAGCGTGCATCCCCTCTCCGTTCAGAGTGGGTCGAGGCCGTCATCTCGTTGAACCCCGCCTCAGCCTGCATGCTGCTTGACTGCATCGGCAATCGTGCCCACCAGCTGCTCAATCTGGGCGTGGGTCACGATGTACGGTGGGCACAGCACGATGTTGTCGCCGGCGGGACGCACCAGAGATCCCTTGTGAAAGCAGCTCATGAAAATGTCATAGGCGCGCTTGCCAGGCGAGCCGGCAATGGGCGCCAACTCGACAGCGCCCGCCAGGCCCAGTGTGCGGATGCTGACCACGTTAGGCAGCCCTTTCAGAGCGCTGTGCATGGCGTCGCCCAGCACCCGGCCCATCTGGCCCGCGCGCTCAAAAAGGTTTTCTTCTTGCATCAGATCCAGTGTCGCGATGGCCGCCGCGCACGCCACGGGGTGACCCGAGTAGGTGTAGCCGTGGAAAAACTCGATGGCGTGCTCGGGTGCCTGGGCATGGACGGCCATCATGGCATCAAACACATGCTGGCGACAGATCACGCCCCCCATGGGAAACACGCCATTGGTCACGCACTTGGCAAAGTTCAGCATGTCGGGCACCACGCCGTAGTAATCTGCGGCAAAAGGGGTGCCCAAACGGCCAAAGCCGGTGATGACCTCATCAAAGATCAGCAAGATGCCGTGCTTGTCGCAAATCTCACGCAGGCGTTTGAGGTAACCCTGGGGCGGGATGTACCAGCCAGCGCTACCCGCCACCGGCTCCACAATCACTGCCGCAATGTTGCTGGCGTCGTGCAGCGGCAAGATGCGGTTTTCCAGCTCCAACAAGATGTCTTCCTGCCACACCGGTTCCTGGTGGTGGATGTAGGCGTGGTTAACCGGGTCGTGAATGAAACGCAGGTGGTCCACCCGGGGCAGAAGCGCGCTGCCAAACACCTTGCGGTTGGCCGGTATACCGCCCACGCTCATGCCGCCAAAACCCACACCGTGGTAGCCACGCTCCCGGCCGATAAACACATTGCGATGGCCCTCGCCACGCGCGCGATGGTAGGCCAGCGCCACCTTCATCGACGTGTCGGCCGCCTCGCTGCCCGAATTGCAGAACAGAACCTTGTTCAGGTCACCCGGCGCCAGGGCGGCAATCTTGTCTGCGGCAGCAAAGGCCTTGTCGTTGCTGGCATTGAAGGCCGTGCTGTAGTCCAGGGTGTCGAGCTGCTCCTTGATGGCCTCGTTAATGGGCTTGCGGTTGTGCCCCGCGCCCACGCACCAGAGGCTGGAAATACCGTCGATCACCTGGCGACCATCATGCGTGGTGAAGTGCATGCCATCGGCCGCCACAAACACCCGCGGGTCCTTGCCAAAGCTGCGGTTAGGCGTGAAAGGCAGCCATTGGCTGTCCATGTGTAGCTCTTGCCAGGCCATGGGGTCTCCTGTAATCAAAAAAGCCATTTTGGCTTAGGTCTTCTTGGGTTGGACTTGCGGCTAGATTGAAGTCGACTTCTGCTGGAAATGCGCCATGATCGTCAACAATTGCCGCGCGGCTTGAATGGCCGCTTGCAGACGCTCAAAGCGTTCGGCAGGGCTATCAGGGTAGTCATGTGCAAATTGATTACGCACCTGACGCAATATGAGCCAATCGTCTGCACTTTTGAGCCAACCAAGTTGCTCCAAGCGACTAAATCGATCTATGGCCGACATAGGTGCAATTTCTTCCCCCAAGGCTCTGAGAACAGACGGCATCAGACGTGCGCCCATGTCGTCCTGAAGCCGCGTGTAGCGGTAGGCAAATTGGTCCAACAGCCGGCGGTCGGCTTTATTCAGATGGTTGTAGTCGTCAGACGTAAGCGCACGCAGCTGCATATCGTGCATGGCCTCAGACAGCGCCTCCGCATGGCCCTGGCAGACAGTTTGGATGTGCAGTAGGGCCAGGAGTTCAGGGCTGGTTTTCATTGAATCTGAATGCCGGTGGAGTGGGCGACTGCGACGATGTGCCGGGAGTCGTTCGGTTGCTCAATGACCACGTCAATTTTGCGGTCCCCAAGCAAGCGCTCCAGCAGGGTCAGCATGCGAATTTTCTTGGCGAACGGCTGGTCTACCGCGGTCGGTGCCGGGCGCACCAGAATGTCAATGTCACCACCTTTTTTGGCATCATCCACGCGGGATCCAAACAACCAGACTGCCGCGCTGTCCCCAAAGGTGCTGTTTGTAGCGTCGCGAATAGCCTGAATTTGATCAGTGTTGAGGCGCATGGGTATCGTGTGTCTCGTGGTTTTTGCAATATAGCACTCGACATGACCCCAGGGCCAAGGACGCCGCAAGCAGGGCGAGTGGCCCGCGCGCCTCAGACCCGATTCGCCATTGCCTCGCCCAAGCGAATGGCGCCGCCCGGGGCCCAGCCAGTAATGAACTGTAGCGGGCCGGCAGGAAACAGCATCACCACGGTCGAGCCCAATAGAAATCGGCCCATTTCCTCGCCTTGTTTAAGCGCAATATCGCCGTCGTCATAGCGCCACTCGCGCACCGGGCCACGCGGCGGGTTGATCACGCCTTGCCACACTGTGGCCATGCTGCCCACCACCGTGGCGCCCACCAGCACCAGCACAAAGGGCCCGTGCGCCCCTTCAAACACGCACACCACCCGCTCGTTGCGGGCAAACAGGCCGGGCACACCGCGCGCGGTGAGCGGGTTGACCGAGAACAGGTCGCCCGGCACGTAAATCATGCGCTTCAATACCCCTTCGCAGGGCATGTGGATGCGGTGGTAATCGCGTGGGCTCAGGTACAGCGTGGCGAAGTGGCCGTTGTCAAACTGCGCGGCCAGCGCCGCATCACCGCCCACCAGCGCCGTGCTGCTGTAGTGGTGGCCTTTGGCCTGAAAGATCTGGTCGCGCTGAATCGCCCCAAACTGGCTGATGGCCCCATCCACCGGGCAAATCAGATCGGCTGACGCCAGTGGGCGGGCACCGGGTCTCAGGGGGCGGGTAAAGAACTCGTTGAAGCTGGCGTAACTGGCAATGTCAGCGTTGGCAGCCTCGGCCATGTTCACCCCATACTTGCGCACAAACCAGGCAATCAGCCGGGTCGTCAGGCGGCCTGCCTGGGCGCCCGCCACCCAGCCGCCAAACACCGTGAGTGCCCGCTTGGGCAGCAGGTACTGGGGCAACACTTTCAGGCGGTCTTGCAGGGGGTAGGACACGGGTGCTCCAGGCGGGTTCAGGGGGCGCCCATTCTAGCCAGGGGGTCTGGCTGGCCCGGGCCCATTCAAGGCCAGCAAGCATGTTGCGGTAACCTCGGCACTCAACTTGCTCTCCACCAAGGCCAAAGCCAACGTGCAACTCGAATAATGCCCATCCAGGCCCTGATCGTTGGCATGCACCTCGCTCGCAGCACCCGCGGGCGGCCCGGCGCTCCTCCTGGGCAACTCACCGATTGATTCGTGTGTGATTTGTTTGGATTTTTTGGAGACCTCGATGGCTGATTTGTTTGACAACCCGATGGGCTTGTGTGGTTTTGAGTTCGTGGAATTTGCCTCCCCCGTGGCGGGCGTACTGGAGCCTTTGTTTGAAAAGATGGGCTTCACGCTCGTTGCAAAACACCGCTCCAAGGATGTGGTGTTGTACCGCCAGGGCCACATCAACTTCATCGTCAACCGCGAGCCCAAAAGCCTGGCGGGCTACTTTGCCTCCGAGCACGGCGCCTGCGCCTGCGCGCTGGCTTTTCGGGTGAAGGACTCACACAAAGCTTACGAACGCGCGCTGGAGATGGGGGCGCAACCCGTGGAAATTCCTACCGGCCCCATGGAATTGCGCCTGCCTGCCATCAAGGGCATCGGTGGCGCGCCGCTGTACCTAATCGATCGTTTTGAAGATGGCAAGAGCATCTACGACATTGATTTCGAGTTCATCGACGGCGTGGACCGGCACCCGGTGGGCCACGGCTTCAAGGTCATCGACCACCTGACGCACAACGTCTACAAGGGTCGCATGGCGTTTTGGGGCAGCTTTTACGAAAAAATCTTCAATTTCCGCGAGATCCGCTATTTCGACATCAAGGGCGAATACACCGGCCTGACCAGCCGTGCCATGACGGCGCCTGACGGCCTGATCCGCATCCCCTTGAACGAAGAATCGGGCAAAACCGGCGGCCAGATCGAAGAATTCCTCATGCAGTTCAACGGTGAGGGCATCCAGCACATTGCCCTGCTGACCGACGACATCATGGCCAGTGTGGACGCCCTGCAAATGGCGGGCATTCCCCTGATGACGGCCCCGAACGACATCTATTACGAGATGCTGGCCGAGCGCCTGCCCGGCCATGGCGAACCTGTGGCCGAACTGCAGGCCCGCGGCATCTTGCTGGATGGCTCTACCGCCCATGGCGACAAACGCCTGCTGCTGCAAATCTTCAGCCAGACCCTGCTCGGCCCGGTGTTCTTCGAATTCATCCAGCGCAAGGCCGACGAAGGTTTTGGCGAAGGCAACTTCAAGGCCCTGTTTGAATCGCTGGAGCGCGACCAGATTCGGCGCGGCGCGATTGAGGTCAACGCGGCAGGCTGAGCAAGGCGGTCGCGCTTGGGCTACAGTGCCACGACTACGGCACAGCTTGACACCATGAACGCACCCCTCACCGCCACCCACCACCAGGCCCTACAGGCCAGCCAGCACCAGGCTGACGTTGTGCAGGCACTGCGGTCTTGCCTGCCCGCACACGCTGTGCTGTTCAGGGGCGAAGACACCACGCCCTATGAATGCGATGGCCTCACGGCCTACCGCCAGCGCCCCATGGTGGTGGTGTTGCCCGAAACCACCGATCAGGTACAGGCGGTGCTCAAAGCTTGCCATGCCCTGGGGGTGCCGGTGGTGGCGCGTGGCGCAGGTACCGGTCTGTCGGGTGGTGCCATGCCGCATGCGCAAGGCGTCACGCTCAGCCTGGCACGCTTCAACAAAATCCTGAAGCTCGATGCCCGCAGCCGCACGGCAGTGGTGCAATGCGGCGTGCGCAACCTGGCCATCAGCGAGGCGGCGGCGCCCCTGGGCCTGTATTACGCGCCCGACCCCAGCAGCCAGATTGCCTGCACCATCGGCGGCAATGTGGCTGAGAACTCGGGCGGCGTGCACTGCCTCAAGTACGGCCTGACCCTGCACAACGTGCTGAAGGTGCGTGGCTACACCATAGAGGGTGAACCCGTCGAATTTGGCGGCGACGCCCTCGACGCACCCGGGCTGGACCTGCTGCCGCTGGTGGTGGGCAGCGAAGGCATGCTGGCGGTGACCACCGAAGTCACCGTCAAGCTGGTGCCCAAGCCGCAACTGGCGCGTTGCATCATGGCCAGCTTTGACGAGCTGCGCAAGGCGGGTGATGCGGTGGCAGCGGTGATTGCCGCCGGCATCATTCCGGCCGGCCTGGAAATGATGGACAAACCCATGACGGCCGCAGTCGAAGACTTTGTGCATGCTGGCTACGACCTGAGCGCTGCAGCCATCCTGCTGTGCGAGAGCGACGGCACGCCAGAGGAAGTGGAAGAAGAAATTGGCCGCATGAGCGAGGTGCTGACTCGTTGCGGCGCCACGGCCATTACGGTGAGCCGGGATGAAGCCCAACGACTGAAGTTCTGGAGTGGTCGCAAAAACGCTTTTCCGGCCAGCGGGCGCATCAGCCCCGACTACATGTGCATGGACTCCACCATCCCACGCAAACGCTTGGCCGACATTTTGCTGGCCATCGAGGAGATGGAACGCAAATACCAGCTTCGGTGCATGAACGTGTTTCACGCCGGCGACGGCAACTTGCACCCCCTGATTTTGTTTGATGCCAACGACCCCGATCAGCTGCACCGCTGCGAGCTGTTTGGCGCCGACATCCTGGAGACCAGCGTGGCCATGGGCGGCACTGTGACTGGTGAACATGGCGTGGGCGTTGAAAAGCTCAACAGCATGTGCGTGCAGTTCAGCGCCGCTGAAAACGAGCAGATGTGTGGCATCAAGCGCGCCTTCGACCCGCCCGGCCTGCTCAACCCCGGCAAGGTCATCCCCACCCTGAACCGCTGCGCCGACTACGGCAAGATGCTGGTGCGCAGCGGCGCCATCAAGCACCCGGAGCTGGAGCGGTTTTGAGCATCAGCCCGCCTTCACCCCGATCTGATCCAGGGCGGCGGCCAAATGGCCTACGCTGCGGTCGATGTTGTGCAGTTTTTCAAGACCGAACAGGCCCACGCGGAAGGTGGAGAAGCCGGCGGGTTCATCGCACTGCAGGGGCACGCCAGCGGCGGTTTGCAGGCCAAGGGCCAAAAACTTCTTGCTGTTTTGCATATCGGGGTCGCTGGTGTAGCTGACCACCACGCCAGGCGCCTTGAAACCATCCGCCGCCACGCTGCGGATACCCCGGCTTTCGAACAGGGCACGCACCTTGGCGCCCAGTTCGATCTGTTCCTGGCGCACTTTCTCAAAGCCGTAGGAGCGGGTTTCCTGCATCACGTCGCGCAAGCGGGCCAGCGCATCGGTGGGCATGGTGGTGTGGTACGAATGACCGCCGTTTTCATAGCTTTCCATGATCTGCAGCCACTTTTTGAGGTCGCAGGCAAAGCTGGTGCTGGTGGTGGCATCAATGGCCGCACGGGCGCGTTCGCTGAGCATGACCATGGCGCAGGCAGGTGAACCGCTCCAGCCTTTTTGAGGGGCGCTGATGAGCACGTCGACCCCGGTGGCCTGCATGTCCACCCACATGGCGCCCGAGGCGATGCAATCCAGCACAAACAGACCACCCACCGCGTGCACCGCCTCACTCACAGTGCGCAGGTAGTCGTCGGGCAGCATGATGCCGGCGGCCGTTTCGACGTGGGGAGCAAACACCACAGCGGGCTTTTCCGCACGGATGGTGGCGGCCACTTCGGCGGCGGGGCATGGCGCCCAGGGGGCCTGAGCGTCGTCGGTCAAGCGGCGCGCCTTCACAACGGTGGCATCGGCCGGAATCGACCCCATGTCAAAAATTTGCGTCCAGCGGTAGCTGAACCAGCCATTGCGGATCACCAGCACTTTCTTGCCCGTGGCAAATTGCCGGGCCACCGACTCCATGCCAAACGTGCCGCTACCTGGCACCAGCACGGCGGATTTGGCGCGATACACCTCCTTGAGCATGGCAGAGATGTCGGTCATGACACCCTGAAAACGCTTGGACATGTGGTTCAGCGCCCGATCGGTGTACACCACCGAAAATTCGAGCAAACCGTCTGGGTCGATGTTGGAAAGCAAGCCTGGCATGTGTGTCTCCTCGTTGAATTGGCAACTTGTCTTTTGTAAAAAAGCGGCTCAAGGGCCGCCGTGCGTGCCAGCTTAGCACGCAGTGGCACCGCTGGTTTGCCAGGGATCAGCGCGGCACAAGATCAGGCCTGCGTGCCATCACGGCTGCAAGTGCACGTCGCCCACAAATCCCAGAGATCGGCCACCGGTGTTGTCGGCATCGGCCCCCAGGACCACGGCCACCAAAGGCGGCACCACCGGGCTTTCGGCACCAAAGGCCTGTAAATAATCAGCCGCCAACTTGCGTTGCTGCGCCTGCCACTGCCCCAAGGGCGCATCGGTACCGCTCACCACCAGATAGCGCACCCGGTCGGTATAAGTATTGGGCAGCAGGGTGCCCACGGGCAGCTGAGGGTCCCACACGTAGCACAGGGTGGCGGCAGGCAGGGGTTCGGTACTGGCCGCGCGGGCCAGGCGCATCAGGCTGCGCTGGGTAAAAGACAAGGCGTCCAGCGGCAGGTCGAACATGGCACACACCTTGAGCGCCACATCGTCTCCCGCCTTGGTGCGTAGGTCGGCACGGGCCAGCGGCTGATTCAGCTTCCAGCGCCAGCTCAAGGTAACGTCAGGTCCCGGCACTTGGGCCGGCAGCGCGTGCACCAGCGTGCCATACGACGCATCTGCCGCCAGCGCCAACACACGCACACCTTCTTGTTGAACGATTTCGATGCGGCTCAGCGGCACCTTGTCGCGCGGCAAGCCCACTGTGCGCCAAGGGGAAGGCGCAGGGCCGACCTGCGCGGACGAAAAGGGCGCCAGGCGCGCGGCGACCGAGGGCGCAGGCTGGGCCAGGGCCTGAATTGCCGATCCGAACCACAAAATCAACCAGGCCAGTCGCCGCACTTCAGCCCCGCTTCCAGTCGTGGTAACGGCGCAGCCAGGCCAGCAGGCGGTGAGGCTGGTGTGCGCGCTTCCATGCACCCGCGGCGTATTTGTTGGCCTCAGACAGGGTGGGATAGGTGTGGATGGTGCCCAAGATCTTGTTCAGCCCCAGCCCGTGCTTCATGGCCAGCACGTACTCGGCCAGCAGCTCGCTGGCCTGAGCGCCAACAATGGTCACGCCCAGAATGCGATCTTTGCCAGGTGGGGTGAGCACCTTCACAAAACCTCGGGCCTCGCTGTCGGCAATGGCACGGTCCAGGTCGTCGATGCCGTAACGCGTCACCTCATAAGCGATGTTCTTGGCCCGGGCCTCCTGCTCGTTCAGGCCCACACGGGCCACCTCGGGGTCCACAAAGGTGGCCGCCGGAATCACCGCATAGTCGGCCTTGAACAGCCTGAATTCACCAAACAAGGCATTGACCGCCGCATACCAAGCCTGGTGGGCTGCCGTGTGCGTGTATTGAAAAGGCCCGGCCACATCACCGGCGGCGTAAATGTTGGGATACAGGGTTTGCAGATACTCGTTGGTGAGCACGGTTTGCTGCGTCGGAATGCCTAGTTCTTCCAGTCCATAGCCACTGAGTCGGGCATGGCGGCCCACAGCGCAGATCAGGGCATCAAAGGGCAGGCGCAAGACCACGCCCAGCTGCTGCACGACCATCACGCCGCCACCGCGCCCATCGGTCTCGACGCCCAGCGCTTCGCATGTGGTCAGTACCTGCACACCGTCGGCTTGCAGGGCCTGGGCTACCTGCTCAGACACGTCTTCGTCTTCGCGGATCATCAGGCGTGCGGCGCGCTGCACCTGGGTGACCTCGGCACCCAGCCTGGCCATGGCTTGCGCCAGCTCGCAGCCAATGGGGCCACCGCCCAGAACCAGCAGGCGCGGGGGCACCTGGTCCAGACGGGCCAACGCGTCCCAGAGGGTGTCGCTGGTCAGGCAGGTGTCGGGGTCCAGACCGGGGATGACAGGTACCACGGGACTGGCACCGGCGGCGATCACGATGCTGCGGGTGGTGAGCGTCCGAACACCGCCACCATTCAGAACGATCTCCACCGTCCAGGGGTTCACGATGCGGGCGTGGCCTTGCAGCACCTCCACGCCCAGCGCGGTGTAACGCGCCACACTGTCATGGGGTTCGATGGCACGAATCACATCCCGCACGCGCTGCATCACCGCCTTGAAGCTGAAGCTGGGCAGGCCATCGTTCAGACCATAGCGACTGGCATGGCGCATCTGGTGAGCCACACGGGCGCTTTTGATCAGGGCTTTGCTGGGCACGCAGCCGTAATTGAGGCAATCGCCGCCCATTTTGTGGGCTTCGACCAGCGTCACCTTGGCCTTGACGGCCGCCGCGATATACGCCGACACCAAACCGCCAGCACCGCCCCCAATCACGATCAGGTTGCGGTCAAAGGTTTTAGGCCGCACGCCCGCCCAGCGGGCGTACACCTTGCGCCGCTGCAATACGGCCAGCACACGGCGCGCGAGCAGGGGGAACAGGCCCAACAGCGTCAGGGACGCCAGCAAGCCCGGGCTCAAAATACCCTGCAGCGAACTCACCTGAGCCAGTTGCGTACCCGCGTTCACAAACACCGCCGTGCCCGCCAGCATGCCCAGCTGGCTCACCCAGTAAAACGTGCGCACCTTCATGGCCGTCAACCCCATCACCAGGTTGATCACAAAAAAAGGCACCAAGGGCACCAGGCGCAGAGTGAAGAGGTAAAACGCACCGTCGCGCGCCATACCCCGATTGATGTCGGCCAGGCGTGGCCCAAACCTGGCCTGCAGGCTGTCACGCAACAAGAAGCGCGCTGTTAAAAAAGCCAAGGTGGCGCCCAGGGTGGACGCAAACGAGACGATCAGCAGCCCCCAGCCCAAGCCAAACAGGGCGCCGCCCGCCAAGGTCACCACGGTGGCACCGGGTATCGACAGGGCCGTGATCAGCACATAAACCGCAAAGTAGGTGGCGGCCACCGTCCAGGGCTGACGGGCATACAGCTCGGCAAACGCAACGTGACTTTGCTGCAGGTAGTCCAGACTCAGATAGCGCCCCAGGTCCAGCACCGCAAACAGCGCCATCGCCAAGGCAAGGGCCAGCACGAGGCTGATTTTTTTGAGGTTCACGGTACGTTTGTGTTTGATCAGAGGAGCAATGTCAAACCATTATCCAGCGCCCTGCCCCGGCACCGGCCTAGCCACCAGAAGCTGGGCAAAATGCCTGCATGGCACACACTCCCCTGATAGAACTGTTTCGCGGCGGCACGCTGGAGTGCCAGCACTTGGGGTCGGTGGCCGTAGTCAACACGCGCGGCCAATTGCTGGCGCACGCCGGCGACCCGCACTGGCTGACTTTTTCGCGTTCCACACTCAAGGCGCTGCAAGCTCTGCCTTTGCTGCAGGCGGGCGGGCATCGTCAATTTGATTTCAGCACCGAGCAAATCGCCTTGCTGTGTGCCAGCCACAACGGTGAAGACATGCATGTGGCACAGGCCGACGGGATGCTGGCCAAGGCAGGCCTGACCTACAAGGCCCTGGGCTGTGGCTGCCATGTGCCGGGCATCTTCAGCCTGATGGACACCGCGCCACCGCCCAAGCTAGCCTTTGATGAGCGCCACAACAACTGCAGCGGCAAGCATGCCGGCTTTTTGGCCTATTGCGTGCAACACGGCTTGAGCCTGCACGACTACACCGAGCCCGATCACCCTTTGCAGCAAGCTGTGCGTCGGGACGTCGCCCGTGCCACCGGCATGGCGCCAGAAGACCTGAAGATGGGCATCGACGGCTGCTCGGCCCCCAACTACGCCATGCCCCTGTCAAAGTTGGCGTTGGGCTATGCACGGCTGGCCAGTGGCGCCTCAGACCCCGAATTTGGCGAGAGCTTTGCCACGCTGAGCGAGGCCATGACCACTCACCCCGAGATGGTGTCGGGCACTGGCCGCAGCGACTTGGCCTTCATGCGTGCCGGGCGCGGCGACTGGGTCACCAAGATCGGCGCCGACGGGGTGCAGGTGGTAGGCAGCAAAAGCAGGGGTGAGGCCTTCGCGCTCAAGATCATCGACGCCAACAAACCGGCGTTGTACGCCGCCACGGTCGAAGTGCTCGATCAGTTGGGCTGGCTGGACGCGGCCCAGCGCGAGGAGCTTCGTCCCTGGCGCGCCCAGCCCATCCTGAACGCCCGTGGCCTGCTCGTGGGCGAGCGGCTGCCTGCCTTTCGTCTGCAGCCGCGCTGATGCGTTACGGGGACGAGGGCAAGCGTATGGCGTTCTCCAGCTTCATGAAAATCGGCCGACCGTCGGGCGTGCTGAGCGGCACCACCACGTCGCCCTCTGTGTCTGTGATCACGGCGCAGAGCGTGGGGCTGCTGCGCCAGGCGCCGTTGAGCTCGACCTCGACGTCGGCAATGACAAGTCGGACATCCGACAGAATCTGCTTGATAAGCATGGCGTCTCCGGTTCTTTGCTTGAACAGCCTTTTACGATGAGTCCGCATTAGAGCAAAAATGCCCTCCATGACCGCCCTCACCACCTTGCTAGGCACCCGACTTCCCCTGATCCAGGCCCCCATGGCCGGGGTGCAGGGCAGTGCACTGACCCTCGCTGTGAGCCAAGCGGGCGCCCTGGGCTCGCTGCCCGCAGCCATGTTGTCGGCCGACGCCTTGCGCGACGAGCTGCAACGCGTTACTGCCCAAACAAGCCAGCCCTACAACGTCAACTTCTTTTGTCATTCGCCGCCCCCGTCACAGGCCGCACAAGAAGTGGCCTGGCGGCAAGCCTTGCAGCCTTTTTACGAGGAACTGGGCTTGCCGTTTGCAGCCCATGCTGCAAGCGCAGCACGCGCGCCATTCAATCTTGAGTTGGCCGAGGTCCTGACAGCATTTCAACCGCCGGTGGTGAGCTTTCACTTCGGGCTGCCCGCGCCAGAGTTGCTGGCCCGGGTCCGAAGCTGGGGCGCCAAAGTGATCTCCAGCGCCACCACCATCGACGAAGCCCGCTGGCTGGAGCAACAAGGCGTGGACGCCATCATTGCCCAGGGCCTGGAAGCCGGCGGGCACCGGGGCATGTTTTTGACCCAGGACCTGAGCACGCAAATAGGCACCTTTGCCCTGCTGCCGCAGATCGTGCAAGCCGTGCGCGTGCCGGTCATTGCAGCCGGTGGCATTGCAGACGCGGCCGGAGTCAGGGCAGCCATGGCGCTGGGTGCGGCGGGCGTGCAAGTGGGCACGGCTTACTTGCTGTGCCCTGAGTGCAGCACCAGCCCCATGCACCGCTCAGCCCTTGCCAGCGAAGCCGCCCGTCATACCGCGCTGACCAATGTGTTCACCGGCCGTCCCGCGCGTGGCATTGTCAACCGGGTGATGCGGGAGCTGGGCAACCCAGAAGGCACGGTCGCCGGTGGCGCTGCACTGATGTGCCCCAGTGCCCCGGCGTTTCCGCTGGCTACCGCAGCCATCGCACCGCTGCGAGCCGCCGCCGAGAAGCTGGGCAGTGGGGACTTCTCGCCCCTGTGGTCGGGCCAAAACGCCTGTGGCTGTCGGGACTGGCCGGCCGCCCGGGTCACGGCGGCATTGGCGGCGGGGTTTTAACTGCGGTTTTTGACAGGCGGCAAGCCTTGAGGCCTTTTGCTGGCGTTCAATCAGGCCACTTTGCACAGCCTCAGGAACGCCAACATGGAAAAACCCAGCCACCGCTTTCACGACCTTTTCGCACAGTTGGGATTGGCGTCGGATGACGCCTCCATCCAGCGCTTTGTGGCTGCCCATAGCCCCGTACCCGCCACGCTGAAGCTGCATCAGGCGCCGTTCTGGTCACCCACCCAAGCCTGCGCTTTGCAAGAGATGCTGCAGCAGGACGCCGACTGGGCAGAGGTGGTCGATCAGCTCGATGTGGCGCTGCGGGCGCCGTCATCCAGCCAGGCGGGACCCGGCTGACGCACCCACAGGTCCAACAAGCCCCTCAGGCCATCAGCGCCACGTTACCCCCGGCAGCGGTGGTGTTGACGGTGATGGTTTGCTCCGCACAGAAACGGTACAGGTAGTGCGGGCCACCGGCCTTGGGACCGGTGCCGCTCAGGCCCTCGCCCCCAAAGGGCTGCACGCCCACCACGGCGCCAATCTGGTTGCGGTTGATGTAAACGTTGCCCACATGGGCTGCACGGGCCAGGGCTTGCGCGCGGCTGTCGATGCGGGTGTGGATGCCCAGGGTCAGCCCGTAGCCCAGCGCGTTGATCTGCTCGATCACCGCCTGGGGGTCCCCTCTCCAGCGCATGACCTGCAGCACCGGGCCAAAGATTTCCTGGGTGACATCTGCAATGTGCTGCACCTCAAAGGCCTGCGGCGCGATGAGGCGGGAGACCGGCTGTGACGGCGGCTGTGACGCCGCAGCGCCCCACAGGGGCTGGGCCTGGGTTTGCAAACGCTGCAGGTGGCGGCTGATGCCTTGAAACGCTTCCTCGTCTATCACCGGGCCAACATCGGTCGACAGTTCTGCCGGATCGCCCACCCGCAGTTCCTGCGCCGCGCCCCGGATCATGTCGATCACGCCCTCCGCAATGTCCTCATGCACGCACAGCAAGCGCAGGGCAGAACAGCGCTGGCCGGCACTGCGAAACGCGCTTTGCATGACCGAATCGACCACCTGCTCGGGCAGCGCGCTGCTGTCCACCAGCATGGCGTTGATGCCACCGGTCTCGGCAATCAGCGGCACGATGGGGCCGTCCTTGGCGGCCAGGGCACGGTGAATGATCTTGGCGACCTGTGTCGAACCTGTGAACACTACGCCGGCCACGCCAGGCGCAGCGACCAGCGCGGCCCCCACGGTTTCGCCGGCGCCGTGCAGCAACTGCAAAGCTCCCTCCGGCACGCCGGCCGCGTGCAGCAGACGGGTGGCTTCCAGCGCCACGGCCGGGGTCTGCTCGGCAGGTTTGGCCAGCACCGTATTGCCCGTGGCCAGGGCTGCCGCCACCTGACCCATGAAGATGGCCAGCGGAAAGTTCCAGGGGCTGATGCACACCCAGGTGCCGCGTGCGGTCAGCGTCAAGGTGTTGGACTCGCCAGTGAGGCCCAACATCTGATGCGTCCAGGCGCTGCCCTGGCCTGGCACCGCACCGTGCATCTGGGGCATAGCCCAAGGCTGCATGATGCGTTGAGCCTCGTCTGCGTAGTAACGCAGAAAGTCAATGGCCTCGCGGACCTCGGCCACTGCGTCCCCCCAGGTCTTGAAAGCCTCACGCACCAGCAGAGCACAAAAGCGCGGCAGCTGGGTTTGCAGTTCGTCAGCCGCACGACGCAGAACCGCCGCACGCTGAGCCACCTCAGTGTCCCGCCAGGCGGGCAGGCTGGCTTGCGCGCGCCGCACGGCAGCAGGAATATCGGCCAAGGGGCTTTCAGGCACCGTCGGGACCTGTGTGACGGCATAGGCGGCCTGCAGGGGCTCACGCAGGGCGGGCACGGTCAGATCCAGACCCGCGCTGTTTTTGCGAGCACCCGGGTGCACACCAAACAGGTCAACGGGCAGCGGCAGTGAAGGCAAGGGTTCCAGGCGCAGGGGCGACATCAGCAGATCGCCCATGTCCACGGACTCATCGGCCAACTGGTGCACAAACGAAGAGTTGGCGCCGTTCTCCAGCAGGCGGCGCACCAGGTAGGCGAGCAGGTCTTTGTGAGCACCCACCGGCGCGTACACCCGGCAATGAATAAGCGGGTTTTTGAGCACCTCGCGGTACACACCCTCGCCCATGCCGTGCAGGCGCTGCAACTCGAACCGGCTGCCCTGTGCCGGCAACAGTGCGCTTTGCGCTGCTACCGCGGTAGGGGCGGTTTTGGCTGCCATCTGCAGAATAGCCGCAATCGTGGCGGCGTTGTGGGTGGCAAATTGCGGATAGACGGCGTCGGGCGCTGCCAGCAATGCGCGGGCACACGCCAGGTAGCTCACGTCTGTGTGGTGCTTGTGCGTGAACACCGGGTAATACGGCAAGCCCTGCTCCTGGGCGCGCTTGATCTCGGCATCCCAGTAAGCCCCTTTCACCAGGCGGCACATCAGGCGGATGTTGTGCTTGCGCGCCAAATGGATGACATGCTCGATCAGCTCCAGCGCGCGGGTCTGGTAAGACTGCATGGCCAGGCCCAGACCGGTCCAGGTGCTGCGACCCGAGTCTGCGCACCATGCTGGCAGTTGCTGTGCCACAGCGGTGAGCAGTGCCTCGAACACCTCCAGCGACAACTCCAGCCGGTCGACCTCCTCAGCGTCTATCGTGAGGTTGATGTTGGCGCGGGCCGCCAGCTCGCACAGGCCCAGCACCCTTGGCACCAGCTCGGCCATGACGCGCTCGCGCTGGGCATCCTCATACCGTGGGTGCAGCGCGCTGAGCTTGATGGAAATGCCGTCGTTGAGCTCGCAGGCACCGCTGGCCTGGGCTCCGGCGGCAATCGCCTGGATGGCATGGGTATAGCTGGCCAGATAACGCAGCGCGTCGGCATCGGTACGTGCGCCTTCACCCAGCATGTCAAAACTGAACCGGAGCCCATCGCGCTGCTTCTGGCGAGCTGAGTCGGCCTCTTTCATGGCCTCGGCAATGGTCTGACCCAGCACAAACTGGCGTCCAAGCAGTTGCACGGCCCGCAGCGTGGCCGCCACCACCGAGCGCGCGCCCAGCTTGGCCAGTAGGCCGGTGGGGGTTTCGTGGTCGGGCAGCAGTTTCTTGGACAGAGCGATGGCCGTGCTGGACAGACGCGCCAGGGTTTTGTCGCCCGCAGCGTCAAAGTCGGCGCGCCCCAGCTGATCGGCAGTCAGGGCAATGGCAGTGTCGGCGTCGGGTACGCGCAACAACGCTTCGGCCAAACGCATCAGGGCCAGGCCCTCGGCGCTGGAGATAGGGTATTCCTTGAGCAGGCTTTCCATGGCCCAGAACGGGGGTGGGTTGTGGCGCACCGCCTGCACCCAAGGCGCGGCCACCCGCGCGGCCTCGGCCCAGTCCAGGGCATGGGCCAAGCTTGCCAGCCGATGGGACACGACATCGCCCTCGGGACGATAGGGGTTGGGAAGGCGCATGACAAATCTCCGTAAAATTGGTGAATGAACGGATGATTAACCATTCATGACAGATTTTTTAATCGAAATTTGTACTATTTATGGTTATTTATTCATTTCAACTTCGCGCGCCAGGCGTTTGATCTCCGCCTGGGCCAGCGCAGCTCAGGGCCACGCCCATCGGACCGACAGCGTGGTCTTGGCTCGGATCAAATGCAGGCACAGCAGGAAGCAGTCTCAGGCTGTGGCCTAATATTGGGTTTTTCAACACTCATGGAGTATTTTTAATGGCCAAAGAATTCCGTACCGAAGCAGACCGTCTGCGCTCACCCAAGCCTGTGCCCCTGCCTGGCTACACCAACCCCGTGAGCCGCGGTCAAAAGCGCAGCCTGGAGCGCGGCGTGGCCACCCGCAGCAAAAAGAACCCTGGCAAGCGTTGCCACAAGGGCGGCTGATCAGCCCCGCCCCATCACGCTGATGCCACGCGCATCGGCGTGATCCGGCCACTATGGCCCACCCCTCCCACTTTTTTCTCGTCTCGGCTTCCGCGCGCAACATGCCCGCCCCAAGCTGAAGCCACACGTTTCCATGCCCGAAGCACTGAACGACCTCGACCGGCTGGACCTGAAAATCCTGGATGCCCTGCAGCGTGATGGCCGCATGGCCAACCTCAAGCTGGCTGAAACCATAGGGTTGTCGCCCACCGCCGTGCTGGCCCGTGTGCAGCGCCTGACACGCGAGGGCTACATCCTGGGTTACGAGGCCCGCCTCAACCCCTTGAAGCTGGGGGCCGGCATGATGGTGTTTGTCGAGGTGTTGTTGGACCGCACCACGCCCAATGTGTTTGAGGCCTTCAAGGCCGCCGTGCAGGTGCGTGAGGAGATCATGGAGTGCCATATGGTGGCCGGAGGCTTCGATTACCTGCTCAAGACCCGCATGGCCGACATGAACGCCTACCGAAACTTTGCCGGTAGCGTGCTGTGGCAATTGCCCGGCGTGCGCGAAACCCGCACCTATGCTGTGATGGAAGAAGTCAAGAACAGCACCCGGCTAGCCCTGTTGTAGCGGGCCGCTCAGCGCTGTTCAAGCCCCAGTCGTCACTGGACGGGTTCGCGTCCCAAAAATGGCGCTGCCCACCCGCACCATCGTGTTGCCTTCCAGGATGGCCGCATCCAGGTCGCCCGACATGCCCATCGACAGGGTGTCCAGCGCCAGCCCTTGGTCTCGCAAGTCGTCAAACACAGCCTTGACCTGAGCAAACACCAGGCGCTGAGACTGCTCGTCTGGCGCGGGATCAGGAATGGACATCACACCGCGCAAGGTCAGCCGGGGCAAAGCGGCCACAGCCTGGGCCAGCGCCCAGGCCTCGGTACGCGACACACCCGATTTGGTGGCCCCGCCTTCCACATTGACCTGGATGCACACCTGCAAGGGCGGCAGATGCGCTGGCCGCTGCTCGCTTAGACGCTGAGCCACTTTCAGCCTGTCGACGGTGTGCACCCACTGAAAGTGCTCTGCCACCAGGCGTGTCTTGTTGCTCTGGATCGGGCCTATGCAGTGCCATTCGAGGGCCGGCAAGCCCGGATGCTGTGCCAGGAGCTGAATCTTCTCCACCGCTTCCTGGATGTAGTTTTCGCCAAAAGCGGTCTGTCCGGCGGCGACCGCCTCCAGCACGGCCTCAGGGCCAAATGTCTTGGAAACCGCCAGCAGACCTACTGACTGCGGGTCCCGGCCCGCGCGCTGGCAGGCCCCTCGGATTCGTTCCCGGACGCTCTCAAGGTTTACAGCAATCGTGGTCATAATCGCCCAAGCGTAACAAACGAGAGTGAGGGTGCGGTGGAGATTCAACAGCTGCTGAGTTTCAGCGTCAAGAACAAGGCATCTGACTTGCACCTGTCAGCTGGCCTGCCGCCCATGATTCGTGTGCACGGCGATGTTCGCCGCATCAATATCGAGGCGCTGGACCACAAGGCTGTGCATGCCATGGTGTATGACATCATGAACGACACCCAGCGCAAACACTACGAAGAGTTTCTGGAGATCGACTTCTCGTTCGAAATTGAGGGCCTGGCCCGCTTTCGGGTCAATGCCTACAACCACCAACGCGGCTCCGGCGCCGTGTTTCGGACCATTCCAAGCAAGATCCTGACGCTGGAGCAGCTCAACGCCCCCAAAATTTTTGCTGACCTGGCCATGAAGCCACGTGGCATGGTGCTGGTGACAGGCCCGACTGGATCGGGCAAGTCGACCACCCTGGCGGCCATGGTGAACTACCTGAACGAAAACGAATTCGGTCACATCCTCACGGTGGAAGATCCGATCGAATTTGTGCATGAGTCCAAAAAATGCCTGGTGAACCAGCGCGAGGTGGGGCCCCACACCCTGAGTTTTGCCGCGGCCCTGAAGTCGGCCCTGCGCGAAGACCCTGATGCCATTCTGGTGGGTGAAATGCGCGACCTGGAAACTATCCGCCTGGCCATGACGGCTGCCGAAACGGGTCACCTGGTGTTTGGCACGCTGCACACCTCTAGTGCGGCCAAGACCATCGACCGGATCATTGACGTCTTTCCCGCCGAAGAAAAAGAGATGGTGCGGGCCATGTTGTCCGAATCTCTGCAGGCAGTGATCTCGCAAACCTTGTGCAAGACCAAGGACGGTCAGGGTCGGGTGGCCGCCCACGAGATCATGCTGGGCACGCCCGCCATCCGCAACCTGATCCGCGAAGCCAAAGTGGCGCAGATGTACTCGAGCATCCAGACCGGCAACAGTGTCGGCATGCAAACCCTGGACCAGAACCTGATGGACCTCGTCAAACGCAACGTGATCAGCGCTGCCGAGGCCCGTAGCAAGGCCAAGATTCCGGAAAATTTCCCCGGCTGAACAAGAGGATTTTTCTGATGGAACGCGATCAGGCCACTAAATTCATCAACGATCTGCTCAAGCTGATGGCGAGTCGCAATGGCAGCGACTTGTTCATCACCGCGGACTTCCCCCCTGCGATCAAGGTCGATGGCAAGGTCACCAAGGTGTCCCCGCAGCCGCTCAACAGTGGACACACGCTGGCTTTGGCGCGCTCGGTGATGAGCGATAAACAGATTGCCGAATTCGAGCGCACCAAGGAATGCAACTTTGCGATTGCCCCTGCCGGCATTGGTCGCTTCCGGGTGAATGCCTTTGTGCAGCAGGGCAAGGTCGGCATGGTGCTGCGGGTCATCCCCACCACACTGCCCACCATCGATGCACTGGGTGTGCCACCGGTGCTCAAGGACATTGCCATGACCAAGCGCGGCCTGGTCATATTGGTGGGGGCCACGGGTTCGGGCAAATCAACCACGCTGGCGGCCATGGTGGACTGGCGCAATGAAAATTCCTTTGGGCACATCATCACCATCGAAGATCCGGTGGAATTCGTGCACCCGCACAAGAACTGCGTGGTGACCCAACGAGAGGTGGGGCTCGACACCGAGAGCTGGGATGCGGCCCTCAAGAACACGTTGCGCCAGGCGCCCGATGTCATCCTGATGGGCGAAATTCGCGACCGGGAAACCATGGAACACGCCGTGGCGTTTGCCGAAACCGGCCACCTTTGCCTGGCCACACTGCACGCCAACAGTGCCAACCAGGCGCTGGACCGCATCGTCAACTTTTTCCCCGAAGAACGCCGGGCCCAGTTGTTGATGGATTTGTCACTCAACCTCAAGTCCATGATCTCGCAACGCCTGATCCCCAAGCAGGACGCCAAAGGCCGGGTGGCCGCCATCGAGGTGATGATCAACAGCCCGCTGATTTCGGACCTGATCTTCAAGGGCGACGTCGCCGAGATCAAGGAGATCATGAAGAAAAGCCGCAACCTGGGCATGCAAACTTTTGACCAGGCGCTGTTCGACGCCTACGAGGCCAACCTCATTACCTACGAAGACGCCCTCAGAAACGCGGACTCCCAGAACGACCTGCGCCTGCAAATCAAGCTCAACAGCAACCGTGGGCGCTCAGGCGACCTGGGCGAGGGAACCGAACACCTCGCCATCGTTTAGGCCGCCCCATCCGGACAACTTCATCTACCCCACAGGACTACCTCATGAGCACCATTGCCGACAAAAACTACGACGCCACCCCAGCCCGCAAGGTAGCCTTTCTGGGCCTGGGGGTGATGGGTTACCCCATGGCAGGGCACCTGGCGCGTGCAGGCCATACGGTGTGCGTGTACAACCGCACGCCGGCCAAGGCCCAAGACTGGCTGGTGCAATTGGCGTCGCCGGTTCATACCAGCGCAGCCACCCCGCGTGAAGCGGCGGCAGATGCCGACATCGTGTTTTGCTGTGTGGGCAATGACGACGATCTGCGCAGCGTGACGCTCGGTGCTGACGGCGCGTTCGCCGGAATGAAGCCCGGCGCCATATTTGTGGACCACACCACGGCATCTGCCACTGTGGCCCGCGAGCTTTATGCCGCAGCAAGCGACTTGGGACTACATTTTGTCGATGCGCCCGTGTCTGGCGGTCAGGCCGGCGCCCAGAATGGCATGCTCACTGTGATGTGCGGCGGTGACCTAGCCGCTTTTGAAGCCGTGCAGCCCACCGCCATGGCCTTTTCACGCGCCTTCACCTACCTGGGCACGAGCGGCAACGGGCAGCTCGCCAAGATGGTCAACCAGATTTGCATTGCCGGGCTGGTGCAAGGCCTGAGCGAAGCGATTGCATTTGGCCAGAAAGCCGGTTTGGAAATGAACCAGGTGCTGGACGTGATTGGCAAGGGCGCAGCGCAAAGCTGGCAGCTCGACAACCGTGGAAAAACCATGGTGGCCGACAAGTTTGACTTTGGCTTTGCCGTGGACTGGATGCGCAAGGATCTGGGCCTGGTGCTGGACGAGGCCCGCCAAAACGGAGCTCGCCTGCCGGTCACAGCGTTGGTCGATCAGTTTTATGCCGACGTGCAGCAGATGGGCGGGCGCCGCTGGGACACCTCCAGCCTCATCAAGCGCCTCAAGTAAGCCTTATTTGGCCTTGGCGTCTTTCGCGGGCGCTGGTGGCACCAGGCGCTGCAGCTCTTCTTCGGTGATGATTTCGAACACCCGCACGACCTTTTGCACACCGCCCACGCTACGGGCGATGTCGGTGGCGCGCGTGGCTTCGCGCTGGGTCACACGGCCCATCAGGTAGGTGGTGCCGCGCTCGGTGACCACCTTGAAAGCGTTAGCAAACAGGTCTTGGGCGTCAACATACGCGGCCTTGACCTTGCCCGTGGTCAACACGTCGTTGGAGCGCTGGGTCAGGCTGGAGGCGCTTTGCACTGCCAGCTCGTTCAGGACCTGGCGCACGTTGTCGACACGCGCCACCACCTGCTCGACCTTCTGGCGGTCCTGCGCCGTGGGAACCTCACCGGTCAGCAAGACCTGGCGGTTGTAGCTGGTCACATTCACATGCACGCGCTCGCCCAGGTTGGCGCGAATCTGACTGGCCGCCTTGAGCTCGATGGCCTCGTCTTCGACCTGAGCGCCTGAGGTGCGCCGGTCGGTAGCCACCAGACCGGTCATGGCCGCGCCACCTAGCAGCACTGGCGCACACGCCCCCAGGGTGCCTGCCAGGCACAAGGCCAAGGCGGCGCGCATCGCCAAAGTGGTGCCAGTGCTACGTGCCGCGCGCACGGTGTGGCCGAGGGAAGGGTTTGGAGTCATGGGTTGTCCTGTTCACCTAAAAGTTGAGTGTCCACGCCGTCGCACAGGCAATGCAGGGCGAGCAGATGGACTTCATGAATACGGGCAGTGCGCTCATGCGGCACACAGATATGCACATCGGTGTCGCGCAAGGCGCCGCTCACCTTGCCACCGCCACGGCCGGTCAAGGCCACCACGGTCATCTCGCGTTCGTGTGCGGCCTGTATGGCCGCCAGCACATTGGCGGAATTACCACTGGTGGTGATGGCCAGCAACACATCGCCGGGCTGCCCCAAGGCGCGCACCTGGCGTGAAAACACGGCGCTGAAATCGTCGTCGTTGGCCACGGAAGTGAGGATGGAGCTATCGGTGCTGAGAGCAATGGCCCCCAGCTCGGGACGCTCGCGCTCGAAACCCCCTATAAAGTCGGCCGCAAATCGCTGCGCATCGGCCGCAGAGCCCCCATTGCCGCAGGTCAACACCTTGCCGCCGCTGGTCACGCAAGACAGCAGGGCATCGACTGCCGCCTCGATGGGCTTGCTCAGCACTTCAGCCGCCTGGTACTTGAGATCAGCGCTGTCGATGAAATGTTGTTGGATCCGTGGCTCAAGCATGGCGGCGATGATAACCGTGGCCCCTGCAAGCAAATGTAAAGTTTTGGGACGCCCCGCAGCCCCGGAAACGCGCCTCAAAAAGCATCAAAAGCAGCCTTCAGCCACTGCACGCCAGCGGGGTCGAGGGTGAGCACATCAAAGCGACACGGCGGCAGCTGCCGCTGACGCATCAGGAAGTGCCGGGCGGCAAACACGATGCGCCGCTGCTTGGCAACACTGACACTGGCCGCAGCACCGCCGTGGCTCAGGCTGGCGCGCTTGCGCACCTCGACAAACACCACTGTGCCATCGGGGGCGCGCATGATGAGATCAATTTCGCCGCCTCCCCTACCGGGCGTCCGATAATTGCGCTGCAGCAGCCGCAGCCCCTGCTGTTGCAGGTAGCGCAGCGCGGCGTCTTCTGCGGCATCGCCCACCTGTTTGGTGGTGCCTGCCTGACTTGCTGAACCCTGTTGAGGAAACACCATTGAGTTCTTATGCCTCGGCCCTGGCCGCAGCCCGTGATGCGGCATCTGCGCAACATTATCCGCAGGGTGCCCTGTATGTGGTGGCCACGCCCATCGGCAACCTGGCAGACATCAGCCTGCGCGCACTGCATGTGCTGCAGATCGTGGATGTGATTGCCTGCGAGGACACCCGCCACACCCAGCAAATGCTGCGCGCCTATGGCATCGACAAACCCTCGGCCCAACTGTTGGCGGTGCATCAGCACAACGAGGCCCAGGCCTCACTTCAAGTAACGTCGCTACTGGCCCAGGGTCAGCGTGTGGCTTTTGTCAGCGATGCCGGCACGCCCGCCGTGAGCGACCCCGGCGCCCGCCTCGTGGCGGTGGTGCGCACCGCCGGCCACACCGTGGTGCCCCTGCCCGGTGCCAGCAGCGTGACGGCGGCCTTGAGCGTGGCGGGCATAGGCGCTGACGACAGCCACGGCGGCTTTGTGTTTGCGGGCTTTTTGCCGACCAAAGCCACCGAGCGCAACTTGGCCATCAACGCACTGGCGGCCGAGCCCCGCAGCGTCGTGCTGCTGGAGGCGCCGCACCGCATTGAGGCCGTGGCGCTGGCCCTGTCCGCGCTGGGCAAGCGTTTGTTGACCGTGGGACGGGAACTCACCAAACAGTTCGAAGACATCGCCACCTTGCCGGCGGACGAATTGCCAGCCTGGCTGGCCGCCCTGCCCCAGCGTACACGGGGTGAATTTGTACTGGTGGTCCACCCCGCGCCCGTTGCCAACGACAGCGCCCCGGCACAGGCCCTGCGGGTGCTAAAACTGCTGCTGGCAGAGCTGCCCCTGAAAACAGCGGTGAAAGTGAGCGCGGACATCACCGGCGCCTCCAAAAACGAACTCTACGACGCCGCCTTGGCCCTGAAACAGGACTGACATGAAGACAGCTGTGAGCCCATTGATCGACCCCACGCAGTGCCCGGTCTGCGGCAAGAGCAACCAGTGCGCCATGGAGCTGGCCAAAGCCACCGGGCAAGCCCAGGCTCCTTGCTGGTGCACCGAAGCCACCTTCAGCGCCGAGCTGCTGTCGCGCGTCCCTGAAGACCTGCGTGGCAAGGCCTGCATTTGCCCCGCTTGCGCTGCAACGTCCACCGCATAATTGCTCTCACATCGACCCCGCCGTATTGGCTGACATCCAAGGACACGTACACCTATGCCCACCTATCACATCGAAATGCTGGAAGGCCGCACCGTCGAGCAGAAGAAAAAGCTGGTTGAAGAAATCACCCGTGTCACAGTCGAGGTGCTGGGCGGCTCGCCGGGCGCGGTCGACATCCTGATCACGGACGTGAAACGTGAAAACTGGGCCACGGGCGGCAAGCTCTGGAGCGAACCCAGGGACTGATACACCTTCCGCACTGCCCCTACCATCGTCACGCCACCGACGGAGCCCGACCATGTGCCAGTTGCTGGGTATGAACAGCCACCTGCCCGCCAGCCTGACGCTGAGTTTTTCGGGCTTTTCGCAGCGCGGCGGCAGCACCGACCACCATGCCGACGGCTGGGGCATTGCTTTTTTTGAAACCGATGGCCACGCGCCTGGCAAAGGCGCCCGCTGCTTTGTTGACAAGGAGAGTGCAGCCACCTCGCCGATTGCGGCCATGTTGCGCGGCTTTCCCATCAAGAGCCATAACGTGGTGGCCCATGTGCGCAAAGCCACCATGGGTGCTGTGGCACTTGAAAACACCCACCCCTTCATGCGCGAACTGTGGGGACGCTATTGGGTGTTTGCCCACAACGGCGACCTCAAGGACTTCAACCCGCCGCTGCACGGCCATTTCAAGCCCGTGGGCAGCACCGACAGCGAGCTGGCCTTTTGCTGGTTGATGCAGGAGCTGTCCAAATCCCATGCCGGGGTGCCCACCGTCGAGGAATTGACGCTCACCCTTCGCGAGCTGGTTCCCAAAATTGCCCGCCATGGCACCTTCAACTTCTTGCTCAGCAACGGCCAGGCCTTGTGGGCACATGCCAGTACCAAGCTGTGCTACCTTGTACGCGAATACCCCTTCACCGAAGTGCAAATGAAGGACGAGGAAGTGCGGGTGAATCTGGCCGAGCTCAATGGCCGGGAAGATCGCCTGGCCATCGTGGTCACCGAACCACTCACCACCAACGAAGCCTGGACGCACATGGCGCCCGGTGACCTGGTGGTGTTTGTTGACGGCCGGCCAGCGGGGCGTCAGTGCTGCGCGAGCGCAGCCTCCAGCGCATTGGCAAACATGGCCGCCACGTCAAAACCAGTCTGATCGCTGATCTCGCGAAAGCAGGTCGGGCTGGTGACGTTGATCTCGGTCAGGCTGTCGCCAATCACATCCAGGCCCACCAGCAGCAGGCCGCGCGGCGCCAGCACTGGGCCCAGAGCTTCGGCAATCTCACGGTCACGCGCGGTCAGCGGCTGGGCCACGCCCTTGCCACCGGCCGCCAGGTTGCCACGCACCTCGCCACCCTGAGGAATGCGCGCCAGGCAGTAGGGCACCGGCTTGCCGCCGATCACCAATACACGCTTGTCGCCCTGGGCGATGGCGGGCAGGTACTTTTGCACCATCACGGTTTGTGCGCCATCCTTGTTCAGGGTTTCGATGATGGCCCCCAGGTTCATGCCATCCTCGCGCACCCGGAAAATGCCCATGCCGCCCATGCCGTCAAGTGGCTTGAGGATGATGTCCTGGTGCTGGGCATGAAAACGCCGGATGTCCGAGGCATCTCGCGTCACCAGGGTCGGACCGATGAACTGGGGAAACTCAAGAATCGCTAATTTCTCCGGGTGATTGCGCAGGGCGGCAGGCTTGTTGAAAACCCGGGCACCCTCGCGTTCGGCCTGCTCCAGCAAATGCGTGGCATAGAAAAACTCGCTGTCAAAAGGCGGATCCTTGCGCATGACCACCGCATCAAAATCTTTCAGGGCCTGCGGCCGCTCATCGGGGGCCTGCTGGGCCGCCGTAAACCAGTGCTCCGGGTCGCCCGTCAAGGTGATGTCGCGCACATAGGCCGTCACCGGCTGCTGAACCCCGCCACCGCCTTGCCACATGATGTCCTTGGGCTCGCAGGCACTGAGGGTGTGTCCTCGCGATTGCAGCTCACGCATCATGGTGAAGGTGCTGTCCTTGTAAATCTTGAAGGACTCCAACGGGTCGGCAACAAAAAGTATGTTCATGGCTTGTTTACGGCTGTCTCGTGGCCGGCGCCATGGGCGGGCAGATGCTTGGCGGCGCCGAACTGTTGGATGAAAAGTGCTAGGGCACCGGCCAGCACGCCCCAGAAAGCAGAGCCCACGCCGGCAATGACCACCCCCGACAAGGTGACCAGAAAAGTGATCAGTGCCGCCTCTCGGTGGACCTCGTCCTTCACAGCGGCGGCCAGGCCGCTGCCGATGGTGCCCAGCAACGCCAGACCGGCGATGACCGCCACCAGCTCTTTGGGCATGGCGATCAGAAGGCCCATGATGGCCGCGCCAAACACGCCCATCACGGCGTAAATCATCCCGCATGACACGGCAGCGGTGTAGCGCTTACGCGGGTCGGTATGCGCCTCGGGCCCCATGCAGATGGCTGCGGTGATGGCGCTCAGATTCAGGGCAAAGGCGCCCAAAGGCGCCAGCAGCAGCGTGACCAACCCAGTCAGCGTGATGACTTTGGAGATGGGAATTCCCCCATCAGCACTGTCTGGGCCATAGCCGGATGCGCGTATGGCTGCCACACCCGGCAGGTTTTGGGACGCCATAGTCACCACAAACAGGGGCAAGGCGAGGCTGACGAGCGCAGCCACGGTGAACTGCGGCGCCACCCACTCAGGTGTGGCCAGCGCCAGCGTCAAGCCGCCCAGCGCCAATTGCCCCCGTGCGAGCACATAGCTCAGCGCCACCAGCAAGGTCAGCACCACGGCGTAGCGCGGCCACCAACGCTTGGCTGCCAGGTAAACCCCCAACATCAGCAGCACCAGCGGCAAAGAGGTTTGGGCAGCAGCAAACGCCTGCAGGCCAAAACGTGCCAGTACACCCGCCAACAGGGCAGAAGCCAGCGCAGTCGGCACCCGGTTCATGATGCGCTCGAACCAACCGGTGACCCCGACCAGGGTGATCAAAGCGGCGCTGGCCATGAAGGCCGCCACCGCCTCCCCCATGGAAAAACCACCCGCCACACCGGCCGTGGCCAGCACCGCTGCACCCGGGGTGGACCAAGCCACCATCACGGGCTTCTTGAGCCAGAGCGAGGGCAAGGCCGAGCACAGCCCCATGCCCAGACCCAGGGCCCACATCCACGAAGCCAGCTGTTCAGGCGTGGCCTGGAACGCCAGCGCTGCTTGAAACACGATGGCCACCGAACTGGTGAACCCCACCAGCACCGCCACAAAGCCGGCGGTAAAAGCGCTTAGGCTGATGTCTTTGAAAAAGGACACAGGCGCTTCAAATCTCGATCTTGGAGCCCAGCTCCACCACAGAGTTGTTGGGCAGCATCAGGAAGTCCGCAGCACCGCTGGCGTTGTGGTGCATCTGTGAAAAAAGCTTCTCGCGCCACTGCGCCATGCCGCCACCGATGGTGGGAATCACTGTGTCGCGGGACAGGAAGTAGCTGGTGTTCATCGCATCCAGCTCGCAGCCCCTCCCCTTGATTTGCTGCAAGGCCTTGGGCACATCAGGATCGTTCTTGAAGCCGTAATGAATCACCACCTGCCAGCAATCATGGCCCAGCGACTCGATGGACAGCCGCTTGTTCATGCCTATCCAGGGCACTTCGTGATTGCAGACCGTCACAAACAAGTTGTGGGTGTGCAGCACCTTGTTGTGCTTGAGGTTGTGCAAGAGGGCGTTGGGTACCGTGCCAGGCTCAGCCGTCAAAAACACCGCAGTGCCCTCGACACGGGCAGGTGGGCTGACAAACACGGCATCCAGAAAACTGGGCAGATCAATGGCGTCGGCTTTGAGGGACTGGTTCAACAGGGTGCGCCCGTCTTTCCAGGTTGTCATCAGGGCAAAGATGGCCCCACCGATAACCAGGGGGAACCAGCCACCATCAAAGAGCTTGAACATGTTGGACGCAAAAAAGGCCAGATCCACCACAAAGAAAAAGCCAGTGGCCGCAAAGCACAGCACCAAGGGATATTTCCAGCTGTAGCGTATGACAAAGAAAGTCAGGATCGTGGTGATCAGCATGTCCAGCGTCACCGCAATACCGTAGGCGGCAGCCAGGTTGCTGGACGAGCGGAACATCAGCACCGCCAGCACGATGGTGACGAACAGCCCCCAGTTCACCACTGGAATGTAAATCTGGCCGGTGTCGCGCACACTGGTGTGTTGGATGTTCAGGCGCGGCAAATAACCGAGCTGCACAACTTGTTTGGTAACACTGAACGCACCAGAGATAAGTGCTTGCGATGCGATCACCGTGGCAAGAGTGGCCATGACCACCAAGGGAAGCAAAGCCCAATCCGGCGCCATCAGAAAAAATGGGTTTTTGACGGCCTCAGGATGCTCCAGCAGCAGGGCCCCCTGACCAAAGTAGTTCAGGGTCAAGGCCGGCATGACCACAGCAAACCAGGCCAGGCGTATGGGCTTTTTGCCAAAGTGGCCCAGGTCGGCATACAGCGCCTCGGCCCCGGTCACACACAGCACCACCGCGCCCAGAATCACAAAGGTCACGCCCGGGTTTTCGAACATGAAACCCAGGGCGTAATGCGGACTGACCGCCAGCAAAATGGCGGGATGGGACGAGATCTGCCACACACCCAACAGGGCGATCAGTCCAAACCAGAGCAGCGTGATAGGACCGAAGAATTTGCCTATGCCGGTGGTGCCCCGCTTTTGGACGGCAAACAGGCAAAACAAAATTACCAGCGTGATAGGAATCACGAAACGGCGAAAAGCTGGAGAAATGACTTCCAGACCCTCCACCGCAGACAAGACCGAGATCGCCGGGGTGATGACACCATCACCATAAAACAACGAGGTGCCAAAGATGCCCATGATCAGCAGTACGCTGCGCAGTCGGGGTTTGTCTTTGACCGCTTGGGAGGCCAACGCCAACATGGCCACCAAGCCGCCTTCTCCGTGGTTATCCGCCCTTAGCACCAACACCACGTACTTGATGGAAACGATGACTGTCAGAGTCCAGAAGAAGATGGACAGCACGCCATAGACGTTGTCGGGCGTGAAGTCCACATGGCCGGAGTTGAAGACCTCCTTGACGGCGTACAGCACACTGGTGCCGATGTCGCCATACACCACGCCAATGGCGCCCAGAGTTAATGCGGCAAGAGACGATTTCGATGCAGACACAAATTAAGGCCTAGGGCAGCGCCTAAGGCTCCGTTCTTTGAGGGAACGCCATTTTGCGCCTGCCAGCAGGGCTTGTGGCTAAGGTCGACGCTCTAAATCAGGCGTTGTGAATAAATGTTGCAGCGCAGCAACTAACGACCGTCCTCACTCTTCAGTTTCTGCTTCGGGGTCGGTGGCTTCCAGCTCGTAACTCGCCGCCAGCATAGCCAAGCGGCCAATCACGCCATACATGTAAAAACGATTGGGTGCACTGGCCCCAGGCTTCACACCGGGTTGCGGCAAGCGAGTGCTCTCTGCAAAGGCCAAAGGCACAAAACTGGCGCCGGGCGCATTGAGGTTTTCATCCACGCCGCGCTCGGCATGGATACGGTAAAAGCCCCCCACCACGTAGCGATCCATCATGTACACCACGGGCTCGGCGACCGCATCGTTCATGCGCTCATTGGTCAGCACCCCCTCCTGAATGATGACCTCATTCACGACTTGACCGTCCTTGACAACACCCATCTTGTTGCGGGTCTTGCGGTTGAGCGTATCAAGTTCTTTGACGTCGCGCACGGTCATGATGCCCATGCCATAAGTGCCGTTGTCGGCCTTCACCACCACGAAAGGCTTTTCGTTGATGCCGTATTCCTTGTATTTGCGACGAACCTTGGTCAGCACCGCATCGACGTTGGTACGCAGGCAATCCATGCCGGTTTCCTCGGCAAAGTTGACCTCGCCGCATCGGTTGAACAGGGGATTGATCAGCCACGGGTCCACGCCCAGCAACTTGCCAAAGCGCTTGGAGACTTCTTCGTAAATCTTGAAATGGGTGCTCTTGCGGCGCGTGCTCCAACCCGCGTGCAAGGGTGGCAGCAGGTATTGCTCATGCAAGTCTTCCAGGATGCCGGGCACGCCAGCGCTGAGGTCGTTGTTCAGCAGAATAGTGCAAGGATCAAAGTCTTTCACCCCGATACGGCGCGGCGTGCGGATGACCGGCTCCAGCGTCACACTCTGGCCATCGGGCAACTCGATGGTGGTGGTTTTATTGATCTCGGGGTTGATGGAGCCGATCCGCACATTGAGCCCAGCCATGTGAAAGATGCGCTGCAACTGCGCCACATTGCTCAAATAAAAGGTGTTGCGCGTGTGGTTCTCGGGAATCAGGAGCAAGTTGCGCGCCTCTGGGCAAATCTTTTCGATGGCCGCCATGGCTGCCTGTACCGCCAGCGGCAGCATTTCAGGCGTGAGGTTATTCCAGCCACCGGGAAACAGATTGGTGTCCACCGGCGCAAGCTTGAAGCCCGCATTACGCACATCCACAGAGCTGTAAAACGGGGGCGTGTGCTCCATCCACTCCAATCTGAACCAGCGCTCGATGGCTGGCATGGAGTCCAACACACGCTGCTCCAGCTCGTTGATCGGGCCAGTCAGGGCGGTGACGAGATGTGGAACCATGCGTGCCTCTAGGGTCTAGGGTGGGATGAGCGGCAAATTCTAGATCTGCCGCTTTGCCATAGGGCTTGCGGGGTCACAAGCCCGGGGCAGGTCAGCCTCGCAGCTCACCTTCGCCCAACACCACGTACTTCAGCGAGGTGAGGCCCTCGATGCCCACCGGGCCGCGGGCGTGGAACTTGTCGGTGCTGATCCCGATCTCGGCGCCCAAACCATATTCAAAGCCATCGGCAAAACGGGTACTGGCATTCACCATCACGCTGCTGGAGTCCACCTCGCGCAAAAAGCGCTGGGCATGAACATGGTCTGTGGTCAGGATAGCCTCAGTGTGGTGGCTGGAGTACTGGTTGATGTGGGCAATGGCCTCGTCCACGCCCGACACCACCTTGATGCTGATGATGGGCGCCAGGTATTCCTCGAACCAGTCCTGCTCGCTGGCGTCATTCAGGTTCGCTCCGGGTACCGCTGCCAGGATGGCTTTGGACGCCGCGCAGCAGCGCATCTCCACGCCTTTGGCAGCATAAATGGTGCCAATCAGCGGCAAGAACTCATCTGCCACGCCCCGCGCAACCAACAGGCTTTCTGTGGCGTTGCAGGGGCTGTACTTTTGCGTCTTGGCGTTATCGGCCACACGCACCGCCATGGCGATGTCACAAGGGTCGTCCACATAGGTGTGGCAATTACCGTCCAGGTGCTTGATAACGGGCACCTTGGCCTCACGGCTGATACGTTCGATCAGGCCCTTACCACCGCGGGGAATGATCACATCCACGTACTGCGGCATGGCGATGAGCTGGCCCACAGCCGCCCGGTCGGTGGTCGGCACCAGCTGCACTGCCTCATGGGGCAGGCCGGCCTGCTGCAAAGCTTGCTGAACCAAGGCTGCCAGCGCCTTGTTGGAATCGATGGCCTCAGAGCCACCGCGCAAGATGCAGGCATTGCCGCTTTTGATCGACAAGCTGGCCGCTTCTATCGTCACATTGGGCCGGCTCTCGAAAATCATGCCGAACACCCCGATGGGCACTCGCATCTGCCCCACGCGTATGCCGCTGGGCTGTTGCTTCATGCCCATGATCTCGCCAATGATGTCGGGCATGGAGGCCAGCTGCTCGCAGCCTTCGGCACAGGTTTCGATCACTTTGGGCGTGAGCTTGAGTCGGTCGACCATAGGCTCTGCCAAACCAGCGGCGCGGGCCCGCTCCAGATCCTTGGCGTTTTCAACCTGCAAAGGCGCAACATTGGCGCGCAACAATGCCGCCAGACCACGCAGGGCTGTGCGCTTGGTCGCTGCGGTGGCTTTGGCCATCAGGGCCGAGGCTGCCTTGGCCTGCTGGCCCAGGGCGCTCATCAATTCAGTGGTGTCGGTGGTGTCTATGTTGCTCATGGGTGTCATTTTCTCATTGCTGGCCGGACGGTATGGGTACGTTCAGCGGACGGCGCAGGCTCTGCACACCTCAAGCGCCAGGCGATGCAAGGCCTGCCAGGGATCGGCAGGCCAGGCGGGGTTCTTAAGACCTTTGACGATGCCATCCACGGTGTGCGCCTGTTGCAACCATTGCGCCAGCAGCGTGAGGGTCAGGCGCGGCAGCACGCGCTCAAACTGTTTTTCTTTCAAGCCCCAGATGCGGTTGTCGCGCAAGGCCATGGGCAAGGGTTTCCCGTCTGCCATGGCCTGCTTGACGCGCATCAGGCTGCGAATGTCTTCAGACAAGGCCCAATGGACCAGCACCTCCGCTTCACCCTCGGCCTGAAGGCCGTCAAGCATGCGCTGCACACGTCCGACCTGACCGGCCAGCACGGCCTCCGATAACTTGAACACGTCGTAGCGGGCCACGTTGAGCACGGCTGCCTCCACCTGCGCAAAACTCAGCTCACCGGTGGGATGCAGCAAGGCCAGTTTTTGAATCTCTTGATGGGCAGCCAACAGATTGCCCTCCACCCGGTCAGCAAAAAACTGCAGGGTACGCTGCCCCTCCTCCCCACCCGAGACCCGCTGGCCCTGGGCCTGCAGTCGCTGCGCAATCCACTGCGGTAGCATCCGTCGCTCAACCGGATCAAAGCGCAAGCTGACGCCATAACTCTCCAAGGCGCCAAACCAGGCCGACTTGCTGGTCGGACCGTCCAACCTCGGCAGCAACACCAGTGTGAGGGTGCTGTCGTCAGCTGCCGCTCGCTCCGCTAACTGTTGCAAAGCGACCGAACCGTCTTTGCCAGGCTTGCCGCTGGGGATGCGAATCTCCACAATCTGGCGATCCGCAAACAAACTCAAGGTTCCACCGCTGGCCAACACCTCGCTCCAGTCAAAGTGGGCCCCCGCCACGGTGTGCACCGTGCGCTCGGTATATCCCTGCACCCGAGCCGCAGCGCGCAAGGCGTCGGCACTTTCCTGCAGCAGCAGGGGCTCGTCGCCGTGCAGGGTGTACAGGCTTTTGAGCCCGCGCTGCAGGTGATCGTTCAGTTGAGCGGGCGCCAGAATCATGGCAATGAGTTTAGCGGCTGGGCTGGCCAAAGCGCCCAAGCGCTAGCGGCGTGACCCCTGCGGCTGCAGATCGTGACGGGGATCACTTGGCGCAAGTGGCGAGCGTATTATGCGGAATTCAACCTTGCAAATCAGGGAATAAAGTTCCATAATTTCAAGGATGTACTCGCGAAACATCTACACCCATCTGCTTGATGCCATCGATGCCGCACCGGCTGTCGCCTTGCTCGGACCGCGTCAGGTTGGCAAAACCACGCTGGCATTGGAGGTGGCCAAGACCAGGCCCAGCATCTATCTGGATCTGGAGTCTGAGCGCGACAGGGCCAAGCTTGCCCAAGCCGAGTTGTACCTGTCAGACCACCTTGACCAACTGGTCATTCTGGATGAGGTTCACCGGGCGCCGGGGCTATTTCAAGTGCTGCGCGGACTGATTGACCGGGCCCGACGCACAGGCAAGCGCAGTGGACAGTACCTGCTGCTGGGGTCTGCTTCGCTCGATTTGCTCAAGCAGTCAGGCGAGACCCTAGCCGGACGAATCACCTTTTTGGAGCTTGGCCCCTTGAACCTGATGGAAGTGGGCGCCACGTCGGCGGACGATTTGTGGGTACGAGGTGGATTTCCAGACAGTCTTCAAGCCTCAAGCGCGGCACGCAGCCTGAAATGGCGAGAAGACTTCATCCGCACCTATCTGGAGCGCGATGTACCGCAGTTTGGGCCGCGCATTGCGACACAGTCACTGCGGCTGCTGTGGACCATGCTGGCACACCAACAGGGCGGCATGGTCAACACGACCCAACTGGCACGTAACCTGGGCGTCGATGTCAAAACTGTCAACAGCTACATTCATTTGTTGACCGATTTGCTCTTGCTGCGCCGCCTGCCGGCTTGGCACGCCAACGCAGGCAAGCGCCTGGTGAAGGCCCCCAAACTCTACGTGCGTGACAGCGGGCTGGTGCATGCCTTGCTCGATCTGCCGACCAAGGAGAACGTGTTATCGCACCCGGTCGTTGGCGCGAGCTGGGAGGGGTATTGCCTGGAAAACATCCTGGCCAACGCACCTGCCCAGGTGCAGGCCTATTTTTACCGATCCACTGGTGGTGCCGAAGTGGATTTGCTTCTGCAGTGGCCTGCCGGCGAACTTTGGGCCATCGAGATCAAACGCAGTCTAAGTCCCAAAGTGGAACGGGGTTTTCATGCGGCCTGCGCAGATCTGAACCCGACGAGAAAACTGGTGGTCTACCCAGGCAACGAGGACTATCGACTCAGTCATGATGTCCGCGCCATGCCCCTGATACAGCTGTGCGAGCAATTGGCCGTGCAATCCAAGGCCCCGCGATAAGTACCCATCAACCCATGCACCCTGGACGGGGTTTGAGACCACACCCTATGGTTTGTTGTCCATGGTCTGCGCCATCTGGGCCACCAGGAAATCGATAAACACCCTCACCTTGGCGGGCAACAACCGGGTGGCCGTCAGGGCATACGCCACCACCTCAGGAGGGGCCCAGTCGGGCAGCACCCGCACCAGGCGCTGGGCGGCCAGATCGGCTTGAACCCAGCTGTCGGCGGACTGCACGATACCCTGTCCGCCCAGGGCCAGTTGCTGAAGCATGCCGCGGTTGTTGGCCACGAACTGGCCACTGACCTCAACCGTCTGGCTCCTAGCATCGCGGTGGATCAGGGTCCAGGCGGCGTCTTTCATGCGCAAGCAATCATGACCCAGCAGGTCTTGCGGCTGGGCCGGGATGCCGCGCCGCGCCAGGTAGTCAGGAGAGGCGACCAATATGGTTCGCAGCCGGGCAATCGGGCGGGCAATGAGGTTCTGGTCCCTGGGGCGTCCCATGCGAATGGCCACATCCACCGAATCACCCACTAGGTCAGCTTGGTTCGGCGTCAGGTCCAGGTTGAAACGGATGCCGGGGTAGCGGCGCGAAAAATCGGCAAGCAGCGGACTCAGGTAGATCACGCTGAAATCCACCGGCATCGAGGCCCGGATCACGCCGCTGGGCTGCGTCTGCAGATCGATCAGTTCCTGGCGGGCCAGCTCCGCCTCCTGAAGGATGCGCTTGCAATTCTCGACATACAGGCGCCCGCCCTCGGTCAGCTCGACGCGGCGCGTGCTGCGATTGAACAGGCGCAGTCCCACCTCACGCTCCAGCTCGGCAATGCGCCGCGACACGGTGGAATTGGGCAAGCCCAACACCTCCGCAGCGCGCCGGAAGCTGCTGGCCTTCGCCACCTCGACAAAGAGATGCATGTTTCTGAAGACTTCCATGCGCAGATTGTGCCGCTGGTGGAGCAATTACTTCCATTTCAACGCCTTTATTGCAAACAACAAGTCACCGATACTCTCGCCATGATCGCCGCCAGACAAGCTAGACACATCACCACACGCAGCGTTGGCCGCCGCCACGGCCCGATCACGCGCCTGATGAGCCCGGGCGACATCGGGCAGCTGACCAAGCCCTTCATCTTTCTCGATTACGTGGAAGCGCCCGCGGGCGGCGGGCCCAATTTCGGCTTTCATCCGCACTCCGGCATCGTCACCCTCACCTACCCGCTGAACTTCGACATACAGCACGAAACCTCTGCCGGACAAGTGGATGTGGTGCAGCAGGGCGGCATTGAGTGGATGGCCGCTGGCAGCGGCATCTGGCACCGGGCACAGCCCCTGGCGAACAACCCGCTGGGGGGCCAGCCGGATGGCCTGCTGCAAGGGTTTCAGATCTGGTTTGCATTACCACCCGCGCTTGAGCTGGCGCCGGCCTCAGCGATGTTCCTTCAGCCCGACGAGGTGCCCGAGGCTGGCCCGGTGCGGGTGCTGCTGGGCACCTACGGAGACGCCACCAGCAGAATTCAGGCTCCCTGGGATTTGAACTACTTTTGGGTCACCCTGAAGGACGGGGAGCGCTGGCGCTACCAGCCGCCTGTTACGCACCAGGTAGCCTGGACCTTTGCACAGCACGGCACACTGCAGGTACCGGGGGCAAGCCTGGTGCGCGAGCTGGCGGTGTTTGAAAGCCGCAACACGGCCATCGATTTTCAGGCCGAGGGTGACTGCGCGTTTTTACTGGGCTCGGCTGCGCCTCATACACACGACCTGGTGCTGGGCCCTTACTCGGTGCACAGCTCCCACGAGGCCTTGGCAGCTGGGGTGCGCCACATCACCGCGTTGGGCAAACAATTGCATCAAGAGGAAAAACTGGGATGACGGCACTATCCATCCTGAGCTTCTGGTTTGAGGAAATTGATGCGGCGCAGTGGTGGGCCAAGTCTGACGAGTTTGACAGCCTGATTGCCACTCGTTTCGGGACCCTGCACGCCGCTGCCGCGCGCTGCGAGCTGAGCCACTGGCGGGACACGCCGCAGGGCAGGCTGGCCGAGGTCATCGTGCTGGACCAGTTCTCTCGCAATATGTACCGTGACCAGCCACAGTCTTTTGCCTGCGACCCGCTGGCACTGGCGCTGGCCCAACACGCGGTGAGCCTGCAGGCCGACCTGGCGCTGCAAGCCGCGCAACGGGCGTTTCTTTACATGCCCTACATGCACAGCGAATCACCGCTGATCCACGCCAACGCCCTGAGCCTGTTCAGCCAGAAAGGCCTGGAGCATGCGCTGCCCTCAGAAATCCGGCACAAGGCTATCGTCGACCGCTTTGGCCGCTACCCACACCGCAACGCCATCCTCGGGCGGCCTTCTAGCGCCGAGGAAATCGAATTCCTGACCACACCAGGATCCTCGTTCTGATTCTTTTTCTTCAACCCATCCAACCAAAATTAACATGCTTTTTGAACCCTTTGCCGCACGTCAGCTACAACTCGCTAACCGACTCGTGATGGCCCCCATGACGCGCAGCCGTGCCGTGGATGCCAACACACCCAATGCGCTGATGGCCGAGTACTACGGTCAGCGCGCCAGCGCAGGCCTGATCATCACCGAGGGCGTGTCGCCCTCGCCCAATGGCCTGGGCTATGCGCGCATTCCGGGCTTGTTCAACGCCGCCCAGGTGCAGGGCTGGCGCCTGGTGACCGATGCCGTGCACGCGCGTGGCGGCAAGATCGTGGCGCAGTTGATGCACACCGGGCGTGTGACCCATGCCGCCAACCTGCCCGCCGGCGCCGAAATTGTGGGGCCAACCGATGCAACGCTCACCGGAGAGATGTGGACCGATGCCCAGGGCATGCAGCCGCACACCACACCGCGCGCCATGACCGAAGCAGACATCGCCGCCACCGTGGCCGAATACGCCCAGGCGGCCAGGCTGGCCATGGAGGCAGGTTTTGATGGGGTGGAGCTGCACGCGGCCAATGGCTACCTGATCGAGCAATTCCTCAATGCCAACGTCAACACCCGCACCGACGGCTACGGCGGCAGCCCGGCAGCGCGCAACCGCTTTGCATTGGAAGTGACCCGTGCCACCTGCGCCGCCATCGGCGCCGATCGGGTAGGTATACGGTTGTCGCCTTACGGGGTCTTTAACGGCACCGGAGCTTTCGCTGACGTGGACGCCCAGTACCTGGCCCTGGCCAGCGCCCTGTCAAACCAGGGCCTTTTGTACCTGCACTTGCTGGACCATTCGGCCATGGGCGCGCCGCCCGTACCAGCCGCATTGAAATCAAACATGCGCAGCGCCTTCAAGGGCCCATTCATCCTGGCCGGCGGTTATGACCGCGACAGTGCCGAAAATGCCCTGGCAACGAACCAAGCCGACCTGATCGCTTTTGGTCGACCGTTCTTGACCAACCCCGACCTGGTGGCGCGCCTGAAAACCAACGCTGCACTCAATGCGCCTGACATGAGCACCTTTTACACGCCAGGGCCGAAGGGCTACACAGACTACCCTACGCTGGCAGACTGATCGCTTTGGTTTGACAAGAGGGATGGCAGGTCAGACAGATAAACTGGCTGACCTTGCTGGGTAGCGTCCAGGCCCTACCCCACCTTTGAAGGACATGCATGCCAGCTGCGATACGACTGATCGGTGCCCCCACGGACATCGGGGCCGGTTCCCGTGGGGCGTCCATGGGCCCCGAAGCGCTCCGGGTGGCGCAGCTCATGCCGGTGCTGCAAAGCCACGGACTGGTGGTGCATGACCAGGGAAACCTGAGCGGCCCTTCCAATCCTTGGCAACCCCCAGTCAATGGCTACCGCCACCTTCCCGAGGTCACCGCTTGGAACCTGGCCGTCCACGATGCGGTGTTGGGTGCCTTGTCGGCGGGTGACATGCCCATCCTGTTGGGTGGTGACCATTGCCTGGCCATAGGCTCCATCAGCGCCGTGGCTCGCCACTGCCGCGCGGCAGGCAAGCCCTTGCGGGTGCTCTGGCTCGATGCGCACGCAGACTTCAATACCAACTTACTCACCCCCACCGGTAACACCCACGGCATGCCAGTGGCGGTGCTGTGCGGCCACGGTCCGGACGAGCTGACCACGATTGGCGGCACCGTGCCCGCCATGCGCAGCAGCGACATCCGCCAGATCGGTATCCGCAGCGTCGACCCGGGCGAGAAACACTTCGTGCACGAAGTCGGCCTGGAAGTGTTTGACATGCGATACATCGACGAGATGGGCATGCGCCTGGCCATGCAAAACGCCCTGGCCGACATGACGCCCGACACGCATTTGCATGTCAGCTTTGATGTGGACTTTCTGGACGCAGCGATTGCGCCGGGCGTTGCCACGGCCGTGCGCGGCGGACCGACCTACCGCGAAGCCCAGCTGTGCATGGAAATGATCGCAGACACCGGGCTGCTGGCATCACTGGATGTGATGGAGCTGAACCCCGCCCTGGATGTGCGCAATGGCACTGCAGAGCTGGCCGTGGACCTAATCGAAAGCCTGTTTGGCAAAAGCACCCTGATGCGCCAAGCTACAGGGTCTTAAGGGCCCCTAAACGACGCAGCAACTGCTGCACCAGGTCACTTTGCATGTTGCGATAAAGCAGCAGCTCCTCCGCCTCTTTGGCGAGAACAGCCGACTCATTGAAGCTGATGTCGCGCTGCTGAACGATTTCAGTCACGGGAATCAGCTCACGCCCATCGGGTGTGCGTAACCTGAAACTCACTCGCACACGCAACTGGAACTCGCGAACCTGACCCGTGGAGCTACGCCCCACAATGACCTTTTCACGCGGTTCAGACAAGATATCCAAAATAACCTGCGGCTGCGGCACACCTGCATCAACGCTAGGCGCCGGCAGCTCCACCACTCGCTCACCCAGATAGCGCCGCAGCTCGGACTTGAGCGGCCCGCCCGTGGCTGGCGTGACGGCAATGGTCTCAAACACATAAGCCTGGCTTTGGCGCAGCTTGAAACCGCAGGCCGTGAGCGCGAACATCAAGGCCAGGCTCACGCACACCGCTAGGGCGCGCCTTAGTAACACTGTCATTCTGTGAGCCGTGTAGAGGGTCACAACACCACGTTCACCAGACGGCCGGGCACCACGATCACGCGCTTGATCGCAGCACCTTCGGCCAGCTTTTGCACCAGCTCGTGGGCCACGGCGGCGGCTTCGATGGCCTCTTTGCTGGCACCGGCAGGCACCAGAATCGCACCCCGCAGCTTGCCATTGACCTGCAGCATGAGCTCGACCTCGTCTTGCTGCAAAGCGCCATCGTCCACTTGCGGCCAAGGCGCATCCAGCAGATCGCCCAGCGTGCTGGCATAGCCCAGGTCGGACCACAAGGTGTGGGCCAGGTGGGGCGTGGCCGGGTACAGGCAGCGCAGCAAGATACCAAAGCCCTCGATCATGGCCACCTGAGCACCTTCGGCGTCGACGGCCTTGAAGTCTTCCAGGGCGTTGATCATCTTCATCGCGCCGGACACCACCGTGTTGTATTGCATGCGCTGGTAGTCATAGTCCACCTGCTTGAGCACCGTGTGGATATCACGCCGCAGGGCTTTGGCTTCCTTGCCAAAAGACACCTCCTGCAAGCTGCGTGCGCCCACCACACTGGCGCTGGCAGCCGCGCCGTCAAGCCCTGCCAAGCGGGCGCCAAAGTTCCACACCCGGCGAAGGAAACGATAGCTGCCTTCCACGGCCGAGTCGTTCCACTCCAGGGTGGCTTCGGGCGGGGCGGTGAACATGGTGTACAGACGGGCCGTGTCAGCGCCGTACTTTTCGATCAGGTCCTGCGGGTCCACGCCATTGTTCTTGGACTTGGACATGGTGCCCACGCCCTCGTAGTCGATGGCAGTACCCACCGGCAGCTTGCCGTCGCTGCTCTCAGCTTCGTTCTTGAGCCTGGCGCCGACCACCTTGCCAGCCTCATCCAGCACATGCTCCACGTCCTGGGGCCAGAAGTAGTCCTTGCCCCCCTTGCTGGTGCGACGGCTGTAGATGTGATTGAGCACCATGCCCTGGGTCAGCAGCTTGGTGAAAGGCTCGTCGACCTTGACCAAGCCCAGATCACGCATCACCTTGGTCCAGAAGCGCGCGTAGAGCAAGTGCAGGATGGCATGCTCGATGCCACCGATGTACTGGTCCATGGGCATCCAGTAGTCTGCGCCACCGGCGACCATGGCATCCGCATTTTTGGGGTCGCAGTAACGCATGAAGTACCAGGAACTGTCTACAAAGGTGTCCATGGTGTCGGTTTCTCGCCGCGCGGGCTTGCCACAGACCGGGCACGCGACACCGGCGTGAAAGCCTTCGTGCTTATGCAGCGGGTTGCCCGAACCATCAGGCACGCAGTCTTGCGGCAGCACCACGGGCAAATCCTGCTCCGGCACTGGCACAGCGCCGTGTTCATCACAATGAATGATGGGAATCGGAGTGCCCCAGTAGCGCTGGCGGCTCACACCCCAGTCGCGCAGGCGCCATGTGACTTTTTTCTCGCCCAACCCCTGGGCAGCCAACAGCTCAGCCACCTTGTTGACGGCAGACTTCTGGTTCAGGCCGTCGAGCTCTCCGGAATTGACGCACACGCAGTTTTGCTTGTCGCCGTACCACTCTTGCCAGGCCTTGGCGTCAAAGCTCTGGTCCTTGACGCTCACGACTTGCTGAATAGGCAACTGGTACTTGAGCGCAAACGCAAAGTCGCGCTCATCATGGGCCGGCACGCCCATCACGGCACCATCGCCGTAGCTCATCAGCACATAGTTGCCCACCCACACCTCAACCTGGTGGCCGGTAAGCGGATGGGTAACAAACAGGCCGGTGGCCATGCCTTTTTTCTCTTGTGTGGCCAGCTCGGCCTCGGTGGTACCACCCGTTTTGCATTCTTCAATGAAGGCGGCCAAAGCGGGGCTGGACTGGGCTGCGTGCAACGCCAAGGGGTGCTCGGGCGCCACGGCACAGAAGGTCACGCCCATGATGGTGTCGGCACGCGTCGTGAACACGTACATGCGGCCTTCGCCGATCAGTTGGCCATCTTGATCACGGATGGCATGCGGGAAGGCGAAGCGCACGCCCTCGCTCTTGCCGATCCAGTTTTCCTGCATCAGACGCACACGCTCGGGCCAGCCGTGCAGGGTGGACTTGTCGTTGCCCATCTGCACATGGTCCAGCAATTCCTGGGCGTAATCCGTGATCTTGAGGTAGTAACCCGGAATTTCGCGTTTCTCCACCACGGCACCGGTGCGCCAGCCCTTGCCGTCGATCACCTGCTCGTTAGCCAGCACGGTCTGGTCGATCGGATCCCAGTTCACCACCTGTGTCTTGCGGTAGGCAATGCCTTTTTCGAGCATCTTCAAAAACAGCCACTGGTTCCACTTGTAGTAGCTGGGGTCACAGGTGGCCACCTCGCGGCTCCAATCGATGGCCAGGCCCATGGCCTGCATCTGCTTCTTCATGTAGGCAATGTTCTCGTAGGTCCACTTGGCGGGCGGGACCTTGTTCTTGAGCGCGGCGTTTTCAGCGGGCAGACCAAAGGCATCCCATCCCATGGGCATCAAGACGTTGGCGCCTTTCATGCGCAGGTAGCGCGTGAGCATGTCGTTGATGGTGTAGTTGCGCACATGGCCCATGTGCAACTTGCCGCTGGGGTAGGGCAGCATGGAGCAGGCGTAGAACTTTTTCTTGGGCTGACCTTGGGCATCCAGCGCGTTCTCGCTCACGCGATAGGCGTCGCGGGCATTCCAGGCGCTTTGGGCGAGAGATTCCACTTCGCCCGGGTTGTAAGGGCGGCTGTATTTGTTGTCTTGCATGGTGAACTTCAGTGAGTGCGGCCACAAGGCCGCAGGGGCGAGGTTTGCCCAGGATTTTAGGGTTTGGCGTCGGCCACGAACCCAATGCGTGTCAGACCGGCCTGCTGGGCTGCGCCCATAACTTCGATGATGCGGCCATAAGCCACAGAGCGGTCGGCACGCAGTTGCACTTCGGTGTCAGGGTTTTGCTGGGCCAAGGGCGCCAGTGCTGCTGACAGTTCAGTATCCGACACGGCACGGTCATCCATAAAGGCCTGACCGGCACGGTCTATTTGCACACGCACAGCTTGCGCAGCTTGATCGGCCCGAGCCGCTCCCGATTGCGGCAATTCCAGTTTGAGACTGCTGGTCAGAAGGGGCGCCGCCAGCATGAAAATGACCAACAACACCAGCATGACGTCGATCAGCGGCGTCATATTGATCTCGCTGATGGGCTCGCTGGCCCTGGTGCGTTCAAGTCGGCCAAAAGACATGGCTAGTCCGTGTGGCTCAAGATGACTTGCTGAGCATCAGCTCGCGCAGGTCGCGCGCAAAGCCTTCCAGATCAGCCTCGATACGGCCTATGCGCCGACCGAGAACGTTATAGGCCAACACAGCCGGAATGGCCACTGCCAAGCCGGCTGCGGTCATGATGAGCGCCTCGCCCACCGGCCCCGAAATGCGTTCGATGCTGATTTGCCCAGCACCTGCCAGGCCAGTGAGTGCGTGATAGATGCCCCAGACGGTGCCCAGCAAACCCACAAAAGGCGCTGTGGAACCGACTGTGGCCAGCACGACTTGCCCATACTGAAGCTTGTCAAGAATCCCGTGCAAGGCATCGCGCAACACCCGAGTCAGCTGCTGGGAAAGATCACCCGCAGCGGCCAGCGTACCCATCGCCTGGGGCTGGACCGCGTTGACCAAGGGCAAAAGCAGACGCTCGCGATCAAACACGCTGAGCTTGTGACGTGCGTCCAGCAAATCTGCAGACTGCCAGAAAGCCGCCGTGCTCCGCGCCACATCCAGCTTGGCACGGTGTAACAGCCAGGCCTTGAGAAGAATCACCACCCAGCTGCTGACCGACATGGCCAATAACACAAGTGCCACGGCCACGCTGACCGCATCGCCCTGCGACGCCAGCGTGAACAGGTTCATTTCAGGCCAAGCACATCAAACATGTCGAACAGCCCAGACTTTTTGTCGGCCAGGAATTCGACGGCCCGCAAGCTACCTTGCGCATAGGTAGTGCGGCTCGAGGACTTGTGCGTGATCTCGATGCGTTCGCCGGTGCCCGCAAACAAGACCGTGTGATCGCCCACAATGTCGCCGCCACGGATGGTGGCAAAACCGATGCTGGACGGGTCGCGTTCACCGGTCACGCCTTCGCGGGCATAGACGGCGCAGTCCTTGAGGTCACGCCCCAAAGCCTGGGCAATGACCTCACCCATCTTGAGCGCAGTACCTGAAGGCGCATCCACCTTGTGACGGTGGTGGGCCTCAATGATTTCAATGTCGTAGCCCGTGGGCATGGCCTTGGCAGCCAGCTCCAGCAGCTTGAGAGTGACGTTGACGCCCACGCTCATGTTGGGCGCCATGACGATGGCCATGTCGCGAGCAAAAGCGCCAATCTCGGCTTTTTGATCTGGCGTAAAGCCGGTCGTTCCAATGACGGCGTTGACACCCAGCTCACGGCACACCGCCAGGTGGGCAAGCGTGCCCTCAGGGCGAGTGAAGTCGATGAGCGCATGTGCGCCTTTCAGACCTGCGTGCAGATCACCGGTAATTTGCACGCCGCTAGTTTGCCCAAGAAAAGCCATGGCGTCTTGACCGATAGCGGCGCTAGCAGCGTGATCAAGTGCGCCTGACAAATGGCAATGGTCTGCCGCACGAACGGCATCGATCAACATCTGGCCCATGCGTCCGGAGGCGCCGGAAACCGTGATCCGGTGGAGGGTTTGTACCGTCATAGTTCTGTGTCAGCTGTGCAGCTCAGCGGCTGGCAGGCTCGAGTGGTGGATAGCTGTCCGGCAACGGCGGCAGCGCCGGTGCCGCTTTGGGTGCAGGGGCTGGAAATTTGCTGAGCTGCTCTTCCGTGGCCTGCAGCACAGGCACTTCAGCAACGCGTTTGCGAGGGGACAGGGTGGCGACGAATTCGGCTTCGGTGGGCAGCTCGTCCGCATCCACACGGTCTAGCGCATCACCCTTGAAATAGACCGTCACGCGCCGGGGCTGATCCGCTTGCCCCTGACGGCGCAAGGTGAACACATAGTCCCACCGATCAGCATGAAAAACGCTGGTGAGCAGCGCTGAGCCCATGATGTTGCGCACCTGCTGGCGCGTCATGCCGGTGCGCAGCGCAGCGGCTTGCTCGCGGGACACAAAGTTGCCCTGCACCACGTCCATCTTGTAGGGCTGAATGGCGCTGACCAGATCTCCCGATGCCTGTTTCACCGTGCCGCAGCCCGATAAGGCCAGCAGCACCAACAGGCTGGCCATCGAACAAACACCACCGCGGCGAGGACAATTTGGGACAGCGTGCATGTAGAAGTAAGTTGCCGATATGATCAATTCATTGTAGCGGTTGAGCTGCCAAAGCGGCTTGCCTTCCCAGCGCTAGAAAGACAGCATGGCCAACATCGAAGAACTCAAAAACACCGGCCTGAAAGCCACTCTGCCTCGGCTGAAAATCCTGGAGATCTTTCAAACAAGCGCCCAGCGCCACATGACCGCGGAAGACGTTTACAGGGTGCTTCTTGAACTCAGGTCTGATGTGGGATTGGCCACGGTGTATCGGGTTCTCACCCAGTTTGAACAGGCCGGCATCCTCGACCGCAGCCACTTCGAAAGCGGTAAGGCGGTTTATGAACTCAACGACGGCCAGCACCACGACCATCTGGTGTGCCTGGATTGCGGTCGAGTTGAAGAGTTTTTTGATGCTGACATCGAAAAACGCCAACACGACGTCGCCCAGGAAAAAGGCTTTGCAATTGCAGATCACGCCCTTAGCCTGTACGCAAATTGCACCAAAACACCCTGCCCACATCGCCAGGAAAACGCTGACCGCTGAAACCGTCGCAAAAAACCGGGGTCAGTCTCCGCTCATGTCCATGGCACGACGGTGGCGCTCGACAAACTCCTGATAAGTGTCAATACCTCTCAGCTGCAGAATGGTGTTGCGCACGGCGGCCTCCACCAGCACGGCAATATTTCGGCCAGCCACCACCTGAATCACCACCTTGCGCACAGGAATGCTCAAAATTTCTTGAGTCAGTGGCTCGTAGGGGATGCGTTCGTAGTCACGCTCGAGGGTTTCGCGTCGAACCAGATGCACGATCAGCTTCAAGCGCATCTTGCGACGCACCGCCGTCTCGCCAAAGATGGCGCGTATGTCCAGCAAACCGATACCACGCACCTCCAGCAGGTTTTGCAAGAGGTCTGGACAACGACCCTCGATGGTGGTTTGGTTGATGCGATACAGGTCCACGGCGTCATCTGCCACTAAACCGTTGCCGCGTGAAATCAGCTCCAGACCGAGCTCGCTTTTACCGAGACCCGACTCACCGGTGATCAGCACCCCCAGACCCAAAATGTCCATGAACACGCCATGTACCGACACACGATCGGCAAAGTGCTTGGACAGGTAGGCCCGCAGAACATCAATCGTGAGTGCAGACGATGCCTGGGTGGCAAACATGGGAATCTGCGCACGTTCACACATGGACAACAGCGCATCAGGTGCCACCTGACCATCCGCCAGAATCAGGACCGGAGGCTCCAGCGTGACGATGCGCGCCACACGGCGAGCGCAGTCTTCCGGACTGGCACTGGTGAGGTAGGCCACCTCACGCTCACCCAAAATCTGCACACGATAGGGATGGATGTAGTTGAGGTAGCCCACCAGGTCAGCACCTGATGTGGCCTCGCGAATCGCGACTTCATCGAAGCGCCGCTCAGAAGCCCCCAAGCCGGCCACCCACTCCCACTTCAGATAAGTACGGAATTCCTCGAACAGGACATCGGCACTGACAACATTGGGCTTCATGGTGTAGTCCGAGGGCGGACGCTCAGGCGATCTGCGCCGATTGCCAGCCGGAGATCAGGCCATGGAGTTCTTCGGCGGACTCGCTGGCACACAGGCGCTCGCGCAAACCAGCGTCACTCAGCAATTCGGCAATTTCAGACAGGATCTCAAGGTGCTTTTGCGTGGCGGCCTCTGGCACCAGCAGAAAAATCAGCAGCGCCACAGCCTGCTCGTCAGGGGCATCAAAACCGATGGGGCCGGACAGCTTCAAAACAGCGGCCATGGGCGACTTGAGTCCCTTGATGCGCCCATGAGGAATGGCCACCCCGTGCCCTAGTCCTGTAGAACCCAAACGCTCACGAGAAAAAAGACTGTCTGTGACCAGCGCACGGCTCAAACCGTGGAGGTTTTCAAAGAGCAGCCCTGCCTCTTCAAAAGCACGCTTTTTGCTGGTGGCATCCACCTGCACAAGCACTTGGGTCGCGGGCAAAATGGATGCAAGTCGGTTCATTGTGGACGGATTATGCACACAAAAAAGCCGCCCGTTTTGAGTGGGCGGCCTAGTTTTGGAACGCACCAAAACAGGGAGAAATACTACATCAGACGCTTGGGCGCAGCATGGTGATGATCCTGCACGCGATCCTTGTGGCGCACCACCTGGCGGTCGAGTTTGTCGACCAGTTCGTCCACAGCGGCATAGAGATCCGCATGGGCACTTTCGGCAAACATGTCGGTGCCCTTCACGTGGATATTGCACTCGGCACGTTGCCGTCGTTCTTTTTCCTTCTGATTTTCGACAGTGAGCAGCACTTTGACATCCACAACCTGGTCAAAGTGGCGGGTGATTCGATCAAGCTTGGTCGTCACGTAATTGCGCAGGGCCGGGGTAACTTCAAGATGGTGACCGCTGATCGTCAAGTTCATAAATAACCTCCAGTGCTCTCGGTTGAAAAAACAGGAAACGCGAAGTCACTATGCCCCCGTTGTTGCGCAAAAGCAATGTCTTTTGTAGATGCAGTGCAGCATGCATGGGCGCTCAACGCACCTTGTCACGACTGCCAAGGTGATCGCACAATGCACACACAACGACCCGACCCCGCGTCACGCCGGGGTACAGCAAGACCATGAGTCTGGACACCATCCTCAGCGCCGGAATCGCGCCACCCGCCAGGGAGGGTGGCGCAGCATTGATCCTGATGGGCGGTGGCGCCCGAACGGCCTACCAAGTAGGTGTGCTTCGAGCGCTGGGGGCCATGCTGCGTGGGCAATGTGGAGCGGCAACCGCTTTTCCCTTCAGGATCCTGATTGGCACCTCTGCCGGGGCAATCAATGCCACCTGCTTGGGCGCGTATGCCAACCAGGGCTTGAGTGCTTTTGATCGATTGGCCCAATTTTGGGGCGAGCTGCACTCATCGGACGTTTATCGTCTCAGGGTGCCTTCCTGGGTGCGCTTCAACCGCTTCCTGACGGCCTACAGCCTGTCTCGCTATGCCCGGGACACCGGCGCCATCCTGGACAATCTGCCATTGGTAGACACCCTGCACAACGCCATCCCGCTGGACGAACTTGAAGAAGCACTGAGCCAGGGCACGCTCGACACCCTTGCCGTGACGGCCTCCAGTTACACCAGTGGCGTTCACTGGACGTTTTGTCAACGCGCGGGCCACGACAACAGCCTGGCATGGGCTCGTCCGGGGCGCAGGGCAGACTTTCAGCCCGTGACCATCGAGCATCTGATGGCCTCCAGCGCGATTCCCTTTCTGTTTCCGGCCACACCACTATGGGTCGATGGCCGAGCCGAATTTTTTGGCGACGGCTCCATGCGCCAGGTGTCACCGCTATCGCCTGCCATGCATCTGGGCGCCGACAAAGTCATGGTCGTGGGCGTGGGCCAGCCCCAGCGATCGGGTATGGCACAAGAAGGCAAAGGCAACACCGGGCGACGAGGGCCACACCTGGGCGGCATTGCCGGCCACGCCATGGCCAGCGTATTTCACGACACGCTTCAGGCCGATGTCGAACAAACCCGGCGTGTGACCGACACCCTGAAGCGCCTGCCCGACAGCGCTGCCCATGCCCTGCCCTACCGCAGCGTCGATGTCCTGGCCATTCAGCCCACCGAGTCGCTGGATGCCATGGCCCAACGCCACCTCAAGGAGTTACCGACAGCAACCCGTCATGCCTTGGGCGGCCTGGGTGTGTTGCGTGGTGGCGGGGGAGCACTGGCAAGCTACCTGCTATTTGAGCAAGGTTTTATACAGACGCTGATGGCCATGGGTGAAAGCGATGCCCATGCGCGCAAACAGGAATTACTGGCCTTTTTTGCGGCGACCTGAGCGCATGGCGATGCGATAATTTCTAGCACTCGATCACCGGAGACCACACTTTGGAAACCTCGCCTAGTTGCTAGCTTTCAATCCCCTTGAACTGCATTGGGGTTGAAAGCGACACCAGACCCATCAATGCGCCATTCACAAGGGTATGAGCCATGCTCAACATTTTTTCGCTAGCCAACGGACGACTTTTTCAGGAAGAAATCGAAGCGCTGGAAGAGCTCTCCCGGTTCCAGCCCATTTGGGTGGATCTGGAGTCCCCCACCGTCGAGGAAAAGCGCTGGGTCAAGCAGTATTACGGTCTGTCCATCCCAGAAGACGCGATGGACGAAGACATTGAAGAATCAGCCCGCTTCTACAAAGAAGACAACGGTGAACTGCATATCCGCAGCGACTTCCTGATTGCCGACGACGATGCACCACGCACGGTACGTGTGGCGTTCATTCTGAACCAGGACAACGAAGAACTGCGCAGCCGTGGCGTGCTATTTTCCATTCACGACGAAGACGTGCCGGTGTTCCGACTCCTGCGCATGCGGGCACGGCGTGCACCTGGCCTGATCGTGGATGCCAAGGAGGTACTGCTCAAGCTATTTGACGCAGACGCTGAATATTCGGCCGACACGCTCGAAGGCATCTACGACCACCTGGAACTTGTTAGCAAGAAAGTGCTATCGGGAGACGTGACCGACGCGCTGGCCGGCGAGGTGCTGGGTGCGATTGCTCGTCACGAGGACATGAACGGACGCATCCGCCGTAACGCCATGGACACCCGGCGTGCCGTGAGCTTCATGATGCGCAGCAAGATGCTCAATGGAGAGCAATTCGATGAGGCCAGGCAGATCTTGCGCGACGTGGACTCACTCGACTCGCACACCGCTTTTCTGTTCGACAAGATCAACTTTTTGATGGACGCCACGGTCGGCTTCATCAACATCAACCAGAACAAGATCATCAAGATCTTCTCGGTGGCCAGCGTCGCGCTGTTGCCCCCCACCCTCATTGCCAGCATTTACGGCATGAACTTTCGTTTCATGCCCGAACTGGAGCAGGGCTGGGGCTACCCCTATGCACTCTTGTTGATGCTGGGCAGTGCGCTGGTGCCGATGTGGTATTTCCGCCGCCGTGGCTGGCTGAAGTAAGGCGAGTCCAGCGACAGCTTTTAAAACAAGGGCAAGGCCCGCTGAATGATGGCAGCCGAATAGCGACTGGCCACTGCGGTGATGAAACGCGTGAAGTCCGAGTGCGCCGCATCGTCGGCCCGATCTGAGATGGTGCGCACGGCAGCGAAGGGCAGACCAAAGTCATGACACACCTGGGCGATGGCCGCGCCTTCCATTTCAACGGCTTGCGCGTCCGGCAATTCATGAGACAGAGCGCGACTTTCGTGGCTGGTGGACACAAACCTGTCACCACTGATCACCAGACCCTGGTGCACACGCGGCCGGTGCAATGCAAACTCAGCCACCGCATCGGCACTGATGGTCCCGGCCAGATTTGCCAGCGTGTCTTTTGAGGCTTGGATCAACGTGGCACAGAGATGTGTGTCAGCTTCAAAACGGCTACGCCCATACAAGGGCACCTCGTGCCGGGCAAACAATGGCGACGCATCCATGTCGTGCTGCAAAAATTGGCTGGCGACCACCACGTCGCCGACACGCACGTCCGACCCCAAGCCACCCGCCACGCCTGTGAACAGCATGGCCGTTACGCCCAGACGCTCGGCCAGCACGGTGGCTGTAGTTGCAGCAGCAACTTTGCCCACCTTCGAGAGCACCAGAACGACCTCACGTCCCGCCAGCTGGCCCAGACAAAACTCCCGACCGGCGATGTGTACCCGTTGAGACTGTCCCGCCCTGTGATCCACAGCCCTGCCCTCGGAACTCAAGACGGCAAGTAAGGCTGACAGCTCCTCGTGCAGGGCACTGATGATGGCAATTCGACCCGCCGGCCCATCAACGCTTGTCACGCAACTCCCGTCGCAACACCTTGCCCACCGGGGTCTTGGGCAAATCATCCCGAAACTCGATGACCTTAGGTCGCTTGTAGCCGGTCAGGGTGTCCTTGAAATGGGCGCGCAAATGCTCTTCCGTCAGCGCTGGGTCTTTGCGAACCACCACTAACTTCACAGCCTCGCCAGTCTGTTCGTCTGCCACTCCTACCGCAGCGCACTCCAGAACGCCAGGGCAAGCAGATACCACCTCTTCAATTTCATTAGGATAAACATTGAAGCCGTTGACCAGCACCATGTCTTTTTTACGGTCCACGATACGCACGTAACCCCGCGCATCCATGATGCCCACATCGCCGGTCTTGAACCAGCCACCGGGCAGCATGACCTTGGCCGTTTCCTCGGGTCGCTGCCAGTAGCCGGCCATGACCTGAGGCCCTCGGATGGCAATTTCGCCCGGCTGCCCAAGGGGCACTTCCAAACCATCGTCATCCACACACATCACCCAGGTGCTGGACACGGGCACACCAATGGAGCCGGTGAACTCGGGGTTGGTCACTGGGTTGCCCGTTGCCAAGGGGCTGGTTTCTGACAGCCCGTAGGCCTCGGTGATCGGCACCCCCGTGCGCGCCAGCCACTGCTTGGCCACAGCGCTTTGCACGGCCATGCCGCCGCCAATCGAAATCTTGTGTGCACGCCAATTGACAGTCTCAAAATCAGGATGATTCATCAGGGCGTTGAACAGGGTATTCACCGCCGGGAAGAGATGGAAGGTTTCCTTGGACAGCGTCTTGCACACCGCGGGCAAATCACGCGGGTTGGGTATCAGCACCGTCTTGCCGCCCAGGCGCAAAAACAGCATGGTGACAGTGAAGGCAAAGATGTGATACATGGGTAGCGCGCACACAGTGGCAGGCTGCACACCTGCACCCAGCTGCCCCAGCGTTGGCTCCAGCCACACTTGCGCCTGCATCACATTGCTGATCAAGTTGCGATGCAATAGCACGGCCCCTTTCGACACCCCTGTGGTGCCGCCGGTGTACTGCAGCACAGCCAAATCGTCAGGCTTGAGTTCGGGACGCTTGAAGGTGCCTCGTAATCCCTGCGCCAAGGCCGTATTGAAGGGCACAGCGCCCGGCAACTGAAACTCTGGCACCAGCTTCTTGATGCGCCGCACCACCAGATTGACCACCGATCCCTTCAAAGCGCCCAGGCAATCGCCCATGGCGCACAACACCACATGACTTACCTGCGTTGCAGCAATGCACTTCTGCAAGGTGGCGGCAAAGTTCTCGATGATGAATATGGCCTTGGCACCCGAGTCCTTGAGCTGATGCTCCAGCTCGCGCGCGGTGTACAGCGGATTCACATTCACCACCACATACCCGGCACGCAGGATGGCCGCGACCGCGACCGGGTACTGGGGCACGTTGGGCATCATGATGGCCACACGATCACCCCGACTCAAACCCAGGCCCTGCAAATAGCCGGCCATGACACGACTCTGCCGGTCGATGTCGGCATAACTGATCTGTTTGCCTAAAAAACTAAGGGCTGGCTTTTTGGCATGCTTGGAAAAGCTGTCCTCCATCATCTCTACCAGAGAACCAAAAGAGAGTTCTCCAAGATCCGCCGGCACACCGGGCGGGTAACTAGAAAGCCAGATTCGCTCAGTCATGATTTTTGTCTCCGTTATGACGGACAGTCTTTGTGCTTGACCATCTCGCTGTCTTCAATAGGGGCATCCACCGCTGGGACAAGGCCTGTGCGTCACTCCACCGCCTTGCACATATCCTCGACCACCTTCTTGGCGTCACCAAACACCATCATGGTTTTGTCCATGTAGAACAATTCGTTGTCCAGGCCGGCATAACCTGCCGCCATGGAACGCTTGTTCACAATGATGGTCTTGGCCTTGTAGGCCTCGAGAATCGGCATGCCATAAATGGGGCTGCCCTTGGTGTGGGCGGCTGGGTTGACCACGTCGTTAGCCCCCAGAATGATGGCAACGTCGGCCTGGCCAAACTCGCCATTGATGTCTTCCATCTCAAACACCTGGTCATAGGGCACTTCAGCCTCGGCCAAGAGCACATTCATGTGGCCAGGCATACGACCCGCTACCGGGTGAATGGCGTATTTGACGGTGATACCTTTTTCCGTGAGCTTGGCGGCGAGCTCTTTCACGGCGTGCTGCGCACGGGCCACGGCGAGACCATAGCCCGGCACGATCACCACAGTCTCGGCATTGCCCAGCACAAAGGCGGCATCATCCGCACTACCGCTCTTGACGGTGCGTTGCACTGCGGCTCCGGCCGGACCAGCGGCGGCATCCTCGCCCCCAAAGCCACCCAGAATCACGTTGAAGAAGGAACGGTTCATGGCCTTGCACATGATGTAGCTCAGGATCGCCCCCGAGCTGCCTACCAGGGAGCCGGCAATGATCAACATGCTGTTGTTCAGGCTGAAGCCGATGCCGGCAGCCGCCCAGCCCGAGTAGCTATTGAGCATGGACACCACCACAGGCATGTCAGCGCCGCCAATCGGGATGATGATGAGCACACCCATCACAAACGACAGGGCCAGCATGCCAAAGAAGGCAGCCCAGCTTTCAGTGAACATGAACACCAGACCCAAGCCCACGGTGGCCAAGCCCAGCACCAGATTCAGCTTGTGCTGACCGGCAAAAGTGACAGGAGCACCTTGAAACAGGCGGAACTTGTACTTGCCCGACAACTTGCCGAAGGCGATAACCGATCCGCTGAAAGTGATCGCACCAATGGCCGCTCCCAGGAACAGCTCCAGGCGGTTCCCAGCAGGAATCGCCACACCCTTGGCCACGATGCCAAAGGCGTATGGCTCCGCCACGGCGGCCACTGCAATGAACACGGCCGCCAAGCCAATCATGCTATGCATGAAGGCCACCAGCTCAGGCATCTTGGTCATCTCAACGCGGTTTGCCATGTAGGCGCCTGCGGCGCCACCTAACAAAAGTCCGCCGAGGACCCAGGTCATGCCCTGCAGATTGCCCGCCGACAACTGCACGATCAGCGCCGCCGTGGTCAACACGGCAATCGCCATGCCGGTCATGCCAAACACATTGCCGCGTATGGACGTGGTGGGGTGGCTCAAGCCCTTGAGCGCCTGTATGAAGCAGACGCTGGCAACCAGATACAGAAGGGTGACGAGATTCATGCTCATTTGGCAGCTCCTTCAACCTTGGGTGCGGCTTTCTTTTCTTTTTTCTTGAACATTTCCAGCATGCGCCTTGTCACCAGAAAACCACCAAACACATTGACGGCGGCCAGTGCAACCGCCAGCACGCCCATGGTCTTGCCCAAGGTGGTCTCGGTCATGGCCGCGGCCAGCATGGCCCCCACGATGACGATGGCAGAAATCGCGTTGGTCACAGCCATCAAGGGCGTGTGCAGTGCGGGTGTCACGGTCCAGACAACGTGGTAACCCACGTAAATGGCCAACACAAAAATAATCAGGTTGGTGATGGTGGGAGAGACTAAGTCCATAAGGTACTCCGGAAAGAATGAAGTCGCAGCGCTAACAGGATCGATGACGCCGGGCGCTCAGGCCCGCAACACCTTGCCACCCTGCGCCATCAGGCACGCGGCCACAATGTCGTCGCCCATGTCGGTGTGCAAGGCACCGTCCTTGTTGATGATGAGCTTGAGAAAATCGATGACGTTGCGCGCATACAAGGCAGAGGCATCCGCGGCCACCAGGGCCGGCAGGTTGGTGTCGCCGATCAGGGTCACGCCGTGCTTGACCACTGTTTTGTCTGCCTCCGACAGCGGGCAGTTGCCACCACCGTTGGGCCCCTTGCCGGCAGCGATATCCACAATCACCGAGCCTGGCTTCATGCTCTTGACCATGTCTTCAGTGATCAAGGTGGGCGCAGCACGTCCGGGGATCAGCGCGGTGGAGATCACCACATCGGCCTGGGCCACGCGCTTGGCCACTTCAGCTTTCTGGCGCTCCAGCCAGCTCGGCGGCATGGGCTTGGCATAGCCGCCTACGCCCTGAGCCGCCTCACGCTCTTCGTCTGTTTCGTAGGGCACGTCGATGAACTTACCGCCTAAGGATTCGATCTGTTCCTTCACACTGGGGCGCACATCCGAGGCTTCAATCACTGCACCCAAGCGCTTGGCCGTCGCAATTGCCTGAAGGCCAGCCACACCCACGCCCAGAATCACCACGCGCGCGGCCTTGACCGTGCCGGCCGCTGTCATCAGCATGGGGAAGAAGCGTTGGTACTTGTCGGCCGCCATCATCACGGCCTTGTAGCCCGCGATGTTGGCCTGCGAGCTCAACACGTCCATGCTTTGGGCGCGAGTGGTGCGAGGCGCTGCCTCAAGGGCATAGGCGGTGAGCCCCGCAGAAGCCAGGCGCTGCAGGCCCGCTGCGTCAAAGGGGTTGAGCATGCCCACCAGGGTGGTTCCCGCCGGTATCAGTGGCATCTCGGCCTCCGAGGGCGCGCGCACCTTTAGCACCAGTTCACAGGCAAACGCACCTTTGGCGTCGGTGACTTCGGCACCGGCAGCCACATAGGCCTCGTCGGTGACGCTGGCGGCCACGCCGGCACCGGTCTCCACGCGCAGCGTGTGGCCTTGGGCTTTGAGCTTTTTGGCCGTTTCAGGTGTCATGGCCACTCGGGTTTCACCCGGGCTTGTCTCTTTGGGTACACCAATCAGCATTTCACTGTCCTCACGAAGGGATACAAAACTTTTCCGAAGCTTACATGAGAATTCAACGCCATCTGGCCCGCACCTATGTGAAACAGCAAGCCAAGCGCCTGCGCAAGCGATCTTTTGTGTCTAACACATAATCGCACATGGACACACGATGGAAACCCAGCGTCACAGTCGCCGCCATCATTGAGCGCGAGGGACGCTTCTTGCTGGTCGAAGAACACACCGCCGAAGGCCTGCGCCTGAACAACCCGGCCGGCCATCTGGATCCGGGCGAGTCACCCGCAGACGGCTGCGCACGCGAGGCCCTGGAAGAAACTGCGCACCTGTTTTGCCCGACCGCGCTGGTGGGCATTTATCTGTCCCGGTTTCAGAGGCCGGTGACGGCTGAAGACATCACTTACCTGCGCTTTGCCTATTGCGGCACCTTGGGCGAACTGCAAACCGGCCGCACACTGGACCATGGGATCGTGCGCACCCTTTGGCTCACGCCCGACGAGGTTCGCGCTAGTGCAGAACGCCACCGAAGCCCCTTGGTGTTGCAGTGCATGGAAGACTACCTGGCCGGCAAGCGCTACCCCATGGCCATGGTTTACACCGATGCCTCCGTGAGCGCATTGAACGGCTGATGGACTCGCTTTGGACCTGGGCCGGCCTGGGCCTGGCCGCACTCTTAGCCGGCATCCTGAACGCCATTGCCGGTGGCGGCAGTTTTCTGACCTTCCCGGCGCTGGTGTGGGCGGGTATCCCTCCCATTACGGCCAACGCGACCAGCGCCATGGCTGTCAGCCCCGGCTACCTAGGCAGCACGCTGGGCTTCAAGCGTGAGCTCTTGGAGATCCCTCGACCCGCGCTGATCAGGGAGATGCTGATCGCAGCCGGAGGTGGGCTGGCTGGGGCACTGCTGCTACTGATCACGCCAGCCAACATGTTTTCGGCCCTGGTGCCCTGGCTGCTTCTGCTGGCCACCGGGCTCTTTGCGCTGGGACCAAAGCTGACCCGGGCCCAAGGACAACAAGGCTGGCCACATTGGAGGCAGATGGGCCTGGCACTGGTATCTGTGTATGGCGGCTACTTCAACGGCGGTCTGGGCATTTTGCTGATGGCCATGTACACCCTGACCGGCGAGACCCGCCTCACCACCGTGAACGCCCTGAAAAACCTGATGTCACTGGTTCTGTCGGTACTGTCGGTCGCGGCGTTTGCCTGGGCGGGCGCGATTGCCTGGCCACAGGCCATCTGGATGATGCTGGCGGCAACCGTGGGTGGACTACTGGGCGCGCGTCTCGCACGCCGCTTGCCGGCCCGGGTGGTGCGAGTGCTGGTGATCTGCACCGGCCTGCTGATGAGCGTGGTGTTTTTCATCCGCACGCACTGAGCACCATCTTCAGTCAGACGGCAAGCCTAGCTTGCTGGGCAAACGCTTCTCGACGGCATAGCGCACCAGGGCAGCCGTCCTGAAGATACCGTGCGCAAACTTGCCGTAGGGTAACGTGGCAAACAAGGCCATCACTACGCCAAGATGTACGGCCAACAAGGCCGGCATTGCGGCCGTTTCGCGTGCCAGCCACAAGGCCAGTCCGGTGGCGCTGGTCAAAAACAGCAGGGCTATGAATCCCCGGTCCATGGGGCGCTGCGCTGCATCCCCGTGCGCCGGGTGGCGCTGCAGGTTGAGCCGGAACAAAGCTGCCGTGCCGAGCAACAAACTAACGCCACCTGCAGCGCCCAGCACCTTGGGCAGACTCGGCAGGTCGTAAGGCGCCGTCCAGCCCAAAACATAGTGATACACCGTGGCAAGACTGGTGGCTGCAAAGCACAGCATGAAACCGTAAAAAGTGAGGTGATGCGCACGCCGACGCATCAACGTGTGGGCGTCATCCTCGTTGTGGCAGCCCTCACCGTGACCCCCGTCCAGGTATTTCAGGGTCAACGCATCGTGCGCGGCTTCCTGAACTGCGGGCGTGCTAGCTGTCAGATCACCCGTGGCCGGTGCCACATCGCGCAAAAAGCGGCGCACACCCAAGCCCAGTGCCAGCGCCGCCCACAAAAAGACCGGCGCAAACAAACTCACCAGCAGGTTGTGTGGGAACAGTGCGTAAAAGTTCCCCTGTGGCTGGGCGCCCCACAGCGTACCCTTGAGTGCCAGGGCCAGCAACAGAAACAGCGCCAACCCTGCTGCCAGCGCCACGCTGAGTGTGAGCCCGTTGCGCTGGTACAACTTGCCCAAGGCCGGTGGCCAAGCGTAGTCAGCATAGGTTTGCGCGCGTACCCGGGCCATACTTTGAGGCACATTCACCGCAAACTCATGCGGCGGCGCGTACTGGCAGGCGTGAAGACACGCACCACAGTTGTGACACAGGTTGGCCAGGTAATGCACGTCGGCCTTGCCAAATTCAAGCCGGCGCGTCATGGCCGGAAACACGGCGCAAAAGCCTTCGCAGTAGCGGCAGGCGTTGCAGATCTGCATCTGCCGCGCCACCTCGGCCTCAGGTGCGGTCAGCACCACCTCCCCATTGGCCAGCGCAAGGGCATCGCGGGTCAGGGCTTCAAGCTGCTGCATGGACAACTCCGGTGGTGGCATCGCTCAGTGCAGCTTGCGCGGCCTGGGCACCTGCAATACGGCCAAAGGCCGTGCCTATCGACATGCCAACGCCAGCGGTGTAACCCTGTCCAAGCACATTGCCGGCCATCATTTCGCCCGCCACAAACAGGTTGGGGCTGGCGGCGTTCTTGAAGCGCACTGCCGCCGTTTCATCGGTCTTGAGGCCCAGGTAGGTGAAAGTCACGCCGGGCTTCAAGGTGTAGCCATAAAACGGGGCGGTATCGATGCGCCTGGCCCAGTGAGTTTTGGCCGGCACGACGCCCTGGGTATGGCAGTCGTCCAGCGTGGTGTGATCGAATTGCCCGGGTTGGCAAGCTGCGTTGTAGTCGTTCAGGGTTTGCATGAAAGCGGCCTCATCCAGTCCCAGTTTTTGGGCCAACTCGGGCAAGGTGTCCGCCTTGACGCCGGCAAACACCGGCGGCATGAAACGGCCCACGGCCTTGGCGTCGATCACGCAGTGGCCGATCTGACCCGGCTGCTGGGCGACCAGGCGGCCCCAGATGGCGTAGCGCTTGGGCCAGAAGTCTTCGCCTTCGTCATAAAAGCGTCGCCCGTCCCGATTCACGACCACGCCCAGCGACACACAGTCGATGCGGGTGCAAATGCCGCCGTCGTAGAGGGGCGCGCGAGCGTCGATGGCCACCATGTGCGCTTGCGTCGGGTCACCAATAGCCTCGGCGCCATGGTCATCCAGCAGATGCCGCAACAGGGTGCCTTGGTTGAAGCGCGTGCCGCGAATCAGAAAGTTGTCAGATGGCCACTCGCCGCGCTCGTTCTGGCCCCAAGCATCGCGCAGCCAGTCGCGATTGGACTCAAAGCCGCCGGCAGCCAGCACGCAGGCCCGCGCTTGTATGCGCTCACCATGAACATGGGCTGCCACAAAGCGATCGCCCGCCATTTCGATGCGATCCACGGGTGCCTCGTAACGAATCTGCACACCCAGTCGCTCAGCACTGCGAAAGTAAGCATTCACCAGCGCCTTGCCCCCGCCCATGAAAAAGGCGTTGGTACGAGACAGGCTCAAGGTGCCCGAGAGGGACGGCTGAAAGTGCACTCCGTGCCGGCGCATCCAGGGCCGGCACGTGGCGGTGTGGCGTATCACCAGGCGAGCCAGCGACTCCGTGGTGCGCCCCGCCGTTACCTTGAGCAGGTCTTGCCAAAACTCTTCTTCAGGGTAAGCGTCTTGCAACACGTCTTGCGGCGCATCATGCATACAGCGCAGATTGCGGGTGTGGGCCGAATTGCCGCCACGCCACTCGCGCGGCGCAGCCTCCAGCAGCAGCACGCTTGCCCCGGCCTCTCGCGCCATCAGCGCCGCGCACAGGGCCGCATTGCCGCCACCTATCACCAACACATCCACATCCATCAGCAACTCCACTTAATTGAGGGCAAGACACCGCCCCACCCGGGCCATGCACGCGCCCGAGCTCGAAGCAAGGCAAAACAAAATCAGTCGGGTTTGATACTGGCGCGCTTGACGATGTCGCTCCAGATCCGCTGTTGGTCTTTCACAAAGGCCGCGTATTCCGTCGCCGGGCCACCACCGCCCACCGCGTTGTCAGTGGCAAAACGTTCTGTCACGGCGCTGGCGCGCAGGGCCTTGTAGCACTCCTCTTGCAGGCGCTTGACGATGTCGGGCGGCGTCCCCGCAGGCGCATGAATGCCGTACCACTGCGAGGTCTCGAAGTCTTTGTAGCCCATCTCAGCCACCGTGGGCACGTCTGGCAAGGCAGGTATTCGCTGCTGGGTGCCCACCGCAATGGCGCGCAACTTGCCCGAGCGGATGTGGGCTCCCAAGGCGGGCATGCCAGCAGACGAGGCATCGGTACGACCCGCCAGCAAATCGGTGAGCTGGGGACCCGTGCCGCGGTACGGAATGTGGGTGATGAACATGCCTGTCACCAGCTTGAGGTACTCCATGGCCAGGTGGCCCGCACTGGCATTGCCCGCTGAACCGTAGTTGAGCTTGCCCGGATTACGACGGGCGTATTCCACAAACTCCTTGAAGTTCTTGGCAGGCACGTCCGGGTGAATCACAAACACATTGGGAACCTTGGCCAAGAGCGTGACAGGCACAAAGTCCTTGTCAACGTCAAAGGGCTGGCTTTTCAGCATGTAGGGGTTTACCGCCATGGTGCCCACATGGGACAGGATGATGGTGTGCCCGTCTGGCGCTGCCTTGGCCACATCGGCCATGGCAGTCACCCCTGCGCCGCCCGGCTTGTTTTCGACGTAAACGCTCTGACCCAACTGCTTGGTCAGCTCGGCGGCCACAGAGCGCGCCACGATCTCGCTGGTGCCTCCCGGGGCAAACGGGACCACAAAGCGAATTGCCTTGCTGGGCCAGGCCGACTGCGCGTGCACCGCCGGCGCAGAGGCCAGGGCGGCACCTGCAGCCACTGTCAATACCTGTCGTCGATTCAAGGTCATGGTGTTGTCTCCTTTAGTTGATTTCTCAGATGAACTGTCCGTCTCATCGTCACCAAACGCATCCTTCGCCCGAACAGCTCAGAACTGATATTTGCGCAAACCGCCGTCCACCGGAATGACCGCACCGGTGATGTAACTGGCCCTGGGCGACGACAAAAACGCCACCAAATTGGCCAAGTCCTCTGGTTCACCGTAGCGACCTGCCGGAATTTCGTTCTCGCACTGCCACTGCCGGTACTCGGGCGTGTAATTGCGAAAAATCTGCTCCGAATGAATGCGCCCCGGCGGAATACAGTTCACCGTGATGCCATGTTTGCCCACCATGCGCGACAAGCCCTTGGCCCAGCTGTGCATGCCAGCCTTGGCACAGAAGGCACCGTTGATGTGCTCGGGTTCGCTTTTGCCGGTGATGTTGATGATGCGACCCCAGCCTTGGGCAATCATTTGGTCGATCAGCGCATCGCCTAACTGGCGTGGACGGTGAAAGTTCAAGGTGATGGCCTCCTGCCACTGCTCCTCACTCACATGCAGATCCTTGAAGCTGCGCGAACCACCTGCGTTGTTAACCAGAATGTCCACATGACCCAAGGCCGCCACTGCGGCTTTTGCGATGCACTTGGCCGCATCGTCGGCATACATGTCTTGCTCGATCAGCACGGGTTCGGTTGCGCCCAGGGCAGTCACTTCGGCCGCCACTTCACGCAGTTTGTCCATACGACGTGCCGTGAGCGCCAGCTTGACACCCTCTGCCGCCAGCGCCAGGGCAATGCCCCGGCCGATCCCCACGCTGGCCCCGGTGACCAAGGCGGTTTTTCCCAATAGCTGCAAGTCCACACGCACTCCTCATTTCAGTCAATAAGGTCGGCAATGTAGGATGAAGCATAGGCATTGGGAAGTACGCTTTTTGCATCGGGCCATCAGTATTCGTGATGACCCGATGGCCAGTATTAATCGGCGCTGAGCTTGGCTTTTTGAACCACCTGTTTCCACTTCGCCACCTCGTCGATCACCATCTTGCGCAGCTGATCGGGCGAACTCGTTTCAACATCCGCTCCGTGGCCCTCAATCTGCTGAATCACATCCTTCTGGTTTAGCACCTTGTTCAAGGCCACATTGAACATCTCGACGGTAGCCTTGGGCGTGCCAGCGGGCGCAAACAAGCCGTACCACTGGGTCACATTCACACCACTCACCCCCAACTCCTTGAGCGTGGGCACATCCGGCAGAGCCTGAGAGCGCCGCTCACCCGCGATTGCCACGGCATTGAGCTTGCCTGCCTTGACCTGAGGGATGCCGGTGAAGAGGCTGGGGAACATCACATGCGTATGGCCGCCTATGGTGTCAGCCACGGCTGGCGCCGAGCCCTTGTAGGGCACGTGCAGCAGATCTGCCCCAGTGCTCATCTTGAACAGCTCAGCCGCAAAGTGGGGCGCCGTTCCGTTGCCGGCGGACGCATAGCTGAATTTGCCAGGCTGGTTCTTGATCTGGGCAATCACTTCCTTGCCGTCTTTGCCCTTGAGAGACGGGTGCACCACCATCAACGTAGGTGAATAGCCCACCAGGCCGAGTGGCTCGAAGTCGGTCACCGGGTCGTAACGCAATTTTTGCAGTGCGGGGTTCATGCCATGGGTGGCCACATAGCCAAACAGCACGGTGTGCCCATCTGGGGTTGCACGGGCCACAGCCTCGCTGGCAATGGAGCCATTGGCGCCTGGCTTGTTATCCACGATGACTGATTGGCCCAGCAAGGGCGCAATTTTTTGGGCAATGATGCGCGCCATGGCATCGTTGCCACCACCAGCCGCCGTTGGCACCACGATGGTGATGGTCTTGGTCGGGTAAGCATGCGCCAGGGCGGCAGCTAACAGGGTCGCCGCACCGAGAGCAAGGCGCAGGGGTGTGAAATGGAATGTCATGTGTCGGGTCTCCTCGATCGTTGTTACAAATAAGTTGGCTCAGTGGGCCCAAAGACGGGCAGGGATTTCCAGGTTGCCTTGAATGATTTTTCGGGCGGTGCGCACCACGGAAGCACGCGAAACCTCGAGTTGATCGCCACGGCGGCTCAGCTCGAGTGCAATCTGAATGACACCAGAGGGATGCTGCACACGCAGGTTGTGCATGCCATCGGTCAGAGGTGTGCGGTGTGCCACAGTGCCCGGCAAAGCCAGGGCGGTTGCCACGCCTATAGCGCCGGTCACGGCATGTGAGGTGTGGCAACGCTTGGGCGTGAAGTAGCGGGAATGGATGGCACGATCGTCCTGCGCCGGACTGACGATGACGGGTTTTGGCAGAACACTGTTCGTGACATCACCCAAGCCCATGAGCATGCCGGCCTGCAGACGAATGCGCTCCAGGCGTTCCAGCAGGCCAGGAGTCTTGTCCAACTGCTCGGCCGTCTCCGTGCCAACCACACCCAAGCTATCAGCCGAAATCAGCACCATGGGCATGGCAGCGTCAATACAGGTGACCTCCACGCCATCGATCAAGTTGATACGTTCGCCAGTGGGGAACAAACGCCCCGTCACGGCGCCCCAGGCATCCAGAAAACTCATGTAGATGGGCGCTGCCGGGTCTGCAACGCCATCAATGCACACGTCGCCCTCGTAGCTCACATGCCCGCCTGGGGTCTGCACAGCCACATCGATCCGTGCGCCGGTGTTGACGTTGTGCACGCGCACCGAGGTCACGCCCTCCAGTGGTTCGATCAATCCCTGTTCAATCGCAAAGGGCGCCACACCCGCCAGCATGTTGCCGCAGTTGGGGCGGGTATCCACCGAGTGCTCTCCCACCCCGACCTGAGCGAAAAGATAGTCCACATCGCAATCAGCGCGTGTGGATCTGGAGACGATGGCTACCTTGCTGGTCAGCGAGGTGCCACCGCCCAAACCGTTGATCTGCGTCAGGTCGCTTGATCCTATGGCGCTGACCAGCACACGGTCCCGAACCTGGGGATCCTCAGGCAGCCAATCGCTCAGGAAGAACGGACCACGGGAGGTTCCGGACCGCATCAATACACAGGGAATCGAAGTTTTCATACCCAAATGATCGATCGATGCTGGAATTTTGTGAATTGCATCTTTTAGAAGGATTCATGCAAAATACACAACAAACACTTTTGCTGACACCATGAGCATCCAATTTGATTTGCCAGATTTGCAGGCGTTTGCAGCAGCCGCCGAACTCAAGAATTTCCGCAAGGCTGCAGACTTGGTGCACATTTCCCAACCTGCATTCAGCCGGCGCATCGACAAGCTGGAAATGGCTCTGGGCGTCAAGCTGATCGACCGCAACACCCGCAGCATGGAGCTGACTGGTGTGGGCCGAGACTTCGCACGCAAGGTGCGCCAGCTGCTGGACGATCTGGACGAAACCTTGCTGGGCATACGCGAGGTAGGTGGTGCTCGCATGGGCGAGGTCACCATTGCCTGCGTACCGTCGGCGGTGTATTACTTCTTGCCACAGGTTTTGCGCACCTACCACGCACGCTACCCACGCATACGCATCAAGGTGCACGACGCCAGCGCCAACGAGGTGCTGTCAGTGGTGGCCAGTGGCCAGGCTGACTTTGGTGTCAACTTCATTGGCAGCGACGAGCCCGGCATCGAATTCCGCAGCATCCTGGAGGAACGTTTCGTCGCAGCCTGCCGCAAAGACCACCCACTGGCACGCAAGCGCAAGGTCAGCTGGAGTGAGCTGGGGCAATACGACTTCATGTCGGTATCTAAAAGCTCAGGCAACCGCATGCTGCTGGACCTGGCGCTCGCAGGCGTGGCCGACCGACCCCAGAGTATTTACGAGGCGCAGCACGTCACCACGCTGCTGGGCTTGGTCGAGGCAGGCATGGGCGTGGCAGCGGTACCTGCGCTGGCGATGCCAGCCGCAGATCACCCTGTTTTGGCCAGCGTGCCGCTGTACGACCCCGTGGTTTCACGTCGTATCGGCCTGATACGGCGCAAGGGCCGCAGCTTTACGCCAGCGGCTGAGCGTCTTTACGAACTGCTGGCAGTGCAACGCACCAGCAAACGCAAACAAAAAACTTCCAAAACGAGCGAGTGACTTCAGGGCGCCGCGTGCGCGCTGAGCACCGCCCCCACCCATGCCCCCGACTTGACCAGGGAACGCACGCAATCCGTCAGCACCACACGGGTGGCCAACGCTGCCGGCGACAGCTCGTCTTCCGACAAACCACACAAGAGGTTCACACGGCGCACCTGGGCATCCGCAATGCGCGTCATGTGAAAGCGGCTTGCAGCGTCTGCAAAACGACCGGCAGCAGCCCAGGGTTGTACCGTGGCGCCCAAGCCAGCATCCACTGCTTCCATCAACATGGGCAATGAGTCAATTTCCAACATGACCTGAGGTGTGACCCGGGCACGCTCAAACATCGCGTTCAGGGTGCTGCGCAAGCCATGCGGCCCTGAGGGCAGGATCAGCGCTTCCTGACTCAGCTGCGCAACCTTCACCCGTGATGACTTGCGGCTGTCAACAGTAAGACGCGACCGTATCAAAAACAAATCCTCCTCCAGCAAAGGCATCACGCTCCAGCGCTTTGCCATCTGGATGTCATGCCGGTTGCCCAGCCCCGACTCGAAAAGCACCGCCATGTCCAGCTGGCGCGCATTGAGCATGGTGGCCAAGTGGCCCGACAGGCTCTCGACCATGTGCAGGCGTACGTCGGGGTAGCGTTCACGCATGGCCCGGATCAAGGGGAGGCCCAGCACGGCTGCCGTGGTGGGGGCCAAGCCCACGCTTACGGTGCCAGTGAGTCGCGCCTGCTGGGCCGCACGCATGGCCTGGTCAGCATGGCGCAGGGTGAGTTGCGCTTCGCGAAAGAAGGCGACGCCGGCTTCGGTGGGCGTCACGCCCTGGGGGCTGCGTTGCAGCAACCGTGTGCTCAACTCGCTTTCGAGGCGGCTGATCTGCTGACTCAGGGCCGACTGCACCAGATCAAGGTCCAACGCCGCGCGGCCCATGCTGCCCAGCTCAACCACACGCACAAAGTAACGAAGCTGCCGAAGTTCCATGCCAGGGATAATCGCACACCTATGGGCAAACAACGTGTCGTGGTGGGTTTGAGTGGCGGGGTGGACTCGGCGGTGAGCGCCTGGCTGCTCAAGGAACAGGGTTATGAGGTCATCGGCATCTTCATGAAAAACTGGGAAGATGACGACGACAGCGAATACTGCTCGTCACGCCAGGACTTTCTGGATGCCGCTGCCGTGGCCGACGTGGTGGGCATCGACATGGAACATGTCAACTTTGCCGCCGAGTACAAGGACCTGGTGTTTGCAGAGTTCCTGCGCGAGTACAGCGCCGGGCGCACCCCCAACCCCGACATCCTGTGCAACGCCGAGATCAAGTTCAAGTCCTTTCTCGACCACGCCCTGCGCCTGGGTGCCGAAAAAATTGCCACCGGCCACTACGCCCGGGTGCGTGAGGTGAGCCTGGAGAATGGCGCGACCCGATTCGAGCTGCTCAAGGGCCTGGATCCATCCAAGGATCAGAGCTACTTCTTGCACCGGCTGAGCCAGCCCCAACTGGCCAAGACGCTGTTTCCGGTGGGTGAGCTACACAAGACTGAGGTGCGCCGCATTGCCGCCGAGATTGGCCTGCCCAACGCGAAAAAGAAAGACTCCACGGGGATCTGCTTTATCGGCGAGCGGCCTTTTCGGGAATTCTTGAACCGCTACATCGCCAAGGAACCCGGCCCCATTAAGGACGACAAGGGCCGCACCATCGGTCAGCATGTGGGCCTGAGCTTTTACACCCTGGGCCAGCGCCAGGGCTTGGGCATCGGCGGCCTCAAACAAAAAGGTGCCCAGCGCGGCGGTGGTGACCATGCCCCCTGGTTTGTGGCCCGCAAAGACATGGCCAGCAACACCTTGTGGGTGGTGCAGGGGCATGATCACCCCTGGCTTTTGTCCAGTGGCCTGAAGGCCGACGACGCCAGCTGGGCCTCAGGCACCGCGCCCTCCCCCGGCCAGTACGCCGCCAAGACCCGCTACCGCCAGGCCGACGCGCCCTGCACCCTGTCAGCGCCCGGCAACGCGGGCTTTCAGCTGGACTTCACCGAGCCGCAATGGGCCGTGACCCCTGGCCAAAGCGCCGTGCTGTACGACGGCGATGTTTGTCTGGGCGGCGGGGTGATAGGCGCTTGACTCGCCGCAAAATCGAAACCAAAAAACAAAACCCGCCGACGGCACTGTCTGGCGGGTTTTGTTTTGGGACGCCTCAATGGGTCGGTTCAGAAGGGTTATACACAGGTTTTCTGTGTAAACAACTTGCAATATGTTGATTCAACGAAGTCTTTTTGAATCTTTCTCTTTGACGAAGTCAACATATTAAGGTCTTTCCTTGTCTTGTTTACTTTTTTACTGGAGGGGGGTGCAGGGGGGAGGCCGGGGGCCTGTGGATAACTTCACGATGTACACCGGCCCAGTCATCGAGCCTAATATAGCAGGGCATTGAGTTCACCCGCAACGACAATGCTTGCATACAACATCAGCCTCCATGACCGACCACCATACGCCCGTCACCTTCACACCGAAACTCAGCGGCCCTAAAAAGCAGCACGTGGTGCCACGCTTCTACTTGGACGGTTTCTGCAGGGACGGGTTACTGAGCGTCTTTGATCGGCAGAAAACCGAATTCCGAATACAAACACCCCACAACACGGGCGCCATCACCCACTACTACACATTCTCGGACGACGAGGGACGACGTAGATATGACCTTGAGCATCTGATGTGCGAATACGAGGGAAAAGCCGCCCAAATCATCCGCAAGCTTTCTGCCAAGGAAAGGCTTACCGATGAAGAACGCAGCGACATGGCCATCTTTGTCGCCATCATGGGCTTCAGGACACCCGACCAAATCGACACCATCAAGGCCACCAACGGGGAAATGGTCAAACGCATGTCCCAAATGATTTTTGGCAGCGAAGAGTTGACCAAGATGGCGGTGAAACAGAACCCCAAAAATGCCGGCCTGTCTGACGACGAAATTGAAGAACAGGCCAAGAATCTCTACGAATTCGTGAAGCGCGACCAGTTCACCGTCAAAACAGATCATCAGTGGGCGCTCGGCATATCGATGAGCATGTTTACGAAAGTGGCTGAAATCCTCGTTCGTCGCAATTGGGTGGTCATGCATCGAGACAGCGAAAAGCGCTCATTCATCACCAGTGACGCCCCACTGGCACTCACTCTCATGAAGCCAAGGCAGAACACCTTCTATGGCGTCGGCTATGCCAGCACTGATGCGATGGTTGTGTTTCCACTTACACAGGCCAGTGTTTTGGTGATGTATGGCTTCGACGGAAGCTTTGCGCACGGCACCATGACCGAAGCCAACATGAAGAACATCAATCACCTCATCGCAGGGCGTTGCCAGAGATTCGTCATGGGGAGAGACGAAAAGCTGATTCGCTCATTGGTCGAACACGTCGGGCTACACAAGACCATATGGCAACCAAAGGTCAGGGTATCTTGACCTGATTTTTAGACGACTAAACATGACCGCGATAGTCGCGACCAAGCCTAAACACACCAAAATCTAATTCATCACACAATAAAGGTGCCGATTAGTTTTCCGCAATAAATCCTCCAATCACCTCTTGCAAAGTGCCATACATTTTTTTAGGATCTGGGATAGAGCTATCCATAATAGAGATCGTCAACGGGACACCTTTAATTAAGGTCTGGCCGGAAATTCTTGTTTCAAACAAATTTCTAAACCAAAGTGAGTCACCTGACTCCCCCCCAGAAATCCAGCCATTAGGACTTGCACTAAACCGATAAACAGCAACCCCATCCGTTCCAATCTCAACCGAAAAAATAGCATCTTTTTGACGGAAGTGCGACCAATGAATTTCATCTATTCTTCGCCTCGCATCGTAAATGTTTGCTATCGAATAGCCACTTGAAATCTTATGGCGCACAGACTCCACTGTGGATTCCAATTCTTTATCTGACGCCGTATTGATTTGAATCCAGCGCGCAATAGAGTCTCTTTTGTTTTTACGATACAAACTCAACTCATCACAGCTATATAGCGAAGCGAGAGAATGGCTAGCGTTGCCATGCTGAAGCAGTAACTTCTCAGGTTCAGAATTTCCTAAAGCACAATATCCAGCAGGTATCTTGAAATTTATCTGCTGACCCCAAACCTCCAGCCGCTGTATTTTTTGGCTATGTGGGTTCGAGGAGTCCGCAGACAACTTCGGTGCTGAACCACTAACCGAGGATGATCCAATGATTGGTTGAGAAACTGCCGCACCGCAAAGCGACACAGTTGCGACACAGACCGAAATTCTCAACATCATTCCGATGCTGATAAAGCGAGAGGCCAAAGCTCTCTGCGCAGCCATAACATGCGCTTTTGTTTTTTCTTGCATCGGACATCTCTTTTAATAATGGAATATTCACGTAATCGGCCAGTTGCAGGAATTTTCTAGCCCGAACAAAAACTGATCTTTGACGTTGCTAGGGCGAACGCCATAAACTGGAGTTGCTTGAGCGATTTGTGCGTTGCTTTCCTGAGCTTGACTGCAACCTCGTGGGAAATTCGGGTGCTCGCCACATAGACTCAGTGACGAACCATCGTCAGGTGCGATGCTCGTGTTCATACGCCGTCAGCCCGACCCTAGGTTTTGGGATGCATGAATCAAGCAAGCGTCAGTGAGGCACGAATTTGAAACTCTGGAAAATTACCAATAATGATTTCAACAGCGTAATTAAGATCTCTTTACACTTGCCATCAAACGGTCTAGGCACTAACCCACGAAAAAACAGCGGACACTGAATACAAAATGCCTCACACACTTCGTCAGCTTCTGATGTCTACAGCTTTGGTGACCGCAGGTTTACTGACCACGACCATCCATGCCGGCCCACTTGAGGATGGACTACTCGCCGGCGCCTCAGCGCGCCTAGATGTCAAAGGTGTCGAGCTTGCCCTTCAACGGGGAGCTAAGCCAGCGCAAAAAATACCCCACCCCGACGCCCCCACAGTACTCGGAACGCCAGTTCACTTCACGCTTTCCGCACTCATAGGCATGAATGAGCCAGCCGCAGCACAACGCGCAGAGCGAATCCTGAAAATACTTTTCAAGGCGGGAGCAAAGCTCACAGGTGACAAGGACGAACTTTTCTCGGCAATTTCAGGAGGCCATGACCGAATCGTCTCATTGCTACTTGATCAAGGTGCAAACCCGCATGCACGTATCTACGGTTACACACCAGCAGAGTTGGCGATCAAGTACAACAAGCCAAAACTGCTACCCATCTTCTACTCCAGAGGTGTTCCCAAGGTCGACGACGAAACCACTGCGCAGATTCAGTTTGTACATGCAGCGAGTCTGCAAAGGCTGGATGCAATGCGTGCAGCAATCGCTATCGGCGCAAAAATTGATGCACCAGACCCATCTGGCTCCGTAGCTCTTGTGCAAGTTTTCTCTGCACCCCTAATGGAGCCGAACGGCTACGATGCAGTGAAGTGGCTTCTGTTTGAAGTTGGCGCCGATGCAAACGTGACTGAGTTTTCGGACGACAAGAGCACTGCTCTGCACAAAGTCATTCAACGCAATTCATACAACAGCAACGACCATTTCACAGTGGCAGCAATTGCAGAGATGTTGCTCAGAAAAGGGGCCGATGTTTCTGCACTCGATAGCCTTGGAAGAACACCTCTGCACTACGCCGCACAGAACGGGAACATCCATGCAATGCAAGTTCTGCTTCGAAGCGGGGCCAAGGTAATGGCAAGAGATGCACTTCGAAAAACTCCACTTGACTTGGCGAAGTCAGGCGAAGCAATTTCATTGTTGCGCGAGGCCGGCGCGCGCGAATAAGACCTGATCCAAACCAAGCCTCACGCAAGCGGCCAGCAGGGCGTAGCAATGAAATTTTGCAGCGATCAACCACGGTTATCAAAAGTTTCGATATCGAAACTTTAAGCACAAACCGCAGCCACGGCCCTTGCCGCACGTGGCGGTTGTAGCACCGGGATCACTTGACTCGCTTGACGCCCCGGTCGCTCTGCCCACGGTTGACAGCAGGCAGCGGCGAGTTGAGTACATCCAGCGTCAGGCCCTTCAGACCGGCGTTGTAGGTCCACCGCACAAACTGCTCAAGCAGCGCCGCATTCTCTCTTTTGAGGCGCTCGTTTTCAGCCTCCACCCGCGCCAGTCGATCCAGCGTCAGCTGC
>JBJOIT010000012.1:0-69239 GCA_046046915.1 Pseudomonadota bacterium
CGTGGCAGGGCATGTCGAGGTTCTGATCCTCGTAAAACAGCAGAAAAAAAACTAACTGCAAACGACGAACGTTTCGCACTCGCCGCTTAATCCGGTGAGCCTTGCAACAGTTGGCCGATAGGCTGGGTTAGGGTGATGAAGGGGTTAAACCCTTCAAAGTCCTAGCTGCAAGGTAAAACATATGGGCTGGCATCATTCCGGGTACCTTGGGGTGGTGTGAGAAATAAGGGTGCTGGCTGGGTGTTCAGCGTGTCGCTGCGCGGTTCATTTGGCGAGACTCAAATCAGACGACTACACATGTAGAACTGTACGAAAAAGGCTTATGGACGGGGGTTCAAATCCCCCCAGCTCCACCACACACGGGGGACAGATATTCTCTGTCCCCCTTTTCCTTTGCCGGAAGGCCCTGTTTCTGCGGGCCTCCGCGTTTTTTCTTGTGGACGCGATGGGTTAGATTTCCCCGCTTTTTGTCCTCAAAGACCACATTTTTCTCTTTTTTCTCTCCTGGCTTGTGGACGTGTCCATGAGCTGAGCCCAGTATTCATGCGGGTTTCAGGGATTGGGTTGGACCTTGCCGCTGCATGAGCATTGGGGATGTGAACTTTTCGAGGACGTCCAAATGCCGTAAAGAAGTCATCACTGAACGATCAGACGACCGGCAAGAATCGGCCATAAGCCGACATAGAAATATTGCTGGAATTCCATTTTTGACAATCAACCCTAGCAAATTAATCCACCACAGGTGAGCGTTACTTCTTCGAGCCCCATCGATCCATGATCCGTTTGTCGCGCTCCATCTCTGCCTCGATGGAGTCCTTGGGCAGTTGCTTTAGGCACTCTTCCATGGCTTGTGGATCTAGCTTGACAGTTTGAGGTGGTTCAGCCCTGACTTGAGGTGATTTCCCATCCCATGCAAATGGGTTGCGAAACGCTGGAGGGTCAGGCAAACAGTCATCCTGATAGCTCGGCGGGCCATCTGACGCATAGGGTGTGAATGAAATCGTTTTTTCAAATATCAGGGGTTTACCGTTTGGCGTCGGGGGCAGTGGTGGCATCGCTTCAATGGCTTGTCGCGCCAATTTTTCTGCAACAGGCGATGTCGTCCACAGTGTTTCCAGTTTTGCTAGGGTGCCCTCTGGTGCGATTTCAACCCTGAACCTCACAACGCCCTGGTCAGGCCCCTCCACGGCTGTTCCCATCATGCTGCGGACTTGTTGCCCCCAGCTGTAGCGATAGCCTTTGCTGTTTTTGTTGGTGTACTTGGCTGCAAAAGCCCATTCTTCGGCGGTTGGCGGTGGCGGCGCTGCCATGGAGGCAGGCGGCTTATCGGGTGCAGCTGCAGCAACAGTGATGTCGGGTGCTTGAGCCATCGTGTTGGCTGATGTTGTCGCTCCCGATGGTTGTGCAGGTGTTTGTTCCTTGATCGGTTCAGGCTCAGACGGTAGCGGCATAACCTCAAGGAAAACAATTTGCTCCTTGGGTTTTTCGATGGGCTTGCTTCTAAAACCGAACTGGTAATTGCTGGCGAGCGCGAACACCGCTGCGTGCAAGGCGAGCGAGAAAAAAACGGCGAAGAGGTTGTTGTCTCTGATGTTCTTCATGTGCAGCCAGCGCTGGGACGCAGGCTTAAACGATTTTTGGCTAAGTGTGAATTGTTTAATTTTCAATTGCCAATACACTCTAACAAACGTTAGAATATTATCATGAACAAACGACACCTCAAAGATTTGCTCTACGAGCAGGTTGCCCGGATCGGCAAGGCCGTCTCTAGTCCCAAGCGTTTAGAAATCCTCGAATTACTCGCGCAAGGTGAAAAGTCTGTGGATCAATTGGCAGCAGAACTTTCTATCGATATCAAGCTGGCCAGCGCGCATCTGCGGGCCTTGCGTGAGTCGAGGTTGGTCATTTCTCGCAAGGAGGGAAAGTTTGTCGTTTATCGGCTGACGGGTGAGGATGTAGCCGGACTTTGGGTGACTTTGCGCCAAGTGGCTGAAGAGCATCTGGTTGAGTTGCGTGTTGCCCTTGATCAGATGGTGGCTGATCCCTCCAAGCTGTTAACTGTCGATCGGGAAACATTGCTTAAACGCGCCAAGCGCGGTGATGTACTGGTCATTGATGTGAGGCCACACGCCGAATACGACAAAGCACATTTGCCTTTTGCGCGGTCTATGCCTGTAGAGGAAATCGCCAGTCGACTTTCCGAGTTGCCAAAAGACAAAGAAATCGTGGCCTATTGTCGCGGCCCGTTTTGCTTATTTTCTGAGGAGGCTTACGAATTGCTGAGCAGCAAGGGTTATCGCGTCCAAAAACTGCTTGATGGCGTGAGTGAATGGCAGGCTGCTGGGTTACCACTCGCTAAAACTTGATTTTTTAAGGAGACCAATATGGAAACAAGGTTCATTAAGCTACTTGGTGCATCAATCTTGGCTCTTGCTGCGATAAATGTTTGGGCTGCAGATGCCGTGTCTATGAATGTGCCAGGTTCGACCGATACAGCCGGGCGCAAAGTTTTGACATTCATTGCAAAAGATCCACCGGGCGTTCGCTGCAATGGCAACTTGCAAATAGCTGCTGAGCTAGCCAACACCTACCGAGTGCCTATTCAGTTGGTACCTTCAAGTCTGATGCCGAACCTTCCTGCACCTTCTGTCTTTTACGGTAACCAAATGCTGGCCGCCGATGGCAAAGACCACAACGGCGCTGTATCGTTCCAAATGATCAGTGATGTGCTTGAAGTGGAGGGCGTTGCCATGCAACCTAAAGAAGGGTTGTTGTTCAACACAAACGTACGCCGCAATTTTGATGGTTTAAAAAATTCAATTAAAAGCGGCGGCAAGTGATGTCTTCAGTTCTCTTCATTCTTAATGATGCGCCCTACGGTAACGAGAGAGCCTACAACGCACTGCGTCTTGCGGGTGCAATGGCTAGTAAAGACGGCATTCAGATTCGACTCTTTCTGATGGCTGACTCGGTTGCTTGCGCTAAAGCTGGTCAGAAGGTACCTGAGGGTTACTACAACATTGAGCTGATGTTGGGAAAAGTCTTGCGCAAAGGCGATGTGGCTTTATGTGGAACGTGTATGAACGCACGAGGCTTGAAAGATGAAGAGTTGATTGAAGGTTCGCACCGATCCACCCTAGCCCAATTGGCCGATTGGACTGTTAGTGCCGACAAAGTTTTGGTTTACTGAAAAGAGGTTCAAGATGTTTTTTAAACAATTGGCAACACGCGAAGCATCGCTATCTTATTTTTTTGGCTGTGCCGGTCTTGCTAAGGCAGTGGCGGTTGACGTAGTAGCAGGCGATGAAGATTGGTTTGTGGAGCAAGCCAAAGTGGCTGGTGTGCAAATCACGCATGTCATCGACACACATGTGCACGCAGACCATTACTCAGGTGGGCGTGAACTGGCGCGCAGGGTAGGCGCTCCGTATTGTTTGCATGAGGCGGCCCGTGACTTGGTTGGTTTTGAAATAGAGGCGCTAAAAGATGGTCAGTTGCTTGATGTGGGCAACGTGAAGGTTGAGGTGTTGCACACGCCAGGGCACACGATGGACAGTGTGTGTTTGTTGGTCAAAGACGCCCGCAGGGGTGACGCACCATGGTTTGTGGTGACGGGTGATACCTTGTTTGTAGGTGCGGTGGGTCGACCAGATCTAGCTGGGCGTGAAGAAGAAATGGCCGCAACGCTATGGGATAGCTTGCAAGGCAAACTGCTGTGCCTGCCAAACGAACTAGAAATTTTCCCTGGTCACCAAGCCGGTAGCGCATGTGGTGTCGGGTTGTCGGGTAAGCCGTCTTCCACCATTGGGTTTGAAAAGCGGTTCAATCCTTCACTCGGTTTAGACAAAGCATCTTTCGTTCGGGAATTGACGGCTGATATTGCGCCTCGACCAGCCGACATGGATCATATTGTTGCAGTCAATATTGCTGCGTGATGTCAGATCAAACCATGACACACGAGCGCGGCATTCAGGTTAATCTGAATCAGTTTTTGCATCAGTTGCTGCAAGTGCTCCTTGTGGGCCTGACCATCGGCATGATGCGAACCGTCGTGCCAGCGCTGGCCGAGTCTGAATTTGGTGTGCCAAAAACATCGTTTTTGTTGCTCACGACATTTGTAATTGCCTTTGGTGTGGTCAAGGGTGTGATGAACTTCGTGGCTGGCCGATTGTCCGAGCGTATAGGTCGCAAGCAGGTTCTTTTGATGGGCTGGTGGATCGCGTTGCCAATCCCGCTCATGGTCTGGTATGCCCCATCGTGGGGCTGGGTGGTTGCTGCGACGGTGCTGCTTGGAGTGAATCAGGGACTGACTTGGTCGATGACGCAAACGGCCAAACTGGACATTACCCGTATGCAAGAGCGCGGCCTCACGCTTGGCTTGAATGAATTTGCAGGCTATGTGGGTGTGGCCTTGGCGGGAATCATCACTGCATTGCTAGCGACTGAGTTGGGTGCTCGTCTTGGTTTGCTGATTTTTGGGATGGTGATTATCGTCAGTGGTTTGATTTTTACTCACATTTGGGTTCGTGAAACCTTGCCATGGGCTAAGGCTGAGGCTGCTCGGCATGCTGCCGGAACGCAAGCCAATGACAGCAGTCCACGCTATCCAAAAAACATTAGTAGCAATCCCAGTACGTTGGAAGTGTTTACCTTAATGAGTTGGCGTGACCGTCGACTGTTTGCTTTGAGTCAAGCTGGCTTGGTCGAAAAATTCGTCGATGCCTTGGTTTGGGTTTTCTATCCCGTATACCTTTATCAACAGAACCTCAGCCTCACTCAGGTGGGCTTGATCATCAGCGTTTACGGTTTGACATGGGGCGGCTCGCAGTTATTCACTGGGCGCTTGTCGGATCGCATTGGCAGACACGGGCCAAATGTTTGGGGCATGTGGCTGTGTGGCACAGGTGTGATCATGATGATCAGCGGCGAGGGGGTACTTTGGTGGTCCATGTCAGCAGCCCTATCAGGCTTTGGCATGGCCTTGCTTTATCCGAATCTTTCAGCCGCAGTCGCTGACATCGCGCATCCGAATTGGCGAGGTTCTGCCATAGGCATCTACCGTTTTTGGCGCGACCTTGGCTACGGCATTGGAGCACTCGGTTTGGGCCTGGCTGCGCATTTCTCAGGCAATGTCGAAGCAGCATTTTGGTTCGTGGCCCTGTCCATGCTGATTTCAGGCTTGATCTTGTGGTGGTTGGGTGAAGAAACCCACCCGCGCTTGAATCCAGAAACATCAACTTCACTTCACTTCAAAAACCATAATTCATAGGAGATACCATGACTCGTCGATATTCACTTTTTGCTGCTGCCTTGGTTGCCGCACTGGCGTTGATCCCAACAGCATGGGCTGACAACAAGGCTGCCGCCATTGATGAAATGGAAGGCTATTTGGAGTTTGTGGACTACGGCGGAGGGGTCATCTTCGCCGAGCAAATTCCCAAGGATGAGTGGGCCAAGATGATGGTGATTGACGCTCGCGATCCCGGTCAGTTTGCCAAAGGACATATTCCTGACGCGATCAATATGGATTGGCGTCAAGTTCTTTCCAAACGAAGCACGATTCCAAAAAACAAATCGGTGTTGATCTACTGTAACTCCGGCTCATTGTCGGCACAAGCAGGATTTGCTTTGCGCGTGGCGGGTTGGGACAATGTGAAAATCTTGCAAGGCGGTATGGAAGAGTGGAAAGCCAAAGGTGGCTTCGATGCCGCATCAAAAGCCGTTGGCGCTGCTAAGCATTGATTTGCTTCGTCCGGGTCATCAAAAGTTAATTGTCGTTATTGATGGTCATAAGGTTGGAGCGAGGGTCGGCTGCTTCTGTTGGCCTTGAGCGGTCATCGATCAGTGCTATTCAGCCATGCTGGTTATTGATTTTCTTCCCGTCACTTCAAGCTGATTTCAATCTCGCTCCGAGTAATCTTTCCGGTCTTCTCAAGTTGCGATAAGGCACGGTAAAGCGCTTCATGCGTCACAGCCAGTTGCTTGGCAAGCTGCTTGAGCGAGCATTTGAGTGAATATCGTCCGTCTTGACCTTCGGTCTCAACCAGGTGCAGGATTCGGCTCTGAACCTTGGGCAATGAGAGACGCTCGTTTTGAAGTCTAAGTCGTCGTACTTCGCTGCTCAGCATGTGTATCCATCGCTCAGCGAATCCATAGTCCAGCTTAAATGCTTGCCGCAGCGCTCGAATTGGAATGCGCACGATTTCTGATGGCAATGTCGTTCGTGCATTGCAATGGTAGACAGCAGACGTGAGACTGGCTTCGCCCACAAAGCCCATCTGACAGCGTTGGAGATTGACGACTTCCCCATTTAAACCATGTCGCTCCAGGACCACTTCGCCATGGCAGACAAAGTACATCCATTGGGGACGCACACCCGTCAGAAACAGGGAGGTTTCCTCTGCGCAGGTGAGTGACTCACATTGGGCCAACAACTGTGGCGGGAGCAGCTGCTGAAGGGTTGAAGGTAACAGCATAGGATTAATTGGGTCTTATGATTATTATCATATGCATAGATGGCCGAAACGACCACAATCTGACAAAAGGGTATATCCATGTCGTCAAAAGTATTTGAGTTTGGCCAAGTGCGGCCTGCGTACTCCGTTCCCGTACTGAATGAACGGGCGGTCAGAGCCGCTGCGGGCATTTTGTTTTTCCTGGCCCTGGTCAGCTTCATGAACGCCTGGTTGATGGGCAACTTTCAGCCGACGCGCGTGTTTGTGGTCGGCTTCTTGATCGAGTTCACAATTCGCATCTTTATCAACCCACGTTTCGCACCTGTGATGATTCTGGGTGAGTGGATGGTGCGCAAGCAAATACCAGAATGGACCGGTGCACCTCAAAAACGCTTTGCCTGGAGCATCGGGTTCGCACTGGCTTTGACCATGCTGTACTTGGTGGTGCTCAAGAACGTCGTTGGCCCGATCAATTTGATCGTGTGCTCGCTGTGCTTGCTTTTGTTGTTCTTCGAGACTGCATTTGGCATCTGTATCGGTTGTCACGTATACAACTGGTTCAACAAGGATAAAGCGCAGCTTTGCCCTGGCGGAGTTTGCGAAATTCCGCCTGATCAAATTCCAAAGATATCCATGGCTCAAACGCTCATCCTGTTTGTCTTTGCCGCTGCAATGTTCGCCATTGCGCAATGGGTGTACAACACTGCGCCCGCGCGCGTGAATGAATTGCCCCCTTCGGCAGTATCACAGCCTGCCGTTGCTGTCGATCCCACAGAAGCGGAGCGCTGCAAGGTGCCTGACTTCGCCAAAGCGATGGGTCATGAAGAAAAGTGGAAGCTGCACAATAATTGCCAGTAACGACGGCAATGGGTCGACTTCGCCTGTTGGCCAGAAGCCGCTGTAGGCCGATAAATCCTAATGAACTGGTTCGGACCGATTGACTGCCTTTCTGCGTATCTCGGTCTCTGGGCGTCTGAACATTAAGTTGGATGACAGGCGCAAGACTCCCCGTGAGCGGCAGATACTAGCTCTTCAAGAATCCCGCAGTGTGCCCCCTCGTGGGTACCGGAGCATCGCGCCCGCAGCCGTAGCAACTGCTTCTCGAGCGCCCGCATGCTCTTGAGGCGGGCGCGCACACGGGCCAGCTGGTCGTCCACCAGAAGAGCGACATCGCCGCAGTTTGTGTCCGGTTTATCAACGAATCCAAGTAGCCGGTTCACATCGCCCAGCGGCATGTCCAGGGCCCGGCAGTGGCGGATGAACGACAGGCGCTCCAGGTGAGCCGCCGCGTAGTCGCGGTAGCCGTTGTCGCGCCGAGCCGGCGCGGGCATCAGGCCCTGTTTTTCGTAATAACGTATGGTTTCGACATCCACGCCGGTGGCGCGGGCCAGTTCCTTGATCTGCATGACACGGCCCTGATTTAAAAAAGTATTTGACACTGTAGCGGCTCCAGGGTTTCCAATGCAAGTATTGAAAGGAAAACCCATGTCTGCCCACTGCTGTGACCACGACACACCCAAACTTGATGCCATTGTCAACTTGGCCCGTTACCGCAAGATCCTCTGGATCGCCCTCGTGGTCAATGCCGTGATGTTCCTGGCCGAGATCGTGGCTGGCGTTCAGTCTGGGGCTCTTTCTTTGCTGGCCGACGCGGTCGATTTTGCTGGCGATGCAATGAACTACGCCGTGTCGCTCGCAGTGCTGGCTTCGGCGCTGGCATGGCGAGCGCGCGCGGCCATACTGAAAGCCGTGAGCATGATGGGTTTTGGCCTGTATGTGCTGGGTGCAGCACTGTGGTCGGTGTGGAACGGCGGCGTGCCGCTGGCTACCACTATGGGTGCGATAGCCCTCGTGGCACTGGTCGCCAACATCGCGGTGGCTTGGATGCTCTACGCCTTCCGAGAAGGCGATGCCAACATGCGAAGCGTGTGGCTGTGCTCTCGCAACGACGCCATTGGCAACCTTGCCGTGTTCATTGCCGCCTTTGGCGTGTTTGGCACAGGCTCGGCCTGGCCCGATCTTGCGGTGGCCAGCCTGATGGCGGTGCTCGCCTTGCACGGTGGCTGGACCGTGCTGCAGCAGGCGCGCGGTGAACTTGGCGAAAATATGATCAAGGACGACCACCATGGCCACGTCCACTGAGCCAATGCAATTGAATCCTCCCGCTGGGCATCGGACAATATCGGTATGAATAGAGCCGTCCTTTACGCGCTGGGTGCTGCGGCACTGTTTGGCGCTAGCACCCCGTTTGCCAAGCTATTGACGGGTGATATGCCACCGGTACTTTTGGCGGGGCTGCTTTATTTGGGAAGCGGGCTTGGTCTAAGCCTGGCGCGCGTGATCCGCGATCGCGGCTTAAGGCCGTCGGGCCTGCCCAAAGGTGAGTGGCCTTGGCTACTGGGGACGATCTTTTTTGGTGGGGTGCTAGGTCCTGTAGCGCTGATGTTTGGATTGCTATCAACCAGCGGTTCCACTGCATCGTTGTTGCTGAACCTCGAAGCGGTTCTCACTGCCGTGATTGCCTGGGTGGTTTTCAAGGAGAACGCTGATAGGCGCATCGTGATCGGAATGCTGGCGATTGTGGCCGGTGGTGTTGCGTTGAGCTGGCCGACTGCCTCTGCTGTCCAATCCAGCGTCACGGGCCCCGCCTTGGTGGGCTCAGCATGCCTGTGCTGGGCTATTGATAACAACCTTACCCGCAAGGTGTCAGCATCGGATGCCCTGTTCATTGCCGCTACCAAGGGCGTCATGGCAGGCGCAGTCAATACGTTGATTGCGATAGGTATGGGTGCCGTGCTGCCCGGATTTGCCACTCTGTCGGTCACTATGGTGGTCGGTCTTTTGGGCTATGGCATCAGTCTGGTTCTGTTTGTTCTGGCCTTGCGTGGTCTGGGTGCAGCCCGCACCGGCGCCTACTTTTCTACGGCACCATTTATAGGAGCGGCTACTGCCTTGATGGTCTTTCCGGAAACCACATCTTTGGCGTTTTGGATGGCGATGGGTTTGATGTCAGTTGGCGTTTGGCTGCATCTGACCGAACGTCATGCGCATGAACATACCCACATCGAACTTTCTCATGGGCATGTTCACCGTCATGATGAACACCACCAGCATGTCCATGATTTTGAATGGGATGGCGTTGAACCTCATACACATGATCACAAGCATGCAAAACTCAAACACGAGCATGCACATTTCCCGGATGTTCACCATCGCCATTCGCATTCATGACACCGAGCAAATCGTGTTAATTGTTTGCACTGTGAGCACCGCCGCCGATGACAATAAGTCATGGCGGGGATCCCTGAGTATCAGAGCAAAGTGACGTCTTTGATCAAACGGGAACGCAGAGCGCGTCGTTTGAGTTGATCAACTGAGTCGTCTGTCCACCAATGTGAAGAGCTGCCCCAAATCCAATCCGTACCCGTAATTCCCGATAACCGAACTTCTCCCTTCACTCCTGAAATTGTTCGATCAAATGTCTTACCGCCAACATTGAAAGTGATTTGATGAGTCCCTTCTTTTAATCGCAGGCGAATCATTGAGTTTGGAACGGTCTCCATCGCTGCGCCACCGTCCACAAAAATATCCAAGGGATGATGTCCGTCGCCCCAATAACGCACAACGTAAACCGTCAGAGCTTCAGGCACTGAGGCGAACGACTTTGCTTCCTCATCTTTGGCAAGACTGGGTGCAGGATCTTTGGTGCAGTAGGCCTTTCTTCCGCGATCCGTATGGCAATGCTGCTTCTCAGCGAGTTGATCAACCGGCGTAGCACAACCTGCGATGCCAAGTACGCAAGCTGAGATGACGATTGTTTTTGCGATCCAAGTTTTCATCATTTATTTCCAAAATTGATTCACCATGTCGGTCAAGGGCAACTGAGTTGCCAATGCCTCACTTCAGTACAAAACGCACCGATGAAGTTTTTCCCGCTGAAATGACTTGTGCAACCACTTTGGTCCCAGGGCTTATCTGGAAGGTGCCTTTGGCTTCAAGCTTGTCCCCTGTCGGTTTCAACTCGAGTTCTTGCTTGTCTGCGCCAGAAAGCAGTGTGACTTTGGCCGTTGCTTTGCTCACGTCAATGGGTTTGCCATGGTCACGCATGTACAACTGCAGCACATCAGGTTTGGCGACCAGTTCGTAGTCAATATCTTTGACGGTGGTTAAAACACCCCCTTGCATGGGTTTGTGAGCCGCATCGTGAGGGCCAGCCCATGCGAGTCCGCTGAGAAACAGCGACGAAGTTATTAAGAGCGTGTGAAATTTCATGAGATGTCCTTTTTGAGGGTGAGGTTGATTAAAAGGGTGAACGGTCAGAACGCTTCAGCGTCTTTGTCTTGCAAAAGCGCCTCGGCGGGTTTGCGGCCAAAGAGCCAGAACATGATGGGGGTCAGAAAGGTGTCGAGCAGTGTGGAGCTGATCAAGCCCGAGAAAATCACCACGGCGACCGGGTGCAAGATTTCGGTGCCAGGGCGTTCGGCCTCGAATAGCAAGGGCGCCAATGCGAAGGCGGTCACCAAGGCCGTCATCAACACCGGGCTCAAACGCTCCAGCGAACCGCGCAAGATCATGGGCTTGGTGAATGACTCCCCTTCAAAGCGCATGAGGTTGATGTAGTGGCTGACCTTCAAAATACCGTTGCGCACCGAAATGCCCGCCAGCGTGATGAAGCCGACCAAGGCAGCCACCGACAAGGGCTGACCTGACAGCCACAGGCCCAACACAGCACCCACCAGCGCCAGGGGAATGTTCACCATGATCAAGGCCGACAAAACGGTGGACTTGTAGCGGCTGTAAAGCACCACAAACATCAACACCACAGAGACCACCGAGAGCAAAGAGATCAGGCGCGATGCTTCTTCTTGCGCCTGGAACTGTCCCCCGAGGGTGATGAAGTAGCCCTCGGGCAGCCGAGAATCTGCCGTGACCTTGCGGATGTCGGCCACGACTTCTGACAAGGGGCGTCCCGAAGCGTTGGCCGAAATCACGATGCGCCGCTTGCCGTTGTCCCGGCTGATTTGGTTGGGACCATCGGCGTCTTCAATCGTGGCGATTTTGGACAGTGGCACCCTGCCCGTGGGGGTTTCGATCAGCATCTGGCCCAGGCCTTCCAGCGAGCGTGCGGATTCTGGCAAACGCACGACCAGCGCGAACCGGCGGCCTTCCTCCATGATCTGCGTGATCCGTTCGCCCTCCACCAGGGTCTGCAGTGTGGCCAGCACTTGCGCGCCAGACAGGCCGTATTGCGCCGCCGCCGCATAGTCAAGCCGCACCTTGATCTGGGGCGCAAGGACTTGCTTTTCGATTTGCAGGTCGGCAATGCCCTCGATCCCTGACAACCTTGAGCGCAGCGTATCGGCTTGCCCGCGCAGTACGTCTAAGTCCTCGCCAAAAATTTTGATGGCGATTTGTGAACGCACGCCAGACAGCATGTGGTCGATGCGGTGTGAGATCGGTTGCCCCACCTCGATCGAGGCGGGCAGATTGACCAAGCGTGCACGGATATCGGCACGCACCTCATCCATTGAGCGCGTCAGCTCGCCAGAGGGTTTGATGCCCACATCCAATTCGCTGACATGAACGCCTTCTGCGTGCTCATCGAGTTCGGCACGTCCGCTGCGCCTGCCCACATGCAGCACCTCGGGCACCTGCTTGACCAGCACTTCGGCTTGGCGTGCCAGGTCAGAGGACTCGGTCAAGGTCACGCCTGGGTTCAGCCGTATGCCCACCAGCAGCGTCCCTTCATTGAAGGGGGGCAAGAAGGTGGTTGGAAAGAACGGAACGGCCGCTGCCGCCAGTACCACCGCCACACAGGCACTGGTCATCGCCACGCGTGGCTTGTCCAATACCACCTGCAAGCTGCTTTTGTAGCCTCGCTTGAGCCATGCCAGTACCTTGGTGTCGCCATGGTCCAAGTTTTTCATGCCCGGCAACAGGTAGTAGCTCAGCACCGGCGTCATCGTCACCGACACCAGCAAAGAGGCCAGTGTCGAGATGATGAAGGCGATGCCCAGCGGCACAAACAACTTGCCTTCAAGGCCCGGTAAAGCGAAAAGCGGCAAGAAGACCAGCACGATGATCACCGTCGCATAAAGGATCGCTGAGCGGACTTCCATGGATGCCTTGGCCACGAGCGCGAGCAGAGACAGGCGCTGAGTTGGATCTTTGGCCCGGTCTTCTTTCATGCGACGCAAGATGTTTTCCACATCCACCACGGCATCGTCTACCAGGCCGCCAATGGCAATCGCAAGCCCTCCCAGCGTCATGGTGTTGATCGACAAACCGAAGTACTTGAACACCAGGGCCGTGATGAAGATGGACACCGGGATGGCGGTCAGAGCGATGATGGTGGGGCGAACCGTGCCCAGAAAGAAGAACAGGATCGCGGCCACAAACAACGATGCACCAATGAGCTTGCCTTGCAGTGTCGAGATCGAAGCCTCAATAAAGCTGGCCTGCCTGAAGGTGACACGGGGGGCCTCCATGCCTGCTGGCAGAGAGGTCTTGAGGTCCGCAATGGCTTCCTCAATGGACTGGGTCAAACGGGTCGTGTCAGCGGTAGGCTGCTTTTGAACGCCCAGAATCACTGCGGGCTTGCCTTCAAAGCCAGCATCCCCTCGTTTTATGGCTGCGGCAAAAGTGACCTCAGCGATCTGCCGCAACAAAATGGGCTGACCGTTCTTGGCGGTGATGGCCAGATTGCGCAAATCCTCTAAACGGGAAGTGCGGCCAAGATTTCGAATCAAGTACTCGCGCCCGTTGAGCTCCAGAAACCCCCCCGAGGTGTTGGCCGAAAACCCGCGCAGCGCCGACTCCAACTGGTCCAAGGAGATGCCCAAGTCCGACATGCGCGCTGTGTTGGGCTGTACTTGGAATTGGCGCACTTCGCCGCCAATGGGGATGATCTGTGCGACGCCCGGTATGGCAAGGAGTCGAGGCCGGAGCACCCAATCGGCGTACTCACGCACCGCCATCGGAGAGATCTTTTGAGGATCAACAGGAATCGCAATCTGCATGATCTCGCCCATGATGGAGCTGATCGGTCCCATGCGGGGAGTCACACCTGCAGCCAAACCTTCTTCCATAGAAGAGAGGCGCTCAGACACCAGCTGGCGTGCCCGATAAATCTCCGTGTCCCAGTTGAAAGTGACATACAAAAAGGACAGGCCAGCAGATGAGGTCGAGCGAACCGATTCGACCCCAGGCAAGCCATTCATGGCTGTCTCAAGGGGAAAGGTGATCAGTTGCTCGACCTCTTCGGGTGCCATGCCACCCGCTTCGGTCATGATCGTGACGGTGGGTTTGTTGAGGTCGGGAAAGACATCAACCGGCGTTCGGGACAAGGTGAATGCCCCGTAAGCCATCAACACGGCACCGGCGATCAACACCAGCAGCCGGTTGGTCAGGCTGTTTTCGAGAAGCCACTTGAACATATCGTGACCCCTTTAACGTACTTGATTGATGAGCGTGGCACCCTGGGTCGCCACACGATCGCCAGACTTCAAGCCCGAGATCACCGTGACACGCGCGCCATCGAGGGGCTCGAAGGTCACCGTGCGGGGTTCAAACTGCTCAGGTGCCGACTTGACCCAGACCACGTTCTGGTTGGCCGCGTTCTTCATCAGTGCCGATTGGGGAACCGCAATGCCCTGCGTCTTTTGCTTGGACTGCACATAGACCTTGACCGGCTGTCCAACGGCCAGGCCCAACAGTTCCGGGCTTTTCACCTGGAAATTCAGCGGTAGCGCTTGTTCTCGCAAACTCCGCGCTGCACCGATAAAAATCAGTGGCGTGCGCTGTTCGCCGACAGCCAATGTGGCACCGCCGATGTTGTTGGCCAACGCGCCATCAAAAGCCAAGGCTTCGATGCGCAGTCGCTTCGGGTCGACGATTTCAAAAATCAATTCACGCGTGTCCACCACTTGGCCTGCCACGACATGCGCCGAGGCAATCACGCCAGAAACTGGCGCGACCAGTGCTTCCTTGCTGGTCAAGCCAACACTGACGGCCGACATACGGTCGGTCAAGCTGAGCACTTCACTCTCAGCGGCTTCCACTTCTTTGCGGGGCACGGTGTCCGACAACTCTCGCAAACGTGCCAAACGCTTTTCGGCCAGCGTTTTGGCCGCGCGAAATTCGGCCAATTGAGCGGACTGGCTAGACCGCTCAAGTGGGGCAACCGCAGGGACCACGTAGGCCAGCACCTGACCCTTTTTCACGACCTGACCGGCGTTGGGCAGGCCATTAGGGCCAGGTTCAATGCGTCCGGCGTTGATAGGCTGGACTTTACCCCCTGCGTTGGGGTCCATTAGCACCTGACCATTCAGTTCAAAGGCGCGTGGCAGCTCAGCGGTTTCCACCACAAGCGTCCGTACATTGAGTTGGCGTTGGGCTGGCTTGGGCAAAAACACGCTGCCATTGGCCATGCGCTGCGGGCCATTGGCAGTGGCCATCGCAGGCGCAGCGCCGTGGTCATGGCCTTCGCCCGCATATGTAGGCAGCGCAGCACCTGCAAGGGTCACAGCCGTGGCCAGTACCATCCAGTGGCGTGGTTTTAAAGTGTTGATTTTTTTCATGCTGATGGCTCCTTAAGCCGTACGAGCTTGTTGACGAAAGCGAACGATCGCGCCCAGCGCCATCAGGGCGAATAAACCCGCGCCGGTCCACAGGGCGATGCCTTTCCATGAATAACCATGGCTAGGCTCTTGTTCGTCTGCGTGCAAATCGAGCTCGGCAGCCAGCAGGTCGTTCAGTTCACCGGCCTGAATGGTGGCGGTGATGGCAATGACGCCAGGTTTGAGCTTGTCCTTGAGGATGACTTCGTATTCACCTACGCCATGTTTTTCGGCTTTGTATTTGCTGCCTTCAATGTCAATGTCAATTTGGGCGTCATTGACGGGACTGTTGTCGTTAAAACGGTCCAGGTAAATCGTCAGCTGCTTGCCATTGACGATGCCGACCATTTCCAGATCCTCTGAGACCGCGACAAAACGCGGCAGTGCTGTTCCCTGGGTTTGTGGCGCAGCTTCGCCATGGTCGTGACCCGCACCGGCAATGGCCATGGGACTGAGCAGTGTAAATATCAGCGCCATAAAGGTGGCGACTGTTGAATGGATGAGCTTCATGGTATTCCTTGAATTTTTGAGGGGTTTCAGCATCACTCGGGCAGCAAGCCCAAGGACTGTCGCCATGCCGAAATGGCGGTTGCCAGGTCAATTCGGCTTCGAGCGGCTTGTCGCGCGGCCTCTGTGGCCTCGGCCTCAATGCGCAATCTGGTGGGCAGATCTGTCTCGCCCAGCCTGAACGACTTGTCGAAAAAGCCCCTTGACTCGTTGGCCAGCCTGGCTCGCCGCTGCGCAGCGTCGAGTTGGGTGCGGGCGGCCTCTAGGCGAGAAGCAGCTCCTCGTTGATCAGCTTGGATTCGGTCCCTCTCAAGGATCAGTTTTGACTGCACTTCTATCGCTTCAGCTTGTGCCGTCGACATACGTGCGTCATACCTGGGCCCTGCACCAAACGGCACTCGAATGCCGATGAGCACAGTCTGGCCATAGCGGTCTCCATATGCTCCACGGTTGCGCGTGGTAGCAACCGTGAGTTCGGGGTTGGATCGCTTCTCGGTGCTGATCAACTGAGCAGTACGTTCGGCCATAGTGATTCGGTCCTCCAATTCAGCCAACAAGGGATGACCAACTGACGGACCCGAACTTGGGGTTGGCTCACCTGCTGCGTTGACTGTCAAGTCAGACGGAGCCGTCTTGCCTGTCAGCGCCATCACTTGTGCCAAGGTTGCGGCAGATGCAGCTTGAGCTTGGGCGGCATGCGCCTGGGCTGCAGCCACAGCGCCTTCGGCTTGATGCTGGTCTGACTTGGCTAGATCGCCCGCGTTGGTTCGCTTGGCGACATCAGCAGCCAGCCGTTGCGCATTAACCAGTTGTTCGCTCGCCAGTTCAGTATCGACGCGAGCTCGCAGCCAGCCCCACCAAGCATCCCTGACGGAAGAAGCAAGCCGCAGTTGTGAGGCGAGCAGTGTGCGCTCAACTAACGAGATTTCAGCTTGCGCCAGATCGGCACTGGCCGTGCGTTGCCCGGGTAGCCAAATAGGAACGGCGATACCCACCTCGGCTTCCCGAGCACCGCTGTTGCCTGTCATCCTGTCTGATCGCTGACTGATCTCCAGCGATGGCGGCTCGGGAGACAGCATCGAAGCAGCTTTGGCCTGGGCCTGCGCGGCATCGCGACGCGATTGAAGCGCTTGCGCCTCGGGCTGCCTTTGCCACGCCGTCTCGAAAACATCTTTCAAATACACCGATCCACTCAACGCTCCAGCGGATGTGCCTTGAGCTTGGGCCGTCAGCACCAAGCCACTCAGGGTGATGACCGACAGCACTAACCTAATCGGTGCAGATCTTTTTTTGTTCAAACTCATAACTAATCTCCAATGGTGAAAACATCCAAGGAGATCAGCGAGCAGCGACAACACGTCGCTAGGCGATGAATCACAACGCACAAAGCGTCGTGATCACCCGCACACAGGGGATTCGAAAAGAGAAAGAGGTAAGGAAACCCGAGGCTCGCCGATCAGGCAAGCACGGGCCATTGAGGCCGTTCAGGGCGTTCTCTTGACAGCTGAGAAGGAATGACCTGAAGGTGAAGTGGGTGATGGTTAGAGGCCGCTACAGTGGTCTTGCCCAGATCGCTGACCAGGGCAGCTGAGCAACCCATATGACAAGTGGCACAGTCATGATCCATACCTGCCGATTGAGACGAGTTTTTACCTGTCTCTTGGTGGTCAGCTGACGCATGGTCATGGGTGTGATGACCCGGGTGCTTGGCAGTCACACCGGTTTCGTGCTGGCAATAGCCAATCATTGCTGCCCAGCTGAACTGCAAGGGCAACAACACCAGCAAAAAAATCGCCAAGTACCGTTTCATGAGCATTGATTGTAATGACTCAAATTCTCAAGGACACCTGTTGTGCATTTGTCCTCGTAGAGCTTGAGGTCAATAGTGAGGGATTCAGTTGCTTTGGCGAACAAAACAATTTCTCGTTGATTCAAAACGATGGGTTATTGTTTTCTAATTGAAAACAACTGGCGAACGACCATTCATGACCGGTACATGCCCTCCAGCGGACCAGAGCTGATGTCTGCTATTGCTGCGGAGTGGCCCCTCGGGCTTATGCGATGAATGCCTGCAACGGGTCGGGTAGATGCATTAATCTGCATTCTTGCACCTATTGAATCGCAAGAAGTGCCGTCTGAATGGATGAGTCTTTTTAACGGAATACTCCATAACATTGGTTGAGACTTACCTTGATAGAGGGGCGCGCGAAAACTGCTCCTGCCACAGATCGGGTAGCGCATTGCGAGTGAACCACAGCATGCTGACCTCCTGTGGTTGCCTTCCTTCCAGAATGTCCATTACCAAAGACGGGTCCAGCAACGTCAACCGCAGCAGTTCATTGACTGTGCTCGGGTCAAGTTCCTCCAACTTGGCAATTTCTGAGCCGCTGCAGACCTCACCAGCATCCAGCAGTCGCTGCCAGTAGTGGGCCCGAGCGAGTCCCTGGAACAGTGCAATTTGGCTGCTCTTCTCTATGCACTCGCCACTCAAGTGACCTTCGGGCATTTCGGGTGTCATCACAACTGTTTTGATGCCCGGACGGCGCTTGAGCTTGAAGGGGGTGCGCGTGGTGATCCGAAAGGTGTCGTCGCTCGTAATGTCGCTGACGGTCATGTCGCTCATGCGGGCATCTCCAGTTCCAGCATCTCAGCCCCCGTTGTTTTGGGCTTCATGGTTTCCAGCAGGGGGATCCAGTTATCTGTGCGCCAACTGACCTCAACTGTATCGTCCTCATGGAGCGTGATCCGTTCCACCAGGCTTCGGATGATGTGGCTTTTCACCTGATCAAAGTAGTTATCCCAAATCTTCGCAGTGCGCTGCAAGATGAGCACGACCGCCTGCGGTTCTGGAATGCCAGGGTTGATGGACTGGATACTTTGCCAGTATTGGGTGAGCATCGTGCCCGAGCGCAGGAAATCAAGTACCTGTTTCGTCACCTCTTGCTCGAGGGGTTCAGCCGGTTGGTTCGGGATGCTGCTCTGGCTGGCACCTTCGTGCATCTTCTTGTTGTGCACGTAGTATCGATAGACCTTGCCTGACTTTTTTTGTGTCGCCATTGGCAAGTACAGGTCACCGCCGGAGCTGTAAATCAGACCACGCAACAGGAACTCGGTGCGCGCCTTCATGGCCCAGGTGGCCTGGTTCTTGGCCTCGCTGGTGCGTGCCATCATCTCTTGCACGCAGTCCCATTTGGCCTGGTCAATCAAGGGCTGGTGGGCCCCAGCGTAGAACTGCCCCTTGTGCGAAATCATCCCGAGGTACACCCGGTTTTTCAGGACCTTGTGGAGTGATTGTTTGCAGAAATGCCGACCTGATTTCGTCAAGCGGTTTTGTTCCTTCATTTGTTGGACCATCAGCGTGGTGGAACCAGTGTGGATATATGTGTCAAAGATCCAGTTCACGGTTTCCGACTCTTGCGGATCAATCAGCAATTGACGGTCCTCAACCCGATAGCCAAGCGGCACAACACCTCCCATCCACATACCTTTTCGCTTGGAGGCGGCAATCTTGTCGCGGATGCGCTCGCCGGTCACTTCTCGCTCGAACTGAGCAAATGACAGCAGCATATTGAGCATCAGGCGACCGGTTGAAGTGGCCGAGTTGATCTGCTGGGTCACCGAGCTGAAGCTGACCTGGTGCTTGTCAAAGACCTCCACCATCTTTGCGAAGTCAGCCAGGGAGCGGGAGAGACGGTCGATTTTGTAGACCACCACCATGTCCACCTTGCCTGCCTTGATGTCAGCCATCAAGCGCTTGAGACCCGGGCGCTCCATGTTCCCTCCCGAGTAACCCGGGTCCTCGTAGGTGTCTTGCACAGGGACCCAGCCCTCGTTGCGCTGACTGAGGACATAGGACAAGCCCGATTCGCGTTGTGCATCGATGGAGTTGAACGATTGGTCCAGTCGCTCGTCAGAGGAAACGCGGCAGTAAACAGCGCAACGTTTGGGCGTCAACATGCTCATGCTTCCCCCCTGGCTTTGAGGCCAAAGAAGGCAGGTCCTGACCACTGTGTGCCGGTGATGGCCTTGGCGATCGCTGACAAGCTGCCGTAAATCTGGCGGTTGTATTCGTAGCGACCGTCGGCCAGCACTTGAACCCGGTATTCCTTGCCGTCGAATTCCCGAACCAGAGTTGCGCCGGGCATGGCCACCGCTTTGAGTGGGGATTTGCTTTTGATCTTGGAGAGTTGCTGGCCATAGTCGGCCAACCTTTCTCGGGTCGACTGGGGCAATGTGCCAAAGGCTAACTCTTGAAATCGGTAGGACAGTCGAGAGGTCATGAACTTGCGATTAGGGTGAACTGGACGGCGCGGGAAGTGCACATCCCAAACCTTCCAGAGATCGGGCATCTTCATAGCATCGAGGGCTAAGACCTTGCGCTGGATGGCATTGAGTTGGTCGAGGCTGCGCTGTTCGCGTGGGGTGATGGATCGTTGCTTCATGCGTGAACTCCTTGTTGTGTAGACAGATTCACATTCACGCTCTGCCAGGCATGGAAGTCCACGAACTCGTCGAGATCAGTGGCGTAAAGCTGACTGCTGTGGATTTCGCTCAGCATCTGGTGTTGACTGACAGCGCCTTGCGCCATCAGTTCGGAGATCTGAGAAAGAGAGAGAAAACCGCTCTTTTCAGAGCGTTTGCCGAGGTGGCTTGCGGAGGGGTTCAGGGCGGCTGTCATGGGTATGGAGGTGTGCGAAAAAACCGTCCACAAATCCTATGAGCGAGCCCCTCCAGAGGTAACGTGTTTTGGCGGGCCATTGGGGGACACGATCTGGAAACCCGCATAAATCCTGGATCTTTTGAGCCAAGGCCAGGAGCCAAGCGGCTTGGATATGCACTTTTGACAAACCTGTAAAAAGCTGTATATTTATCCAGCAATCCGGCAAAACTCATCCCAAGCCCCAAGTCTTCAGATCAGGGGTTGAGACGCCTCATTGCCAAAACAAACAACAACAAAGGAGACAAAGAATGAGCCGCACTCAGACCTACGCCGACATCTTGCTGAACCTGCCTGTCGACGACACCCTTAAAACCTTCATCGAGCGCCACACATTGCCTATGCCCGAGGGCTGGATTTGGCATGACTCCATCCAGGCCTCCAAGAGCCTGATTGGCTTGATTCAGCTGCATCCGAATGTTGCTATGCGCGACCGCATCGTGGCCGGTTTACACGCCAGCACGCTGCTGGCCCACCCCTTGGGCAAGCAGGCCATGTTTCAGGCTGCGCATGACCGACCGACGGAATTGATGGGGCTCATTGCCTGCAAGAGTGACCTGCATCGGGCGTTCTGGCTGTATGTCCATCATCCGGCACTGTTTGAGGCAGCGGCCGAAATCGAATATCTGGACCACCATGGTCAGCAAGCCCAACAGCACGATCTTGGGATCAAGCATCCCATCAAGCGCGACGAGACCTCGATTGCTGCGTTCAGTGACGCCATCAAAGGTTTCTACCAGCGGGAGTTGGGGTGTGGCGAGGTGTGCGTGGTCAATGTGCTGGACCGGGCGCGTGGCACGCAGCTGGTCTCCATCCACGCCAAAGACCTGGCCACTGCCAAACTGGAGTTTGAGGGCAGTCAGCTGCAACGCCGGGTGGGCAGTCCGAACATCCACATGGTGCTCGAGTACGCTCAGACCACCGGTGTGGCCCGCACCATCATCCGGGGCGGGGCCAAGTACCACGCCATGTTGTGTGAGGCTTTCGCCAGGTACCTGCTTGGTGTGGATGCCGATGCACAGCGGATCCAGACGCCGCGCCTGAACCTGTCCACGTTGCGCTTGGGGTTGAACATTCCGCAGGCGATTGATGACGGATTTGTCGGATTGCAGGTCAAGAGCGTGACCGTGGTCAGTGGATGCGGACGGCTCAAGATGGAATGCACGGCCAGTGCTTCCAGCGATCAACGCTGCGTGACGGAGCTGCTTCAGGACTACTTCGTTGCTGAGAACCCCCTCGCTCGCGGCTGGACGATTCAGGCTGCTGTTCTCAACTTCTATCTGGCACCGATGCGGGGCAAAAGCCGCTGTCAGGTGGTCAGTGTGGAGGTCACAAGCAAGGGGCGACTGAACCTGCACAAGTTCGATGAGAAGCTGCGTGCCCAACTTGAGGGCTATCTGGTCCAGTTGGGCATCTTGAAGGCGCAGCAGGTCCTCAAGACCGAACGGGAGCAGGAAGAGCCTGCGACCATGGACGGCAGCTTGTTCGAGTGAGGTGTGGATGGAGTTGACCCTCAATCAGCAAGCCATCAGCTTGGCCGCATTGATGTTCGTGCGAGGCAATGCATCCTTTGAGAGCAGCCTGCACGATGAAGAAATTGCGGCCCTACAGGTTCTCAAACAGGTGAAGGCCGTTGTACCCGGTGTGGTCAACAGCCAGGATGCCCTGTGTGCTTTCTGCGGCCTTTACCGTGGCCCGATCTTCAGAACAGACGATGGGCTCATGGTGCAGTGTCCGGATTGTGGCCCGTTTGCGCTGGATCCGGCCAGTCAGCGCAGTTGGAGGTTGGACGACGAATGGCTGATCCGAAAGCTGCGCGGCGCATTGGACATTTCTCCGCACGCAACTGCCACCCACATCGTTGATGGTGTGTGGGACATTGGTCGGTATAAGAAGCGACCGGTGGTTCTGGCTCGCCGTATCGATCTGGTCGAGCGGCACGGGCTACGGATATTCCATGGACCCGAGCCACGCAGCCAAAGCTGGGTGATCACGCCACGGCCCTTGGTACGGCAACCGCTGGACCCGTTAGCGGGGACGGCTACGTGGTGGCATCTGGAAGATCGCTTCGCCCTGCATGGTTTGGCATTCCGATTGCTCGATCCGGACCAAGGTGAAAAAGCCGATGCCCTGCAAGATGGCACCCCGAGTGTGGCCGTCCATGGGCCGTTCAGTGCAGACTTCGCCTGGGTGCACCTGGGGGACTGGCCGCACGGCCCCATTCGTTTGACCGATGCCCAGGCCCGGGTGTTTGAGGCGCTGTGGGAGCACCGTGATCGGGCTCAATCGTCGGAATTCATCATGCGAGCGGCAGGACTCGACAGCGAAAAGCCCATGGACGTGTTCAAGCTGAAGGCCGCAAACCGAGGCGATCCCGCCTACGAGGGGCCATTGCATGCGTATGAACAACTGGTCAGTCGGCAGCGCAGGCTCGGGCTGTATCGGCTGGTCTGGGCGGAGCCGTCAAGCCTTTGAAAGCAGAATCTAACATGGAGTTTGACTTTTAACATTAACAATGTTAGATTCTTTCTGTATGTTAGATAAGACGCTACCCCAGCAAACCGTCCGGTACTTGAACCAGGTCATCGGAGGGGAAGCCGTGCGCGTGGCTGGCAGCGCAAGAACCGCTGAGCTGACGTATTTTCTTCAAGAAACCTACGACGTGTTGACCGGCGAGCTGCTGGGACAACCGATCACACTGGCCTGTGTCAAAGGGCATCAGCCACTGGCTGCTCAACAAATAAGCCAACACACCAAAATGCTGCGTGAGCTGTTGGATACGCCAGTCATCATCGCATTGCCAGAGATTGCCCCCGGTGAGCGAAAGCAACTGATTGCGCACGGTGTGGCCTTCGTGGTTCCTGACAGGCAGCTTTTTGCACCGCAGCTGGGCGTGATTTTGACCGAGCGCTTTGGCGCTGAACCTCGCAGGGAGCAGGAACTGTTCAGCCCTGCCACTCAGGCGCTGTTGATCTGGTTTTTGAATCACCATCCGGTCACGGAAACCTGGCATCCGTTTGAAGAGGCTGCAGCGCTAGGTTATGCCGGGATGACGGCCACAAGGGCTGTGCGCGAGTTGTTGCAATTCGAACTGTTTGAACTGGAAGTGCGAGGCCGGGCCAAATACCTCAAGCTCCAAAGTACCCGCCGTGATCTTTGGGAAAAGGCCAAGCCCCACCTGCGCACACCGGTTCTCAGAACCTTGTGGACCTACGAAAAGCGCATTGTGCAAGTGACGGACGCGCGTTGGGCTGGGGAGAGCGCCTTGGCTCATCTGACCATGCTCAATGAACCGCGCCAGCAAGTTGTGGCCCTGACGGCCGAGGATGAGCAGCGGGCAAAGCAGGCCGGTATTTTCTTCGAGCCCCGTGAGATTGCCGATGGCATTGCTGTGCAGGTGTGGCGTTATGAGCCCGGCATGCAAGCGAAGGAAAAGACCGTGGATCCTTTGTCTTTGTGGCTCAGCTTGAGGGATAACCGTGACGACCGGATCCAGATGGCGCTCGATGAGATTGAGGAGAAGTTCTTGTGGTGAGAGGGCAGGCAATTTTTCAAAAGTGGTTCAAAGACTTCGAGAACCAGTATGTGCTGATCGGCGGGACGGCCGCCTCAATCACCATGGAAGAGGCGGGTGTGCCGTTTCGAGGCACCAAGGATCTGGACATCGTTTTGCACGTAGAGGTCTTGACACCTGCTTTTGGACAGAAATTTTGGGAATTCGTGCAAGCTGGTGGTTACCAGCAAAAAGAAGGCGATCCTGAGAAAAAGCCCTGCCTGTACCGTTTTCAGAAACCGCTAGACGACGAATTTCCCTACATGCTGGAGCTGTTTTCTCGCGTGCCGGACGGCTTGAATTTTGTGCCTCCAGGGCATCTGACGCCCATTCCAATGGACGAGCAGGTCTCCAGCCTGTCGGCCATCTTGCTTGATGATGAGTATTACCAGTTCGTGCTCACCGGTCGAAAAAACAAGCACGGCATACCGTCTTGGGTGGGCGAGGACCGACTGATTCCATTGAAAGCGGTGGCATGGATGGAAATGACCGAGCGTGTCCGGCAGGGTGTAGTCATCGATTCCAAAAATATCAACAAGCACCTGTCGGACATCGTGAAGTTGTCAGCATTGCTGCAGCCGGGGCAAGTGATTGAGTTGCCCGCCAAACTCCGTGCCGACTTACAGGCGTTTGCCCAGGCAGTTGTCGCATTGAATCGGCCCGAACAGTTGCAAGCCATGGACCGGGTTGCTGCTTCATACGCTTTCGACTTGTAAATCCATCCTCAGTCCGTCGGCCAGTGCCTTCCGACGGAACTTTTCCTCGCCACATCCGTCCCCTGACTTGCGCAGCCGGGTGGGTGACGCATGCCATGCGTCATGTCCGCTGTATGTCGGCAGTTATTAAGGAACTGGAGATATCGCCAAAGTTCCTTAATCAGTTCCTTATCAGTTCCCTATTGATTTTTTGAAATAGCAGCGTTGTCCCTCAACTCTCTGAAAGGAGTGACCAATGCTGCTAGCAACACCAGCGCTTTCAACGCTCAACCCCTTGAGCGTCATGGCCCCAGAGCCACACATGCCCCCACGGCAAGTCCTGAGCGAAGCCGACCTTGCCTCGCGCTGGGGCATGAGCCCCAAGACCCTCCAACGTTGGCGAATGGAAGGGCGTGGCCCCCATTACTTGAAGCTAGGCAAGCGGGTGAACTATCCCCTCAATGCCGTGATTGCCTTCGAGAACTGCGTCCAGCACGTCTCCACCTCGCAACGAGCAACTGCTTAAGGAGCCACCCCATGAATCACCTTCAATTGCAACAGGCGGCCTTGCCTGACCTCTCCGAGAGCCAGATCAGCCGTCTGCCCAAAGACCAACTGGCTCATTTCAGCAACGCGGTGCAGCAACTCCATGACTGGACGCTGCAGATGCGCGGCCGAATCAACCGGGGCATGGAAATCCGCTATGCCGACCAGATTCGACAGGTCGAGAGCCTTGGTCAAGACGAAGCTGCCAGATTCCGCATCGACGACGGTGACCTGCAGATCGATGTCTCTCAGCCTAAAGAAATCGTCTGGGACCAGAAGCACCTGTCTGAAATCGCAGAACGAATGGTCGTTGCCGGTGACCGCGTACAGGACTTCATGCAGGTCCAGTTCTCGGTGGCTGAGCAGGACTACGCCCGCTGGCACCCGCTGCTGCGTGCGGCATTTCAGCCCGCCCGCAAAGAACTCATCACCGAGCCCACCTTCCAGATCCGCTGGGTAGGTGATGTCCAGCTCTGAGCGCCCACAGCCTTCATCCTCACCCAAACACCACCAATCAATGGAGATTTCTCAATGAACCACGACAACCACCACCAGGCCGCATGGTCTGATTTCAATGACGCCGATGCCCAGCAAGGCGAGTTCAACCTGATCCCCAAAGGCACCCAGGCCCTGGTCCGCATGGCCATCAAACCCGGCGGTCATGACGACGTCAGCAAGGGCTGGACGGGTGGCTATGCCACGGCATCGGATGAAACGGGCGCAGTGTTCCTGTCCTGCGAGTTCGTGTTGCTCACAGGCCCATTTGCCAAGCGCAAGATCTGGAGCAATGTGGGCTTGCATTCCAACAAGGGGCCAACCTGGGCGCAGATGGGGCGCAGCTTTATCAAGGCGGTACTCAACAGTTCGCGCAACATCCACCCGGATGACAACTCACCGGAGGCACAACGCGCTCGCCAGATTCGAAGCTTTGGTGACCTCGATGGTGCTGAATTTGCCGCGCGCATCGGTATTGAAAAAGATGGCCAAGGCGAGTACCGCAACATCATCAGGCTGGTGATTGAGCCTGACCACAAGGAATACGCAGAGCTGATGCAGGCCAAGCTGCAACGTGATGGAGGAACGGGTGGGGGCTCTGGCGGGGCCCCAGCGACTGCCGTACCCACATCAGCGGCGCAAGCTCCTCAGCCGGGGGCCAGCTACACCCCCCGTCCTGGCAACGGGCAGGGCCGACCTGCATGGGCTCAGTGATGGCGAGGCTGCATGAAGTGCTGGGTGTGTTCCCGTCAGGCCAGAGGATTTGGCCATGTGGATCTGCGCTTCAAGGTGGGGCATCCCAAGCGATATCCCATCGACTGGATCTTCTGCTCAAGGCGATGCCAAGATTGTTTTCATCGGCTTTACGCGGCCGGTGTGCGCTATCTCGAACGCGAGAGCGCATTGCCGACGGGAGTGGGCGTGATAGATCCGACTGAAGCAGAAATCACCGCCATGCAGCAATGCCTCAAGCCTTTGGGTGAAGCTGCTAGCGAGATCGGAATGGATCGCCCGCTGTCGAGCTACACCCATCAAGAAGCTCTGCAGCTGATCAACGCCGTGGTCACGACCTATGTCGAGGCCATGGTTCAAGAACACGAACGCAGCAAGTACCCCAGCGTTCGTATGCAACTGGATGCCCAGCCAATCAACTGAGCTGAGCGTCCTTCCAACCTTTACCAATCAACTGATGCAGACGGCGAAAGCCGTCTGCAGGGATGACTGTTTTCATGAAAAAAACCAAAACAATGATTTCTCCAAAGAGGCAGCCAGCTCATATGGCGGCTGACTTCGCTGAGGACTATCTCGTCACGGCCGAACAGGCTTCGGCAGCGCTGAATTTGCCGCTGTACTACTTTATCGACGCACGCAAGCGCGCTGAACTGGGAATCCCGTATTACTCGATCAATCGCATGGTGCGCTATCGGATCCGGGAACTTCACAAATGGCAAGTGAGGTTCGCAGCCGAGCAGGTCAGGCACGCAGATGCATCTCAAACGGGAGGTGCTCATGCTTGATTTCAATGATGTCCCCAGCGGCCTCACGCGCAAATCAGCTGAGGGCAGTACGGATACGGCGCGTGAGAAAGATGAAATCCGCTCAGCCCTCAACGAACAACTGGGCTTGTTGGTAATGGATGTCTGGCCTTCGGGCAAACGTCGCCAGAACAAGTACCTGGTCGGCGATGTGATGGGTGGTCCCGGCGACAGCCTGGAGCTCCTGCTTTCGGGCCCCAAGACTGGCTTGTGGACCGACCGCGCCACGGGTGAAGGCGGTGACATCCTCGACCTCATTGCCCGTTACTACAGCCTCGATGTGCAGGCCCAATTTCCGCAAGTTCTCGAGCGGGCCAAGGGTTGGCTTGGCCGAGTCTCAGCCATGCCCGCAAGCAGCGTGACAGCCAGTAAAGCCAAAGCACCTGCCGTGGACGAGCTCGGCCCTGCAACGGCCAAGTGGGATTACCAGGACGCCAGCGGAAAACTCATCGCTGTGGTTTACCGCTACGACCCCGAGCCCGGGCGCAAGGAGTTCAGGCCCTGGGATGTGCGCCGTCGCAAGATGGCTCCTCCAGAGCCGCGTCCTCTGTACAACCAGTCGGGCATGCTCAAGTCTGAGCAGGTCGTGATGGTGGAGGGCGAGAAGTGCGCCCAGGCATTGATTGACCTGGGGGTGTGCGCCACCACGGCCATGCATGGAGCCAACGCTCCCGTCGAAAAAACCGACTGGTCTCCCTTGTCTGGCAAGCACGTCTTGATCTGGCCGGATCGGGATAAGCCCGGCTGGCAATACGCAGACCATGCATCGCAGGCCATCATGCAGGCGGGGGCCAAGTCGTGCGTGATCTTGCAGCCACCGGCTGAGAAGCCCGAGGGCTGGGATGTGGCCGATGCCGTACAGGATGGCTTTGACATCACGGGCTTTCTGGCAGTTGGCGAGAGAGTTCCTGTAGTGCATCAGATCGATGTGCATGCGCCCATGCAGTTGGTCGACGGCATCGACTACACGAACGAAGATGGCTTGGCCATGGCCTTTTCTCACCAGTTCTCCGAAGACTGGCGCTACTGCGCGCCGTGGAGCAAGTGGCTCGTGTGGAATGGTGTGCGCTGGAACATCGATAAAGCCTTGTATGTGATGCACCTGTGTCGCTTGATCTGCAGGGCAGCGTCGGTACAAGCGGATGGCACCAAGCTCAAAGGTCGCTTGGCCAGCTCTGGAACGATCTCGGCGATCGAGCGCATTGTGCGTTCGGAGCCGCGTCACAGCGCCACGGTTGAAGAGTGGGACTCCAGCGTCTGGCTCCTGAACACGCCCGGTGGCATCGTGGACTTGCGCACTGGTGCACGTGGCCCCCACGATCGGGATCGCCGCATGACCAAGGTCACTACGGCCACGCCGCAAGGCGATTGCCCGGTCTGGCGCAATTTTCTGGTGAACGTCACAGGGGGTGATGAAGAGCTTCAGGACTATCTGCAACGAGTGGTGGGTTACTGCCTGACGGGCGACATCAGCACCCACGCGCTCTTCTTTCTGTACGGCACAGGAGCCAATGGCAAGTCGGTCTTCGTGAACGTGATCTCCACGGTTCTTGGCGACTATGCCGCCAACGCGCCCATGGACACCTTCATGGAATCGCGCTCGGACCGGCACCCGACCGATCTGGCAGGACTGCGTGGTGCCCGCTTTGTCTCGGCAACGGAGACAGAGCAAGGCAGGCGTTGGAACGAATCCAAGATCAAGGCGATCACGGGTGGGGATGACATCACGGCGCGCCTGATGCACCAGGATTTCTTCACCTACAGGCCGCAGTTCAAGCTGCTCATTGCAGGTAATCACAAGCCTGCGATCCGCAACATCGATGAGGCCATGCGCCGCCGCATGCACCTGATCCCTTTCACGATCACGGTCCCTCCAGAAAAGCGTGATCCGCTCCTGACCGAGAAGCTGCTTGCCGAGCGCGACGGAATCATGGCTTGGGCGGTGCAGGGCTGCCTGCTTTGGCAAAGCCAGGGCCTGGTTCAACCCAAGTCCGTGGTGAGTGCGACCGAGGAGTACTTCGAGGCCGAGGACGCCATGGGGCGGTGGATGAGCGAGCGCTGCAATCTGGGCATCAACCACAAGGCACTGACGGCCACGCTTTTCAACGACTGGAAACAGTGGGCCGAACTCAGTGGTGAGTACATAGGCACGCAGCGCCGGTTCTCGGACGCCTTGCTGGCCAGAAGGTTCGAAAAGTGGCGCAACTCCATGGGGGTGCGTGGCTATCAGGGGATCGACCTCAAACAGCCCACCTCCTTGCCTACCCGGTCCTACCCATACAACGATGATTGAGAGGGAAATCCAATGAAAAAGATTTCAGATATCGGCTCTTTGACACAACTGACGAGTCATTACATTGGTTCTTTACGCGGGCGCGTAGACGCGCATAAAGAGAGGGGATGTTATGTACCGTCAATAACGTCAGTCTCATTGTCAAAACCGGCATGCGCCGGTTCTGACTTCCCAGCGGCGCATCGGAATATTTCGTTTGGAGGGCAGGTATGAAGATCCCTCCAGCACGTTACCCATCGCCCCTTGGGCGGATGCAGGCCACCCCCATGGACGTCGAAGCCACCAAGCGCCAGGGATGGCGCGAGCAACACATCCTGGTCATCTCGGAAGAGGACGAGCGCCTGGACTTCCTGGAGCGCCAACTCATTCGCACCATTGGTGAGCGGCTCTACGGACAAGGTCAGGGCCAAAACCATGGTCACTCTCAATCCAAGGGAGGTGGCCATGGTTGAAACCTGGACAGTCGAAGCGGTGGCAGAGCGCTTTGTCGATGCGGCGAGAACTGCCAGGCGCCTGCCACGTGTGGCGGTACAGGGTTACGCCAGCACCTGGCCCATCGTTATCTTGCCAAGCGACGCCTACCCGGATCCGCACCGGGTGTATCGAATGGCACCTCCATCCCCACAGGATGTCGAGCGGATGCTCGAAGTCATGCGCTGGGTGCAGATGCTTGAACTCGATGAGCGGCACCTGGTGTGGATGCGGGCCAAGCGATTTGACTGGGTGGAGATCAGCAAGCGCTTTGCTTGTGACCGCACCACAGCATGGAGACGCTGGAAGAGGGACATGCAAGTGGTGGCTGACCTGCTCAACAGGCAGGCAGCACAACCGAAGCGGTGAGGATTCGAACCAGAGAGGAAATTAGCGTGTTTTGGCGTGCATGCGCGGCGCAATTCAAACTGAAAAGTGAATGCGCGGTTTTTGGGGCCAAAACACGCTGCAACATTTGGGCGATTTGCCGCTACATTTTCGTCTACGGTGGACAAACGAGTGCAAAGACAGTGATGACAGTCGCGCACAGTCGATGACACCTCGGAACGCCCTCGAAACAGTCGAAAAACAGTTGGGGAAGAGTCAATGACAGTCAATGTCATCGACGTCCACTGACGATGTCCGACTCCTATCGATGAACTTCGATTTCCCCAGCGGCCTCGTATTGAGCCAGCTTTTCCAGCGGCAGGTACACGGTTGGTTTTCCCTCGCGGAGAATCTCCAGACGGCTGTTGACTTCTGATCCCACTTTGTAGGTCCCAGCAACCAGCGGCGTAAAGCCTGCTCCGGATGCTGTGGCCTCAGTCGGGCTTTTGCGGGCCAGAACCCCGCGAATTACTTTGATTTGCACTGCAAGACATTCTCGTTTTGCGGCCAATTTTACCGGTCACCCCTATGAATCATCCTGAGATCCTCATGGTCCCAGTGGACGCGCTCGTCCCCTATGCACGAAATGCCCGCACCCACAGTGATGCCCAGGTGGCGCAAATCGCGTCCTCGATCACCGAGTTCGGCTGGACCAACCCCATCCTCACGGACGGTGCCAAGGGCCTGATCGCAGGGCACGGCCGTCTGATGGCGGCGCGCAAGCTAGGCATCAAGGAGGTGCCGGTCATCGAATTGGGTCACCTGACACCCGAGCAGAAGAAGGCCTACATCCTGGCCGACAACCGTCTGGCCGAGAACGCGGGCTGGGACGAAGAGCTTCTGAAACTCGAGTTGGCCGAACTCAAAGCAGCTGACTTTGATCTCGACTTGATGGGCTTCACCGACAAGGAGCTCGAAGAGCTTTTGAACGGGGACGAATCAGGCGGTGGTTTGACTGAAGATGACGCAATCCCAGAAGCACCAGTAGACCCGGTATCCAGACCTGGGGACTTGTGGATTCTCGGCAACCACCGCCTCCTTTGTGGTGACTCCACCGTCTTGTCGGACGTGGAGCGCCTCATGGGTGGCCAATTGGCTGATATGGCCTTCACCGATCCACCCTACAACGTGGACTACGGCAACAGTGCCAAAGACAAGATGCGCGGCAAAGACCGGCGCATCATGAATGACGATCTGGGTGAGGGGTTCTTCCAGTTCCTCTATGACGCCTGTCTGAACCTGCTTGTGGTCACCAAGGGCGCCTGCTACGTGTGCATGAGCTCATCTGAACTGCATACCCTGCAAAAAGCCTGGATCAAGGCAGGCGGCAAGTGGTCCACGTTCATCATCTGGTCCAAAAACACCTTCACGCTCGGTCGTGCGGATTACCAGCGCCAGTACGAACCCATCCTGTATGGCTGGAAGCAGGGCTCGGACCACTTCTGGTGCGGGGACCGTGATCAGTCGGACATCTGGAACTACAACAAACCCCGAGTCAACGACTTGCACCCGACCATGAAGCCAGTCGAGCTGGTCGAGCGTGCCATCAAGAATTCATCGAAGAGCCGGGACATCGTGCTGGATCTGTTTGGCGGCTCCGGCACCACCTTGATCGCCAGTGAGAAAACCGGACGTCACGCCCGTCTCATTGAACTCGATCCCAAGTTCGTGGATGTGATCATCAAGCGCTGGGAGGACTACACCGGTCAGCAGGCGGTGCGCGAGGACGATGGCATGAAATTCGGTGAGTTGAACATCAGTGCTGACGCCGCACAGGTGCAAGATGCACCTGCGGGCGAGACCGCCTGAGATCAGTTACCCGGGAAATTCGGGTACAGGTCTCCACTGCTGATGTCGGCCGTGTAGGTGATTTTGTCAAATTCGCCTTGCTCATCAGCCAGGTACACGCCCCCAACCGACTGGATGGCCACGCCGTATTTGCGGGTGAGCGCAGTCAGCTCGGCGATGAAGCGGTCGTAATTCTGTTCGGTCTGCGTTGTGGTGTTGATGGCTGCCATGGTCGTCTCCTTAAGCGGTCAGGGATTCTTCGATGAGCTGGGCGTGGATCACAAACCCAGTCAGGTAGGGCATTCCCCTTGGGATGCCTGTTTCGCGTGCGGTGATGCGGCCAATCTTCCAGTCCATCCATTTGGTGATGGCCTTGGCAACAGCGGCGTCCATCGCGAGGCCAAAGCTCAAACCGTCCTGCACCGTGTCTGCGAAATGCCTGCCTTGCTTGCTGTCCAGAAAGGCGCGCACCGATTCAAATGGTTCTCTTGTGGCCTCGGCAACTTGGGTCATCGCGATCGGCCAGGTCATACTGGCGTAGCCACCCATCGTTCCCCAAAATCCCCAGGCTTCGTTTTGGGTGCTGAGCATCATGCGGCGCTCCTTTGGGCTTGGGCGGCGCTTGCAAATTGCGCTTGTGCGCTGGCAATCATGTCCAGTCGCAGATTCGGGGTGATGCTGCAGGCGAGGTGGTTGAGCGCCCAATTCATGATGTCGGCTTTGTCTGATGGGGTTTGTGCCTCCTCAAGGCGTCCTGCGTACCGGTCCAATTCGCGGATCGCTGCCTCCAGAGTGTTGCGAGCTGTTCCCAATGCATCAAGCGCTCGCTTGTCGTTGTATTGGGCTTCGAGGACAGTGCGGGTGGTCATGTCGGTGCTCCTTGTTGCGATGTTTGTATGAACGCTCTACTTGAGGATGAAGTAAAGCGATTCATCAAATTTTTTTGATCTGTCGCTAATCGGAGACTGATCAGCCCAGACGCGCGAGGTACCGAACGCTGTCTCCTCCTGATGGATCGATGAACAAGTAGGGGCGACCAGGTGCTCGCACCATCACGCACAAGCGGCCATCCCAGTAATCGCCTCCCTTGCCTTTGAGCCAGTCGCGAGACTTTCCCAGGTTCAATTTGAAGCCATCAAATTCTTCGGGGTCCATCTCCCGGATCTCGGTCACGTACACCGCCTCGACGCCGCAAGCGGCAATGTCAGAGATGTTTGTAGGCTTGCGGCCAAAGGGCAACGGGATGCTGAGCTTTTGAACCTGCAATTCGCGGCCATCGAAGTTGATGGTTGTGGGCTTGGATTCGATGGTGATAGTGATCGGGTTCATGAGGTCCTCAAACGGTTGTGGTGGTGATGCGGTAGATGCGATCTGTGCCGGGCTGCTTTTCTGATGTGATATCCAGCCCCAGTTTCTTTTTGAGTGCGCCTGCCATCGCCCCGCGCACCGTGTGGATCTGCCAGCCTGTGGCCTCGGTCATCTGGGGCAACGTGGCACCTTCTGCGCGTGTGAGCAGCTCAATCAGTACGGCTTGCTTGGTGCCTTCGCGTTTGGCGCGCGGCGCTTGACTCGTGAAGCCAATCACCTGCAGTCCTGTGGCTGTGGCCACGAACACCTCAGGCTCTGCGGCACTTGGCTCGATGAGCTCTGCGTTGTGCATCGAGGTCAGCACCTTGATGCGAGCCCCGCCTTTGATGGTGTCGGGGAAGTTGATCAGTTTCTTTTGTGGATGCTGCGCAGCCGCTTCGAGTAGTGCGCGTTGGGTGTCCGTGAGTTTCATTGTTTGCCTTTCGATGTTGTTGATGTGTTTTTTGCTGTTGCGTTATTTGCAGCCATGCCTGCGGCGTAAGCAGCCTCCAGCGCACTCTTGATGGCCCAGACCGCAACGTCGTGGAAGTCCGAGCGATCGCTGTGCTGTGTCTCCAGCGTTTCGATGAACAAGTGTTCTTTGGCGATCTGCGCGAGCAACTTGTTCAGGTCCTTGTTTTGTTTCATTGGCTTGCTTGCTTTCGTTCATCCAATGTGATGGATTGACGCTCTGAATCAAGATGAAGCCAAGTCAATTTTTGAAGCTGTCGCTTATTCCTTGAAAGACGATTGAGATGCCGCGAAGTGCGCCCACTCCATGCCGATACCCGGGTTGCGCACAGGTGCTCAACGTGCCTGGGTACTGCGCCAATCACCAGTCGAAGGTGCACCGTGAATACGGTCGTGCGCGCAGAGGGTTTGATACGGAGCTGGGCTTCTATCAATCGGTCAGGTGGCGCAACACCCGTGCAGCGGTGTTACGGGATAACCCGCTTTGCTGCAGGTGCCAGGCCAAGGGGTTGTTGCAACCGGCCAAGGTCGTTGACCACATCGTTCCAGTCAAGGATGGCGGTGAGCGCTTTGAGCGAGCGAACCTGCAGAGCCTGTGCGTGCCCTGTCACAACGCCAAGACCGCCTCAGAGACCGCGTCCTCGCGCCAGTGACCCCGTCCTGAGGGGGTAGGGGGGATGAATCTCTACAGACTGCCGCCCAAGATGCGTTGGCCTGCGCAAATTTTTGTGCGTGCAAATTGAACAAGGGGGGGTATCCCTCAAACCTGCGCAGCAAAGGCCGTGCATCAGATGAACATCAAACCAAGCGGGTGATTTATGGGTGGACGCAAGCCACTGCCGACTCAAGTCAAGCAGATCAAGGGGACCTTGCAGCCATGCCGGACCAACTACCACGAACCTGTCCCAGAAGGCTTGCTGGTTGAGCCTCCGGACTACATGCCTGAGGGTGCCAAGGCTGCCTGGCGCTACGCGCTTGAATGTGCTCCACCCTCGCTGATTCGTAAGCTGGACATGTCCGTGCTGGAGATCTGGGCTTGTGCAGCAGATCTCTACCGGCAGGCCCAGGCGGGCATCGGCAAAACCGGTCTCTTGGTGAAGGCGCCCCACAGCGGCGTGCCCATGCAGTCGCCGTACCTGGCCATTGCCAACAAGCAGGCCCAGATCATGACCAAAGCTGCGATCGAGATGGGATTCACCCCGGCATCTCGCTCGCGCATCTCCATTCCAAATGAACGACCGGGCGAGGAGCTCGATCTCTGGGAGGACATCGTGGGTTGACCCAAAGGGATACAGGATGCGCACATACGCTGCGAGCGCCAAACAATATGCTGAGCGCGTTGTCTCCCATGAAATCCTGACCTGCGAGTGGGTCCAGAAAGCCTGCAAACGCCAGCTCGATGACCTGATCCGCTTCAAACGCAAGAGCAGTCTCTACCAGTTCAACCCGGAACTGCTTGACCGCAATGGCAGGCCCTACAGGCCAGCGGACAACCTGTGCGCCTTCATTGAGCGACTGCCCCACGTCAAAGGCCCACTGGCGAGCAAGATGTTTGTTCTGGAGCCCTGGCAGGTGTTCATCCTGTCCACGGTCTTCGGGTGGGTCAAATCGGACGGCAAGCGCCGCTTCAGGCGCTCCTACATCGAGGTGCCTCGGGGCAACGCCAAGTCCACCCTGTCCTCGGCAGTTGGTCTGTACATGCTGGCGGCCGACCGTGAGGGCGGCGCTGAGGTCTATTCGCTGGCCACTACCCGCGATCAGGCCCGCATCGTCTTTGGCGATGCTCAGACCATGGCGCGCCTGAGCCCGGGTTTCAGGAACCGTTTTGCTGTGAACGTCGGAGCGCACAACATGCATGTGCTTCAGACCGGCTCCAAGTTCGAGGCGCTCTCGGCAGAAGGCTCCACGCTCGACGGCTTGAACATCCACTTTGGCTGCATCGACGAGTTGCACGCCCACAAGACCCGAACGGTCTATGACGTGGTGGAGACCGGTACCGGCAAGCGGGACAACTCACTGCTGTGGGTGATCACCACGGCTGGCAGCAACCGATCGGGCATCTGCTACGAGGTCCGAAGCTTTGTCACCAAGCTGCTCAACAGGGTGTTCGAAGACGACTCCCAGTTCGGGATCATCTATGGGCTCGATGAAGGTGATGACTGGGCCGCCAAGAACTCGCTCATCAAAGCCAACCCCAATTGGGGCATCTCGGTGCGAGAGGAGATCCTGGTGCCCCTGCAGGCCAAGGCCATGCAGTTACCGAGCGCGGTCAACAACTTCAAGACCAAGCACCTCAACGAATGGGTGAGTGCAGACACGGCCTGGATGGACATGCGGTCCTGGGATGCCAGTGCCAACCCTGATCTCGAGCTCGATCAGTTCCTGGGCCAGCCCTGCTGGCTCGGTCTGGATCTGGCCAGCAAGACGGATATTGCGGCGCTCGTCATGGTGTTCGAGCACCCTGACACGCCCGACGCATACGCGGTGTTTGGCAAGTACTACCTGCCCGAGGACACGGTCCAGGCTGCTGGCAACAGCCAGTACGAGGGCTGGGCCCATACAGGACGCCTTTCGGTGACGCCGGGCAACGTGATCGATTTCAGTTGGATCGAAGCTGATCTGCTGGACATCGCATCCCGGTTTTCGGTGGAGGCCGTGGCTTTCGATCCGTTTCAGGCCACACAGCTGTCCACCCGGATGCTCTCCGAGGGCCTGCCCATGATCGAGGTGCGTCCTACGGTGCTCAATTTCAGCGAACCGATGAAGGCGCTTGAAGCCCTGGTTCTGCAAAAGAAGCTCGTCCATGACGGTGACCCGGTACTGGCCTGGATGGCCAGCAACGTGGTGGCCCACACGGACGTCAAAGACAACATTTACCCGCGCAAGGAGCGAGCAGAAAACAAGATCGACGGCATCGTGGCACTGATCATGGCCCTCTCACGGGCAATCAAACCGGGGGACTCGGTGGTGCTGGGATCCGACTATGAGCTGATGCTGCTCTAAAGAGACGGCAGGCGCGTTTTCTGACACCACAGATGGGAATCTTCAACCTCTTTGACCGATTCAAAGCCTCCACAAGTGATCGCTCCCCATGGGGCGATTTCTTTTTTGAGCCGGTGTCGGTGCGCAGCGTTTCTGGCATGCGCGTCTCGGCCGATTCGGCCATGCGCCTGGCAGCGGTTTATGCCTGCGTGCGCATCCTGTCTGAGACCATGGCCTCGCTGCCACTGGTTGTCTACCGTGCTCGAGCGGACGGGGGCAAGGACCGGGTGACGGACCACTGGCTCTACCGGGTGCTGGGCAAGAAGCCCAACCGCTACCAGAACCCGTTCGAGTGGCGTGAGATGCTGCAGGGGCACCTGGCCCTGCGTGGCAATGCCTTCTGCCAGATCCTGGCCAACGGCCGGGGCGAGATCACCGAGTTGATCCCGATTCATCCTGACCGGGTGCGCATGGAGCTGCTCACCGAAGGAGACTACCGCTACCGGATCCAGAACCAGACGGGTCACGAGTTGGTTCTGCCTCGGGGCGAGGTTTGGCACCTGCGGGGCTTGTCCTCGGACGGCCTGCTGGGACTGAGCCCCATCGAGCTCTCCCGAGAGAGCTTGGGCATGGCGTTAGCCGCGCAGGACTACGGTGCTCGGTTCTTCAACAACGATGCCAAACCCACGGGAGGGTGGATCGAGTTCCCGGGCAACTTCAGGGACACCGAGGCCAAGCGGGTGTTTCGGGAGTCCTATCAGGCTGCTCAGTCCGGTGCCAACCGAGGCAAGGTGCTTGTGCTGGAAAACGGCATGAAGTTCCATGAGGTGGGTGTCACGAACAAGGACGCTCAGTTCCTGGAGCTTCGCAAGTTCCAGATCACGGACATCGCCCGCCTGTTTCGGGTGCCGCCACACATGATCGCGGACCTGGACCGGGCGACGTTCTCCAACATCGAGCAGCAGAGCCTGGAATTTGTCATGCACACCATGACGCCCTGGGCTGAGCGTTGGGAGGCTTCGATCGAAGCGGACTTGATGCTGGACGGTGATGAACTCGAAATCGAATTTGACTTCGCCAACCTGATGCGCGGCGATGCAGCCAGTCGCTCGGCCTACTACCAAAGCGGCATCCAAAACGGCTGGCTCACCCGCAACGAGGCCCGAATCGCCGAGAACCTCAATCCGATCAAAGGACTCGATCAACCGCTCAGGCCGCTGAACATGGTTGAAGAAGAGGAAGCCGAAGCGCAGGAGTCAGAAGACGAGGGGACTGACGCAGCAGACGCAGACACCCCGGTCGAGCCTGATCAACAAATGAGCCAGCGATTGCGCAAGCTCATTGAAGTCAACGCCCAGCGTCTGGCCCGGCGCATCAGCAAGAAGGGCAGCCTGGACGCTCAGGAAATCACCCTCATTGCCCAAGCCCTGGGCCTGCAAGAGCCCGTTGTGCGTGCCTGGGCGCTATCTCAACCGTCTACCGATGAACCAGTGCTGCTCAAGACGCTGATCCAACTTGGAAACTCCACATGAACAAACACCTTCTGATTTCTGAATTCCTGACCACGCCGTGGGCGCTCATGCCCGAGCGTTTGCAGGCCATGACCGCTGTTCTTACCCGCTGGTCCTCAGATGAGCCGCCAAGCGACGAAACCTTGTTTCAGGTGAATGCGGACCGGGTTCTGCGCGACACGCGCAAACAGTTCGCCTCAGATCGTGCTGCTTCCAATGCCGGAGCTGGCATCGCGGTCCTGCCCCTGTATGGGGTGGTCACGCAGCGCGGCAACATGGTCGATGACATCTCCGGGCCGGGCAGCACCAGCACCCAGAAATTCACGAGCGCTTTGCGCCAGGTACTGGCTGACAACACTGTGGGGCAGATCCTGATCGACATCGACAGCCCTGGTGGCAGCGTCTACGGCGTGGCTGAGCTGGCCGCAGAGATCGTCAAAGCCCGTGCCCAAAAGCCTGTGGTGGCCGTGGCCAACAGCCTGGCCGCTTCCGCTGCCTACTGGATCGGCTGCTCGGCCGGTGAGTTCTATGTCACCCCGGGTGGCGAGGTGGGCTCCATTGGTGTCTGGCAGGCCCACTTTGATTACTCGAAGGCGCTGGAAGAGGAGGGGGTTAAACCCACTCTGATCTCTGCTGGCAAGTTCAAGGTCGAGGGCAACCCGTATGTGCCGCTGGATCCTGAAGCGCAGGCCTTCATGCAGTCCCGTGTGGATGACTACTACAACGCCTTCATCGAAGCCGTGGCCAAGGGCCGAGGCGTCTCAGTTGCCGATGTGCAGGGCGGCATGGGCGAAGGCCGGGTGCTGGGTGCCGATGCAGCCCTTGCCGCCAAGATGGTGGACGGCATTGCCACCTTCGATGATGTGCTGGCCAAGATGCAAAAGTCAGCCATCTCTCAAAAGCCACCGGGTGCCTCCCGGCTTGGTCAGGCCCGCGCTGCTCTCGCGCTGATCTGATCTCCTAAAGATTCCGTTTTCCCAATTCAGCAGTCCTCCGTTGAGGGCTGCCGATCACCTGCGACCCGTTGGTCGCGCCTCAAACCGCCGCCCCGAGCTTGACGCCAGGGCGGCTTTTTTATATCTGGAGCAACACCAATGAGCAAGCAATTGCGCGAGCTGCAAGCCCGCAAAGCCACCCTGGTCAAGGACGCCCGAGCCCTGACCGATATCGCCGCCGCCGAAGAGCGCGATATGACCGATGAGGAGTTGAATGCGTTCAACGCCCTCAAGGCCAAGATCGAGGCGGCGTCAGCAGCCATCGACCGCGAGGCTGCCCTGATCGCCGAAGAGGCGCATATGGCCAATGTAGCCCACTCGACAGTCTCCCATGGCCACACAGCTACGGTGATTTCCGTCATCGACAACCTGGAAGCCGACCCCAAGCACGGCTTCAAAACCGTGGGCGACTTCCTCAAAACCGTGCGTCAGGCGCAAAACCCCGGTAGCGCCATCGACGAGCGTCTCCTGATTGGCTCCGGTCGCGGTGCCGTCGCCCCTGCCTCTTTTGGCAACGAAGGCTCGGCGCAAGACGGTGGCTTTTTGGTACCGCCCCAATTCGCTCAAGAAATCTTCCAGCTCTCCTTGGGTGAAGACTCCTTGCTGCCGCTGACTGACAACGTCGAGATCACGGGCAACACCATGGCCTTCCCCAAGGATGAGACCACGCCCTGGGGCACCAATGGCATCAGAGCCTACTGGCAAGGCGAAGCCAATCCAGCCGGTGCCACCAAACCTGTGCTGGGTCTTTCCACACTGCGCCTCAAAAAGCTCATGGCCCTGGTACCGGTGACGGATGAGTTGCTGGACGACACCAATGCGCTGTCGACCTACCTGCCCGACAAGATCGCCACTTCCATTCGCTGGAAGACCAACGAGTCGATCCTGTTTGGCGCGGGCACCGGCCTGCCTGTGGGCTGCATGACCAACGCGACCACGGTGACGGTGGCCAAGGAGTCGGGCCAGGCAGCCCAGACCCTGTTGGCCCAGAACCTGGCCAAGATGATTTCGCGCCTGCCGCCGGGCTCGTTTGGCAAGGCCGTTTGGATTGTCAACAACGACGTACTGCCAGCTCTTTTCACGCTCATGCTGGGCAACTACCCGATTTACCTGCCCACGGGATTGCCCGTCGGCGGCATCCAGGTCTCGCCCTACGGCACATTGCTCGGTCGCCCGGTGTTCGTCTCCCAGCACGCCAACAGCTTTTCTGCAGCGGGCGATGTGTTGCTGGCCGACCTGTCGTACTACCAGACCATCACCAAGGCTGGTGGCATGCAAACGGCCACCTCCATGCACCTGTACTTCGACTCGGACCTCACGGCGTTCCGGACCACCTTCCGCATGGACGGCCAGTCCAAGATCGCAGCGCCCATTGCACCGGCCAAGGGCAACGCCACCTTGTCGCCCTTTGTCCAACTGGGCGCACGTTGATCGTCGCCTGAACCTTAAGGAGAATTCTGATGTTTCCCAACGCAAAAGCCAGCGAGCAGCTGTCTATTTTGGCCACCCTCGATCCGGGCAATCAGGCACCGGGTGTCGCCAACACTGGCTGGGTGCCGCTGAACACCCACCATGGCCTGCTGGCGCTGGTGCAAACCGGCGCTTTGGCCACAGGTGCCACCGTCGACGCCAAGCTGCAGCAGGCACTGGACGCCAGTGGCACGGGTGCCAAGGACGTGGCGGGCAAAGCCATCTCGCAGCTCACCCAGGCGAGCAACGGTGCCAACCGTCAGGCACTCATCAACTTGCGTCCTGACGAGCTCGATGTGAACAATGGCTTTGCCTTTGTCCGCCTCGTGGTCACTGTGGCTGCTGCTGCGGCCAACACCTCGGCGCAGCTGCTGGGCGTCAATCCGCGACTGGCCTCAGCCGAAACAGCCAACCAAGCTGCTGTGGCTCAGATCGTTTGATCTGAAGGGGAGAGCTGCGCATGCCCATGCAGTTGATCACCCCGCCAGCGGCCGAGCCCGTCTCGCTGGCCGAGGCCAAGCTCCACCTGCGTGTGGACTTTGACGACGACGATGCCCTGATTCAGGCGCTGATCTCTGCAGCCCGACAGGCCGCCGAGATGCTGATCCAACGGCAGCTGGTCACGGCCCGCTGGCGCATGGTGCTCGACAGCTTTCCGGGCTGCGGCCTCATGGGGGTGCCTGCAGGGCAGACCTTCACGCTGCCCGGGCATGCCATCCTGATTCCCAAGTCACCCCTGCAATCGGTGGTGGAAATCCGCTATCTGGACATGGCAGGCATCTGGCAAGTAATGCCAGCAGCGAACTACACCGTCGACAACGCCTGCGAACCTGGCCGCATCACGCCCGTGTTCGGGCAGATCTGGCCAATTGCCCTGCCTCAGATTGGGGCTGTGAGCGTGATCTTTGATGCAGGGTATGGAAGCGCAGCGGATGTGCCCGAAGGCCTCAAAAGCTGGATCAAGCTGCGTCTGGGCAGTCTTTACGCCCACCGCGAAGAAGTCGCGTCGATGGCCCGAGGTCGCATTGACCCCTTGCCTTTCGTCGATGGCCTGCTAGATCCCTACAAAGTACCCCTGATATAGGGCCTTTATGAACCCGATCGGAGCAGGCGCATTGACGCGCCGCATCAGGATTCAGCGACCCAGCACCACCAAAGACCGCCTGGGTGGTCCATGTCGCACCTGGCTGGATGTGACGACCGTCTGGGCTGACATTCAGCCGCTGTCCGGACGTGAAGCGGTGATCGCTGGGCGGATCTCGGCAGAACTCACCCACCAGATCACGGTGCGCCATCAGAGCCTTTTTGATAACCCCCAGCAAGTGGCCCAGATGCGCGTGCTCTACAAAGCCCGTGTGTTCAACATCCACTCGGCTCTTGATGAAGACGAGCGCCGGGTCAAACTCATCTTGTTGGCTTGCGAAGGGCTTGACGATGGCTAAACGTGAAACCGTCAAGATCGAAGGCCTGGCAGAACTGGGTAAAGCCCTGCGCGAATTGCCAGACCGTGTTGCCAAAAACGGCCTGCGTGTGTCGGTGTACGCCGGGGCCAAGGTCGTGCGGGACGAAGCCCGCGCCCGGGCACCCAAGGCGCAGCAGCCCTTGGGGCCGAACCAGCCCCCACCGGGCACCCTCAAACGCTCGGTGATCATGAAGCACATCCCCGAGCTCTCCAGCCTCACGCGCCAGACCTTCTTTGTGACGGTGCGTCACGGCAAGAAGTACCGCAAGCAGGGCAAAAAAGGCAACCTGTCCCAGGACGCCTGGTATTGGCGCTTTGTGGAGTTTGGCACCCGAAAGATGGCGGCACGCCCATTTCTGCGTCCGGCGCTCGAGGCCAAACGGCGCGAAGCCGCTCAGGCCATGAAAGAGCGCTTGCAGCAGCGAGTGGCGCTGGAAGCCAAAAAATTCAGCACAAGACCTTAGGAAACAGCGGTGCAGGACTTCTTTGACGCCATCCATAACTTGGCCGGTGGTGAGGTGTACGCCCTGGTCGCTCCTGAAAGCGCCCAATACCCGGCCATCGTTTACACGCCCATCGCGCAAGAACACATCTTTGGCATCGATGGGCCAAATTTGTCAGGAGGCCTGCAGCGCGTGCGCGTGCAGGTCGACACCTACGCCAGAACCTACCAGGAAGCCTTGCACCTGCAAGACCAGGTCCTGGCTGCGCTTTTGGCCGACATTAGCACCATCGCCGATGTGCGCATGGGGCTCAGTGAATTTGAAGCGCAAGCCCGGCTGTACCGGGTGAGCGTGGACTACACCTACCACCGCTGAATCCGTTTCAGCCCACAACAGTTTCACCGCACAACAGGAGCACGTGCATGAGCAGCACCGCCATCACCGCACAGGGTATTGCCATTGCCCGCTTTGGCACCACCACCTTTGAAACCATCCCCAACGTGGTCTCGTTTCAGGGGCCCGGAGGCCAGGCCTCGGTCATCGATGTGACCAATCTGGCCTCAACTTCCAAAGAAAAACGCGTGGGTTTGCGCGACGAAGGCCAGCTTTCGCTGAGTCTTCACTACAACCCCGAAGACGCAGTGCACCAGGGCCTGCGCACCGACCGCGCCAACCGCACCCGTCGTCAGTTTCGGATCACCTTCACCGATGTGGCTGCAGCCACTTGGACGTTTTACGGCTATGTCACGCAGTTCAGTGTGCAAGGCGGGGTGGACGCGGTGGTTGAAGCCAGCGTGACCATTGAAATCGACGGCGACATCACAGAAAGCTAAACCCATGAACCTCCTGTCCAAAGAAGCCATCCTATCTGCCGACGACCTGCCGCGCGAAATCGTGAGCGTTCCCGAATGGGGCGGTCAGGTGTACGTGCGCACCATGACCGGCACCGACCGCGACGCCTTTGAAGCCAGCCTGATCACGAGGGATTCAAACACCTCGTCTAACGATCAACGCATGCACAACGTGCGCGCGCGCCTGGTCTCGCTCACCTTGTGTAGCGAGTCGGGCGAGCGCATATTCCAAGATGGTGACATCGACGCCTTAGGCCGCAAAAGCGCCCGGGCGCTCGACCGGGTCTTTGCTGTGGCCCAGCGCCTGAACGGCATCGGCGCCGATGAGGCGCAAGCCGCAAAAAACGCCTGATTGCCAGCCCGGCCCGGCGCTTTGTGTTTCGGCTGGCGCTGACTTTGGGTCTTCCAGTGCGCGAGTTGCTGGCGCGCATGGGCTCTGACGAGCTCACCGAGTGGATGGCGTTTTATCAGTTGGAGCCCTTTGGGGATTTCCGGGCGGACTTGCGCTCGGCCATCGTCGCATCCACCTTGGCCAACGCCCACCGCAGCAAGGAGGGCAAGCCCTTCACGCCGGAGGACTTCATGCCCTTTGTGGATAAGAAAAACCGTTCAGATCAACCCAAGGCATCTGAAGCAGATGCGGCACGCCTGAACATCGCCCGCTTCAAGGCCATGTTCGCGCACCGCATCAAGAGATAAGGCAACCCCCATGGCTGATATCGGCTCCTTGGTCATCAAACTTGCAGCCGACACCGCCGAGTTTCAGGCCGATCTCGGGCGCAGTGCACGTTTGCTGGACAAGCACGCCTCGGACATGAAAGCCTCGCTGCAGCAGGTCGCTGGCGTTGCCCGAACCGCTTTTGCGGTGGTCATTGGCACCACTTCGGTGGCCGCACTGCGTGACTTTGTGACCCAGACCCTGGAGACTTCGGCAGCACTGCAAGGTCTGGCCGAGCAAACCGGGGCGAGCGCCACGGCGCTGTCGGGTTTTGCGCCCGTGGCCACCATCTCGGGCACCGCGATGGACGCCATCGGCGGGAGTCTGGCCAAACTCTCCAAAGGTCTGGCGGGTGTAGACGATGAGACGGCCGGGGCCACCAAGGCGCTGCAGTTTTTAGGCATACGGGCCAAGGATGCCAGTGGCAACTTGCGCGATCCTGCCGAGGTCATGAACGATGTGGCCTTAAAGCTCTCTGAATTTGAAGACGGCGCGGGCAAGACAGCCTTGGCCATGGAGCTCTTTGGCAAGTCGGGCGCGGCCATGCTGCCCTTCCTCAAAGACCTTGCAGAAAACCAGGACCTCAATATTCGGCTCACGGCCCAGCAGATCGAGGAAGCGGATAACGCTTCCAAGGCGCTGGCGCGCATGAAGGCCGAGACAGGCTTTGTCGCTCAGACCCTGGTCACGGCTGCGATCCCGTCCATGACGGTGCTGGCACAGGAGCTCAAGCAGGTGCTCTTTGGAGCGGACGATGCGGTGAGCGGTATCCAGCGCCTGCGCACCGATGGCTCGCTCACCACCTGGGCGCAGATCACGGCGTACGCCATCGCCGTGGTCATCGACGCCCTGCGCGGCATTGGCCAGACCATCAAGTCGGTGATCGGCAGTTTCCAGGCGGTGTGGGCAGACATTGAGCTGGCGGGGACGTTTTTAGCGGGGGGCGAGGGGCTCAATCCATTTTCTGAAGAGAACCGCGCACGCCTCAAAGCGGCGCTGGACAAACGCAATGCCATCGTCGCGCAGGCCAACCAGAACTATGTCGAGCTTTGGGACATGCCGCTCTTGGCCGATGCGGTCACCAAACGCTTTGATGACATTCGAAAAGGCACCGATGCGAGCAACTCTGAAACAACTGCACCGGCGCCCCTCAAGCGCCTGAACTACAGCACCGCCACCACGGCCGTCACAGCCACGGCCATGGCAGGCATCGACAGTGAACTCAAGCGACTGCAAGGCCTGGTGGATACAGAGTCGGGCATCCTCAAGGACCGCCAACGCATCATCGACCTCTATGAAAACCAGGGCTACCTGAGTTTCAAGGAGGCCAGTGACGCCCGCTTGGCTGCGCAGCAAGATTTCACGCAAAAGCTCTCTGCCTTGTCCTTGGATGAGGAAACCGTTTTACGTAAAGGTCTCGACACGGTCGCTAAAACCAGCCAGGACAAACTCAAGCTCGAGGACAAGCTCCTGGAGATTGCCCTCAAACGCCAAAAGCTCGAGCGTGATGCCCAGCAATCCGACCTGGAGCGACAGATCCGGCTGCCGGGCGAATCGCTCAAAGACCTGCAAGAGCAGGCCTCGCGCGGTCAGGCCCAGTTGCGTGCCAGCGAAGAGCAGATCAAAACCCTGCGCGAGACCGGCGCCATCAGCGAGTTGGACTCGCTGCGCCGCTTGGGTGAAGCCCGTCAGGAAAGTGCGAACCAGCTGGCCACACTGGCCGAGCAGGCGCGTGCCTTGGCAGACGCCGCCCCCGGCAATGAAAAACTCGCCGACGCCCTGCACAAAATCGAAGAAGCCGCCCGCCAAGCGGCAGATGGCGCTCAGCTGTTGACGCAGCGGGCCAAGGAACTCTCGGATCCCGAAGCCGGATTTGCCAAGGGCATGCGCGCAGTGGCCGAAGAAGCTGAGCAGATTGGCAAGCAGATGGAAGCGGCAACAATCCGCGCGTTCAACGGCATGACCGATGCGCTGGTGGGCTTTGTGATGACGGGCAAGCTCGACTTCAGGTCGCTGGCCAACTCCATCATCTCGGACCTGATCCGCATCCAGATCCAGCGCGCCATCACGCTGCCCCTGGCCAAAGCCATGAGCAGTTTCTTTGGTTTTGCCGATGGCGGGGTCATGACGGCAGAGGGGCCATTACCGCTGCGGGGCTACGCCAGTGGCGGGATCGCCAATTCGCCGCAACTGGCGGTGTTTGGCGAAGGCTCGCGGCCAGAGGCCTATGTGCCATTACCCGATGGGCGGACCATTCCCGTGACCATGAGCGGTGGCGCTGCTGGGGGCATGGGTGCGGGTCATGTGTTCAACATTTCCGTGAATGTCTCTGACGCAGGTGCTGCCACACGGGGCGACAGCGCGGGCGGTCGTGACCTGGGCCAGGCAGTGGCCAACGCGGTACGCCAGGAGCTGCTGGCGCAAAAGCGGGCCGGTGGCTTGCTCGACAGCAGGAGGGCTTTGTAAATGGCCGTGTTCACATGGATTCCATCGCTGGGGGCTAGCCTGGCCATGCGGCCCAATGTGCGGCGGGTGGCATTTGGCGATGGGTATGAGCAGCGCCTGGCCTTTGGCATCCACACCCAAGCCGAGGTCTGGACGTTGGAGTTTCGTGGGCGGACCACGCAGGATGCCGGAGCGATCGACGATTTCTTGCGCGCTCGCGGGGGTGTGCAGGCCTTTGAGTGGACCACCCCGGCAGGCACTGCTGCCAAGTTCACCTGCGAAGAGTGGAGCCGCTCGGTAGATGAGCCCGACGTCGAGACTGTGCGGGCCACATTCAAACAGGTGTTTGATCTGTGATGACCGAACAAGCCAAGACTTCCCCAGCGATCACCTCAGAAATCCAGAAACTCGCCCCCAGCGCCGTGATCGAGCTCTTTGTGCTGGACCTGTCGCTCTTTGGCCAGGGACCAGTGAGGTTCCATGCGGGCACCAACGCCCTCATGCAGCGCGTGGTCTGGCAAGGCCACGCCTATGAAGCGTTCCCGATCCAGGTTGAGGGCTTTGAATTCAATGGTGGCGGTCAGGTGCCACGTCCCCGGCTGCGGGTGGCCAATGTCACGGGCTCGATCACCGCGCTCGTGCTGAGCTACCAGGACCTGGTGGGAGCCAGGATCACCCGCAAACGGACCCTGGCCAAGTACCTCGATGCGGTCAATTTTGCGGACGGCGTGAACCCTACGGCAGATCCTTTGGCTGAGTTCGCCGACGACGTTTACTGCGTTGACCGCAAGTCGCGTGAAACGCGCGAGGTGGTCGAGTTCGAGTTGGCTGCGTCCTTTGATCTCGAAGGCGTCAGCTTGCCGCGTCGTCAGATTGTGCAAAACGTCTGCCCCTGGTCCTACCGGGGTGCCGAGTGCGGCTACACGGGCAGTGCGTATTTCAACGCGAATGACGAGGTGGTGAGCAGCAAGGCGCAAGACGCCTGTGGCAAACGCCTGGCCTCTTGCCAGCGGCGCTTTGGTGACCATGCCGAATTGCCATTCGGGGGCTTTCCGGCGGCTGGCTTGTTCCGTTGATGAATGCGGTCCATCCATGAATGAAATCACTGAATGAATGAAATCAATCAATCTCTGGCCTTGGCCCACGCCGCCAAAGAGTTTCCCCGTGAAGCCTGTGGGCTGCTGGTCATTCAAAAGGGCCGCGAAGTCTATTGCCCTTGCCGCAACATCGGGGTAGGTACCGACCAGTTCGTGATCCACCCCGAAGACTATGTGGCAGCCGACCGACAGGGCGAAATCGTTGGGGTGTTCCATTCGCACCCGAACTTGCCCCCTGAGCCCAGTCAGGCCGACCGTGTGGCCTGCGAGGCCACAGGGCTGCCCTGGTTCATCGTGTCGTTTCCCGCTGGTCAATGGGTGCAGATCAAGCCTGAGGGCTATGTCGCGCCCCTGGTGGGCCGTCAATGGGCACATGGGGTACTTGACTGCTACGCCCTGGTGCGCGACTGGTACGTGCAAGAGCGTGGCATCGAACTGCCCAATTTTGAGCGCTTTGATGAGTGGTGGAAGCGCGGCATGAACCTGTACCTGGAAAACTTTGGATCCGCCGGGTTTGAGGATACGGATCTGACGGATCGGACAGATCTGAAGGTGGGGGATGTGTTCTTGATGCAGGTCGCCTCCCCTGTGCCCAACCATGCGGCGGTGTATCTGGGTGACGGTTTGATCCTGCACCACTTGCAAGGCAGGCTCTCGAGTCGCGACGTGTACGGCGGCTACTGGCAAAAGGTCACCACCCACGCGCTGCGGCATCCAGACCTGCACCCGCATCTTTAACCATTTCTTTTACCGCTCTTAAAACTTGCAGCACGAGTCTTGCCATGGCCACGATCCTTCTTCTCGGTGAACTGGGCAGGCGCTTTGGGCGTCGCCATCAGATGGCGGTGGCTTCGGCCGCCGAGGCGGTGCGGGCCCTTTGTGCGAATTTTCCGCAGTTTGAGCGCGAGTTGGTCTCCTCTGGCGAGCGGGGTGTGGGCTACAGGGTGCTGGCCGGGCGGGACCAACTCGCGCTCGACCGATTGCATGAACCCACCGGCCAGCAGCGCATCACCATCGCGCCTGTGGTCTCGGGAGCGGGCGGCAACGGTCTAGGTCAGATCCTGCTGGGGGCAGCTTTGATCGCTGTGTCCTGGTGGAACCCGATGGGCTGGGCAGCCGCTGGCTCATTCTTGTCGCAAGCGACCCTGTATTCGGTAGGCACATCCATGATCCTGGGCGGTGTGGCCCAGATGATTGCGCCCACCGCCAAAGCTTCAGATCCGTCCGAGCGCCCAGAAAACCGCCCCAGTTATGTGTTCAACGGGGCCGTGAATACCACCGCCCAAGGCCATCCCGTGCCAGTGGGCTACGGCCGCATGATCGTGGGTTCGGCTGTGATCAGTGCGGGCATCGATGTCGATGAAATACCTGTCCTTTAAATCCCTGTTGATGAGATCACTGCATGAATCTGATGCCGGCTTCAAAACCTTTGATCATCGGCGCAGGCGGTGGCGGCAAGTCCGGTGGCGGTAGCGCCCGTGTGGCCCAAGAAGCTGCCGACAGCTTGCGCTCCAAAGCCTACGCCCGTGTGGTCGATTTGGTGTGCGAAGGAGAAATCGAAGGCCTGGTGCAGGGCCTGCAGTCGGTCTTTCTGGACGACACGCCGATTCAGAATGCCGATGGCAGCTACAACTTTTCTGGGGTGACGCTTGAAAGCCGCCCCGGCACCCAGCAGCAGGGCTACATCCCGGGCTTTGCCTCGGTAGAAAACGAGGTCTCGGTCGGCGTGGAATGCAAGTTTGCCAAGCCGGTCGTGCGCGCCATCACCGACCCCGACGTGGACGCTGTGCGCCTCAAAGTGAGCATGCCCGCGCTCACCTTGCAGGACACGACCAACGGCGACTTGAACGGCACATCGGTCAGCTATGCGATCGACTTGCAGTCAGCAGGCGCTGGTTTTGTTCAGGCGCTCACCGACACGGTTTCTGGCAAGACCACCTCGCGCTACCAACGCAGTTACTACGTGCCGCTGTCCGGCACAGGTCCTTGGGATGTCCGCCTTCGCAGGCTGACCGAAGACGCGACCCAAAGCAGCCTGCAAAACAAGACCTTCCTAGACTCGTACACCGAGGTCATCGAGAGCAAGCTGCGCTACCCCAACAGCGCCTTGATGGCCCTGCGGGTGGACGCCTCGCAGTTCAACGCCATCCCCCGGCGCAGCTATGAGCTCAAACTCCTGCGTGTGCGGGTGCCGTCCAACTACGACCCGGAGTCTCGCGCATACGCGGGTGTCTGGGACGGCACCTTCAAGGTGGCCTGGACGGACAACCCGGCTTGGTGTTTTTACGATCTGGTCACCAACACCCGTTATGGCTTGGGGCATTTCATCCCAGAGTCTCAGGTTGACAAGTGGGCGCTGTACCGGGTGGCCCGTTACTGTGATGAACTGGTGCCCGATGGCCTGGGTGGGCACGAGCCCCGCTTCACCTGCAACCTCTACCTGCAAACCCGCGAGCAGGCCTACAAAGTGGTGCAGGACATGGCTTCGGTCTTTCGGGGCATGGCCTATTGGTCGGGTGGTGCCATCACCGTCACGCAAGATGCGCCCCAAGACCCGGTCTATCAGTTCACTGCTGCCAACGTCATCGATGGCGAGTTCGCCTTACAGGGCTCGTCCGCCAAGGCTCGGCACACCGTGGCCCTGGTCAGCTGGGTCGATCCGGAGGATTTTTACAGACAGAAGGTGGAATACGTTGAGGACGTCGCGGGCATCGCGCGCTACGGCGTGGTGCAAGCCGATGTGGTGGCCATGGGCTGCACCTCGCGCGGGCAGGCCAACCGGGTGGGCAAGTGGCTGCTGTATTCAGAGCAGTCCGAATCAGAAATCATCACTTTCCGCACAGGCTTGGAGGGTGCGGTGGTGCGCCCGGGCGATGTCATCCAGATGGCCGATCCGAGTCGGGGCGGCATGCGCCTTGGGGGGCGCGTCGCAGCAGCTACCACCACCAGCGTTACCCTGGACCAGGATTTGCCAGCCGATTTACCCTGGCGGCTTTCGGTGATCTTGCCGAGCGGAGCCGTGGAAGAGCGCTTGGTGGGGGCCACTTTCGCATCGGCCAGCGGTGATGCACACGCTCGGCGAACCCTCACGGTCACCATCCCCTTCAGCATGGCACCGCAAACCGATGCCATCTGGGTACTGGCTTCTTCCATCATCGAGCCGCAACTGTTTCGGGTGGTGTCAGTGGCCGAGCGCGAGCCCGGTGTGCATGAAGTCACGGCTCTGGCCCACAACCCGGGCAAGTACGCGGCCATTGAAGAGGGCCTGGCGCTGCAGCCGCGCGCCATCACGGTGCTGTCGGACATGCCTGCCGCCCCCACAGCCCTCAGCATGCAAGAGAGCCTGTACCGGGTCAAAGACCGGGCGCAGGTGCTTGTCCAACTGTCCTGGGCTGAAGTGCCCGCGGCCATTGCTTACCGGCTTTCCTACCGGGTGGGCGGAGGCAACTTCGTGAGCTTGCCGCTGGTGAGCGCCAATTACGCAGAAATCCGCGATGCCCAGGAGGGTGAGTACGAGTTCAGCTTAAGGGCCATTGGCATCACCCGCAAGGAGAGCGCGCCCGCCACACTCAGCGCCACGGTGCTGGGCAAGACACTGCCCCCATCGGATGTGACCGGCTTTACCGTGCAGCGGCGCATGTCCGATCTGCTGCTGAGCTGGGACGAACTGCCCGATGCTGATCTGGCGGGCTACGAGGTGCGGGTTGGGCCTGGCTGGGACGACGCCCAACTGGTTGCCAAGACCTTAGGCACCCAGATGGTTCACGACCAGGACGCAGCAGGGCAGTACCCGTACCACATCCGCGCTTACGACACTTCGGGCCAATACAGCGCGCATGTCACCACCTTTGTGTTGACCTTGCCGGCCCCGGCCACGGTGCGCCAGTTCGATGTGGTGCAGTCGGCCAACCGGCTGGAGTTTCGCTGGCAACCCAACCCTGAGCCCGAGGTGGTGGGCTACGAGCTGCGAGAAGGTGCGGCATGGGACGCCTCGCTCTTTGTGGCCGAGGTCAAGTCCACCAGCTACACGCTGCCCTCAGGCTTTGATGGCGAGCGCAAATTCTGGATCAAGGCGATCGCCTCGCCCGGCATCTACAGCGACACGCCCACTTTCGTCTCGACTGTGGTGGCCCAGCCGCAAAACGCCAATCTGATCCTCGAGCGTGACGAGCAAGCAGGGGGCTTTGCTGGCACCATGCATTTCGCCTCGGTGGTCACGGTCAATGGCAAAAACGTGCTGCGCATGAACACCGGCGCGCAAGTGGCCGAATACCTTTTCGAGCTGGATCTGGTCTCGCCCATCCGGGCACAGAACACCTTGCTCAGCAGCCTGGGCGCTTCGGTCGATGACCGCACCACCTGGCAGGAAGCCAACTTTGTCTGGAGCGGTGATGCCGCTCGAAGGCAGTGGACCTACGACGGCGCCATCGCCAACGTGGACGCGCGGTTTCAGATGGCGCGAGAGGATGTGCTGCACCCGGGCGAGCTCTGCGGCTGGCGGCTCAGCGGATCTGTGATGGGCATTGGCAATGCAGTAACGAGCCAGTCGGCGGGCGTGAGTTACGGCGATGGCCGCTACGGCATGGGGCTCATGGTCAAAGACACCACTCAGGTGGCCTGGACTGTGAACATGCCGCAGGTGTTTCACACCTCGTTCTGGTTCATCCCCCAAGAGGTCACGACCTGCGTGATCTGGAAAGCAACAGGGCCAGTCGGCGCTTTGCTGCTGGGCTATGACGCCCAAACGCAAGACTTCTTCTTGGAAGACCATTTGTCCAGGCGCGTCACGCTCGCATTTGGGCTGGAATCATCCGATCGGGTCTGTCTGGGGTTATGCCAGACCAGCACAGAACGCCGCCTCTTTGCCGCCAGGATGGGCGGCGGTGTCCAGTCGGCCCGCGCACGGCTTGAGCCCGTGGGTGCGTTCAGCAGTTTGCGGCTGTATTGAGCAGGCGCTGATTTTTTTAGCAATTCAGTTTTAAGGCATCACATGATTGACGAAAACATGCAACTGCAGGGGGCGATGACCCTCATTGTTCGCCGCGCCAGTGGCGACATCGAAACCGTTCACAAAGACAACATCATCGTCAACGTTGGCTTTGATTTCATCGCCGACGCCATCGGCAAATCCACCAGTCGTCCCTCGGTCATGGGTTTCATCGCTCTGGGCACAGGAACCACGGCGGCTGCGGCCAGCCAGTCGGCCCTGGTCTCCGAGCTCGACCGAAACGCCGCCACCTATACCCACACCGTTGGCACCAAAGCCTTCAGCTTCACTGCCGACTTCCCCGCAGGTGACGGCACGGGGGCAATCACGGAAGCTGGGGTGTTCAATGCCGCATCGGGCGGCATCATGCTCGACAGGGTGGTGTTCCCGGTGGTGAACAAGGGGGCGGACGACAGCCTGACGGCAGTGTTCACCTTCACCATGAGCTGATAACCATGGCCGAGACGGTCACTGTAGGCGAGTCCCAAGGCCCGCGCTACACCTGGGCCAATGCCAGTTTCACTTGGCAGAGCGCCAGTGCGGGCAAATCCTGGCTCACGGCTTACCCCGCTGTATATGTGGTCGCAGTGGCTGCCACGCTGGCTTGGACGCAGGCGTCAGGTCGTCAGCATGGCAAGCGTCTTGGCGAAAATCTGTCCCTTGCAGAAACCCGGCGTCATCAGGCCGCGCTGCAAAGGACAGAGTCAATCGGGTTTGCCGACACCTACTACGACTTGATCGCCTATGTCCTGCGCTGGGTTGAGTCGCTGGGGGTGACTGAGGGCGTTGCCAAATCGAGCCGCAAGTCCGTTCAAGAAAACCTTCAAAGTCTGGACGGCTTGGCCCGCTCCATAGCCAAAGCCTTGCAAGAAGGCTTGCCTGTAACCGAGGTCTTGTCTCGGCAGATGCGCCAAAAGCATGCTGAGAGCCTGCCAGTGGCATCGGTATCCGCGCGGGTCGCCACCAAAACAGTCGCTGAAAGAGTGGCTTTGACCGATGACCTGGATCAACGCTTCAGCAAACGGGTCAGCGAAGGGCTGAACTTTGCCGAAACTTATTACGACCTGATCGCCTTCATCCTGCGCATTGGCGAAGGTTTGGCTGTAAGCGATCAGGCCTCCAGGCGGCTTCAAAAGCCAGTCGCTGAGGCTCTCAGCACAAAGGATCAGCTTACCCGCAGATCCGTCAAACAGGTGGCCGAGGCACTGGCGTTTGCCGAAACTTTGGGCCGCACAGTGGCCTACAGGCGGTTCTTGCAAGAAGGTCTGGGTGTCTCGGAAGCCTTGCGCCGGGCGATGCGCCTCAGGGCCCATGAAGCCTTGGCGCTCGCTGAGCAGTATCGCCGCCACGCCAACGGCGTGATCAGCGACATGATCGTGGCCAGCACCGAGATCACCGAAGCCGATTTTGCAAGCATCGTCGAAGCGGGTCATCCCCCGGGCTACACGGATTTCCGGGACTTCATTCAGGGCGACTACACCTACCAGCGCGCCTTGTTCCGTGCCATCCTGAAGTCCAGAAACTCCGACCGGGGTTTTATTGACGCGCTACGCGTGACGGTAGACGTGCCCGATGTCTTTGACCGGGGCACTGTGCAGATCACCGATGCGCAGGCAGGTGCCGTGATTGGCTTTGCCCGAATTTTTAGGGTGCCGCCCGAGGTGACCATGACCCACAAGGGCGGCACGGTGGTCGCCATCCCGCGCCTGTCCAGTGCGGTCACCCGAACAGGGTTCACTGCCATCTTAGAAAACACCGCTGGCACCCGCGTGACCGGCACCTTCACCTGGATCGCTCAGGGGTACTGACAGCTCCAATGTACCTCAGTCATTTGCCCACCCATTCACCATGCAAAACTTCACCGACATCCCGTCCTCGCGCACGCTGTCTGACTCACTCATCGAGATCCTGAACAACGACAAGACGGCGATCTCCTGCAACAGCGGCACCACATTTCCGACGACCAACCAGCAAGTGGGCATGCTGTGCTACCGCACGGACCAGCTCAAGCTCTATCAGCTGATCGGCACCAACCCGGACAACTGGCGCTTCATCATGGACCTGGCCAGTGGCATCGACGCCCAGTTCGCGGCCAAACTCAATGCCGCCGCCTACACAGCAGCGGACGTGCTGGCCAAGCTGCTCACGGTGGATGGCCCGAGCTCCGGGCTGGATGCCGACTTGCTGGACGGCCAGCACGCCAGCGCTTTTGCACCAGCTTCGCACAATCACAACTCGGCCTATCTGGGCATCAGCGCCAAGGCGACGGACGCAGACCGCCTGGACGGCTACGACGCCTCGGCCTTTGTCCGCTCGGTCAACGGTAGTGGTCCTGACGCGAACGGCAACGCCACAGTCAACATCGATTTGTCGGGGCGGGTAGCGCGCAGCGGCGACAGCATGAGTGGGCGCCTCACGCTGCCCAGCCAGACCGTACAGAGCACCTCGCCCACGATCGACTTTTACGACACAGACCAGGGCAGCACCCGTTATCTGCATGTCAACAGCAACCTGATGGGGTTTTTGAAGACCGACGGTAACTGGGACATGTACATGAACAACGGCGGCTCCATGTGGACCGCCAACTATGGCTGGCTGCACGACTACTTTTTCAAGCAAGTGGCCAATTGCGGTGGTACTGGTTACGCCATCAATTGCTATGGCAGCGGCAACATCACCAGTCGGCATGACTACGAGTTGATTGATGAAGGTGGACAGGTGAGGTTGCGCACGGTGAACGTGCTGACCAATTGCAACTGCAATTGCAACTGCTGTGGCTGCTGAAAGGGGATCTGCTCATGAAAACCATCCGCATGTCTTATCCGCTGCAAAGCCCTGCGAGCACAACAAACGCGCACCGAAACAACCTCATTCGCATTCAGAGGGTGGAGGGCGATTTCTTGATCGAACACCTTACGCCTGCATTTGAGCAAGCCTTGGATGAAAGTGGCCGGGTCATTGATGAATCGTCTGCGCCCATGTTGGTCGGCCATCAAAGCGCATTTGTCCACGCTGTCACAGTAAGTGACCTGCAAAACCTCGCGCAAGATCCCGGCAATGCCTACACCGTCTGGCTCTTTGCACTGCGTCAAGGGGAGAATGAGCCGGTGTGGATCAACAAGTTCGCGCAGACTGCCTTGTCTAAAGAAGGGTTTCGGCAGTACTGGAACCAGCAGCCCATGCTGGTCTTGGCCCAGCTTTGGATCCCACCGCTAGGTCTTGAGCCCTCACTGGTGCTCATGTGCTCGCCACAAGCGGGTCAGACCGAGGTGACCGGTTTTGAGTTTGATCACGAGTGGGAAAGCAATTCGGTTGCCATGGCTCTGGCGTTTCCCTCGTTTCGCTTGGTCGATGAGGGGGGTGATCCCCGGCGCATCCGTATCTCGGCGGTCAATGACCAGGGGATGGTGCTCCCGGCGTCTGGGCAGGTGCTACTGAGCACCACGGCCGGTGCTTTGAGCAACAGCCGCCCAAACCTGGATCAAGGGCAAGCCCTTGTCACGCTCTTTGGCGCAGACCCCGGGGCCCTGGCCAAGATCAAGCTGGGATTCAAGTGGTTCAGCGGTGTCGAAGAGCTGGAGGTGCGGGTGTGAGCGGTGCTGAAAAAGTCCGTGCGCGCTTCGTGCAGCGGGTCGATGAGTTCACACAACCGCTGGCCGTGGAGGTTCTGGCTGAGGCGGATCGCTTGACCTGGCGGCTGTTGGAGCCATTGGAGATGCTTAGGCAAGATTACCCTGTCGGTAAGGTGACCCAAAAGCAGTATCGGGTCCATCCTTTGGGCGCTTCGGTCTCAAAATCGCATTCATTGCCCAGACGCGGCCAGCCCAGTCCCTACATCTTGCCAGTCAGAGTGGACATGCCATCTGGCCACACCGAGACCATTGATGGCGTGCCGTGGGGCCTGGTTGATGAAATCGCCCTGGATCCACAAGCCATGCACGCCAAGCCCCACATGTATGGCGAGCACCTGAGTGATTGGGCTGCCTGGATGTTTGTGCTGTGCACAGATACCTGGCGTTTCATGACACCCTTCAACCGCCATGTGCTCACCCACAGCAGCCGGGTAGACAGCGAAGGCTTTACCGCCTTGTCTTTACCGCTCACCAAGGCGCGCCAGACGCATTTGGTTGCCGGGTCATGCCTGGTGCCATGGCATGAATCGCCGCTCAGCGCTCAGATGGTGCTGCGCATCAACGCCCACCCAGGCGGACAACTTTGGACCAACCTTCAAGTGGATGAGCACGTGACTTATGCCAAGCCAAGTGAGGCTCTGGCCGGGCATGCCCACACCATTACCCGGCTGCACGAACACATGCCCAAGCTCACTGTGCAAGCCCCACCAGTGGTGACAGCAGATCAGTGGGTGGAGCTGGAAATACGGTCCTCAGAGCCCGCCGATGCCTGTCTGCATGTGCACGCCGTCTCGGGCTATGTCCCACACCAACGCGTCCGCATGGTTGCAGGAAGGGCCCAAATTCGGGCCCTGGCCTTGGGGCTGCGTGCCGGAGAAAACCTGCATCTTCAATTTGGATTAGGGGCCGTCACCGCACTGGCCCAAGGAGTAATTCATGTCATTTGACGCATCAGCGCACGCCCCGCCACCCATCATGGCGGTGGCCACACAAGCCAGTCCGCATCCGTTCGCATCAACCGATGCTTCAGAGAACCACCCAACGTCATCCCAGAGTTGGGTTTTTTCTTTGTGGCCCAGCATTGTGCATGTCCATCCATCAGGCATACAGCTCGAACTGCTTGAACGACTGGCGACGGCCGTCCTGCGGGAAGACGCCGAGCACCGCTGGGGGCCCGAAGCCTGGCAGTGCCGCAGCCACGACTTGCTGCAGGGGGGCGTATCCCCGGCGGATGGTCTGCATGACATGTTGTCGGTGGTCCGTGAGCACCTGCAATCCATCTGGGGCACATACCGATACCGCCTCAGCGCCCACATCATGCGCTGCCAGCCGGGATTTCATGTGGCTGAGCACATCGCCAGTTCGCGTGCTGGGCTAAATACGGTGCTGTTTTTGCAAGCCGACTACCCAACGACTGACAGTCCCAATGTGCGAACGCCGGGTTGTATGGTCATTGGCAATCCGGCCAAACGCGTCAATGAAACCGTGCTGCCTTGGGAAACGCCGGTGCATTTTCCGATTACGCCCCAGCCGGGCCTGCTTGTAACCATGCCCCTGTGCACGCCACATGGCTACTTTCCTCTGCGCACCCAGACACGCGACACCCTGGCCATCGAGTTTCACTCGGTGGCAGAACCGGAGGCAGAACATGCTTGATGTACGAAGTCCCGTTTCATTTTTCGATGGCGTTCTGGATCCGGGCGTAACGCAGGAGCTCGTCGATTGGCTACAGCACCTGCAATACCGCTATTACCGCATCACCAACAAAAACGAGCCGGAGCCGTTTCCGATCTGGCACCGCGAATTGTTGGGTCGGGACTGGCCCATCAACCAAGCTTCGGACTACAGCTGCACGCCGCAATTCCTGCAGGATCAAACCAGCGTGCTCTCTGATGTTTGGCGGTCATGCATGCGGGCGCTGCAACTGCCTGACATGACCCAGTGCCATGGCGTCTACGCCAATGCCAACACCCATGGTAACGAAGGCAATGTCCACATCGACAGCCAGCACCCGCTGGACAGAACCCTGTTGATTTATGGCGTGCGGCAGTGGCAAGCAGGGTGGGGCGGAGAAACAGTGTTCTACGACCAGGAGGGTCGCCTGCTGGGATCGGTCATGCCCGCGCCCGCTCGGGTGGTGTTCTTTGCTGGGCACATCCGCCATGGCGTCAACCCCATCTCCCGTGCCTGCCGTGATCTGCGTCCTGTCTTGGTGTTTAAAACGCGGCTGCAGGAGCCGCAAAAGGCCCTCTCATGAAGTTTCAAATTCACGCCTTGCGCCAAGACGGCCAGAAAGTCTTGCTGCACTACGACAACCAGCTGTCCACGCTGACCTGGCAGGACGGCACACCCGTGGTGCTGGTTCAGCCTGGCAGTTTCCGGGATGCCACGGCGGTGTCGTTCAGCCAACCCGGCCGCAAGGGTCAGGTGCGCATCCTCAAGATCAGTCTGGGGCTGTCTTGCAACTACGAATGCAGCTACTGCAACCAGCGCTTTGTGTCGCATGCGGTCGCGAGCAATCCGGATGACATCGAGCCGTTCATCAGTCAATTGACCGATGCGCTACTTGAACCACCCGAGCGCATCGAGTTCTGGGGTGGAGAGCCCCTGGTGTACTGGAAGACGCTCAAACCGTTGGCCGAACGTTTGCGTGGCTTGTATCCGGAAGCTCAGTTCAGTGTCATCACCAATGGCAGCTTGCTCGACGCGGATAAGAACGAGTGGTTCGACCGCATGGGGTTTTCTGTGGGCTTGTCGCATGACGGTCCAGGCCAGTCCACCCGCGGCCCCGATCCGCTGAGTGACCCCGAAAAACACGCCGCCATCATGGACCTTTATGCCCGCTTGCATCCTCAGGGCCGTATCAGCATCAACGCCATGGTTCATGCTGGCAACCAAAGTCGGGCGCAGATTCAGGCTTGGCTGCAGCAGCGCTTTGGCCAGGATGTGAACATCGGGGAGGGCGCTTTCATTGATCCCTACGATGAAGGCGGCTTGGCAGCAACCCTGCAAACCCAGCAGGACCATGTGCGTTTCAGGGCCTTGGCCTACAAAGAAATGCGCCAGGGCCTGGCTTCGCGCATGTCGGTGGCGCAGCAGCGCATCATGGACTTTGTGCAGTCCATCCGTACCGCACGCCCTGCATCCTCGCTGGGCCAAAAGTGCGGCATGGACAAACCGGACAACCTGGCGGTGGACCTGCACGGCAAGGTGCTCACCTGCCAGAACGTGAGCGCAGTTGCCACTGCGCCCAATGGGCAGCCCCACCAGATTGGCCATTTGTCTAATTTGCAGGCAGTCAAGATGCGCAGCGCCACGCACTGGAGCCACCGATCAGACTGCCCCAGCTGCCCGGTTCTGCAATTGTGCAAAGGCTCATGCATGTTTTTGCAAGGACGGCTCTGGGATGCGGGTTGCGATGCAGCCTATTCGGATAACCTGCCGTTTCTGGCTGCGGCCATCGAGTACCTCACGGGTTGCATTCCGTACTACATCGACGGCGACTTTCGTGAAGACCGCAAAGACATCTTTGGGCAGGTCCACGGAGTCCCCGAACAAAGCACCAAGCGCGTGATTCCAATCCTGGCCTACGACCGAACTGTCGCAGCCTGAGTCCAAAAACAATTAGTTCGACAGTCAATTCAACAGTCCATTCAACATTCAACCCAACACACACCCGCCTGGCTTCGGTCAGCGCGGGTTTTTTACTTTGGAGAAACGTATGCCTGAACCGACAAGCTCTGGCGTAGCAGGGGCGGCCGTCGCCTACAAGGCCTTTGGCGGGACCGCTGCGGCGGTGGCCAGTGGCGCCACGCTGGCCGCCGTGGTCGTCATGCTCATGACGCCGCCGCGCGACAAACGCGAGTGGGCCGTGGGGCTCATCAGCACTGTGGTCTCCAGCATTGGGGGCGGTGCCATCACTGTGGAGCATTTCCATTTGCACCATTGGGCCTTTTCAACCGTGGGTCTGTGCGCCCTGGGTGGGCTCATATTCGCCTGTGGGCTGCCAGGCTGGGCCATGGTGCGCTGGGTGTTCAATTTCATCGGACAGCGCCGCGATGCCTCCATCGACCAGGTGGCCAAGGACGTGAAGGAGATGCTGTGAAACCGCAAGACTTCATCGCACTCATTGGCCCAGCGGCCCAAGCCAGCCGCTTGCAGACAGGCATCCCCGCCAGCTTCGTGGTGGCTCAGGCCGCTCTGGAGTCCGGCTGGGGCGAGTCGGGCCTGGCCAAACGGGCCAAGAGCCTTTTTGGCATCAAGGCTGACCGCAGCTGGACGGGCCAGCGCATCACCCTCAATACCCGAGAGTTTCTGAACAAGCAGTGGGTGGTGATCCCGGCCGACTGGCGTGCATACCCCGACTGGCAGACATGCCTGGTGGACCATGGTCAGTTCTTGCGCCGTAACAAGCGCTACGCCGCCTGCTTTGCCTGCACCACAGGCAAAGCATTTGCACAAGCGGTGGCCAAGGCGGGCTATGCCACCGACCCGCGTTATGCCGACAAATTGATCGCCATGATCGACAAATACCAGCTCGAAGTGCTGGACACACCGCTGAACCTATCACCGGAGGCCACATGAGTGCGTGGCTATTACCATGGCTTGGCGCCTTGCCCCTGCGATGGATCGTCTCAAGCCTGCTGGCTGCGGGCCTGTTTTGGGCGGGTCACCGACTGGGGCAGCAGGGTGTTCAGCAGGCCTGGGACGCAGAGAGATTGCACCAACAAACCGCCGCCTTGCAGCAATCCCTGCAGGTAGCCCAGGTTCAAACCCGGCAAGAACAGATCAACCAGAGCATTACCACCGACCATGACACCCGCAAAACCCAACTTCAGCACCTGTGGCAACCCCCAAAGGCTTCTGCCGTTCCAGTGGCTGTTTCGCCTGATTCGCAGCCTGTGCCTGCTGGCCTGCGCACTGACGCTAACCGCCTGCGCGACTCAATCAACCCCAGCAGTCCCGGCCCCGTGCCCACCCATGCCCAACCTGCCACACATCTTGATGCAGCCGCCACCTACGCTGTACCTGATCCCGCCATCGCTCAGATCCCCGTGAGCTGCGAACAATTGGCCAGTGATGCGGCCGAGGCCACGCTCATGGTCTTGTCATTTCAGCGCTGGTACGCCGAGCAGGCCAAAGCCAAAGATAAGCCATAGAACGGGGGCAACAGCCACCCCCCTCAACACAGTGCTCCCATTCGCTTGACTTGTGTGCCCACCAGAGCGTTGACACATGTATGGCCTCTTTGGGGGTTTACTGAGTGTTTGCTATCGCAGCAAATTAGGATGCATGTGCCACCTAAATAATAAAAAGATATATAAAATTATTTCTATATAAAATTAATTTCTTTTTTGGGTGATTCTGATGTTTTGTGCTGTATAAAACAACAGTTTTTTTGGAAAATTAGGTGAACTGGTGAACCTCTCCAGTTTCAGAGGTATCATGAACAAATGATTGATTCGATCCTTGGAAAAAAGCCTCAGTTCTCGGGTCATGAGACCTTTCCGCTGCGGCAGTTGTGGCTAAAGAAGGCCTTTGATTCTGTACAAAACCGCCCTTATTTCGGCGAGGCACCTAAGCACATATTTGCTGATGAGGAAGCGATTGTTGACTTCGGCGTCGGAAAAAACATGGTCAGCTCTATTCGTTTTTGGGCCGTTGCCTGCAACGTTCTCGAAGAGAGCAGTGACTCATACAAGGTGACATCTGTAGCGGATGCGCTGTTCAACGAATTTCAAGGCCTCGACCCCTACTGCGAAAACATCTCAACTGTTTGGTTGATGCATTGGTTTCTCGCAAGCACTCCTGATCGGACGACTACTTGGTACTACCTGTTCAATCACGTGGTGCAACAGGTTTTCGACAGAGACTTCATCGGCAAGGCACTTGCAGGCGAACTGGAGAGCATTAAGGCAAAAATTTCGCAGGCAACATTGAAGCGAGATGTGGAGTGCTGCATTCGAAGTTATGTTCCGCGAGCTAACAGCGATTCCCCTGAAGATTTGAGTGAGCCTTTGCTGGGTGAGTTGGGACTGATTGTTCACAACTCAAAAGATTCGTTTGAGTTCCGCAGAGGGGCTAAGCGCTCGCTGCATGATGGAATTTTCGGGTATGCGTTGCTCGACTATTGGGAGCGTCTAGAGGCTTCTGGGTCTGTCATGGCGTTTGATCGTGTGGCGCATGACTATGGGTCTCCTGGGCGCGTATTCAAGATTGATGAGAACGGTATTGCTGAGCGGCTAATTTCGTTGGAACAAATCACGAACGGACAGATTCAATGGACTGAGCAAGCTGGGCTACGACAAGTGACGTTAAAAAATAATTCCGAAAAGGGCGTCAAGGCACTGAAGGAAAAGCTGCTCAAAATTGCCTACAGCAAAGACTAAACATGGCCCTGAAAGAAAACACTCTTAGCTCTGTTGTTGAAATTTCTCGACAGTTTTTGCGCTCGATTCAAATCGATGATGATTTTGGTCGTGAAGATGCGCTTTCTGGCTACGTTTGCCAGGGAACTGCCCAATCGCTGTTGGAAAGTATGGCGCAGCAGCTTTTGGAAACGAAGCAAAGAGCTTTCACCTGGACGGGGCCCTATGGCGGAGGCAAGTCATCTCTTGCGTTGATGTTGTGCTCGCTAGTCGGCCCAAATCAAAAACTGCGTGACCGTGCTAAGAAAATACTTGCACTTCCAAGTGATTCGAAAATCTACAGAGCGTTTGATGCCAAAGGCACTGGTTGGACCGTCCTTCCAGTCGTAGGTAAGCGAATCAGTGTGCGCGACCAACTGATCGCAACCATCGAGAAAAGAACAGGCACTGTACTCTCCAAGAAGAAAAATGCAGACGTAATCGCTGAGCTTGTAGCTCTTGCAGAGAGCAATAAGCAGGGACTTTTGTTGATCATCGATGAGCTAGGCAAGTTCTTGGAGAACGCTGCCCTCGATAGCACCGAGGACATCTACTTCTTCCAGCAATTGGCAGAAGCTGCCAGCCGAACCAACGGCAACTTTGTCGTTGTCGGCATCTTGCATCAACCTTTCGAAGCTTATGCCACGGCACTCGGTAGGCAGACGCGTGACGATTGGGCAAAGATTCAAGGTCGTTATATCGACATTCCTTTGGTTGCTGCAACTGATGAAGTAATTGAGCTGATCGGCCAATCGATTACGAGAGCCGAGAACATTGATGTCTCTGATGCGCGACAAGCTTGTGCCGTCATCGCCAACAACATTAAGACTCGTCGACCTGCAGCCCCAAAGAATCTTGCCGAGAGCTTGTTGGCGTGCTGGCCACTTCACCCGGCAATTACTTCGTTGCTGGGGCCCATTTCTCGTCGGAAATTTGGTCAAAATGAACGTAGCATTTTTGGTTTTCTGGCATCACGTGAGCCGCTTGGCTTTGCCGAATTTTTGCAAACGCATCAGGTTTCCGGCGATTCAATGTATCGCCCGTCAAACTATTGGGACTACCTGAGGGCCAACTCTGAGCCAGCTATCTTGGCCTCGCCAGATGGTCATCGCTGGGCGCAGGCTGTGGACTCGGTGGAGCGGGCCGAGGCAAAAGGGCAAGCAATACACAGCGATGTGGCCAAAACAGTGGCTTTGATCGAAATGTTTCGCAGCGGCGCTGCTCTTGCAGCGGACGAAGAGACGATCATTTCATGCGTAAACAGTTCAGACAAGAGTGCGGTGAAGAGGGCGCTGGTCGAGCTCGTTGACTGGAAAATATTGATTGAACGCAAACACCTGAATGCGTATGGTGTTTTTGCGGGAAGTGATTTCGATATCGAAGGGGCCATCAGCAGCACCCGAAATGAGATTTCAGCCTTCAACGGCAAGCTGATTTCGGAACTCACGGATTTGAATCCTGTCATTGCCAAAAGGCTCTACCACGAGACAGGAACAATGCGTTGGTTCAGTAAAACCATCGTTCCATTTGGTGAGTTGCCCACCTTTATTTCCGACTACAAGGCTGTGCCAGGCAGCGTAGGAACATTCGTTCTTTGTGTTCCTGATACCCCTCTTGCCGACAAACAATTCCTGACGAGCATCCAAGAAATCTCATTGGAAAACAGTGAGTCCCCGATCATTTTTGGAGTGTCCAAAAACGGGAAGCGGGTCACTGAACTTTCTCACGAACTGGCGGCAGCTGAGCGTGTCTTTACAACTCGGACAGAGCTTGAAGGTGATTCCGTAGCAAGACGGGAGCTAACCTCCAGAATTTCAAGCCTACGTAACGCTCTTCAGGATGAGCTAGCCGATGCGTTTCGCTCGGCGACATGGCTGCGCCAAGGTCAAAAACTCAACGATGACAAGAACTCGACTGTTTCTGCAATCGCATCAACTGTTGCTGAAAAAATTTATCACAGTACACCAATCATCAACAGCGAGCTGATCAACCGCGATGAGCTTTCAAGCAACATCGTCAAGGCTCGTCGAGAGCTGATGTATCGAATGCTTAAAGACGGAGGCATTTCCAAACTTGGGTATGAAGGCTACCCCGCAGATGCGGGCCTTTACTACACAGTATTGAATACACCAGGTCTGCATATGAATCGAGGTCGCCTGGGCTGGGGCTTTGGTAAACCAAAGGATGACGGTGAAACAGGTTCGACCTACCTTGAGCTCTGGTATCACACAGAAGAGATCTTCAAGAACGCCAATGACAAGCTTGGCCTTCATGAAGTCTATGCACTCTGGCAAAGCGCCCCGTATGGCCTCAAGAAAGGGGTGATGCCAATTATTGCCTTGGCATTTTTCTTGGCAAATAAGGCGCACATTGCTATTTATTTCGACAACGTGTTCACTCCGAACATTAACGAAGTGATCATTGATGAGTTGCTAAATGATCCGAAACTAATTAAGTTCAAGTATGTCACCGCTGGTGAAAATAAGAGCAGCCTTGCCAAGGCCATTGCTGAGAAAGTTTTGGCTCCGCATCTGCCCAATGCTGATGTAAGCTCAATTTCCCCATTGGATACTGCTCGCGGACTGGTCTCTATCGTTGTTGATCTTCCCAATTGGACCAAACGAACAAACAGTGTTTCAAATCCAGCACAAGAAGTGCGCGCGATGCTGCTCAAGGCAAGCGACCCGAACAAGGTCTTGTTCGCCGACCTGCCCACAATCCTTGGATCGGATTCCGAAGGCGATCTGGTTGAGAAGCTCAGTTCGGTGATTTCTGAGCTGCAAAGTGCTTACCCTGTAAAGCTACGTGAGATTCAGAAAATTGTTTTGGACTCGCTCCAGCATGGCAATGGGTCCATTGAAGATTTACGTAATCGAGCAAAGTCAGTCAAGGGCATCACTGGCAATTTTCAATTGGAGTCCTTTGCAACGCGACTGGAGGAGTTCGAGGACTCAGATGCCGCCGTTGAGTCGCTGATCAGCAATGCTATCAACAAGCCTTCACATAGCTGGGTAGATCGGGACCTTGATGCCGCCATCATTCAGCTTGGCTCGCTAGCGATGGACTTTCGCAAAGCAGAGGCACTTGCAGGTCTTCGTGGGCGTAATTCGGCCAGAAAAGTTTTCAACCTTGTATTGTCCGCTGGCCAAGGAAATGACCTGAGCCGAACTGTTGAGGTTTCTAAGTCAGACCAATCAAAAATTGATGCTGCAGTCGCGCAGATTTTGCCGATCCTCGAAAAAGTAGATCCACGATTAATCTTTGCAACGCTTGCCGACATCGGCATTAAAGTTGCTGAAAAAGATGAGGTGAAAACATGACAACACACCATGTACTTGGTCTTTCTGGCGGCAAAGATAGCGCTGCTCTCGCAATCTATATGCGCGAAAATTTTCCAGAGCTGGACATTCAGTACTTCTTCACTGACACGGGAGAAGAACTACCGGAGGTGTACGAGTTTCTTGGAAAGCTGGAAGGGTTGCTTGGTCGAAAAATCAACTATCTCAATCCAGATCGCGATTTCAAATTTTGGCTACGCCACAATGGCAATTTTCTTCCATCGCCACAAACGCGCTGGTGCACTATCAAACTTAAACTCCAGCCCTTCAAGGCATGGGTTAATGAATGGCTGAACAAGGGTGATGAAGTAGTTTCTTACGTCGCTATCAGAGCAGATGAAGAGCATCGTGATGGAATGCAGTCTCACCACAAGAACTTAAAGGTGAAGCTTCCATTCCGCGAAAACGGACTGAACAAAGAGGATGTTTTGGACATTCTGGAAGCCTCAGGTATCGGCCTTCCCAAGTACTACGATTGGCGATCACGCAGTGGTTGTACTTTTTGTTTTTTCCAGCAGAAGATCGAATGGGTTCGCCTTAAGGAGCGTCACCCAGAGGCTTTTGAAAACGCCAAAAACATGGAAAAAACGGCCATCGATAACGGGACTCGATTCACTTGGTCGCAAAATGAACCGCTAGCCGAGTTGGAAAAACCCGAAAGAATGGATCAAATTAAGCGAGACTTCGAAGCAAGAAAGCAGCGTGAGCTTGCAAACCGGCGCATAAACCCGTTGAGGGTATGCTCTTCAGAGAACCTTGACCTTGATGACCTGTATCTTGACGACGAAGGTGGAGGGGCCTGCCTCGTTTGTCACAAATAAATTAACTAAGTCGAACGCGCTGGGAATGGTTGGGGCGATCTATAAGCACCCCAGCGCCTCCCAATAATTGACTCCACTGAAGAAGTGTTTGCAAAACGATCTTCACATCTCGACGGTAAACAACTGGGTCATCTAATAGAGTTCTGTGCAAAGACTCAGTCAAAGATCCGAAGTAAAGCTCCCCGCCAGAAGATTTGAGCGCGTGCACAAGCCAACGGAAAATTCGAGTTGTTTTAAAGGCACGTCTTAGCGTCTCGGAATTCAGATCAACGCCGACAAGACCTAACAAGTGCAAGTCGCGCTCATCCAAGCTTGAGAGTGCACCGCCTTCATCAAATACGGGCGTAGAGGCAAAACACTCTGAGAGTAGAAGCCGACCGGAAAATTCCAGGTTCTGCAGCCTATCAAGCAACTCGCTTGGCCACTCAAGTTCTTCTGTTGTGTTCATGACCGCCGATCTAACTACAGATGAAATCTCTTGAAAGAGAGCATCTGTCATTTCGATTGCATCATCAAAAATTTCGTCCAGGAGCGCTTGGTTTTTTTTAGAATCAGGCACTAGAGTGCATACCTCTGAATTGGCTGATTCTTTCAGGCCAAATCCAGAAAGCGTTGCATTTGCACTTCCGACAATGACTCCGCTTCCGGGTACAGCGAAAACTTTCCCGTGGAAATCTTGGCGGATATAAAAAGCAAGCCCTAACTGCTTAGCTAGTGGGTATGCATTCAAGTCTGATGCGCCGCTTAACAAGTCACCCAATCTCCACCGCGCAAGTATGCGACCGCCATGGGTTGAGTTCTCTGAAGGGTAGAGAGTCCGTAGTGCTTCTGATCTCAAAAATGCAGAGCAAAGAGAGACTCCAGCAGGAGCGGGACCTACTTTGGCCAGAAGCCACCTTGCCGCAGTTTTTCCATCGATCAGTTGACCAGAAAACGGAAAAGCTGATGACTGTTCACCTTCAGAGTATCGACTCATGTTTGATTATTCGCTGCGATCCAAGAAGCGTCGAGCAATGCGTCCCCAGTCCACACGAGCGTCTTGAGCATCTTCGCGCCGAACAGAGTCTTGTTCATCTTCATAGCGTGCCCATGCCATCAGCAAAAGCTTCAGTCCGTTGAGCGCATTGTTTAGGCGTTCCTCAAGGCTTTGAGTGCTTTGATCTTTCTTGTCCCGCTCAAGGACATCTACGAGTCGCGAATAAGCAGGATGGCGGGTGTTCAATGTAATGATCAATGCGCCGCCGCGCGGCTGAACCGAGAAGAACGCAGGACTGTCAATACTTGCTTCAGCAAACACATACTTTAAGGAGTCGTTGACTGCTGATTCTGCAATCTCTTTTGCATCGTCTTCGCTCAAACCTTGCTCTGTAAGGCTTGAGGCAATATCACTCTTGCGCTCTTCAATAGGCTTACTCTCGCCTTCATCACTTTCCCCACGCTTGCCTGCCGCTTGTCGTTCGCGAGTTTTTTCTGTCGCCTCTTTCTCCGCATCATGCGCTGTGGTGTCGTGTCTAGCTTCGCGACTTCTTTGATTCTTGAGCTGTTGATCAACGAGATCAAACATGCGTTTGATTTGCTTTCTGACGAAGTCGGCAATTTCAAGCAAGTAGGCGTGGGGGTCGCCATCTTTGATCATCTCGTCCTTGAGAGCAGAGATAGTTTTTCCCTCTGTCAGCAGGTCGTCGTAGCTCAAATTCGCGACTTCGGCAAAATTGCGAGCACTTTGTTTGTTATTGGTCACGCCAAATACTTCATCAAGCGCAGGAGGAAATTCAACCTCCACACCCCACCATCGATTTCGAGCATCCGTGGTCGAAGCCCACGATGGATCTAGCTCCAACTCGCGCCCTGCACGAACTACTGAAACGCCGACGTTCTTTGCCGCATGCCGACCATAGTCGCGGTTGCCTGCTGTTCCACCTTCACGAGCAGATTTCTTTGCCATGCTGCAACGCACATACACATAATGAGTTTGATCGCCCAGCTTGATGGGCAGTTTTGTCTCATATGAGCTGGCATCTGGATAGGGCTCAAACATGGCTTGCTCATCGTATGGAGCAGGCGTGGATGTACCAACCATCAAATACAAGGGATCATTAGGACGAGCATACTCATCGATTGAATATGTGAGGCTTTCGCTCTCAATACAAGCAAGACGAATTTTGACGTTGTCGTCTTCCAAAAATTTCCGATACATCCGAC
>JBJOIT010000013.1:0-64852 GCA_046046915.1 Pseudomonadota bacterium
GTGGAAGACGCCCTGCACGCCACCCGCGCTGCTGTGGAAGAAGGCATCGTGGCCGGTGGCGGTGTGGCTCTGCTGCGCGCCAAGCAATCTGCTGGCACCATCAAGGGCGACAACGCTGACCAAGACGCTGGTATCAAGTTGGTGCTCAAGGCCATCGAAGCCCCCCTGCGCGAAATCGTGCACAACGCCGGTGGCGAAGCCTCTGTGGTGGTCAATGCTGTGTTGAGCGGCAGCGGCAACCACGGCTTCAACGCCGCCAACGACACCTATGGCGACATGATCGAAATGGGTATTTTGGATCCCACCAAGGTGACCCGCACGGCTCTGCAAAACGCAGCGTCTGTGGCATCCCTGATGCTGACCACCGAAGCCATGATCGCTGAAGCCCCCAAGGATGACGCCGCTGGCGGCATGCCTGGTGGCATGGGCGGCGGTATGGGTGGCATGGGTGGTATGGGCGACATGGGCATGTAATTGCCATCGTCGCGACTGCGCAAGCGCCAAGGGGCGCTGTGCGTTGCCACAAAACCCCAACAAAAAACCCTCGTGGGCCCAGGCCTACGAGGGTTTTTTATTGCCGTCAAATAGCCCGTGGATTACAGCCCGTGCACAGCCAGTTCTTCCTTGAGTTGCTCTGGCGACTGAAAGTGGATGGCATGCCAACCCTGGGCGCGGGCAGCGTCAATATTGGCCTGGAGGTCATCCACAAATACCGTGCGCTCGGGTGCCAGCTTGTAGCGGTCTTGTAGGAGCTGGTAAATGGCGGGCTCAGGCTTGATGTGACTGACGTCCCCCGAAAAAATACCGCCATCAAAGTCTTCAATGAAATCGTGAAGGTCTTCCAAAATCCGAGCGTAAGGCGCTGGCATGTTGGACAGAAAGTACAGGCGCACATCCTGCTGCGATTCACGACGTTGCACCAGGCCCTTGAGCAGATCGATGGTGCCCGGCATAGGCTCCAAGCGCTGCGCAATCCCAGACACCAAGCCGTGCAAATCGTCGTGAGGCAGCGCAAGGCGCTCGGCCGTGCGGGCCACCACATGATCTTGCTCAGCTGTACCACGGTCAAAGGCTTGCCAGTCCTCGTGATGAAAAATGGCTTGCGCCAGCGCCGGCGCATTGCCCGCCGCATCCACCCAGTCTGGAAAACGCGTACGGAGCAAATCTGCCGGCTGCCAAGTGAACAGCACGGCACCGAAGTCAAAAACGACGTTCATCGCCTGACACCTCAGGCACGCAGGCGAGCCATCAAACCTGCCGTTGAGCCATCCAGACCTTGTGCATCACCGCTATACAAACGTGCTTCCACGTCCTTGGCAAGCACCTTGCCCAGCTCTACGCCCCACTGGTCAAAACTGTTGATGCCCCAGAGCGAACCGCTCACGAACACGCGGTGCTCCTGCATCGCGATCAACGCGCCCAGACTGGTGGGCGTCAGATCGTCCAGCAGCAAGAAGGTACTGGGGCGGTTACCGGTGAAATGCCGATGGCCACCGGCGTCGCTCTTGCCCACCATCAGGGCTTGGGCCTGGGCCAGCACGTTGGCCAGCAACAAGGTGTGGTGGCCTTCGAGTTCATGGCGCGCCTGCTTGACCGCCACAAACTCCATGGGGACGACGTCCGTTCCCTGGTGCAACATTTGAAAATAAGCATGCTGGCCGTTGGTGCCAGGCTCGCCCCACAGCACCGGCGAGGTCTGGAAGGGCAAGGCCTGTCCCTGCGCATCCACCCGCTTGCCGTTGCTCTCCATCTCCAGCTGCTGCAGGTAAGCAGGCACCCGACGCAAGGCGCTGTGGTACGGGGCAATGCTGCGGCTGGTAAAACCGTGAAAGTTGCGGTACCAGACATCCAGCAAACCCAGACGAACCGGCAGGTTCTGTGCCAAACGCGCGGTGCGGAAGTGCTCGTCCATGTCATGCGCGCCCGCGAGAAATTCGCGGAACCCCTGGGCGCCAATGGCAATGGCCAATGGCAGACCGATGGCCGACCACATGGAGTAGCGCCCTCCCACCCAGTCCCAGAAACCAAAGGTGGTGTCTATACCAAACGCTTTGGCAGCCGCCACATTGGTGGTCAGGGCCGCAAAGTGACGGCTGATGTCCGTGCCACCCTGAGACTCAAACCAGCGCTTGGCGGACTGCGCATTGGTCATGGTCTCGATGGTGGTGAAGGTCTTGCTCGCCACCAGGAACAAGGTGTTTTCTGCCTTGAGTTTTTTCAGTGTGGCCGCAAGCTCGTGGCCATCCACGTTCGACACAAAGTGAAAGCGCTTGCCAGGCATGACAAAAGCGTCCAGTGCCAGCACCGCCATTTGGGGGCCCAGATCGGATCCGCCGATGCCAATGTTGACGATGTCGGTGATAGCGGCGTCGCCACGCACTTTGTCGGCATAGGCCAGCATGGCACCCAGGGTCTCGTGAACCTGAGCCAGCTCTTTGGCGACTTGGGGGGCGGCCCCGGTTGCAGGGTGACGCAGCAACCAATGCATCACCGCTCTTTGTTCGGTGTTGTTGATCGCTTCTCCTGCAAACATGGCATCCCGGTGGGACACGAGTCCGCTTTGCTCAGCCAGCTTCTGTAGCAAGGCTTCGGCATTTGCATCGATCAGGTTCTTCGAAAGGTCAGCAAAAACGTGCGGCGCACTTTGGCTGAATTGCTCGAATCGGCCGCCATCCGCTGCAAAGGCGGTACGCAAGTCAAAACTGCGGCCCTCTGCATTGAAAGCATGCTGGAGTTCACCCCAGGCGGCGGTTTGGTCACAACGGGTACGTGTCATGGCAAGTGTGAATATGAAATAAATGTGAATGTCAGGCTGCAAGCATCAACTGTTCCAGCTTGAAAGCGTCGACACAGAATGCACGGATGCCTTCTGCCAGCTTTTCAGTGGCCATGGCATCCTCATTCAAGGCAAAACGGAAGCTAGCCTCATCAAAACTCACAGGCTCCAGGTTCAGGGTTTGAGCCTGCGCCGCGCTCAGGGAGGCCTGCAAAGGCGCATCGGATGCAGCCAATTGGGCCAACAACTCAGGGCTGATGGTGAGCAAGTCGCAACCGGCCAGGGCCGTGATTTGCCCTGCGTTACGGAAGCTGGCCCCCATCACCTCGGTGGCAATGCCAAATTTCTTGTAGTAGTTGAAGATCTGCCGGACCGACTTCACACCTGGGTCGTTGGCGCCGGCGTTGTCGGCCTCTACCCACCCAGCACCAGCAGATTTTTTGTACCAGTCGTAAATCCGGCCCACAAACGGCGAGATCAATTGAACCCTGGCTTGTCCGCAGGCAACGGCCTGGCAGAACGAAAACAGCAAGGTGAGGTTGGTGTGTATGCCGCGCTGTTCCAGGCGGGCAGCGGCTTGTATACCCTCCCAGGTCGCCGCCACTTTGATGAGCACCCGGTCAGGCGATATGCCCTGCGCCTGGTACAACTCGATCAAACGCTCGCCACGGGTCAGGGTGGCGTTGGTGTCAAAGCTCAGGCGAGCATCGACTTCGGTCGACACGCGCCCAGGAATGGTTTTCAGGATTTCGCAGCCAAAGCGAACCAGCAGGTGGTCCATGACTTCGTCGAGGGGGCGGCCGCGATGCTCGGCCACCGTGGCCGAGAGCAAGGGCTGGTACTCAGGTTTCTGCACAGCCTTCAGGATCAGGGATGGGTTGGTGGTCGCATCCTGAGGCTGAAATTGCGCCAGCTGCTTGAAGTCGCCGGTGTCGGCCACAACGGTGGTGTACTGTTTGAGGGCGTCGAGTTGGTTCATGTGGTTCGCATCAAAAGTTGAAAAATCATCGACCTGCGCACTTCTTATGGGAAGGGAATTGAATTATCCGTGAAACAAAGTTACATTACGAACTTCTTTTTATGTAACTCGATATTTTTATGTCCTTCGACCTCGTTCTGTTTGGTGGCACCGGTGATTTGGCATGGCGCAAGCTGATGCCCGCTCTGTTTCAAGCATTCCGTCATGGCACCTTGCCCGAAGGCGGTCGCATCATAGGCGTCGGCCGCGACGACCTGACCGCGGAGCAATATCGCGCCCAGATTCATCACCGCTTTGCGTCGGTGGATCTAGACAAACGCCCCTCCGAAGAAGAGTTTGCACGTTTCGCAGGCCTGCTGGACTTTGTGCGAATGGACCTGTCGCAGCCCGAGGCCTACGACCGTTTGGCCGCCAGCCTGCGCGAACGCAATGCTGATAGCGTGGTCATGTACGTGGCCACTGCACCGTCGCTGTTCACCACGGTCTGTGAACAACTCGCCCGAGCAGGCTTGAACACCCCCAACACCCGTGTGGTGCTGGAAAAACCTTTGGGTCACGACCTGGCGTCCAACCAAGCGATCAACCGCGCCGTTAGCAGCGTGTTCAAGGAAAACCAGGTTTTCCGTATCGATCATTACCTGGGCAAGCCCTCAGTACAAAACCTGTTCGCCCTTCGTTTTGGCAATGCCCTGTTTGAGCCGCTGTGGCGCCGGGAGTACATCGCCAACATTCAGATCACCATTGCCGAAGAGCTGGGCGTAGAAAAGCGTGGCGCCTTTTACGAAACCACGGGCGCCCTGCGCGACATGGTGCAAAACCATGCCGTGCAATTGCTGTGCGCCATTGGCATGGAGCCGCCCATCAATGCACACGCCGACGCCATCCGTGACGAGAAGCTCAAGGTGCTGCGCTGCCTGAAGCCCTGGACGGCCGAGTCCCTCAAGCAGGATGTGATACGCGGTCAGTACGCGGCCGGCACAGTGGGTGGCGTGTCAGTGCCAGGTTACCGCGAAGAGCTGGGTGTCGACCCTCATAGCAACACCGAAACCTTTGTGGCCTTGCGTACAGAAATCAACAACTGGCGATGGGCGGGTGTCCCGTTTTACATCCGTACCGGCAAGCGTATGGCCGGCCGGGATGCACACATCGAGATCAACTTCCGTCCCACACCCCACGCCATTTTCAGCAACCAGGGCAGCGTGGGTAACAGTCTGGTGATCAATCTTCAGCCCAAGGATGGCCTGGAGCTGCACCTGCTGGCTCAGGGACAGGACAACCGCCGCAACTCACACAACTTGGCGCCCGTGCAACTCGACCTGGACTTCGATAAGCGCTTTGGATCCGGTCGTGTCGGTGCCTATGAACGCTTGCTGCTGGATGTCATCGACGGACGCCTCAATTTGTTTGTGCGCAGCGACGAACAAGAGGAGGCCTGGCGCTGGGTGGAGCCCATCCTGGATCACTGGGCGGCAGACGCCCAAGGCCCACGCCTATATAACGCAGGCACCTGGGGCCCCAGCGCGTCAAGCGCCATGATTGCGCGTGACGGCTATTGCTGGAGCGAAGAGTCTTGAACCAAGCCGCCCTTGCATGGGCGCACCAAACTGCTGGAGTCACACATCATGCTTGACCGCATCAGGGCCTCTCTCAGCTCCTTGGCCCCTGCGGAGCAACGCGTGGGCAAGTTGGTGCTCAATGACCCACGGGCGTTTACCAACTTGCCCGTAAGCGAGCTGGCAGACAGGTCTCATGTGAGCAAGCCCACGGTGGTGCGCTTCTGCCGCAGCATGGGCTACGACGGCTTGAGCGACTTCAAGCGCAAGCTGGCAGGTTCGGTGAGTGAAGGCGTACCCTTCATACACCGCAGTGTGGACATGGATGACAAGACCGGCGACGTGCTTGTCAAGGTCATCGACAACACGGTGGCGGCCTTCCTGAAGTACCGCAACGACGCCAGTACACCCGCCATCGAAAAAGCAGCAGAAATGATGGTGAAAGCCTCCCAGTCGGGTCGTCGCATCGAGTTTTTTGGCGTGGGCAACTCTGGCGTGGTGGCACAGGACGCACAGCACAAATTCTTTCGGCTGGGCATGAACACCATCGCGTATAGCGATGGCCACATGCAGGTCATGAGTGCATCCTTGCTTGGCCCCGGCGACTGCGTGATCATCATCTCCAACTCGGGAAGAACCCGAGACCTGATGGACGCCTGCGACATTGCCCGCAAAAAAGGTGCTTTCACGATGGTGATCACGGCCAGCGGCTCTCCGCTGTCACTGGCTGGCGACCTGCATCTGGCTGCCGATCACCCGGAGAGCTACGACCATTACAGTCCGATGGTGTCCCGGTTGTTGCACCTGTTGATCATTGACATCCTCGCGACCTGTGTGGCTTTGCGCCTCGGTGGCGAATCATTGCAACCGGGCCTGCGCGACATGAAAAACAACCTCAGAAGCAAGCGTTACACCTGATGGTTTCGAGGTGCACGCGGTAGTGCACATCCGGATCGAGTCTCGTTTTAGAATTTAGTAAATCGATTTATTACGATTTCTCATACCCATAAAGAGCAGACAACTCATCCAAGAGGAAACGATCGACATGCTACGCCCCGACCTGCAACTGGCACTCACGCTCGAACACGTCAAACATGCTCTGTCCAAGCGCATCGGCCGTCGCGCCTCGGGAGCGAGCTGGGACGCCTTTAACGCGCGAATGGACGCCCACTTTCCGGCCTTGCTGTCGGAGTTGAGTGGCTTGTACGGCCAGCGACCCGACTTTTTGACATTTCTGGAAGAACTTAGCGCCACGGCCTGGCAAGGCTGGAACGAGCGACCTCAGGACCTGCGCCAGCTGGACTTAGAGCGTGAGGGCAATCCGGGCTGGTTTCAATCGCAAAAGATGCTGGGTGGCGTTTGCTACATCGATCTGTTTGCGGGCGACCTCAAGGGACTGATGGCGCAGATTCCTTACTTCAAGGAACTGGGGCTCACCTACTTGCACCTGATGCCCCCGTTCAAGTGCCCTGAAAACAACAGTGACGGCGGCTATGCAGTCAGCAGCTACCGGGCGGTCAATCCCAAGCTGGGCAACATCGAGGACTTGCGCAAGTTTGCCAAGGCGCTGCGCGCGGAAGGCATTAGCCTGGTGCTGGATTTCATCTTCAACCACACCTCGGACGAACATGACTGGGCTGTGGGCGCCTTGTCAGGTGACCCGGCTTTCCAGGATTTTTATTACATCTTCCCGGATCGCACCGAGCCTGACGCTTACGACCGCACAGTGCGTGAAATCTTTCCGGACGTGCACCCCGGCGCCTTCAGCCAGCTCGCAGATGGCCGTTGGATCTGGACCACCTTCAACACCTTCCAGTGGGACCTGAAGTACGCCAACCCGGCCGTATTCACGGCGATGGCCGGTGAGATGCTGTCTATCGCCAATTTGGGCGCGGAAATCCTGCGCATGGACGCGGTGGCCTTCATCTGGAAGCAACTGGGTACCACCTGCGAAAACCTGCCACAGGCCCACAGCCTGATCCGCGCCTTCAACGCACTGTGCCGCATCGCCGCACCGGGTTTGCTGTTCAAGTCCGAGGCCATCGTCCACCCTGACGATGTGGTTAAGTACATCGACATGAAAGAGTGCCAGATTTCCTACAACCCGCTTCAAATGGCACTGTTGTGGAACACCCTGGCCACGCGTGAAGTCAATATGCTTCAGCTGGCGCTGGAAGAGCGACACCACATCGCCGAAGGGACGGCCTGGGTGAATTACGTACGAAGCCATGATGACATCGGCTGGACGTTTGCAGATGAAGATGCACTTCGGCTCGGTATCCAGGGCTTTGATCACCGCAAGTTCCTCAATAACTTCTATGTGAACCGGTTTGCCGGCAGCTTTGCCCATGGCGTGCCATTTCAGGACAACCCAGCGACGGGCGACTGCCGCATCAGCGGAACCTGCGCCTCACTCGTTGGCATGGAACAAGGCGACCCCTATGCCGTCGCCCGCGTACTGGTGATGCACAGCGTGATCCTCAGCTCAGGTGGCATTCCACTGATTTACTTGGGCGACGAGGTAGGCACGCTGAACGATCACAGCTATCTGCAAGACCCCGACAAGGCAGGTGACAGCCGATGGGTGCATCGCCCGCACCGGGCTCAGGCCCTGTACGACCAGCGCGAAGACCCGACCAGCACCGCAGGCCAGCTATATGCGGGACTACGTCACATGATTGCTGTACGCGGCAGCTGCGAGGCTTTTGCAGGCGGACAACTGACGGGATTCAGAGCCGGCAACAGCAGCGTTCTTGGCTACACGCGCAGCTCACCACGTCAGCAAGTGCTGGTGCTGGCCAACTTCAGCGAGCTTGCTCAGCACTGCCCCGCCCATGTTTTTGCTGCGTTGCCCGGTGAGTGCCTGGACATGCTGACCGGGCAATCGATGCAAATCCATGCCGGTGTCACATTGGCACCCTATGAAGTGAGGTGGCTGCAGCTCTGAGCCGCTTGTTATATTTCGCAAGAACTTCGGTAAGGAAATTCCACCATGTTTTTGCAAAATGCCTGGTACGTGGCGTGCAGCGTACAGGAACTGGCCGAGCTGGCTGACCGACCGCTTGGGCGCACCATCTGTAGCCAGCGTATCGCTTTTTTTCGTGGCCCCGAGGGCAAGATCGCGGCCGTAGAAGACTTCTGTCCGCACCGCGGAGCACCACTGTCATTGGGCAAGGTTTGCAACGGTAAACTGGTTTGCGGCTACCACGGTCTGGAAATGGGCTGTGACGGGCGCACGGTCCATATGCCTGGTCAACGTGTCAGGGGATTTCCGACCGTGCGAAATTTTCCCGTTTTGGAGCGCCACGGCTTTGTCTGGGTATGGCCGGGGAATGCTGCGCTAGCGGACGAATCGCAACTCCCCGCCTTTGATTTTTTTGATCATCCGGACTGGGCATACGGTGGAGGCCTTTATCACGTCAAGGCAGATTACCGCCTGATGATTGACAACCTGATGGACCTGACCCACGAAACCTATGTGCACGCAGGCAGCATCGGACAACCCGAAATCGACGAAACGCCCTGTCACACCACAGTCGAGGGTGAGCGGGTAATCACACAGCGGCACATGCAGGGCATACAGGCGCCACCCTTCTGGCAAATGGCCATGAGTGCCAATGGACTGGACCCAAACGCCAAAGTGGATCGCTGGCAGATCTGCCGCTTTTCGCCACCCAGCCACATCATGATTGACGTTGGTGTGGCTCTGGCAGGCCATGGTGGATTTGACGCGCCTTCAGATGCCAAAGCCTCCAGCGTGGTGGTGGATTTCATCACCCCGGAAACAGAAACATCCATGTGGTATTTCTGGGGCATGGCCCGCAAATTCAAACCGCAGGATGCACAGCTCACCGACAGCATCCGCCTAGGGCAAGGCAAGATCTTCAGCGAAGACATGGAAATTCTAGAGCGCCAGCAGTCGAACCTGAGTCAATGGCCCGATCGCAAATTGTTGATGCTCAACATTGATGCGGGCGGTGTTCAATCCCGCCGCATCATTGATCGCCTGCTCGCACAGGAACAGGCCGATATGAACACATCGGCTCAAGCATATGGAGCCCGTGAATGACACCCCAAGACCTGACCCAACAGCCATTGTGCACTGACGGCTCATTCAAACTGCATCTAGCCAAACGCGGCCTCACGGTCGAGGTGACTGCAGATCAAAGTGCCTTGCAGGCTCTGCAGAGTGCCGGTGTTGAAATTCCCTACGCCTGTAGCGAGGGCATCTGCGGCACTTGCCTGACGCCCGTGCTTGCTGGCCAACCCGAACACTGGGACAGTTACCAGACGCCCGAAGAGCAGTCCGCCAACACTCACATGACTCCCTGTTGCTCACGCAGCCTCACGGCCTGTCTGGTGGTGGATCTGTAACGCTGACCTGCCAGGCAAACAGGGCTGGGATGCCGCACCATGTAAAAAGTGTCGCCTACCCGGGGACTGGTTAAGCGGTGATTGCCTGGAGAGCTATTTCGCGGCTCCACCAACCCAAGCCGCGCAGACGAGCACCTGACGCAGTCCCTCAAGTCGGCGCTGGCCTTGGTTGACGTTCGAGTGTTGGACCACTTTGTGATAGCTGGCAACAACGCAGTCAGCTTCGCCGAGCGTGGTCTGATTTAGCTGGCCCATGAACCCAAATTACCCAGCTTCCTCCGGTTACGATATTCAAGCAGCAGGTTATAGGCCGATTTACTCCGTTCTAGGCCTGCTCTGATGGATCAAGCAACAAAAAAACCGGATGCCGAGAGAGGCGTCGCATTAGGGACTGCACACATGCTCACTGGCGAACTACGTAGTCAAATCGACTCGATTTGGAATTCATTTTGGTCGGGTGGTATCTCCAACCCGCTGGAGGTGATGGAACAAATCACCTACCTGCTGTTTCTGCGCCGCCTAGACGACCTGCATACGCTGGAAGAAAACAAGTCTCAGCGCCTTGGCAGGCCCATGGAGCGCCGCATCTTCCCGGAAGGCAAAGACGCCAAGGGACGGGATTTCAATGACCTGCGCTGGTCACGCTTCAAAAACTTTTCACCTGCCGAGATGTACACGGTGGTGGGGGAGCATGTTTTCCCCTTCCTGCGCAACGTAGGAGGCGATGGCTCCACCTACGCGCACCACATGAAGGATGCGCGGTTCACCATCCCCACCCCGGCGCTACTGTCCAAGGTGGTGGACATGCTTGACCACGTGCCTATGGAAGACCGGGATACAAAAGGCGACCTGTACGAGTACATGCTGGGCAAGATCGCCAGCGCCGGTCAGAACGGCCAGTTCCGCACGCCCCGGCACATCATCAAGCTGATGGTGGAGCTTACCGCCCCTAATGCCAAAGATGTGATTTGCGACCCAGCCAGTGGCACCTGTGGCTTCTTGGTGGCGGCCGGTGAATACCTCCGCGAAAAGCACCCCGAAATTCTGCGTGATCCGGTGGCACGTGAACACTTCCACCATGGCATGTTCAACGGGTATGACTTCGACAACACCATGCTGCGCATCGGAAGCATGAACATGGCGCTCCACGGGGTCGATAACCCGGACATCCGTTACAAGGACTCGCTGGCTCAGGACCATGCGGGCGATGAAGAGAAGTTCAGTCTTATCCTCGCTAACCCGCCGTTTGCTGGCAGCCTCGACTACGAGAACACCGCCAAAGACCTGCAGGCCATGGTCAAGACCAAGAAGACCGAACTACTGTTCTTGGCCCTGTTCCTGCGACTGCTCAAGCCCGGTGGCCGTGCCGCCGTCATCGTGCCGGACGGCGTACTGTTTGGGTCATCCAAGGCGCACAAGGCACTGCGGCAAATGCTGGTGGAAGAACAGAAGTTGGACGGGGTGATTTCACTCCCGGCTGGCACGTTCAAGCCGTATGCTGGTGTGTCCACCGCCATTCTGTTGTTTACCAAAACGAACTCGGGCGGTACCGACCACGTGTGGTTCTACGACATGCAGGCCGATGGCTGGAGTCTTGACGACAAGCGACAACCGCTGCTGGACGACAGGAAGCTCGGCCCGTGCCCCGCACAGCCCCTTACCGATGCTGAGCACGCCAAGAACAACCTGCCTGATGCAACTGCCCGCTGGGCGAAGCGCGATGGCAGCGAGCGCACCAACCCCCGCACCGCGCAGAGCTTTTGCGTGCCCAAGGCTGACATTGCCTTGCAGGGCTATGACCTGTCCATCAACCGATACAAGGAAGTGGTGCACGAGACGGTGGAGCATGAGCACCCTTTGGACATCCTTACCAAGCTCAAGCAGCTGGAAATTGAGATACAGGAGGGGATGGCTGAGCTGGAAGGGATGTTGAAGTGAGCATCACCAGACTGCCATTCGAAGAGGTCTTCGCGGACGAATCCGGCGGGAACATCAAGACACCTCAGAGCGAGTACCTCCGTGAGGGACAGTTTCCCGTCGTCGACCAAGGCAAAGCACTGATAGCCGGGTACGTTGATGAAAAGGAAAGAGTCTGCGGAGGAGGTAGGCCAGCAATCGTTTTTGGAGACCACACACGCTGCGTCAAGTACATCGAACAACCCTTCTGCATGGGCGCCGATGGGGTGAAGGTATTGCGTCCCAAGATTGATGCGGACCTGAAGTATCTCTACTACTACCTGAAGCAACTTCAGTTGCCAGATGCCGGCTATGACCGTCACTTCAAATATCTGAAGCGAACGGAAGTTGTGCTATTTCCCCTCCCCGAACAACGCCGCATCGCCGCTATCCTCGATAAAGCCTACGCCCTGCGCACCAAGCGCCGCGAGGCCTTGGCCCAACTTGACCGCCTCGCGCAGTCGATTTTTGTGGAGATGTTTGGCGACCCGGTGACGAACCCGAAGGGGTGGCCATCAAGAAAACTTGGAGACCTAACCGCCAAGATGGGAAGTGGTTCGACACCTACTGGTGGCGATGCAGCGTACAAGGAATCTGGAATTTCTCTTATACGCAGCATGAATGTTCACGATGGATGCTTTGTCTACAAGAACCTTGCCTACATCGATGAGGAGCAGGCGGCAAAATTAAAGAACGTCGTCGTAGAAGCTGACGATGTTCTGCTAAACATTACCGGAGCCTCGGTTGCGAGAGTATGTCGCGCACCGAGTGAGGTGTTGCCCGCACGTGTAAATCAGCACGTGATGATTATTCGACCATCTGACGGCTTAAGGTCGATGTTTTTGGAGAGACTTCTGCTTAATGCGAGTATGAAGACACTTCTCCTGAAAGTCGGTGGCGCTGGGGCTACCCGGGAAGCCATTACAAAGGCAGATGCGGAAGAGTTGCCAGTTATTGTTCCTCCGAAAGCGCTCCAGCTTGAGTTTGAGCGGCGGACTCGCCAATCCTTGAGCCTGCAGGATTCATATGAAGCAGAAGCTAAAGGAATGGATTCGTTGTTTTCTTCTCTCCAACACCGAGCCTTCCGGGGGGAACTCTGACCATGCAGCAGCAAAATATCCCCATCGGCACTTTGGTGGACATGTACAAGCGTGGTGAGCTGCGCCTGCCGGAAATCCAACGCCACTACGTTTGGCAGGCCACCCGGGTGCGTGACCTTCTGGATTCTCTATATAGGGGCTACCCCAGCGGCTCCATCCTGATGTGGGAGACCGACGAGCCAGTGCCGACCCGCGATTTCGCCATCGCGCAGGAAACCAATGCCTTCGCGGGACGCAAGCTGTTGCTGGATGGTCAGCAGCGGCTGACCTCGCTAACGGCAGTACTCAACGGTGAACCGGTTTCGGTGCGCGGGCGCAAGCGGCCCATCGACATCCTGTTCAATCTGGAACACCCGGACGGTCCGCCCACTGACATCGTAGAGGTGGAAAGCGATGAACCCTCACCTGTGACACCAGACGATGAACTGAATGACGACAGCGACGAGACAGAGGGCGAGGAACAGGGTATTCAGGAAAAGCTGAACCGGCGCACATTTGTCGTATCCGCCAAAAACTTGGCTGCCCAGCCACAGTGGGTGTCGGTCAGCGAGGTGTTCCGAACTGCCAATGACGCGGTCATCTTGGAGAAGGCGGGCATCGAGTCGTTCAAAGACCCGCGCTTCCAGCGGTACTCCGACCGGTTGAAAAAGCTGCGCGCCATCAAGGACTACCAGTACGTGGTGCATGTGCTCGAACGGGCCATGAGCTACGAGGAAGTAACTGAAATCTTCGTGCGGGTGAATTCGCTGGGTGCCAAGCTGCGTTCTTCTGACCTTGCGCTGGCCCAAATCACGTCGCGCTGGCCCAATCTGCTGAAGGAACTGGAGACCTTTCAGGAGGAGTGCGAGCAAAGCTGGTTCACCATAGAGTTGGGCCACTTGGTGCGTGCTATCGTGGTGTTTGCAACCCAACAGTGTTTGTTCCGCACCGTGGCCAGCACGCCAGTGGAAAAGCTCAAGGAAGGTTGGAAACAGGCGCAGGAGGGTCTGCGTTTTGCCATCAACTTCCTGCGTACCAATGCTGGCATCGAGGACGAATCTTTGCTGTCCTCGCCCATGTTCATTCATGTCCTGGCAGCGGTGAGCCGCATCAAGGACAACAAACTGACGGCGGCTGAACAGAACGCACTTCTGCACTGGCTGCTGGTGGCGAATGCCCGTGGCCGCTATTCGCGCGGTTCGACTGAGACCCTGTTGAACGAGGACTTGGCGATTCTGTTCCGCAGCGGCGACATTGCCGCGCTGATGGAGCCGGTGAAGCGCCAGTTTGGCCGTCTGTATGTGGAGCCGGGTGACTTGGCCGGACGGGGTGTAAACAGCCCCTTGTTCTCACTGGCTTATTTGGCTTTGAAACATGCAGGTGCGAAGGATTGGTACAGCGGACTGGGTCTGTCGCTGACCCATCAGGGCAAGCTGCACTTCATCCAGTGGCACCACATCATCCCAAAGTCCCTGTTGAAGGAACGCAGCTACGAAACCGGAGAAATCAACGAAATCGCCAACATGGCTTTCATCACCGGCCAGACCAACCGGCGCATCAGCAACAAGGAAGCCAAGGGATATTTGGCTGACATCGTTACCAAGCAAGGCGAAAAGTCTTTGTTGAGCCAATGCGTGCCGACCGACTCTGACTTGTGGGATACGGGACGCTACCGTGACTTCCTGCAATATCGGCGGGCGGCTTTGGCAGAGCGCATGAACGCCTTTATTCGGGAGAAGGCCCAGCTATGAGCAACTTCGCCTTCCTCCAAACTGAATGGCCACTGCTGCACGAGTCGGCCAAGCGTGTTGAGGAAACGGCGAACTCCGATGCACGCACATCCTGCTTCTACGCCCGCCGCACGTTGGAAATGGCGGTGGTCTGGCTGTTCCAGCATGACAAATCCCTGCGACTGCCGTACCAGCCCAACCTGAATGCGTTCATCCACGAGCCGACCTTTCGCAAGGTGGTCGGTGACACGGTATTCACCAAGGCCAATATCCTGCGCAACTTGGGCAACCAGGCGGTGCATGAAAACCGCCGCATGCTCCCCGCAGACGGGCAGGCTGCCGCGCGTGAGCTGTTTCACATCTGCTACTGGCTCGCACGCAGCTATGGTCGCAAAGAACGCCCAGACCCCGGCCTGAACTTTCAACCTGCGCTGCTGCCCACGGCATCAACCTTGCCGACGCAAACGGTGGCGCAGTTGCAGACGCTGGAAGCACAGCTCAAAGAGCGGGACGCGAAAGTCACCGCGCTGCTGTCTGACAAGGCTGCGCTGGATGCAGAACTAAAGGCCCTGCGGGACGAAGTGGCGGCAGTCAAGGCGGCAAATGCGGTGCAGCCAGACACACACGACTATTCGGAAGCCGAGACGCGGGACTTCTACATTGACCTGCTGCTGAAAGAAGCCGGGTGGCACCTGACGGACAAAAACCTTGAGGTTGAAGTCAGTGGTATGCCCAACAACCAAGGCAAGGGGTTTGTCGATTACGTGCTGTGGGGCGACGATGGCAAGCCGCTGGCCGTAGTAGAGGCCAAGCGCACGCGCCGGGATGCCAAGGTGGGCCAGCAGCAAGCCAAGCTGTACGCTGATTGCTTGCAGGCGCAATACGGGCAGCGCCCGGTCATCTTCTATTCCAATGGCTACGAACACTGGATTTGGGACGATGCCAACTATGCACCCCGCGCCGTGCAAGGGTTCTTCAAGAAGCAAGAGCTGGAGCTGATGATTCAGCGGCGCAGCAGCCGTAAATCATTGGAACAGGCGGTCATCAACCCCGACATCATTGGCCGCTACTACCAGACCCGGGCCGTGCGCCGCATTGGTGAGACCTTCGAAAAGGACAACCAGCGCAAGGCCTTGGTGGTGATGGCCACGGGTGCAGGCAAGACCCGCACGGTAATTGCGCTGGCCGATGTGCTGATGAATTGCAACTGGGCCAAACGGGTTCTGTTTCTGGCTGACCGCGTGGCGCTGGTGAATCAGGCGGTCAACGCCTTCAAGAAGCACTTGCCCAACTCGTCCCCGGTCAATCTGGTGACGGAAAAGAACACCGATGGCCGGGTGTTTGTGTCCACCTACCCCACGATGATGGGCTTGATCGACGAGGCCACCGACGGCAACCGGCGATTCGGTGTCGGGCACTTTGACCTGATCATCATCGACGAGGCCCACCGGTCGGTGTACCAAAAGTACCGGGCCATCTTTCAGTATTTCGATTCGTTCTTGGTGGGCCTGACGGCCACGCCCAAAGACGAGATTGACCACAACACCTACAGCCTCTTTGACCTTGAGAGCGGCGTCCCCACCGATGCCTACACCTTGGATGAAGCGGTGGCCGATGGCCACTTGGTGCCGCCCAAGGCCATCTCCGTGCCCCTGAAGTTCCAGCGCGAGGGCATCAAGTACGCCGAACTCAGCGAAGAAGAAAAAGACCAGTGGGACGAACTGGAATGGAACGAGGACGGTACGACCCCGGACTCTGTGGACTCTGCGGCGCTGAACAAGTGGCTGTTCAACACCGACACCGTGGACAAGGTGCTGGAGCACCTTATGACCCGTGGCGAAAAGGTGGCTGGTGGTGACCGCCTTGGCAAAACCATCATCTTTGCCAAGAACAATGCCCATGCGGATTTCATCGCCGAACGCTTCAACATCAACTACCCGCATTACAAGGGCCAGTTTGCTCGGGTGGTGACCTACAAAACCGAGTACGCCCAGAGCCTGATCGACGACTTTTCCAACAAGGAAAAGATGCCACACATCGCCATTTCGGTCGACATGCTGGACACCGGCATCGACGTGCCGGAGGTGGTCAATCTGGTGTTCTTCAAGGTGATCCGCGCCAAGACCAAGTTCTGGCAAATGGTGGGGCGTGGCACCCGCCTGTGCCCCGATCTGTATGGCCCGGGGCAGCACAAGCAGTTTTTCAACGTGTTTGACTATTGCCAGAACTTGGAGTTCTTCAGCCAGAACCCGGACCACTCGGAGGGTGCCACAAGCGAGCCACTGAGCAAGCGGCTGTTCAAGGCCCGCCTGCAATTGATTGCACAGCTCGACCAACGGCTGGCGGCAGAGCCAAAGGCGGCAGAAAGCAGTCCGGCCTACGGTGATCAGCTCAACGATGAGCAACTGCGCGGGGAGCTGGCTGGGCTCCTCCACCAGACAGTCGCTGCCATGAATCTGGACAACTTTGTGGTGCGGCCACAGCGGAAGTCGGTCGAGCGTTTTGCCAAGGCAGATGCATGGAAGACCTTGGATGCAGACAGTCACCTCGAACTGACAGAGCGCGTGGCTGGCTTGCCCACTGAGCTGGTGGACGATGACGAGGAAGCCAAGCGTTTTGACATGCTGGTGCTGCGCACCCAGTTGGCGGTGTTGCAGGCATTGCCTGACTTCATATCGCTGAAGGAACGTATGCAGGCCATTGCCAGCGCATTGGAAGAGCAGGACAGCATTCCCGACATCAAAGCTCAGATGGTTCTGATCCAGTCTGTGGCTGGTGAAGAGTGGTGGGAAAACGTGACCGTCACCATGCTGGAATCGGCCCGCAAGAAATTGCGCGCGTTGGTCAAACTCATCGAAAAAGGCAAGAAAAACGTCGTTTTCACCGATTTTGCGGATGAACTTGGAGTCGAAACCACTATAGAACTTCCCGGCGTCAGCACAGGCATGAACTTGGCAAAGTTCAAGGATAAGGCACGTCAGTTCCTGCGGGAGCATGAAAGCCACCTGTCACTGCAACGCCTGCGTCGCAATCAGCCCCTGACCGCATCAGACCTCGGGGAGCTTGAGCGCATGCTGGTGCAGGCCGGAGGCTCACCGGAAGTCATCAAGCTGGCAACAGAGCAAAGCCACGGCCTTGGCATTTTCATTCGCTCATTGGTCGGACTTGACCGCGAAACCGCCAAGCAAGCTTTCAGCCAGTTTGTGGCCGGTACGACAGCCACCGCCAGCCAGCTGGAGTTCATTGACCTGATCGTTCAGTACCTGACGGAAAACGGCGTCATGGACGCTGCAAGGCTGTACGAGTCCCCATTCACAGACATCAGCCAGCAAGGCCCTGAAGCAGTCTTCCCTGCGGCCAAGGTGACCGAGCTGGTGCAGGTGTTGGATGACATCCGGGAGCGAGCCAGAGCTTGATGGTTGCTGACACTGATTCCGCGAGAGTCCCATGAAAGACAAAACCATTGCCACAGCGAAACTTAAGGTCAAGCACCTCCCTCCCGACGACGCTGATGTTTATGAGTTGATCAAGTTCGCGCACACGTTTGACGGATACGCCCGCTGGGGCTCGTTCGCGAAATGTGCAGAGATTGCGAACGCCCGCGATCACAGCACCATTGACAAACTCAGGACATGCTTGTTTTTTGATGCCAGAGGTTGGCGACACGCAGGCGAGTCGCCGGATGACGAGGCACTCGAGTACTGGAAATCATTGTTGACTGGCATCCGTGAGCGCATTTTGCGGCTGGACTCTTTCACACCAGAGTGGTTATCGGATGCTATCAGGCATTTACCGTCTGATGCGCCTGTTTCGCTCAAGACCCAAGGCTACAACCAGTACACCACGCAAAAGGATCACTGGCTGGGCTGGCTGAATCCTGCAGCAGGTACCGGCTCCTACCCCAGACGAACGGGTGCTAATGTGGCCGCCAAAATGGTCTACAACCGGATTGGTGAGCCAAAGATGCTGTGGTGGTTGGCTTCTGCAGCCGGTGTTGGTCAAAGCCTTTTAGATGAGGCTCAAGGTAGGGTAGACGCACAGACACCACTTTCCAGCCAGTGCGCTGAATTCCGAAAGCTCGTGCCGTGGCGTACCTTGGCCGAGTCACTGGAGTTGGCGATTCGAAACCAGACGTCCAACGTTGTGGCTCAAGATGATGTGCGGAGATAGGCCATGCAAAAAGGAAAAAAGGGCAGCAGGGTACGGCACGCCACCAAAACCGAGTGGGGTGTTGGTCAACTGCTAGAAGACGCCAACAGCCAGAGCTTTCATGTCTTTTTTGAAGGTGCGGGAGAGAAGTTCTTGACCGCCACCGCCGCAGACAAGCTGATCTGGGTGAACGGTGCGGAAGCGCAGAGCGCACTACTCGATAACTTGTATCTACCAGCCCAAGGCAAATCCCGCCCCATGCGCACCATCGCCGAAGCCAAGGCGAGGTTGTTGGAAATTTATCCGGGCGGCCTTCATGGTCAAAAGATGAAAGACCATGAGCGGGACTACAAGGACCGATTGTCTGCACTGGCTCGTCAGTGGTATTCGCCTGACGGCTTGCAGTCTGCGCTGACCGAGGGTCGCTATGCCGACGTGGTGCAACTGGCCTACCAGTTGGTCAAATGCAGCGACAACAACCTGCCCGCCACCTTTGAGAAGATGGCCTTTGCCAATGCCGTCAAAGACCACTCCAGACCCAAGGCGTTCGCAGAAGCCTTTTGCGCATGGGTGTTGCCAGAGCAACCGAGTCAAGAAGCGTTTGACGCCTTTGCCCAAGAGCTGGATCACATGGGGTGCGCCAAATGGCCGCTGCTGACGGCCTACCGGTTTTTGCTGCACCCCGAGGTGGACGTACTGATCAAGCCAACCAATCTAGCCAATGCGGCTGAGGTTGCCCGGTTTGAAATCAACTACCGACCGGAACTCAACTGGCTGACCTACAGCACGGTGACGGCGTTCTACGGGTACGTCAAGCAACAGATCGCCGACCTTCAGCCGAGGGACATGATCGACGTGCAGAACTTCATCTGGTGCATTGATCCGGAATATGGTGGTCAGGACTGATGCGCTTCTTCCCTGAGGGGGAGGTTTTGCAACGGACCATCAGAGGTGCCTAGCTGGAGCGCTGAGATGCACATGAGTCAACTTCTCGTTCGCACCGCAAGTCGTTGGAACATCCCTCGCGACATGGCCTTGGCCGTAATTGCCCGTGACACTCGCTGCAAATACTGCGGGCTCGAATTTGGTGAGCCGCAAGGGCCACGTGTAGCCTGCCCATCTTGGGAACACATCGTGAACGATTTGTCTCTAGTGAACCCCGAGAACATCGCGCTTTGTTGTGTAGGCTGTAATTCGAGCAAAGGCACCAAGACACTTAGTACTTGGCTGAATTCAAAGTACTGCACGACGCGGGGAATTGGCCAGCAAACCTTGGCACCGGTTGCCCTCACCGCACATCAACGACGTTCATCTTGAATTGCAATCAATTGCAGAATGCACCACCCTGACTTTGGGCGGGTGTTTGGGCGGGCAAGAGAGATGGGCAAGAAAAAAGCCTAAGTGAATCAATCACTTAGGCTTATATCTGGCGGAGTGGACGGGAAGTTCGGTTGACCTTCCACAGCCCCTGAATTCACTGGTTCAGCGTTGCCGTTGATGTGGTTTTAGCATAGCGTAGAAAGGGTAGCAGCTCAACTCGTCCCGGTTGGGCGTTGGTTCGATTCCACAAAGTCAAAAATAGTTCGGAAAAACCCAAAACCACATTGTGGAAACCCGAAATGCCATTTTGGTAAGACGAATTCCGGCATGTGCAATGAAAAAGCTCCCCATGTAGGGGAGCCTGAATCAAAAGAAGCCGTTAGAAGACTTTGTCATCGCCAGATTGCGGCTGAGGCGCCTTGTTAGGGGCATCTCGCAGCATCTTGTCCCCAGTCACCGCTTGGTGCAATGCGCTGAACCACGGAAGTTCCATACTGCCTTTTGCGCCCTGCCCCGAAATCTGCCCATAGAGAAAAAGCACAAAAAGCTGAATGTCAGGAGCGGCATTGGATAGCCCGTATGGCACAAAACCTCCCAAAGATGCATCTTGACGCAGCCGCTCTAGCTCCCTAGCGACTCGGTCCGCGAGGGTTGTTGTCGCTGGCCAAACTAAATGGTTTAAGCGAATCTGCCCGCCCATGACCATAGCCAAGGCTGTCGGAATGCCTAAGTACTTGGCGGCGCGGTCATACACATCTGCGCCCGCACTCGAAATTTCGGCGGGTCTGCGGCGCCACTGCCCAAGACGCTCATACGAGACTCCCAACGCCTCAGCGAGCTCACGCAGCTTCTGTCCTCGACGATTTGCTGCTGAAACAAGTGCCGTAATCAGCGGCTGTGTGTCTACTGTGTTGTCCACAGCCTGGCGTTCACCGTCTTTCATTTCTCCAACCTTATCCATTCAAATTTCCTTTGGTTTGGCAGCGAATTGCTGTCAAGACGTCTAGCCATCAGCAAAAAACCAGTTGAGGCATACGAAATGGGAGTTTGGAAAAGGGGGCTTCTCATTTCATATCAGTGTGGTGCAGAGTTGTTCTTTTGCATGGCAACGCACCAACCGTGAGGAACATTCGATGAATCTGACCTGGAAAATCGAACGCATTGATGCCGCCCCCCGATGTGTCTTGGAACACTGGCAAGTACTGGAAGTTTCTCCAACTGGGGCTTGCCACATCCCCCTGCCAGGCCCACGCTTCTTGACGTTTGCGGGGTGTACCGACCATTACGGAATCATTCAGTTCTCCCCAGAAATCGTGGCGTTCGACCCGACTCGAATGCTCGGGGTCAGCGCACAGGGCGATGTGTACGGACTCGGAAGTTCCTGGGGATTCACTGCGCAGATGTCCAAGTCCGCAAGCCGAAGCTTCTGGAAAAGTACGCTCTCGCCTCGGGACATTACCTCCACGGTTATCGCTATGGCAGGCCGTCAAATGCATAGTCCAAACATTTCCTGGCAATAGGACATGCCATGTCATCTTGGAATACTGCAAGTATCGAAGAAGAGCCCTTGAAGCCATCAATCCTTCCCGCGCGACTGGAAATATTGGGGAGCATATGAGCAAGACGACGCAACGTGAGACATTAGAAAAAATCATCCGGGCGTACGAAGCGGCACCGGTGCAGGGCAACGGCACTGACGAAATGATTTCGCGCACGGAGTACTTACTTGCAAAGCGCATGCTTGCTGTTGGCGAATGCTGCCGCACACGAAAGGGGGGAGTTGATGCCAAAGAGAATAAGTAAGTCAAAGCGCAAGGTGCTTCGGCTAGCCCTTGAGGAAGAAAATTCTCTTGAATGCGTAACCACGGACGAGAACTCCAGGCTTGAACAAGCTAAAGAAGAGCCTAGCCCGCGGTTGTTCCCAAAACTAAACGTAATTACATCGAGTGCGGAAATTGTCGAGCAACTCCTCGCATTTTCTGACCCACCGAAGCAGCGCGGCAACCTGACCACAGGGCCAGAGCGCACGCCCCTTGGCGTGATGACGTCTGAGCAATTTGAGGCATACAAGCGCCAACGTCTCGAAGAAGTGCGGCGGGCGGTGGGGGCACGCCTGGCGGGCAGCGCAGCGGGCAAGTACACAGAGTTTGAGTCCGCGGATGCGTTGAAAAGCCACCTTGCGACATTGCGCGCAACTGAGCAGCCAGGTCTTCTGGAAGTGCTACTCACTGCGCCTCGGGGCGAGCCGCTGGAGCTTCCTCGTGACGGGCCAGATAGCAATGCACTTTAAGTCGCTCGCAAGAAAGGCGAGGGGGCTGCCATGACCTTCGACACTGAAAAGCTTGGCTACAAGAAATACAAGTGCAACAAATGCGGGTGGGTGCACGCTGCACTTCCGCTTGAAGTTGTGCGGCAGCAGGCCGCGGAGGGCAAGTACGCGAAATGCTTTCGATGCGGTGCTCCGTCCGCAGGGTTAGTACCGGCGCAAGAAGGTGACGTGCAAAGGGGAGCGACTATCCAGGGTGTGTACGTGCCAGGAGCGTGGGATGACTTTTTAAAAAAGGCCCAGCAGTGAGCGAGGACTTTGACAGAACAAATATGCGTTGTACCGAGTTCATATTCGAGCATTACCCCCTCGTAGGCGATGACGTTTGCATTGGCACATTCTGCAAGCGCTGCGGTCAAACCAGACTGTTTAAAAAGTGAGCCCGAAGTCGCCGGAAGGCCGAAACGAGCTGGTATTGTTTCTTGACTACGACGGCGTGTTGCATCACGAAAACTGCCTCTGGCATCCGAGGCGCGGTGCCTACCTAAGCGCACCGTCGCGTTACACCCTATTCCAACATGCCGAATTGCTGGCGCAACTGTTAGAGCCGTACCCAGCCGTCAGAATTGTGCTGAGCACCAGCTGGATTCGGCGGTACGGGGTGACGGCGTCAACAAAGCGCCTGCCCCCAGAGCTGCAAGCACGAGTAATTGGCGGCACGTTCCACTCACGCCACATGCGTGAGGAGGATTTTCAGTGGCTTCCCCGTGGGCAACAGGTAATTGAAGACGTCTTGCGTCGGCAGCCACGTGACTGGCTAGCGCTTGACGATGCAGAAGATGGCTGGTCAGGGCCGTACGCTGCCCACTGGGTGCAGACGCATCAATACGAGGGAATATCTGACCCAGAAGTTCTTGCCGTATTCAAGCAGAAGTTAGAAGCGATGTGCACTCGATAGCGCTCCACACGCATGCCCTCATCAGCCATTGCATTGCATCAGAGGGCTCCACTACTGACATTCCCACCATCACGGCACAAGGAGCTCAAGTGAGGCACTTCGATACCTGGACTCACCTCGGTGCCAGAATGGCCATCGACGCTGACACCCTCTTTCGCGAGGTTGTCCGGGTTCGACGGGCCCTCCTTGAGGGGAGCGACGAACATCTGTCAAACAGGCTCAAGTCGCTTACTCAGGTGCTGGACGAAATAGTGCGAATCAACAAAGTCTTGAGACTCGGCTGCGTAAACGAAAAAATGGTTACGCTTCTCGACGACTGGTCGCTGGCCGGCAAGGACCATCTAGTACTTGGATTCGAAGCCCTGCATGCATATGCAGCCCTGGCAAGTTGTCGCATCAAACCGTCGCCGCATACAAACTTCAACTGGCACGAGCACCAGAAGTTGGGAGCCTTGCTTCGGAGAGCAACTGATTCCGGGGTGCTCCAGCCCAACATCACGAACCAAGTCGTCTTTTCCAGAGCCGGAAGGATGGGCATCATGCATGTGCTTGGGCCGTTGTCTTTCCTCAAGTTCAAGCGGTGGCTGGTCATGCAGCCTGGACAGACTGTCCACCAAGTCCAACAAACCCAACAGCGAATCGACCTGGTCGAGCGACTGATTGCGGCAGACCTACTGTCATCTACTTATGACCAGTATTGAAAGTTCCGGTTCGTCCGGGACTCCAAGAATCGCTCAGTTTGCGGAGTTTCTCGGTCGTCACTTGGTAAAAGGTTTCTATCGCACACTCAAAAGGCTCCGCCCCTGCGCTTTACCCTGCGAAATTGTGACTTCAATAGCCTCGCGGGAATCCGACTTCGTCTACAGGCTGATTGCGGTTTTTCAGACTCTGCCATCGGAAGGCAGGTATGCCGCGGAAAGCGGAAGTAGGTTACTGTCAGGTCGGCGGCAGGAGTGGGCCCAAACCGGACGTCCAGATTTCCCTGAAGCGGTCACTCAATCCTGCAGTCTGGGGAGGCTCCCCAGAGTTCCCACCTAGGTAGCGAGGCAGCATACAGCTATGACGAAGCCGGCGCGTTTGGAGTAACAGAAGGAACAGCATGCACGGGTAACGAAACGGTCCAATCAAGTATTTGCCATCCCCGTGCTATCAGTTTCTTCTTACTTTCCGCGCTCGCACGGTCCGCATGCATTGCGAACGCAAGCAACCTGCGCGGTCGACTTACTGCGACGAAGACATTCATTAGCTGGCTCTTCGCGTCTTCATCCGTCACCGCAGCAGCACTTGACTCCCCGCAGAGGTAAGGCAACACCGACTTTAGGTCGTACTTTCGGTCGTGACAGCTTTCCAGCACTAACGTGGCAAGGTGGGTCTCGCCTTTGACCGACGCAATCGTCGCCAAATGAATCGGTACCTCGATTGCGCCTACTCCAACTCGCAAGCAGTTGGTTGCAATGCCCTGCACTTGAGCACCAGCCTTCGAATCTTCCAGCCATATTTCAGGGACAACGCCAGACTTCGCGCCCTCCGCGACGAGGTCTCCAAGTTCGCTCAGGATGCGCTGTATCGAAGCTTTCGCGTCGGTTTCGGTCGAAACATCGTATTCACCAAGTATGCACTGCAACACAACGTGGCGGATACGCGTCAACGACTGGACTTCCGTTTGAAGCAACCGAGTGAGGTCGCGCCACGTCTTCGCGGTCTTGTTGCTGGCAACTCCAAACTCTGCCAGCATCAGCAGTACTGCGTCACGAGCGGCACCGCTGCGCTCATCGGTCCTAGCAACAAGTGGGTCAGCCGCGATACGCAAGAGCTCGCGCACGGACCTTCTGGACGAAGTCGGCTTGCCCCCACTGTCGTCGTAGCCCGAGAAGTAGTCGCGGATGTGCCTCCCGACTGCCTGCTTCGCGTTCCCCTCTCGCTTGATTGCGCAGATTGCCTTCACAGGGTAGCGGTCAATTTCCTCTTGCGTAAAGAATTGCGAAAGCCACGCTCCGAAACGCTCGATGACCTCACTCACCGTCGCATCCGAGTACAAAAGAAGCGTAGGCGGAGCGACGCACACATCCCCTTTTCCTTCGACGGCATCGCCCACTGCTTTGACAGAGTTGACCACGTCAGCGATTGAAGCACCGAACCTTAGGCTCGTTTTCACCTCGAAGTTGCCGGCTGCAGGGAACGCGGCCGCCGATGTGCGAGGACCGCGACAGAGTATCGACTGGTTGACATCGCCGAACCGCTGAACAGCCGATGCGCTCCGGAACACATTCGTCAGCACTTCAAGCTGTGTGTCGCTGGTGTCCTGCATTTCGTCGATGAAGACGTTGGGAAAGCGATGCTCCAGAGAGTTCTTGAGGCCCGGCACATACTCCAAGGCTTCCTCTGCAAATGCGAACATGTCCTCGTGGCGGACGCGTCCCTCTTTCATCATTGCCGTTTTGACGTTACGAACTTGTTCGATGACCTTCCCTGTTTTTGGCAAGGGAATCTCGGCGGTCGTCACTAGGCTTAAAGAGGCTCCCCGATAGCGTACACCGCGGATAGTGCGCGCGCGCTGGTATTCATTGACAGCCACCCACGTTTTAGCGCTCCAATCTGACATCACCCTGCGAAGAAATCGCTCCTCAAAGTCGTCATTGTCAATCTCGCGAAGCTCGATGCCCTGAGCACGCAACCAGGGCAGCGCGAGGAAGCGATTGACAAAGCTTTGGATAGTGCCAATGAAGTGGGGGTACAAAAGTAGCCTCTCGCCATGTGGCACAGAGCGCAGGCAGCTCTCAATTTCCTCGCGCGCCACATTCGTGTGGGTGAGGATGCAGATGCCCCTTCGCTCATGAGGCCAACGCGCAGCCATCAACGCAAGTTTGGCCCCCAGAAGCGTCGTCTTTCCGCTACCCGGTGCAGCCTGAAAGTCGCCATTGATTGAGTGCAGCAAAGCCCGAATCTGCTCGTCACGGTCGAACTTGAGCGCCGGGAAAAAGCTCGGCAAGAGTGCAAGGTCAGCGTTGTCCAACTGAAACGGCGAGCTCATGAGACTGTCTTCGGGACGAGATGTTCAATGGCGTGCTGAACGTAGGGTGGAAGGAGCATAAAAAACGTGTCCCCTGCTCCAAAACCCCCTCCACATACCAGCGAGGCGAGGTACTGTGCTACGACGGCTTTCGACGCTTTCTTTGAATGCAGCGGTTCGTACGCATACGCCGCAATCTCTGCCGAGGAACACTTCGTCACAAGTTCATCGAATTCTTTCTGTGCGTCTTTCAGCACCTTGTCGAACTCGGCCTTCTTGAGGAACCCTTTGGTCCCTTCCGCCTGCTCGAGTTGGATTGCACAGTAGGTCGCCTTTGCCAAGCCGGACCTCAAGAGGTCATACTCGAGCGTCCAGTGGTCGGAGATGTAGACTTCGGTACTTCCACCCATTGCGCGCTCGACCTTCTTCCTTCGCACGTCCAAAATCTCGGCCGGAGTGTAGTCCTCGACCTTCCGCTTAGAGTGTTCCTTCTGGCCCTTCCTGAGCGGCACGGCATTACGAATCTTGTCCTGCTTCCCCTGAATGTAGGCCACATCGTTCGGTACGATGTCCAAGTCACCGAGGCACGCCACATTAACCGGTAGCACGGCGCCATCTTTACGCTGAAGGATTCTTGCATAGCGGAACAGTCCGACACTTCCAACGCTCACAGTGGAAATTCCATTTGCATCGAAGGACCGCCCCGAGCACTCTGCCAGAGCGGGCAGAAGGATTGCCTCTGCGGGACCCTCGACGATGGCTACCCCTCGGGCGAAGAAGAGGTTCGCCTTCGAGGAATCCAGGAATCGCTTCAAAAATTCATAATCGGCCTCGTCAAGGCTCGTCTCTCCGGGCTTTAGCCGGTACGTCTTTCCGGCCGCGACCAACACGAGATTTTCGACGTCGGCGCTCGATGCGATGTTGGGACTGTGCGTCGTCACCACGACCTGAATCTTCTTGTCGTCGGCTTTGTCGGCAAGCATCCTCAGTACGCGCGCCTGTAGTTGGGGATGCAGGTGAGCCTCAGGCTCCTCAATGAGTAATAGCGAAAGTTCGTCGCCTCCACCATCGCTTAGCAAAAGAAGTTCGGCTGCCATAAAAAGGACGTTGTTGTAGCCCAGCCCTCGCTCGCAATACATGTCGCCGGTAACAGTGCCCGGAGGCCTCAGCGTCAGCTCAAGCTTCTCCAGCACCTGGGCCAATGTCAGTTCTGCGGCCACCCGGATGTCTGAGGCAAGCGGAGTGCGCTCAAAACTCAGCTCCTTTAGGTATTCGAAGTTCAGTCGGTCACGTACGTCAGTTACTGCGGTGTTCGCGCCGATACGGTGCTGGGCCTGGGCCATGACTTCGACCAGTGTCTTGGGCTCATCATCCGGCTTGCTCTTGTCGAAGTTATTTGCCGCTTGTCCCTTCATGTCTTTGTGGGCACGAAGCACTTGCGAGAGGCGCGAGCTCTTCTTTGGTCGCAGTTCTGCCACAGCGTCGCGAAGCGGCTTCAGGTAAGTCGCTCGAAGCAGCTCCCGCGCAGCGGAGCCCAACTCTGGACCGTTGCCGCGCTTTCCGGCATTCAGGGTCACGATTGGCCCGGTCTGACGCCCACCGACCCCGGTTACGCCCGTCCGCCGCTTCGCTCGGAGATGCACAACTAAATACGGCGCAACACCTTTCTCCAGCGTCAGCCAATCTATGAGAGCCGCCTGCTGCGCTTTGCTGAGGTCGCGCAGTTCGACCTCGAGCTCAAGTTCTGCGGCCTGATGCAGACCTTCGATATGGAAATCGTCGTCCTCAATGCGCAAGTAATCATTGCTTGTCGTCAGAAGGACGTATCGCATCACATCCACGATGCTCGTCTTCCCTGCATCGTTCTCGCCAACTAGGACGTTTAAACCTGGATTGAGTTCTAAATCGAGGTGCTTGCCTGTGGTGCGGTCTCCGAAGGCTCGAAAGTTGATTGCCGTTACGCGATGAAGATACATGTTATTTTCAGAGTTTTTAGTAGGTGTCCGAAGGCACGATGGACTTCACCCACTTCGATAGACATATTGCAACTTCGGCCCCAGCGGGCATTGCCTTTTCGATACTGACATCAATGTCTTCGTCCCACCATCCCCCATTTGGGGGAGTTTGGAATGAATGCGACCAGCCTTTTCGAGTTCTTCGTTTTCCGGGCTGAACGTCAGCTCCTGGTCGGTTTCTGGCGAAGGACTTGGCCTGATAGAGGTCCGCTTCAGCCAATCAGAGACATTCGGCGCCAAGTCGCCAATGCCCTCAAACGCTGCATTGTCGACGTCAGCCGCTTGAAGTTTGCCTTCGCGCTACCCAAAGGACACCTAGTCCCGACCTACGGCGCGCGACTGGCTACTATTGCCTGTCACCGCTCCCTAATGTTCTGAGCTCACGGCTCACGAGCGGCCAGAAATACTTACCTTCAAACATCGCTATGCTGAAATCAGTTGAATTCATGTCGTTGGAGTCAATGAATGCCTTGCAGCCGAACAAGGCGGTGGCAGTCATTTCAATTCATGACTCTGCAACTGTGCGGGACCTTCCCTCCTTCGCAGGCTTCCTTGACGTACTTCAACTCAACATGCTGGATGTTTGCGAAGAGAACGCTGGTCAGTCACCTGGGGCGTGGGCCGATGAGCCATCGCTTGAACAGCATCTCGAGTACTGCGGGATTCCTGAAAACTTCGCACCGTCACTTTCTCACTCCCTTGAGGTTCGTAACTATGTTGACAGCGTTCATGCGCGCACCGAAGTGCTTCACCTTGTAGTGCATTGCTCTGCGGGGGTGTCTCGGTCGGCAGCCATCGCATGGTGGACTTCCGAGAGATTTGGGGTCAAATTGCATGACAGAGCAGACGTCGGATTGGGCGAAGCAAACCCGCGCGTAAAGCGACTTTTGCGCTCGCTGGATTGAAAATCGCATTGAGCCTCGGGGTCAAGTCTTGGTAATCCGTTGAAACACAGGGATAAGAGTCTTGCCTCGAGGCAAGACTCTGACTCAACATCGAGCAGGAATCAGTTCTCGCTTGCACGCAGCAAAGACAATGGACTTGCCGAATATGTGTAGCAAATAGCCTTCCGAAAGTGCCGCTCACACTTGCAGTCGGTCAGACGTAAACGGGCACAACTCACCTTGCTAACTCTACCGTGACTGGCGCAGTCAAGATGGGAGGATACCGGCATCTAATTTAAGCGGTCGCTATACGAAGTCCACAGGCGGCATATCGCAGCCTGAAAAAACGCCCTATTCCCAAGCCGACCAAGCAAAGGGGAATAAGGCGCTGCGGACAAATCCAATGCAACGTATAGCAACACGGTCTCCGCGCGGGAGACCACGGTGGCAACGCCCCTTTTCGCGCATTTAAACAGCACAGAACTCGCCCGAGCTCAATCCATTCTGCTATTCGCCGACGAGCAACGACTTGCCCGAAAGCCGCGATGCAGCGCAACCAAGGACCATAGCGTCATTCGCACCGCGTCAAATGCGTTGTTGTTTCCATACATTCAGCCAAACAGCCCAATGGCCTACTCCCGCATCGTGTTGGACCTTGATTGGCACAATCCCAAGCATCGGTTCCACAACTTGCCATTGCGATATCTTTCAGAGGCGCGCGCATGGGAGAACGACCTGGGTGTTCCAGAACCCAACTGGGTCGCGTTATCCCGCGACAAAAACAGTGCACATATCGCCTACGAACTCGATACCCCGGTTGGCAGACACGAACATGCGCGAATCAAGCCGCAACGGTACATGGCTGCAGTCGAGAATGCCCTTGCCTTGGCAGTCGGCGCCGATGAGGGATTCAATGGTCAGCTCTGTAAGAACCCCATCAGCTCAAACTGGGACTTGTACAAAGGGCCAGAGCGCGGGCGTGACTTGCATGAATTGGCAGACTATGTCGAACTCACGCACAAGAAAATTCAGGCTTTCAACCGCACGCCTAGGGGAGAAATTGGTCGCAACGTCTTTCTATTCGATGAAGTCCGATTTTGGGCATATGACAACATTAATGAACACAGGGCACGTGACTTTGAATCGTGGGAAAAGGCAGTCGTCGCCACAGCGGAGCACATCAATGCAGCCAGCTATGAGCATTTACCGTTCCTGACAGGTCGAGGGCTCTTGCCAATTGCCGAGTGCAAAGCGGTTGGAAGAAGTGTCGCGCGCTGGGTGTGGGCGAACCACGGAAAAAAGGAACTCACCGCCGCCTTCAGCGAACTGCAATCTTGGCGTGGGGTGCGCGGTGCCGCCGCTGCTGCAAAAGTTAAGCGCGAGCGTCGTGAGGCGCAAGTCATTGCCGCCATTGGCCAGCTAATTTCTCAGGGACAAATGCCGACCATGGGGAAGGTCGCAAAGCTCATCAATTGCTCAACTCCCACACTGTCAAAGCATTACAAGCAGCTGTTCCATGGAACTCTGCACTGAAGGAGTGTGAGGGGTGTTAACTTAGGCCATATCAGGTAAACCCCAACCGGGAATACGCGCAGGCCTTTCAGTTCTTTCCCAGGAGGAGGCTTCGGCAGGAAAAAATGGTGATGAGGTGCCTCTGTAGGCGGTATTCAGCGCTCACGCGCGCGAACCCGGGACACCGAGCCATCGGAAGCCGTTAATCTCTGCGACCGCTGAACTTATCGTCAATAGTCCCAGTCTTCGTGACGCACCGGAAGGCGGTTGAGCTCATCCCGATAAAACCGCCATTTCGGCATGAACTTGGTCATCAGAGCAACGAACCTGGGGTTATGGGTGGGTTCCAGCAGGTGGGTGAGCTCGTGCACCACGATGTATTCCAGGCACTCCAAAGGCTTTTTGGCGAGCTCCAGGTTCACCAAGATGGATTTGGCCGCCGGCGTGCAACTACCCCATTTCGTCTTCATCTTGCGCGTGCTGAACGTGGGTGCCACCACGCCGATGTGAGGCGCCCACTTTTCAATCAGCTGACGGGTCTCGGCTTTGAGCTGCTCGCGGAGCCATTCATCCAGAACCACCTGGCGCTTTTCCTGACTGGCCCCCGGCCGCATATGAAGCACCAACTTCCCGTGGGTCACTGTGACCTCTGGCGGAGCATCATGCTCGACCACCTTCAGCAGGTAGCGCCGCCCCCAAACGTAGTGACTCTCCCGGTCCAGGTACTCCCTTGGGGATTGACGGGCTTGGCCACGTAGCTTTTCCTGCTGTTGCTTAATCCAGCCTAGCTTGGAGATGGCAAACACGCGCAAGGTATCCAGGTCCATGTGCATGGGTGCAGCAATGCGTACCTTGCCGTGCGGGGGGTAGACACTCAAGTGGATGTTCTTGATGGCCTTTTGCGTTACGTCCACGGCGATATCGCCCAGATGGATTTGGCTCCCCATCGGCGCCTTCGACCCTGACGTCATCAATACTCGCCCTGCTGCTTGATGATGAGAAAGATGCGCTCGACCAGGGCCACGTTCAGCAACACGTCATAAATGGCCTTCTTGACCACCTGTTCACGCGCCTGGATGCCACGCCAGCCGTCCGGTCGATGCGCTTTGACAGAGGCATCAATGCGCAGGGCCAATTCCAAAACCGGGTCTGCAGAAGCATTTCCATAGGGCGGAATCTGTTCGGCTACAAAGTTTGCCGGCATGGCCGCCAATTCGGCTTTCAGGTTGTTGTACACCGCACGCCGACCCGGGGTGTTCAGTTGCGCCGGAGTCTCCGACCCCTGGCCGGCCTGCACCCGCTTGACCACATCGGCAATTCGACGAAGGTACTCCTCGTAGTCAATGGCCTTCGCCTTGCGGGAAGCAATGATTTCATTGAGGAGCGCCGACATCTTCTCAAAGTACGCTGGGTCGTTCAGGTGGTCCTTGATGATTTTGCTGCGGACGTTGTTCTCAATCGTCTCCGCAATCGCTGTCCGGTCGCCTTTGATGCCGTCGGGCAGCTGATTAATGGCGTCGGCGATGCCGCTTTTGACAATCAGTTCCATCAAGGGAATGTCACCGAACGGAGAGATGGTGCGCGGGGCATCGGCCTGGATGTAAGTGTCAATCAGGTGGCGCATGTCGGCCTCGTAGGCCTTCAAGTCAATGGTCTCACCACTGGCCTTACGGATGATTTCCCGCAGTTTCAGATAACGGTCTATCAGCGCTTTGATGCGCTGGATGTCGGCATCGCTGTAGCCGGCAGCTTCCAGGTCGTCCACGATGCTGGCAAACGCCCGCATCAGACCGGCTGTGGCCTTGTAAAGAGCCACGCGCTGGGGCTCATGCGCTACCAATTCATCGGGGATTTCGCTGTTACCGCAGAAATAATGGATGTGCTCCAGCTCGCCCTTAGGGGGCAACACCGGTTCACACAGCATGGCGACCGCTTCCAGCGCGGTATCAAGCTTCTCGCGACCCAGCACCAGGCGGTCCTTGAGCAAAATCTGTGGGTCCTCACCACCGGTCTTGTCGAGCTCGGAGGTGTAGACCGCAATGGCTTTCTCAACCTTGGTAAACAGCTTTTTGTAATCGACGATGTAACCAAAGTCCTTGTCATCACCATCCAGCCGGTTGGTCCGGCAAATCGCCTGGAACAGACCGTGGTCTTGCATCTCTTTATCGATGTACAGATAGGAACAGCTGGGCGCATCAAAGCCAGTCAGCAGTTTGTTGACCACCACCAGCAAGCGCATGTTGGCGGGCTGCTTCTTGAACAGGTCCTTGGCACGGTCCTCATAGGTCTCTGTCTTGGTCTTGCCTGGCTGAGCATCGACATTTTTCAGGAGGTCGGTGTAAGTGCTGTAGATGTACTCTTTGTCGGTCTCGGTATTGGCGCCCGTGTCTTCAGTGGTGATGTCCTTGGTCTGCGGGTTGTATGAGGTCACCACCGCGCATTTGCCCTTGAAAGGGGTCTTCTGGAAAAGCACGTAGTACTTGCAGGCCTCGTAGATGCTGGAGGCCACCAGAATGGCGGTGCCACGGTGGTTGTTCAGTCGGGGTTTGACGCCGAAGTCGTACACGATGTCCGCCACCACCTGGTCCATACGCGAACGGGAGCTCAGCACGTTTTGCAGCGTGCCCCACTGCTCACGCAATGCAGCCTTCTGCCAATTGTTGAGCGTCTTGGTCTTGGCTTCGAACCAGGCATCAACCTTCTCAGGGGAACCCAGGCGCTGGTCGATATCACGGGCCTCGTAAACGAGGTCCAGCACCACCTTGTCTTCGACAGCTTCGCTGAATTTGTACGTGTGGATGTAGCCACCGAACACTTCCATGCTGGTCTGTTTGTCCTGCTTCAGCAACGGGGTGCCGGTAAAGCCAATGAACACGGCATTGGGCATCAATGCCTTCATGACCCGATGTAGCTTGCCGCTTTGGGTGCGGTGGCATTCGTCCACGAACACAAACAGCTCACCCACCGTCTGGCTTGGCTGTGCTTGCAGGTCTTTGATGAACTGGTCAAAGTCGTCGACGCCTCGCTGGCCGAACTTGTGCACCAGTGAGCACAGCAGCCGTGGTTTGGCGTGCCCGAGCTGGGTCATCAGGTTACGGCCACTGGTGGTGCGGGTAATAGGGTGGCCAGCATCGGTGAAAACACCCTCAATCTGCTTGTCCAGTTCATCCCGGTCCGTGACGATGACAACGCGGGCATTAGGCTTGTTTTCCAGAATCCACTTCGCAAGCAGCACCATGACAATGCTTTTGCCACTGCCCTGGGTGTGCCAGATGATGCCGCCTTCGTAGCGGTCAACATGGGCCTGGGCCGCCTTGATTCCGAAATACTGGTGGACGCGGGGCAGCTTTTTGATTCCGCCATCGAACAGCACAAAGTCGTGCATGAGCTCTATCAGCCGGGGTTTTGCACAAATTTTAAGCAAGTACTTGTCGAGCTTGAAGTGGCTGTTGTCCAGCTCGTCTTCCTTCCACTTCAGGAAATACTTCTCTTCTGTGCCAATCGTGCCGTACTGCAGTCCCTCGGAGTCATTGCCTGCAAACACGAACTGGACCGTTGCAAAGAACGGGGCAATGAACTCAGGTTGCTGGTTGACCAGGCTTTGACGGATTCCATGGCCAATTGAGGTGCGACTGTTTTTGAGCTCCAGCACCCCCACCGCGATGCCATTGACGTAAATCGCCACATCCGGACGCTTTTCATGATTGCCCATGACCGTCACCTCTTCGGCGACAGCAAAGTGATTGCTGGAAGCTACCTTCCAGTCAATCAGCTCCACAGTCTCAAAGTTGTCACCGGCCTCGGCCTTCACCTGCACTCCGTAGCGGAGCAACTGGTACACCGCCTGGTTATTGTCATACAGGCTTCGATTTGGGTTGTCCGCAGCCGTACGCAGTTCGTACATCGCCTTGGAAATTAAGGCGGGACGATAGCCACGGCGAGACAGGTACTCGCTGAGCTGCGCTTCTTCAATGTTACTGTTGCCGGCCCGGTCCTGAAAGTTGCCAAGAAAGCTGTAACCCAAGTCCTGAGTGAACAGTTTGATGACACGGTTTTGTGTGACGCGCTCGGGCTGGCCGATTGTGCTCATTTCATAAATTCCCTGAAGTGCCGGCAGCGACATTGGCCACCAGTCATTGCTGAGGTGCTCATATTAGGCGGGTTCTTCCCGTCAACAGTTCTTGCATCATGCCTTGCTTGATGAGACGGATTTTTTCGCGACGGGCTTCGAGGGTGGCGAGTTCGGCGTCTATGTCGGAGAGCACCTTGGCTATTGCGGCTTGCTCATCGAGGTTGGGAACTTTGATTTGGATAGTAGCCAACGCACTGGCACTTATATGCACAACAGCATCCCCTTGCCCCATACTGGCCTTCTGTCTGTTAACCGGCTCCGTATTCAAGTAGTAGCCCATGAACACTGCATTTGATTCAGTCGACCTAAGGATGACGATATCACCACCGGCGTATGCTTCAAAGTCATCTACGAACGCAACGCACTTACCAATTTCCGCCTTTGTTTCTCCAGAGCCAGCAAAACAAATGTCACCCTTTTTGAGCAGCAAAGCTGTCGACGCGACACTCGGGGATATCCATGAATAAAACGCTTTGATGTAGTCATCATGTTGCGTATAAATTTCGCCGTATCGAATGCAGGGTAGTGCACCACTTAGTGATTCGTCCTTTCTGACTCCACTTCCTTTGAGAAAGCCGCCGATATCACCCAAACACTTCGATGCCCACTTCTCTTCAAAGTCCGGCAGCCGCGTTTGACCCGTGAGGAGTTGCTGCATGGCGGCCTGTTTGAGGTCGCGCTTTTTGGAGATGAGTTGGTCTAGTTTGGTGAGCAGACCGTCGACATCGGACAACGCAATGGAAATTGCACGTTGCTCATCGCTAGGCGCAACAGCAACCGAAAATTCGGCAAATCCAGTAGTTGTTAGGTTAGTAAAAACACCGCCGTGAGTGGCCGCCAAGTCAAACTTCTGCCGAAGACTGGTGAGCTGGTGATACAGATAGTCACTCGATATCTCACGCTTAATGTCTACCAAAGCCAAAAAACCGTCATGAATGCAGGCATCTACCGCCAAAAACGATGGGATGCCCACCGTACCGGAGCAAACAACCGTCAAAGTGCCCTTTGGACAGGGCCGACTGAGCTTTGCACCTTCAACGGTTAAAGAGTCCACAATTGGCGTCACAAACTTTCCATCGCGAGTCACATCCTCGACCATCAGTCTGGGAACAGTGCCACCATAAAAACGTCGGTCACCTTTCGGCCGAGGACTTGCACCGCGAATAACGCGACCTATCTCGCCCAATTTAAGAACTTGCCAGTCCTGTGGAACCACGCCTATTTCGGTCAGCTTGTATCCCTTTTCTAGCTTCACAGTGCCCCCAACATTTTGAGATGACCAGCGACCCGTCCTGCTAGTGCCTCCACTTCATCAGTCAACACTGGCAGGGGTGTTGAATACCGGGCGGCCAGTAACTTCACCCGCTGCGTCAGAGACTGACTTATGCGGTCCATCTCCCCATACACAGCGGTACCGATAGCGCTGAGCCACTTGTCATCGACTACCAGAGCTCGAATTTCCACATCGGAAAGCTTTGGATATTTGGCATAGGCCAGGGTATCCAGTGTGTATTCCGCTTCTCGCAATGTCTTCTTGAAGTCTGACTCCAGGTTACATAGTTTGAGCCAAGCACTCAGTGCGACAGCCTCGTCTTTGGAATCCGCATCACCCTTAATTTCCTTCAAACGGGCAGACACATGTACCTTATTGACCTTGTCCAATTCGGCAAACAGACCGTCAGCGCTGCCGTGCTCTTCTTCGAGTTCAGTCATTTCCGCAACCAGGGTTTCAATAGTGGATTCAAGCGCGGTAATGGCGGCTTGCTCCTCGGCAAAGTATCGAGCAACGACCAAGGATTTGGGGACGAGTTCACAGGTCCATCCCTTGTCCACCTCTTTACCCTTGGCATTTTTCACCAGCACACGAGTGGTTTGCGCCTTCCAGCCTTCTGATGCGATGAGATAGCAGTCATCCTGCATGGTGGTGGACCAGTAGTCCATAAGATGCTGGTACACGTCATACGCGTCAATCAAGGGCTTGCCAACATAGTGGCCCAGGAGGTCCTCCGCAAGCGCCTTGATGACGGCCTTTGGGTGACAACCCACCTGCAATGCCTTGAGGGTGTTGGCACTATGCTGCTGCCAATCAGCATAGAGCGCTGTCATGCTTCCAATGAACGCCACAAACTCCGGGTGGCCATAAATGGTGGGCTTGATGTCATCTTTGGACACGGTCAGGTCCAAGTAGCCCGGGCGATTTGCGGCGAAAAGGCCCGCCTTGAGCTGTGGGCAGACTGTCCAGTAGCTTTCCAGGGCATCAACATCGCGCTGCGGGATGCCGCCGTGTAAGTGGGCATTAATGTCCTGCAGGTCTTCGGCCTGCTGGCTGTCGATGTAACGCGGCAGATTCAGATTGAAGCCGTTTTTCTCGATTTCATCGAAGGAAACCATGCGGGAATACTTTGGCACCTCCAACCGCTTGTTGAAGACATCAACAATTTTGTGCAGGTCCATATCGCGCAGACGGTTCTTGTTGCCGTCCTTGATGAAGCCACTGCTGGCATCCACCATGAAGATGCCTTTGCGGTTCTGGGCATTTTCCTTGTCGATGATGATGATGCAGGCCGGAATGCCGGTGCCATAGAACAAGTTGGCCGGCAGACCAATCAGTCCCTTGATGTACCCCTTGCGAATCAGGTTTTCTCGGATGACTGCCTCGGCATTGCCGCGAAACAACACGCCGTGCGGAAGAATGCAAGCACCCTTGCCACTGCTTTTGAGGGAGCGGACGATGTGCAGCAGGTAGGCGAAGTCACCTTGCTTGGCCGGCGGAACGCCAAAACTCTGGAATCGGTCAAACACATCTTCGGCCGGGTTGAAACCAGTACCCCAGCGCTTGTCACTGAAAGGCGGATTTGCGACCACGAAGTCAAACGTTTTGAGCTGGCCATCGTCAGTCTTGAACAATGGGTTTGCCAGCGTGTTGCCCTGCTTGATGAGCGCCGTTGGCTTGTCATGCAGAATCATGTTCATGCGCGCTAGACCGGAGGTCGCCGCGTCTTTTTCCTGCCCATATAGGGTGATGGGAGCTGTGGCCTCCTCACCGACTTTCAACAGCAGGGAGCCCGAACCGCAGGTCGGGTCGTATGCCGTGGTGTCGCTGCTAGTGGTGGCCGCATGGATGCCGATAATGTGGGCCATGATGCGGCTGACCTCTGCCGGGGTGTAGAACTGCCCCTTGCTCTTGCCACTCTCGGTGGCGAAATGGCGCATCAGGTACTCGTACGCATCACCCAGAATGTCGTCACCCTCGGCCCGGTTTTTGGAAAAATCCAGTGCCTTGTTCTCAAAGATGGCAATCAGGTTGGTTAGACGGTCCACCAACTCCTGGCCACTGCCCAGTTTGGTGGCGTCATTGAAGTCCGGCATGTCGGCCAGCTGATTGGCCTTTGCCAGGGGCCCCAGAATCTTCTTGTTGATATCGTCGCCGATATGGGTAGAACCCTTGAGGGCCACCATGTCCTTGAAACTTGCCCCATCCGGGATGACGATGGGCGCGAACGGCACGCCGGCGTATTTGTCGCTGATGTACTTCACGAACAGCATTACAAGGACATAGTCCTTGTACTGGCTGGCGTCCATGCCGCCGCGAAGTTCGTCGCAGGACTGCCAAAGGGATGAATAGAGTTCGGATTTTTTGATTGCCATTGTCGAATTCGATTGTTGGCGTCATGCTACCCGCTGGCGGACGTGTATTCGCCAGGACGGGCGACCAGGACCATAGAAAAAGCCCCCCTTGCGGGAGGCTTCCTCGTTTGCGGCAGTAGTTCAATTGCGTCGTCAAATAGACCCCGGAGCTGTGCCCCGGGGTTCGAATCAAACGAATTACGCAATCTGGGATATCTCCCATACCTTGTCCATCGCCGTGGTTCATCAGAAGCAAAGCCTCAAATTTCCACGCACCCTGCAAACGCTCGGGCTCACCAGACCGCCAAGTCTGGCTCACCGAATAAAAGCGTCCACACGGCTCGAAAGATGCCCGCCAAGGCATCTTCTGCCGGAACCCCTCTCGCCAAAGAGGGGGCCGTTCACTTCCAAATCATCATCTTTTCAACCGACTCGGCTTTCGCCGGCCACTCAACCGCATAGGCAGACTCATGTCTTGGGATGTTGTCCAGGGATTGCTCCCTGCCCTTAGCCCCAGCAGTTGGCTTATAGCCCCCGGTTTGCGTGGTAGTTACTTCCCCGCACCTCGGGCCATTTTGTGTTGGTTCGATACGCAAGTCTTCACGAGTAGAACGCAAGTTGCTCACGAACAGCGGTGCTTTCTGGCGCGTCTCCAGATTTCCCTCACCCCGAAACCATTAAGCGGGTGGGTACTCATTGCACTGTTCTCTGCTCATTTCCACAATTTCCAGGCACTTCAGGCCCTAGCTTGCTCACACTCATCCGATTGCCCTCGCGGGCTTTTACATGCTTTTGCTCCCAGTGATGCCGACGGCTGTGATGGTGCGACCCATCTGACCCCCTGCTACCACCCATACCCCTCACCAGGTTCAAACCCTGGTTCGTGCATGGTCGCGGACTTCGACACCGAATCGGTGCCTCGCCTCGCCCAGCTGGACTGCATGTCGGTAATCGTCTCGCCTCTGCCCTTGTTCAGGAGGCAGGGTAGCGAGCCGACAGACTTAAAAAAATCATCTCGCATATCAGGCGCTCGTCCCGGATGACAAATCCGAGGGTCACAGGCTACAAAGCCCTTGGACAGGTTATTACCCCTGGCCAGCCCTTCCCCAATCGCACGGTCTCTGCAGGAGTGCATTCAACGCAAACCATGCAGGACACCCCGGGTGGCAACCCGGGCGTATGAAGTAGAGGCGGGGGATTACTCCGGCAGCTTGCGCTGCCGGGATTACTCCCCGCCCCCCTTCCGACACGTAGCGGGCACCCGTTTGAGGATGCACTACGCGCTGTGGCGCTCCAGAACCACCAGAGAGCTCACGCCGGAAGAAAAGATGATGATGAAGTTCAGGGCGTTGGCGCGCCCCTGTGAACTTCGAGAAGTTTGAGGGTGTTGGCGCACCTGGCCCCGTTCAATGCGTTGGCACGCACATCACAAGTCCTATGCAGCGTATAGACACCATTTTTCGACCAGGTCGAAAAATTTTTAATGGCTTCATAGTCTTCCCTCAATCGAACGTCTACAGACGTCCCATTTCGTGAAACGGCAGTGGCAGACAGCCCATTGACGCCGGCAGACGTCCCATTTTCCGTAGCTGTTGCTACAGGTAAGACCCTCTACCTACAAAAGCGACATCCACATGAAAAATACCCCGGACATTCTTGACCTGCGCGTCCCCACCGGCAAAACCGTACTCATGCAGCACCTGCAAACGCTCGTCTTACGAGGCAACCCGTACTGGATTGGCGGCGTCATATCACCGGCAAAGCTTCCAGCCCTGGCCGCCAAACTGGCTGGCCGCTACCCAATTCAGCGTGACGAGCGAGGCCGCACGTATGACCGCTCCAGAGGTCTTGCATCCGCCCACTTTGTTGCCTATCCTGCCGCAGACGGCGCAATCGCCTGGTGGGTGCTGTCCAGTACCGGCCTCGGAGGGCTCGCCGACAGCAAAACTCCGGATGCCCACGTTGCCAAACATGCACTACGGGCAAACGGCCACATCGAGTTTGAAGACTACGTGCTTCTGTACGCGCACAAGAAAGACGCCCGGACAGTTCGCGATGCGAAAACCGGCCGCGAAAAGAAAATCATCAAAGACTGCTCCACTTGGACTTGGAAGCTTACCAACCGGTCCTATGGCCAGGTCATGGCGGCCATCGAAAACGATGTCAGTGCGTTGAACTTCGGACGCGACGACGCCAAGTTGGAAGGCCTACGCGGCACATTGGCTTATCAGCGTCGTCGACCACTGTTCTCCGGCGTCCGGAGTCAGGTTTTACAGCTCCATAGGGAAGCAGACAGCCAATGGGGGCTCGTCCGCAAGGCTTGGCTGGCCCGCTACACACAGTTCGCCCTCAAATATGGCGACAACGCCGGGCGCCTGCGGTCGATGAAAGAAATCACCAGCCAACACTTGCCAAAGATGGGCCGTTTTAAGGTATTTGGTGACATCACCTTGGGCCATCTCGTTCGCGGCGACGTCCCGCGTCACAGCGCTGGCAACTGAGTCCACGCCGCGCAGTCGCAATCTAACTGTCCGCGCAGCGACCAGTCGCATGGACGCAAAGCGACTTTACGGGCCAACGCGCGGTGCCTACACAACTTGCCCGCGCAGTGACAAGGCTGTTGGCGCGCGGCTACTTCACAACCAACCGCGAGATTCCCATCCATGAAATCATTTCTCATCAAAGCCCCAGCGAAGGGCAAAACCACCTGCACAGTGGTGCGTCAGTTCTACGACAAGGCGTCACGACGCACCAAGACGCAGTACCTCGGCAGCTTCAACGTCGCCATTGACCCATCAATATTGCCCGCAGGCGTGCGCCTGCGCCCGGACATCGAAATCGATGCCGAGCAGCTTGCAGAGGTCGCGAGCTGGCTCAAGCAAAACGGCACCTTCGGCCAAACCCCTATGCTCTCAGCCTCCGTGCTTGAACAAGCCCGTCGGCACTTGATGGAGGTCATGCACGACGAGCGCATGCAGGTTCATCAGCAATCGGACCTCGACCTTGCGGCCAGCATTTTGAATGGCGCCGCCATGGACCTCCAACATGCGTCCGCACAACTCCGCTTGCAAGGCATCGAACTCTCCTCCGGCATGCTCAGCTATACCGGGACTGACATGGCGAAGTGCATCAATGACATGGACCGCCTGAAAGTGCAAAGCAATCAGATTCGCGCGGCTGCAATTCAATTCGAAGAGGCGCTCAAGGAAGCCAGGCTTATGAAGCGGATGAACAAAGGCGCGAAGGCGGGCAACAGAATCCATTGCCTGACCACTGGTTAAGCCACTACCGAAGTCCATGGCTGTGGCACTGACCAGAATATTTTGAATTACCGCGCCCAAGGATACGATTCGCTCAACATAAGGCACTCCACTTATTGAATCACCAAGGCAAGCGATGGCCAAAACCAAGAGGGGAGAACGGTGCGCCTTCTCTTCAACTGATTCCAACTGCTCTTGGGTGCTCTGCAGTGAATCCGGTCTCACCCACCACTTCCCGTTTTGGCAGTTGTGATGCCCCTGGAATTGGCAGCTTACGCCCTGCCTTCTTTGAAGCGCGCTCAGCCTTCTCTAGGGGGTGCTCGGAAAAGTGTTCTTTAAACGTCTTCTTTAGTGCCGTGCTGTTGGTAGCTTTCAAGGCTTCCATGATTGCATCCCGGTCAACTATTTTCAACGTGTACTTAGTTGTTTTGGATGCCGCGTCCTTGACATTCTGTTTCGCTTCTGGCGAAAGGTCTCCAGAGGTCCAGAACTCAAATACTTGCTGGCAGTTGTTCCAAAAAGGCTCCTGCGCAGCAGCCCTACGAATCACTGGAATTCGGTCATCCAGCCAGTGCTTCACCAAGTCGTCCGGGATGATTCCGCCAGGCTTGTATCCCTTGCATTCGATGAAACGCACCGTCTGTCTGATATGAAGTACCAAAACGTCCACTTCAGCTGAGCGACCTATGTCATCTCGCAAAATTTCGTTCAACTGAATGGTTGTATGAGCGCTATTTAGGCGAACCAACTCGGCGGTAAAGTACTCAAACAGAGCGCCACGAAGGTTCGTCGCGGCGCCTTCGATGTGGCTCAGACGGCTAAATACTGCGTCCACCTTTTCAAAAGTGTCGACCCTAGGGAAGACGTCCTTCAACAGGTCAGTGAGTTCTCTTAGCGCTTTTGCCACATCGGCACCGAAGAGCGTTTCCGTAGTGGCAGGTATAACTCCGTTGGACCGAGCGAGTGCAAATGCTTCAGGGGTATACCCGTCAGCTACAAAAATTTGCATGCACCGGCCCACCTTGGTGAGGCTACGAAGCGTTTTGCATTTGTTGATGAACGGCTGCAACTCCTTTTCAGACACGTTGGTGCCCAACAGGACGTCACAAACCAAAAACCCTGACTTCGGTTTGCTTCCAGACCACTGAACCAGAGGCCCCACATAGGAGGGACCCGTCATGTCCCAATTGAATGTGCCAACTTTGGGCTGCTTGTCACCTTCATCACGAAGTTCAACTTTGTTGTAGCTGACAAGACCAAGATTCCGTGCCCAGTCCTTGATTGCGCAGAGAAGGATTGTCTCGGTCTTCAACCGTGCACGCATCTGCGCCAACTCAAATGACTGGGCAGCCGCCTTTTGCGAAAGTTCCAGGCACTTACCGATGCCAGGCACATCAAATACCTTGACCAGGTCGGCCTTCTCCAAGCGAGAAAGAATTGTCGCGGGTGACTGGTGCCCCTTTTGGGCAAGTGGCGCGCCACAGGCTATCGCGAAGTGCTCCACTGGCATCACGCCGCCTCGCGCGAGCAATGCTGCTAAGCCGCCTCCGTATGAGATTGAGTTCCGGAGTAGCTCATCCGTCAATGCGTGCCAAAACTCGTGAGATGCGTAGTCGGACTGTAAATATACGAACCGGGCGTTCCTGGGAAACGGTAGGTACGCAAGCTTCTTAATTGACGTAGAGCGAGAAACCTTTTGCCTGGCATTGGCGGGGGTTAGTCGATATTCATCGACCAGTGCTTTCACCAAGGCCGTGCTCACGCAGGGGCCAATCCTAGTCAGCGCAATTTGAACTATGTCAGCCATGCAATGCTCCATTGTCACACTGCGCTATTTATAACACGTTAATACGTGGACCGCCCCTATTTTGTGGTTCCGCCAACAGCCCCTGAAATCATGGGGTATGCACGGCCTAAAATTTCATAAAGGCCAATTCGATGTCACAGTGGCACTCTATCAGGCAGATATTTTGGAACCCTCTGCACTTTCCAGGGCCAACACTTACAAATTCTTTGGACGAAATGGATGGCGTCGGTTTGCTGTATGTAAATGGCTCTGTTCTTAATGCGTATTGATTTTTTGTGTTTTCTTGATTTTCAGAAGAGAATCGCTCATGCGCGCTTCTCAGTTCAAGACACTACTGGCAATGCTACCCGGGCTTAGCCCTGAGCAACTGGCCGACCTGCGCTCTGAGACCGAGCGTATCCACCAACACTCCCGCGCTCTAAGCTCAATTGATGAGGCGATGGCCGGCGCCGGGTGCTTTTCAGCATGGGGAGTGCCTTCAGAAGGGGCTGACCATCAGAGCAACGGCCAAGGAGCTTGGGGTGTCCGTGAGCACTGCGTTCCGATGGCGCCACCGATTCCTGGAGGCCGTCGTGGGGCACCAGCCCAGGGGCGTGACGGGCATTTTTGAGGCCGACGAAACGTACTTCAGGGAGTCCCAAAAAGGGAGTCGAAAGCTTGTTTCGCCCGAGGACCCCACCAAAGCTCGACCGCCGCGTCGCCACGGCGGAAAGCCACCCACCAAGGGCAAAAAGGGCAAAGCGTCCTCTCGTAAAGACCTGGTGCTGGTATTGGTTGGTCGGCTGCGGGGGCAGCCCTATGTGTCAGACCAAACATTGGGGGCCATGACCATAGCCCAAGCCACCGACGCCTTGCGTGGCGTGGTCGGTCCGGGAACCTTAGTCTGCATCGACGGCAGTGCAGCGTTGCGAGGAGCTGTCAAGTCCCTGGGCGCGGCCTATCACTCGGTGGCTGTCACCTACGGTCCTCGCGTTGAGGAGGGTGTCTACCACGTGCAGACCGTGAACAGCTACCACGAGCGCCTTAAGACCACGCTCAACAGAGTTCGCAGAGGCGTAGCCACCAAGTACATGCCCAATTACCTTGCCTGGACAAGGCTGGACGAGTGGTACAAGGGCGACTTAAAGCCCGAATATTTCGTCATATCGGCGCTTGGAAGACAGCTCATTAATACGTAACGCGGGATGGGCGCGAACGGACTACAGGGGATGACTGTGCCATGAGACAAAAGGTGGCAATTGGGAGCTTTCAAACATATGCAGGATTGAAACTCTAGCATTTGATGCTATACTTAGGAACAACAATGCATTCAAAAAGAGTATTCAAGACGAGAACGTTTGACCGATGGGCGAAGAAGTTGATAACGGACGCTTTGCTTTGTGTCGCTGCACGGGAAATCGAAAAGGGCCAATTCGAGGCCGACTTAGGTGGCGGGTTATGCAAGAAAAGAATTGCCATGCCTGGAATGGGTAAGAGCGGCGCTACGAGAACCCTTGTGGCCAAGCGTCATGCTCAAGCCATATTCTTTGTCGTGGGCCGCTCAAAGAGCGACCCCGGTACTGACTTTAGTGCGAAAGAAGAAGAGGCTGCCAAGATTACTGGCGGTAACTTGCAGAAAGCAGATGTTGCGAGATTGGACCAAATGAAGGCAGACGGTGCCTTGACGGAGATATGTAATGACAAATCAAAATGCTAAAAACTCACGTGTGCTTCAGGAGTTGCTCGAGACAACGGCGGAGTTGAGCGCTTACGGCCTTGTTTCAAAGACAGATATGGCTCGCATGAGGGTTCTCTGCGAAGAACCCCCTGAGTACACGCCTGAGCGCATTGTGTCCATTCGCACGGCTATTGCTAAGATGAGTCAAGCTGTATTTGCAGCACTCTTAAACGTGAGCATGTCGACCGTTCAAAAGTGGGAGTCCCCTGTAGCGAACAACCGCCCGAGTGGCGCGTCCGCCAGGTTGCTTCAGTTGGTGGAAACTAAAGGTGTTAAGGCGTTACTTTTCTGAAGCAGTCGTCTTGGTAACCTGACTCAACGCGGCGTCTCCCAGACGCCGTTTTTTCATCTTGAGTTTCCTCGGCACCGGTGCAACCCACCGTTTAGGACTCCCTCGCGCCTCCGTGTCTTACCCTGCGAGTAGCCGCACACTGCCGATGCGTGGGCTGCTCGCTAATGAACTGGGCTTACGGCAAACCAGCGACGCCGTGGAACTAGCCACTTCGGACAAGATAGGGCTAATGGCCGCCTTGAAGTGGAAGCCTTTTTTGTCAAAACCAATACATAACGAGAACAGAGCCATGTAAATACAGTATTTTTCCCAGCCAATGTCTGGCGCAGTTCAGCACATTTTCAACGCGCCCTTTGCGGCGCAACAGACCACAACTGGGTCAGGCTTACGCTTCGCCGCCGTCCTTGAACACTAACAACTCTGGTGCACGACCGGCCACCTGGTCGCTGTTAGCATGGGAGCGCCAGAAGTCGAATAGTGTCTGCTGAGTGCAAGCCTCGATGTGAAGGAGCGACTTCGTCTCTTCCTCGTCAAACGGAGCAATCAGCCCAGCTTCGGAGTCTGCGTCGCCGAGCACCATGTACTCGAAGCGCTTCCTGTCCGCATTTGGTACATTTAACACGCCGTCCATGAAGGGTGCCACCTTCCCAGGTTGCAGCCCTACCCGGTAGATGTCGGGATTGCAGGCCTCGTAGTAGACCGCCTGCCTTATTGCCGAGTGCAGATATAGGTGCTGCGGTGCAACCAAGCTCGCCAGCACCGAGACAGGCACGGTGGCCGTTCGGTCCATAGTCGATTGGCGATACACCTTGAGACGGATGGCCTCTTTTGCCGACGCCGCGTTCGTCTTCAAAAGACCAATAAAGCCAGTTGACGCCATCGCAATCTTGGCTAGGTCTTGCTCTGAGTTAATACGCTGGAGGCTGGTGAAGTATGCGTAAGCAACGTTCTTCAACTCGCGCGTGCCTTGCATATTCCAGAAAGAACCGCGAAAGTGGCCGGAGGCCTGTATCGCCTGCGCGGCCTGGTCGGTAGTGTGATGAAAGAGGTCTAGCCGGACATCGCCGCTTGGTTCAAGTGAGCACGTTCCGGCAGCACTCCGCGCGAGGTCGGCCGGGGCGGAAATCACGCAACGGTACACCTGAGATGAATCGCTCAGAGAAGCCACGAATCCGCCCGAGGTGAAGCCGACATTCACCAAGGGGCCGCCGCTGACCTCAATGCCAATGGCGGCTGCTGAATAGCCATCCAAAAACGAAAGCTGTGGGGCATAGAAGAACTTCGGTTGAAACCAGCGCATTCCGCCAAGGTCGGCCACAAGCAGTTCTGGAACGAGCAATGACGTCTTTTCGGCATGGACAAGCTTTAACTTGATGAGACCGTCAATGACGTTGGGCCGCATCTCACGCCAGTGGTCAATGAACTCAGCTTCGGTCGGTCTATTCAAGGTTGCTCCTTCTCTTCAGTGTTGCATAGGCGGGCCCACCCACACTATCGTAGCCAAATGGGGCCCAGACGACCATCGCAGGCTGCTGCCAGCGCCTCGGTTTGAAGTGTCGGAGGTGAATAGCGGCGCCCCGTGGGTGCCAAAACCCACTTCCGTGTTAGCTCGGTGCCGTATGTTGGGCAAATGTCCGCTATCAGGCCGAGATTACGGAGATTCAGAGAACCGCTTTGAGCAGGACGGCGAAAGCCATGAATGGCTGCTGAACCGAGTTGAACTGGACTACCGGCCAACTGACTGTCGGGAGCACCCGCAACCAGTCTGTTGACGACGCCGGCTTGCGGCGGGAGCTGACGGCCGCGAATACCAGCTTCCGGGTGGGCCAATTTCATGAATTTGGATGCCCTTCAAGCGCCACTCAATGACTTCGATACTTATCCGTCTAGAGACGCTGGAGCCCAAATTGTGCGCATTGGTTTCCTTCCTTACGAAGGGACGGTGTCATTGTCAATTAATTACTAATCTTTTTGTTGACAATGTCGAAAGTCGACTTAAACTAAGGCCAAGCAACGTAAGGACTGCCCATGCGCGACGACCTTCACCACTCGATACCCCCGAACAGCCCTTGGCGGGCAGCCGTAAGGGCTGCTTGCTCACCGGGTGCCGATGGAAACCTCGCTCTAGCAATAGAGCGCGCTGCTTGGTCAACCGCAGGGGCATCGTTGAACACTGCCTGGGGCGAGGCGTTCAAAAGCCTCCTTTCCTCTAAGCAAAACGACTTTTTTGGTCAGGAGCGACTTGAGAGAGGACTGCACCAACTTGAACAAGCAGCCCCTGACCACATTGCTCACCGCCTATGCGAAATCGCATACGCAGCAATTCAACGTGAGGACCCTAGTCTCAATATGTACAAGCACGTCGTACATGCAGCACTCGAAGCGCATGCGGAAGACTGTATCGAGAATTGCGCGGCTCGAGTCGAGTCGGAGCACCACCATTTCCAGGCAAAGGATGTCAGGCGCAGCATGCTTGCAGCTTTAAGCAGCTGTAACCTCTCTACCGCTCCCCTACCCAAGGCTCGTCAGAGGCGCAAGTCTGTTGAAGACGGCTTGGGCTTGAAATTACCTTTGAGCGTGTAGGCTATGCGTACGCAGTCGCGAGATGCCAGTTCTCCAGCCGCAAGCTGCTCTGTTTTGCTGTACGAGGGCAAAGAACCGCGTCGCGCCGATGGCTCATTCAAGCTCAAACTTGAAGACCACGCCCGAATCAAGACCGACCACATCATGCGGTACTGCTTCGCCGAAGGCGACCAGCTCCAAGATGACCTGGCAGCTGTATTAAGTGGTGTCCGCATGGCAGACCGCGCCTGCAACAGGCAGCACAGCAAGGGATGGGCCCGGGCGCTGTCTATAGAGGTGCCGGTCTTCGAGTTAGACAAGTGGAAATCCCCGAATGTCTCAAACGCGCTCACCGATACGCTTCAGTACCTTACCGGAGACCAGTGGAGATTTGAGTTCAAGCAGCGCAAGAAAGCCCCGCTGTGTCCTGAGCAGGCACACATCGTGTCCCTGCCTTCACAGCAACGTGTCTTCATGCCATACAGCAGCGGGCTCGACTCCTTTGCTCTAGCCAATCAGGTTCAGCGCGATGCGTCGGTTGCTGAACTCATCTTGGTGAACGTGCAATCCGCCCACCAACTGACCAACTGGAAAAACCTCGGCCGAAAGAATGACAAAGACCTCCACGCCGTTCAAGTCGCCGCGTTCTTCAAAGAGCCGCATCGCACTGAGCCAACTTTTAGGTCACGACCTTTCATCTACGACATGCTTGCAGGCTATGGAGCGGCATTGGCCCAGCCCGCCAAAGTAGTGATACCTGAAAACGGCCAAGGAAGCCTTGGAGGCTCATTGGTACCGTTAGGCAACGAAGCCCCACACCGGAGTTGCCACCCAGGCTTCACGTCTAGATTGACCAAGCTGGTCCATGCACTTACCGACATAGTAGTTGCCATCGAGCATCCGGCCCTCTTTTTGACGAAGGGTGAAGTCCTCAGTCAATTGGCATCACTGAGCACCCAACCCAACGATTGGTTGGCGGCACACCGCTCTTGCTCATATGACGCGCGGCATTCGAGCCAAGACAGGAAAAGCTTACACTGCGGCCTCTGCGGAAACTGCCTGCTGCGGCGTGTTGCACTTCTGTCGGCAAACATAGACGACACAACCCCTTACCGTGCCGCTGACCTTACAGCGACCTCATTTGAAGGCGCATTCAAAGGGCAATTGCCTCGAGTCCACAAGTCGAACCACGACGTAGCATTTAACAGTATTCGCGCCATGCAGCGCTTGGCTGACCTTGCAAGCAGCCCACGTAACACACGCGTGGAATCTGAAATTGCCAATATCCAGCGCGCGTTGGACGCCCCCATACAAGAAGTGAGAGAAAAAATGGAACATTTCCTTCAACAACACCGGAAGGAATGGACGCAATTTCTGGAGAAATGCGGTCCAAAGTCTTGGGTCGCTGACCTTGCCCGGAGCTGAAATGGCAAGTGAACTAAAAGTCCGTCCGGATACCCTTGGAGCCAAGCTCAAACACGCCCGAACTATTCACCGCATGACCCAAGAGGCGGCATCAGCGAAGCTCGCTTTCGCGCGCACCACGCTTGTAGCTATTGAAGCCGGTAAACGCACCGTCTCGAGCCAAGAGCTCAGACAGTTCGCCGAGCTATACGACATTCCCGAGAGCGAACTACTTGACGAGCGAGAAGCCCCTATTGAGCTAGACGTGGATTTTCGGAGCACCCCGTCCAGCAATCAGGCAAGTGACGAAGTGCTCGTTGCGAATCTACTTAACCGTCTCGCGAATTCGACGCTTCAAATTGAAGCTCTGCTGGGACAGCCTTCTCGCATCGTGGACTTACCAACGGTGGACGTACCAAAGACCGGTTCTCTCGAACGGCATGCGGAAGATGCGGCTCTTAATTTGCGCTCTCGGTTTGGCATTGGCATGGGACCAATTCAGAACCTATCCGCGCTGATGGAGTTCGAAATGGGACTCCGAGTATTCGAACGCCCTCTTCCATCCAAAATCTCTGGCGCAGTTGCCTATGACAGCAAGGTTGGAGGCTTCATCCTGCTGAACTCGAATCATCCGCTTCCTAGGCGCCGCGTAACTGGTTTCCATGAGGCCGGACATATCGTCACTCGAACCACGGGTATTTCAGTGCACTTTGACGGCCAGTCGTCCTCGGACCGCACTGAAAGGTTCTGTGACCTCTTAGGTATTGCTTTTCTCACTCCAGCCGCGGCGGTGCGGCGGAAAGCAAAGGAACTCAAAGAAATGTCGGGAGAGTTTTCCGTCCGGCAACTGTTGATGTTGGCTGTGTTTTTCGGCGTTTCGATGGAGGCGATGACTCGCCGCATGGAGACGTTGGAGATGCTGCCACAAGGGACGTATGAGTTGCTTCGTACCCAGAAAGTGGGCCTTGAGCACCGCCGACGGGTGGCGGAAGAGATGAGCGTCCAAGAAGAAGGAAGACCATTCACCCCACGTTCACTACTGCTCGCTAGCGTTGCCCATGGACGTGAGCTGCTTTCAGAACAGCAAATTGCATCTATGCTTGAGCTAAGCCTCGTAGAAGTGCGGAAAGCACTCGAGGCTCAACAAGGAGATGGGGAGATGGTGCTTGAGCTTACTGAGTGACTTTTTGCCCAAGGGATTGGCTGTTCTTGACGCAAGCGTCGTAATTAATTTGCTTGGTACCAAGGAGCCAGTGGCCATTCTTGAAGGACTTGGGAACAAGTGCCTCATCGAACAACGCACCTTGCGCGAAGTCTGCAGGCATCCCATCCCAAACTTACTAGCCGAGCCTGTCCTTGCCGAACTGAAGGCGAAAAACCTCTTAGAAGAAGTGCGCATGACGGACGCAGAGTACGAGGTCTACCTCAGCTATCTAACTCCTCCGCTGGGTACACGACTGGATACTGGGGAAAGCGCCGCATTGGCAGTGGCTGGCCGAAGTGCTTGCGTCATTCTTGATGAGCGCAAGGCACGTCGCGCGGCCGCTGCAGCAGTGCCAAATATTTTTGTTGCAAGCTCGTTAAGGCTAGTCCTAACTAGCGCACATCGGTCTGGTTGGGACGCACAAAGAGCAAAGAGTCTAGTGGAGCAAGCGATTCAAAACTCACGAATGGCTACTCCGAAAGAGGACTTAGAACTGCTCACGCGCCTTCTTAAGACCTAGCCAAGTAAGGTACGCACCCGACTAGATGTACCTCTTTTCGCACGTCGAGCATGCATGCCAGAGCGTGTCTGAGTGTTTTGCTGCTTCGTCGTGTAGGTCAAAAGTACCTCGACATCTTTCAGTGGCTCTTTGACATACAAGTGCGACAGGTCGAGCTCTTGATACCTTAGATTGCGTATGGCCTTTACCAAGGCCTCAAATGGGAACAGTTTGGCAGGGCTGGCATAGTACCGACTCTTTGACTTGGCGCTCGTCGCGGTCAGCCAGTGGCCCATAAGGGCTTCGCAGATTCGCGTGTCAGCGCCGCAGTTCGTGACTTGCTGTGCAAAATTGAATCGAAATGAGTGGTGGCACAGACGAACGTCATTGAGCCCGATGGCGTCGAGGTAGCGTGAAAACCATTTACCCAACGCGTTCGACCACTTCCTGTGTTTGTTGTCGTTCCTCAATGATGGAAATACACGCGTGTGTCCGGCCAGCTTTTGCTCGGCAACGTAAGCCAAAAATCCGCAGCGGATGACTTCCTCATGAATGGGTATTAATCGAAAGCTTGCAGGTGTTTTTATTTCCTGGTCATCACCCAGGTTCGCAACACGCAGCGCCCATACTTCATTCACGCGTTGAACGTCTTCCATACGCAGCTGTGCCAGCTCTTCGATTCGGCACCCTGCGAATGGCGACAAAAGCGGCACCCAGAATGCGGCCTCTTGGCACTGGCCATCGATGGGCATGCCTTCGGTGTAAATTGGCGACTGAAACAACACTGCCAATTCACTGACTTCATACGCCCTGCGCCGGTCCTCGTCCGCTCGTTCGGGAACGCATTCATAGTCAACAAAGTCAAAGACATTCTTGTCAGATTTATTCTTCAGTTTTTCCGTGCTGCTAAATGATGCACGCAGAATCGCGGCCAGTCCACCAATATGGTTTTTCACGGTCACCCGTAAGAGGCCATCCTCCGCCAAAAAATCTCTGTATCGATTGACGTGCGAAATGGTGATTGCCTCAGTTGGCAGCGCACCGCAATGTGATTCGAATTCAGCGACATACCGGCCATATGTTTCTACCGTACGAAGGCGCACCTTTTTGAACTTCCTGGAGCGGTCACCTGAGTCAACGTTTTCAAGTTCATCTGAGAAATCCTCCCCTGGGGCCCGCTTGGCTAGCCACCCTTTGTATGCCTCTAGCATGGTTGGCATATCTCGCGGCGCAATGGGCTGCTCAAGGGGTTCAGGACTGGAAGTACCATCCAGACGTTGCAAGTGCTCCTTCAATATATCCAACTCGGCTGCCAGCAGGTACTGCATGAGCTTCTGTTTAATGAGCGACTCTGGAGGCGCAATCAATCTCTCAACATTCAGCAACATCTCAGCTGTTTCTTTCATCGACTCAAGGTCAATGCGACTTGCTGACTCCATGCGAAAGCGTAAGCACTCGGCGACCCATACGCGCTGCTCTGCAATTTCCTGCTGAGATGCCTTTGCTCGCTCTTCATCAGCCTGCATGAGCTGCATGTAGCGATATCGCGCGACGACGAACGGAATGTGTTCATCGAGAAGGTACTTCGTTGTCCCTTTCCCTCTCGGTCGTAAAGTAATCTGCGTTCGCAAATGTCCCGAAAGTTCAAATTTCGCATCATTCATCGAATCTTCGAATATGCGGTTTTCAACGGCAAGGAGTTCCACAGCTTCAGAGAAATCCGTCGTTTGCAATGACTTCCATATCTGCTTCCTGGGCGGGTTCATTACGTTACACATGCGCGCCGGAACCTTGCGCTTGTAATAGAAAGTATTGTTGCGATAGTGCAAGTATTTCGGGGGACAGAGACCCAGTTCCTGGTCCTGAATGTGCGCTTGGTGCAAGCTGACTACTGACATGAAAAGACATTTCCTTCGGTGGTTACCGCACTTCATAAAATCTGAAGTGCGTCGAGGAAATGAATTCTGATTGCGCAAAACTGCCGGTTTTTACCTATTTGATGCACTTTGTGAGAAAACTCACAATCCGCTCCAACTATCTGAAGCAGATTGTGAAAAAACTCACTTTTTCAGGTCGATAGTCGGGGCCGCGCTGGGCCGCGACAACCTTTTTACAACACCGTCAGACCCTCTCGATGAGCGTTTCCACGACCCCGTGCATCGGATTCGGAATGTACAAATGCGAAATCCGCAGGTCGTCGTAACGCAGCCGCGCAATCGCATCAACCAGTTTAGGGAACGGGTACTGCGCGTTTTCGCCCTTCATGTACGTGCGCCCGCTGTCAGACTTTCCCACCCAGTGCCCCGTCAGTGCGTCGCGTGGCTCCTCTTCGACGCCGCACAGGCTGCACTGCTGACGGAAGACGTACCGGTACGAGTGATAGTCCAGCCTACGGTCTGTGAGCCCCACCGTGTCGAGGTAGCGGCCAAACCACTTGCCGGCCGCATTGGAGAACACACCGTTTTCGTTCTCGTTGAGCAGTGACGGGAAGATGCGCTCGTGTCCAGCCAGCTTCATCTGTGCCACATGCCGCAGGAACCCACAGCGGATGATGTCTTCGTGCAGTGGAACGCGCCGAAAGCTCCCGTCATTCTTGATTTTCTGGTCCTCGTCGAGGTCACAGATACGCAGGCACCACACACCATTGACGCGGTGAATGTCTTTCACCCGCAGTTGGCATACCTCCTCGATGCGAGCGCCGATAAACGGTCCAAGCAAGGGTAGCCAATACGCCGCCTCCAGCAACTGCCCTTTTACCTTGAGCTCGCCGTTGTACAGGCCGCCCGCAAAGATTTGGTTCAATTCCGAGACTTCATATGCGCGCCGGTTCTTTTTGGGCCGCACACCGGCACCACCGGTGACCGCAATCTTTTCGAACGGATTGCGCTGCAGGTCTTCCACGATTTCGACCATCCCGTGGCGTACCAGCGTGGCCAGGAATCCAATTTTGTTTTCCACCGTATCTTTGGCCAGGCCGCGCTCGGTCAACAGGTCGCGGTAGTCGCGGGCATGCTGCCTGGTGATGGACTCGACCGCCAGTGAGCCATGGATGTCCCGAAACTCGTGAACCGTTCGCAACATGGCTTTGGCACTGCGCTCGCGTGTCTGTTTCAGACGCCAGTCTTCATACAGGTGCAGCAAGGTGGGCTTGCGCGCACCATAGTCGGGGTCTGTGGACGTCTGTGTCGCCGGCTTGGCCCGAACCTGTGGGCCTTGCAGCTTGGCTCTTGCCGATGCAGGCGGTGCAATCTGGGAGGTCGAACTCATGCTGGCCACCGCATGGGCGCCCGGCATCATCGAAACCAATTTCTGGATGCTCTCTTCAATGCTACGCATCAGGGCCATGTGAGCCTGCTGCTCAGGAGTGATGGCGCCGGCCACGGTGACTGCTGCCTCTGCTTTCTTTGGGTCCGCTGCCCGTATCGGCACACCTGCCGTCTTTGCCGCAATCTGGCGCCGGTGCTTGGCCACGGCAAAGTCAAACTCACTGACCTCGACTGCGAGCATGACCTTGGCTTTTTCAAAGAGCGATGTGCCCAGCGCCTTCCACATTTGGTCTCGCCCATCGCCAAACACCTGCATCAGGTCGGCTGGAATTTTTCGTTTGAAATAGTAGAAGCGGCCTCGGCGGTGCATGTACTTGGGCAACTTCCCCGGCGGCTGAACGGGCGAAGATGCGATGGACGGTGAGTCCTGTGGAACCGCGTACAACAACGAGGGATGGGTTGGGCTCAGGGACTGGGACGATTGCCGCATGCGCTTTGGCTGCGGCAAGGACTGTGATGGTGATGGCGAATGAGATAGCGCTTGCGAATGTCGCATGGGATGCTCCTGCAATGGTTCAAGAGAACCACCTGGAGCAACTTCAATAAAAACCGGTACAGGGCACGTTGTGCACACTGAAAGGCTCATTTGCTGCTACACCAAGCGGTCTGCGGGGTAGCACCAACGCAACGTAAACGGGGTAGCAGATTCGGGCCGGAAATGGAAAAAGCCCTTGTAAATCAATGACTTACAAGGGCTTTACCGTTTACTGGCGGAGCGGACGGGACTCGAACCCGCGACCCCCGGCGTGACAGGCCGGTATTCTAACCAACTGAACTACCACTCCTGGTAGCAGCAACATTTGCTCTTTCGAGCCAAGCACCTACTCTTGCGAGCGGGTGGTTACCACCTTGCGCCGATCACCTTGTGGTGAATCTTGGCGACCCCACGGGGATTCGAACCCCGGTACTCACCGTGAAAGGGTGATGTCCTAGGCCTCTAGACGATGGGGTCAAAACCTTTTGGACTTCCGTTTACTTTGGTGGAGGTAAGCGGGATCGAACCGCTGACCTCTTGCATGCCATGCAAGCGCTCTCCCAGCTGAGCTATACCCCCAATTTGATCGCTTTGCTAAGCATTGCTGATCACCTTCCAAGCCTCAAATTATATACATAATTTTTAGGCTTTCCTCAAACGCTCCAAAACTTTTTCCTTGTCGCTCAACTCAAGAACAGCATCGAGTGAAGGTGTTTGGGCTGTTCCCATGACCAGCACGCGCACAGGCATCGCCAGCTGCGGCATCTTTAGGCCACTACTGGACAACACTTCTTTGATGGCAGCTGCAATGGCAGGTTTCTCCCATGGACAGTCAGCCAGTTTGACCGCCAGATCTGCAAGTGCGGGACGCACGGCCTCTGTCACGTGCTGCGCGATGTCCTCCGGGCGTACGACGACATCACCATAAAAATTGCCAGCCCAATCCGCCAGCGCTAACGTGGTGTCGCAACGGTCTTTGAACAGCCCACAGATGCGTTCCAGACGGTCGTCGGCAGTAACACCCCTGCGGTGCAGATGTGCGGCGACCAAAGACGCGAGCTCGGCGTTATCCATGGCCTTGAGGTGCTGGGCGTTGACCCAACGCAACTTGGCCTCGTCGAATTGCGCAGCACTGCGGCCCAGGTGGTCCAGGTTAAACCACTGCAAAAACTGCTCGCGGCTAAACACCTCATCGTCACCGTGGCTCCAGCCCAAGCGCGCCAGATAGTTCACCATGGCGTTGGGCAGATAACCCTCAGCCGCGTACTGGGTAACGGGCTTGGCACCGTTACGTTTACTCATCTTCTCGCCCTGCTCGTTCAGAACGGTGGGCAGGTGGGCGTACACAGGGGGTTCCTTGCCGAGTGCGCGAAAGATATTGATCTGCCTGGGCGTGTTGTTGACATGATCGTCACCCCGGATGACATGGGTAATGGCCATGTCGATGTCATCAACCACCACGCAGAAGTTGTAAGTGGGCGTGCCATCCGGTCGGGCAATGACCAGATCATCGAGCTCGTCATTGCGAATTTCGATACGGCCTTTGACCTTATCCTCCCAGGTCACGACTCCCCCCAGGGGACTTTTGAAACGCAAGACTGGTTGGACACCTGGTGGTGGCACAGGCAGCACTTTGCCGGGCTCGGGGCGCCAGGTGCCGTCGTAACGCGGTTTCTCCTTTGCTGCCATCTGGGCTTCACGCAGTGCGTCAAGCTCTTGTACGCTCATGTAACAAGGGTAGACATGGCCAGCTGCCTGCAAGTCGGCCAAAACGGACTTGTAGCGATCCATGCGCTGCATTTGGTAGAACGGGCCCTCGTCATAGTCCAGGCCCAGCCAACGCATGCCTTCGATGATGACGTCAACAGCCGCCTGGGTCGATCGATCCAGATCGGTATCTTCGATCCGCAAGATGAAATCACCACCATTGGCTCGGGCAAATGCCCATGGGTACAAAGCTGATCGAATGTTGCCCAGGTGGATAAAGCCGGTGGGCGAAGGCGCAAATCGGGTCCGAACCCGGCCGGCTGTGGTCGTGTGTGTGATAGTCATTTCAGGGCATCCAGGCCACGCGCAAGATCGGCCTTCAAATCGTTGAGATGTTCCAGGCCCACCGCAATGCGGATCAGACCTTGGCCGATACCCGCAACAGCACGTTGTGCTTCGGTCAAGCGACCATGCGACGTACTGGCGGGATGGGTGATGATGGTCTTCACATCACCCAGGTTGGCAGTCACTGACATCAGTAGGGTGCTATCAATCACGCCGAATGCCTTTTGACGCGCCGAACTGGGGTCCGATGCCTTGACATCGAATGACAGCACAGCGCCACCCTTGCCAGACTGCTGGCGCATGGCGAGCTCATGCTGTGGATGACTCCTCAGGCCCGGGTAATAAACTCGGGCGACACTGGGGTGAGATTCGAGCCAATGCGCAAGCTCCAAGGCCCGCTGTGACTGTGCCTCCATGCGTATGCCCAGCGTTTCCATGCCCTTGAGCACCACCCAAGCATTGAACGGCGACAAACTCATGCCTGCGCTGCGCATGACAGGGATGAATGTGTCCTTGATGAGCTGTTCAGTCGCGCACAAGGCGCCAGCAATCACCCGACCTTGGCCATCGAGGTACTTGGTCCCCGAATGAATGATGATGTCTGCCCCCAACTTGGCGGGTTGTTGCAGCGCCGGCGAGCAAAAACAGTTGTCTACCGCCAGCAAAGCCCCTGCCTGGTGGGCGACGTCAGCTAGGGCAGCAATATCACAAACATCGGTCAAGGGATTCGTGGGTGTCTCGGCAAACAGCAGCCGGGTGTTGGGCCGAACGGCAGCGCGCCACTCAGCCACATCCGTCTGGGAAACAAAGGTGCTCTCCACGCCAAACTTGCCAAACTCGGTGCCGATCAGCTTCATGGTGGAGCCGAAAACAGATTGCGAGCACACCACATGGTCGCCCGCTTTCAACAAGCCCATGCAAAGCAACAAAATGGCCGACATGCCGCTGGAGGTACCTATGCAGGCCTCGGTACCCTCCAGTGCCGCCAGGCGTTTTTCCATGCTGGCGACAGTGGGGTTGGTGAACCGTGAGTAGATGTAGCCATCTTCCTCACCCGCAAACCGGCGCGAGGCTGTCTCGCAATCGGGTTGAACAAAGCTGGAAGACAGGTACAGCGCTTCAGCGTTTTCACCATACTGGCTCTTGTCCACGGCAGCGCGTACAGCTAGGGTTTCTAGGTGAAGGTTTTCAGGCAAAGGACGGGTGGTCATGGTGCAGGCATTCAATCGGGTCGCAAGTGATTAGTCAGCGGGATTGGGAAGCGCCAGACGAGAACTGTCTTCCTGGCTTTCATCGCCTCCCACCCGCTTTTCGTTCAGCCGCTCGATGTCGGTCGAAGTAATGTCACCGGTGACGTAAATTCCATCAAAACAGGAAGCATCGAAACCCTGGATGTCGGGGTTCAGAGAACCCACCGCCTTTTTCATGCCTTCGACGTCTTGATAGATCAAGGCATCGCAGCCAATGATGTCGCGGATTTCCTCTACGGTTCGGTTATGGGCCACAAGTTCGGTGCTGGTGGGCATGTCGATACCGTACACATTGGGGAATCGCACAGGTGGTGCCGCGCTGGCCATGTATACCTTGCGAGCCCCCGCGTCACGGGCCATTTGCACAATCTCGCGGCTGGTAGTTCCTCGCACGATGGAATCGTCCACCAGCAGCACATTGCGGCCCTTGAATTCACTGGCGATCACGTTGAGCTTCTGGCGAACCGATTTTTTACGAACCGACTGTCCCGGCATGATGAAAGTGCGGCCGACGTAACGGTTCTTGACGAAACCCTCACGGTACGGCAATCCCAACAACTGTGCCAATTGCGCGGCGCTCGGTCGGCTGGACTCCGGAATCGGGATCACTACATCGATCTCGCTGGGGGGTACTGTTGAAACCAAGCGCTTGGCTAGCGACTCACCCAGGTTCAGGCGGGCCTGGTAGACCGAAATGTTGTCCATCACCGAGTCTGGGCGGGCCAGGTATACATACTCAAAAATGCAGGGATTCAAGCGCGGCGCGTCAGCGCACTGTTGGGCATGCACCTTGCCATCGAGCGCGATGAAAATCGCCTCGCCAGGGGCCACGTTGCGCTCGAAGGCGTAGCCGACGCCCTCAAGAGCGACGGATTCGCTGGCCACCGCCACGCCATCTTCGCCACGTCCCATGCACAAGGGGCGAATACCGAAGGGGTCACGAAACGCCAGCACACCATGGCCGGCGATCAATGCAATCACGGCATAAGAGCCCTTCACCCGGCGGTGCACCTGGCGCACAGCAGTAAACAGATCAGCCGGCTGCAGAGGCAGGCCCCGAGTGGTGCGCTCAATTTCATGAGCCAGCACGTTCAGCAACACCTCAGAGTCACTTTCGGTGTTGATGTGGCGGTGATCAGTGCTAAAAAGCTCGGCTTTCAGAGCATGAGCATTGGTGAGGTTGCCGTTATGCACCAGCACGATGCCAAAGGGCGCATTCACATAAAACGGCTGCGCTTCTTCTTCGCTAAAGGCGTTGCCAGCCGTTGGATAACGCACCTGCCCCAAACCGCAGTTGCCAGGCAGCGAACGCATGTTCCGGGTACGAAACACATCGCGCACCATGCCCTTGGCCTTGTGCATGAAAAACTTCCGCTCCTGCTGGGTGACGATGCCTGCAGCATCTTGCCCTCGATGCTGCAACAGCAGCAAAGCGTCATAAATCAATTGATTGACAGGTGCATTGGCGACAACGCCGACGATTCCACACATAGCTTTTGGCCTCAGGACAAATATTTAGCGAACGATTCAGGCATCAGCGGCGCCAGCGATGTCAGCACACTTCTGGCCGCTGTGGCACCTGCAGACTCCATCCACAAATCACTGGATTTAAATGGCGTCAAGCCCACCAGAGCAGCAAGTGCCAGCAGCAACAAGAGGCCACGGGCGAGGCCGAACACGGCGCCCAGGGCGCGATCCACGGGGCGCATGCCCGCTGATGCAATCAATTTGCGCGTCAGGGAAGCCAAAAGGCCCCCGGCAAAAAGAGCCAGAACAAATACCAAGGCAAAGCCCGCGCCATAGCGCAACACCTCGCCAGCGCCGGACATCGGCAACCACTGCCCTGCATCCATCGCGAACCATTGCGCCAACACAAAGGCGATCAGCCAACTTACCAGGGACATCAGCTCAAACACCAGCCCCCGCCAGGCCCCCATGCCCAAGGACAGCAGCAAAACCGCCAAAAAAAACCAATCCAGGACAGGCAAGCCGGCCATTCAGTCACAGACTCAGAACCGCAGCCGCCAGATTCAGCTTCTTGATTTTGGCGGCCGCCTTGTCGGCCTCGGCACGCCCGGTAAACGGGCCGACTCGCACGCGGGTGCGGCTACCGTCCGTGGTTTGTACCTCTTGGGTGTAGGTTTTCATGCCTGCATGCTCGACCTTGAGACGCGCCTCACGCGCCTTGGCGGGATCGGCATAAGCGCCTACCTGAACCACAAAGCGCCCGGCATCTGGGCTTGCCTTTTCGTCGGCTTTGACTTCTGGCTTGCTGTCGGCTTTAGGAAGAGCTTTGACCTCAGCTTTGATGTCAACTTTAGCCTCAGTCTTCGAAACCACTTTGCTCACTGGCGCAGGCGCGGAGGCTTCCTCAACAGGGGCGGGCGCGGCAGCAGTTTGTGTGGGCTTTTCCAGGCCAGCCTGTTCACGTGTCTCGGTGATCACCGTTGCGTCGGAAACTGGCGCAGCCACCTGAGCCTTGGCCTCCGGGTTGGCAGCGAGCGGCTTCACCTTGGCCCTGTCTGGAATTTCGATCGGAATATCCACGGCCACAGGCCTGGGCTGGCTATCAAACAGCAAAGGGAAACCAACTACCCCGAGCAAAACAAGCACCGCCGCGCCCAGCAACCGGTGTTTGGCACGCTTACGGATGGCCTCAACGGTCTCGGTAGAAGCCGGCTTGGCGACAGCGTCCTCGCCACCTTTTCGAAATTTGAAAAATGCCATCAGGTCAGGTCTGGACAGAGGTGAACTCGAAATATCAAGGCTTGGATGGGCAGAAAAAGAACTCAGGCCCCTGGCATGTGCTGAGCCGACAGGCGCGGAAGGCCCTCTTTCAAGACACCGCCCACCGTGTGGAAGGACCCGAAGACCACAATTCTATCAGTCGGGTTTGCCGCGTCGATGGCGGCCTGCAGGGCCTGCATCGGGTCCAAAAAGGTGCTTGCAAGCGCGTCATGACGGGTGTTTTGGGCCTCCCACTGCGCCTTCAAATGCTGCGCCGTTGCAGCCCGAGCCAAGGGCAAGTCAGCAAAGTACCAGCGATCAATCAACGGACCCACCTTGGCCAGCATGGGAGCCAGATCCTTGTCTGCCATGGCACCAAACACGGCGTGAGTCGTCGGGAAAAACCCCATGGCGTCCAGATTGGCAGCCAGGGCAGCCACCGAATGCGGGTTGTGGGCCACGTCCAGCACCAGGGTAGGTTGACCGGGAATGATCTGAAAACGTCCAGGCAGCTCAACAAAGGCCAAGCCATTGCGCACCGCCTGCGCCGTCACTGGCAAACGCTCGCGCAAAGCCGTGAGTGCCGCCAACACACCCGAAGCATTGACCAGTTGGTTGGCGCCACGCAGGGCGGGATAGGCCATACCGGCATAGCGCCTCCCGCGCCCCGCCCAGCCCCACTGCTGCTTGTCACCCGAAAAATTGAAGTCTTGGCCAAAGCGCCAGAGATCCGCACCGATTTCCATGGCGTGGTCCAGCACACTTTGGGGCGGCATGGGGTCACTGACCACCACGGGCCGCCCGGTGCGCATGACACCCGCCTTCTCACGCCCTATGCTTTCCCGATCGTTGCCCAGAAAAGCTATGTGGTCGAGATCGATGCTCGTGATTACGGCGCAGTCGGCGTCAATGATGTTCACGGCATCCAGCCGCCCACCCAGCCCCACCTCCAAAATCACCACATCCAGCTCTGCTCCCCGCATCACGTCCATGATGGCCAGAGTGGAAAACTCAAAATAGGTCAGCGAAATTTCGTAGGTTTGCAAGCGTGACTGCTCGACCCGCTCAAACCCAGCCAGCAGCAGCTGTGCATCAACCACCTCGCCGCGTAGCCGAAGTCTCTCCTCAAAGTGAACCAGGTGAGGAGAGGTGTAAACCCCCGTCTTAAAGCCCGCCTGACCATAAATGGCTTCCAGCATCGCGCATGTTGAGCCTTTTCCATTGGTGCCAGCCACCACGATGACCGGGCAATCAAATGACAAACCCATGCGCTGGGCCACCGTGCGAACCCGGTCCAGCCCCATCTCGATGTTGGTGGGGTGCAGGCGCTCGCAATGTGCCAGCCAGTCGTCCAAGGTGCGGGAATCAGTGCTCATAGGGCCAAGATTGTCGCCCAGCCATGCGGCATGATGGCGGTCATGAACAACACCCCCATCACCCTTTATGGCATTCCCAATTGCGACACCGTCAAAAAAGCACGCGCCTGGTTCGCGACCCGAACTGTGGACGTGATCTTTGTGGACTTCAAAAAACAGGGTGTCCCCAAAGACAGCCTGCAAGACTGGATGGCCGCCGTGGGCTGGGAAAAACTGATCAATCGCCAGGGCACGACTTGGCGCAAGCTGGACGAAGGCCTTAAGGCAAGCGTGATCGACCGGGCCAGCGCCGGGGCACTGGCCATCAGCCACGCCAGCGTGATCAAGCGCCCGGTGGTGGAGTGGCCCAATGGCGAGATCACGGTGGGCTTTGATGCTGCCGACTGGGCACAACGCCTGTCCTAAAATTGACGGTTACCCAGACCAACTCCATTTATTCCATGAGCACCAAACAACTCGACGGCGTTTCCGTCAACACCCAGGCCAGCGTTTACTTTGACGGCAAGTGCGTCAGCCATGGCGTGACATTTGCGGATGGCACCAAAAAGTCAGTCGGCGTCGTTCTGCCGGCCACCCTGACGTTCAACACCGGCGCCCCGGAGATCATGGAATGCGTGGCGGGCCGCTGCGAGTACAAACTGGCTGGCACAGATGCATGGCTCAGCTCCGGACCTGGTGAAACCTTCAGCATCCCCGGCAATTCAAGCTTTGAGATCCGCGTGTCCGAGGCTTACCACTACATCTGCCACTTTGGTTGAGCAAACAGCATGGCCACCATACTTCAAAATCTCCCCACCGGCCAAAAGGTCGGCATCGCCTTCTCGGGCGGCCTGGACACCAGTGCGGCTCTGCACTGGATGAAGCTCAAGGGCGCCCTGCCCTACGCTTACACCGCCAATCTGGGCCAGCCTGACGAGCCAGACTACGACGAAATCCCGCGCAAGGCGATGCAGTACGGCGCTGAAAAAGCGCGTCTCATCGACTGCCGCAGCCAGCTGGCAGCCGAGGGGGTGGCGGCCTTGCAGGCCGGCGCCTTTCATATCTCGACCGCTGGGGTGACCTACTTCAACACCACGCCGCTGGGCCGTGCCGTGACTGGCACCATGCTGGTGTCGGCCATGAAAGAAGATGATGTCAACATCTGGGGGGACGGCAGCACCTTCAAGGGCAACGACATCGAGCGCTTTTACCGCTATGGCCTGCTGACCAACCCCAGCCTGAAAATCTACAAGCCCTGGCTGGATCAGGCCTTTATCGACGAGCTGGGTGGCCGCGCTGAAATGTCGGCCTTCATGACGGCCGCTGGCTTTGGCTACAAGATGTCAGCTGAAAAAGCCTACAGCACCGACTCCAACATGCTGGGCGCCACCCACGAGGCCAAAGATCTGGAGCACCTGAGCAGTGGCATGAAGATCGTCAACCCCATCATGGGCGTTCCTTTCTGGAAAGACGACTGCGTGGTCAAGGCAGAAGAAGTGCGCGTGCGCTTCGAAGAAGGCCGGCCCGTTGCCCTCAATGGCGTGGAGTACGCCGACCTGGTCGAGCTGATCCTCGAAGCCAATCGCATTGGCGGCCGTCACGGTCTGGGCATGAGCGACCAGATCGAGAACCGCATCATTGAGGCCAAGAGCCGCGGCATTTACGAGGCCCCCGGCCTGGCACTTCTGTTCATTGCCTACGAGCGCTTGGTGACGGGCATTCACAACGAAGACACCATTGAGCAATACCGCGACAACGGCCGCAAGCTGGGCCGCCTGCTGTACCAGGGTCGCTGGTTCGACCCGCAAGCCATCATGCTGCGCGAAACCGCCCAGCGTTGGGTGGCGCGCGCCGTGACCGGCGAAGTGACGCTGGAACTACGCCGCGGCAATGACTACTCGTTGCTCAACACCGAGTCGCCCAACCTCACCTACCACCCCGAGCGCTTGACCATGGAAAAAGGCGAATCCATGTTCTCTCCGGCGGACCGCATCGGCCAGCTGACCATGCGCAATCTGGACATCGTCGACACGCGCGGCAAACTGGGTATTTATGCCCAGGCTGGCCTGCTGTCTTTGGGCGAAGGCTCCGACTTCCTGAAGTTGGGCAAGGTCTGAGGCGTAGTACTCACCAGCACAAGGGGCCGCCGATCAGCGGCCTTTTTTTTGGCCCCGTTCTGGCACTACAGCTTCAGGCTCTGCACCCAGGCGGCAATTCGGCTGGCCATGATGGGCGTTGCACGTGGCGCCCGGATGTCGCCGGCCAACACATGCTGGCCTATGGCCTCGCTGTAGGTCACTGCTTCAATCGCCTTGACCGGACTGCCGACCCGGCCAAACAACTCGCGGGTCAGTGCTGGATCAACGGTCTCGTCATGTTCCGAGTAAAGCATCAGAACCGGCGCCCGAAACCGTGAGACATCGCTGTCACGCACCTGCTTGACCAAAGCCATCATGGGAAACAGCGCGCGCGTGGGGTAACGCGTGGTCCAGGCGTTTTCCTCCTGGGGGCTTGCGGACGAGGTGCCCCGCATCTGGCCCTCCAGCGCAAACGCCAAGGACTGCCCCCACGGGCCGTTGATCAACTCAGAACGTTTGTCCTT
>JBJOIT010000014.1:0-61184 GCA_046046915.1 Pseudomonadota bacterium
TGGCATAACGATCGGTGGCTCTTAGGTATTCGGTGATTTTGCCGGCTACCACTTCGTCGCGCTTTTCAAGCACCAGCTTGCGATTCATGTCGGTGGCGTTGTAGATGCGGTCTTCAATCAGGTTGCCGTGTTTGTCGGTCATGCCCTGGGTGGGCCGCCAGCCAAAGGTGTCTTTGTCCAGATCAACGCGCACCACTTTTTAGGGCGCCAAGTAGCCGTCTTCTATGCCTTGCTTGAGGCTATAGGTGTAGACCGGCTCGCCAAAGTAGTCGCTGTTGGAGCTGTCTTCGGTTTCTTTGGGCGTGGCGGTCAAGCCTACCTGGGTGGCACTGCCAAAGTAACTGAGGATGTCGCGCCAGGCCGAGTCTTCATTGGCGCTGCCCCGATGGCACTCGTCCACCACGATCAGGTCAAAGAAGTCGGGGCTGAACTGTTTGTAGACATTGCGCTCTTCGTCCGCGCCACTCACAGCCTGGTAGAGCGAGAGGTAAATCTCGTAGCTTTTGTCCACCCGCTTGGTGGTTTTGTGGATGGCGAGGTCCAACTCTTCTACAGTGAGCTGGCCTTGGGCGTTTACCGTCTCAATACCCTTGGCATGGGGGCTGAGCTTGGCCATGGCGCCCTTGAAGGGCCGAAAGTCGTTGACCATGGTCTGGTCGATGAGGATGTTGCGGTCGGCCAGAAACAGAATGCGCTTCTTGGCGCCGCTCTTCCACAAACGCCAAATGATCTGGAAGGCAGTGTAGGTTTTGCCGGTACCGGTGGCCATCACCAGCAGCACCCGGTTTTGGCCCTGGGCAATCGCCTCCACCGTGCGATTGATGGCACAAAGCTGGTAGTAACGCGGGGTTTTGCTGGGCGCGTAGTCGTGGGCTGCCACGCGCCGGACCTCTTCGTTCCAGCCCTTCCAGGCGCAGTAGCGCGCCCAGAGTTCCTTAGGAGAAGGGAATTCGTCCAGGGTGAGGTTTTGCTCCAGCACGCCCGTGGTCAGCGTGGCGTCTCTAAACACAAAGCCGTCGCCATTGCTGGCAAAGCTGAACGGAACGCCCAGCAGCCGGGCGTATTCAATGGCCTGGCCCATGCCCGCGCTGATGGCGTGCTGGTTGTCTTTGGCCTCCACCACAGCCAGGGGGATGTTGGCCTTGTAAAACAGCGCGAAGTCCGCACGCAACACGGTGCTCTTGTCGCGCTGAGCGGTTTTGCCTCGCACCACCACACGTCCGGCGCGCAAGGGGTACTCGCGGTAAATCTGGTCCATGCCACTCCAGCCGCTGCGCACCATGGCCGGCCGAATGAACTTGTCGCAGATGTCGCTCTCAGTCAGGTTTTTCTTGTTCATGTACTGGGTCGCCTCCCTTGCCGGCACCAAGAGTGGGCGCCTTGCAGTGGCCTGAATTATTGATCAAGGCGGCAGCACCTTCGCCATCAAGGCCGTCAAACACCTGCGGCCCTAAAATTGCACGGTGACCTCCCTCATCAACGCCGATCTGCACTGCCATTCCGTCATTTCTGACGGCACGCTCACGCCTGAGGCGCTGGCGGCGCGCGCCAAGAACAATGGCGTGGAGCTGTGGGCACTGACCGATCACGACGAGGTGGGCGGCCAGCACCGGGCAGCGGCGGCGGCCCGGGCGCTGAACATGCGCTACCTCACCGGAACCGAGATCTCCATCACCTTCATCGGCCAGACGGTGCACATCGTGGGCCTGGGCTTTGATGCCGACAACGCGCAGCTGGTGCAAGGCCTGCGCCGCACCAGAGGCGGCCGAGATGTACGGGCGCAAGAAATGGCTGATAGCCTGGCCAAGGTCGGCATCAAGGGGGCTTATGAAGGCGCCCTGAAGTTTGTGGGCAACCCGGACCTGATCTCGCGCACCCACTTTGCACGTTTTTTGGTGGAAAGCGGCGTGTGCAAGGAAACCAATGAGGTGTTTCGCAAGTACCTCACTGAGGGTAAGCCCGGCTACGTAGAGCACAAGTGGGCCACCCTGAAAGACGCCGTGACCTGGATACGCGAGGCCGGCGGTATCGCGGTGATTGCCCACCCGGCACGCTACAAGTTCAGCCCGACCGAAGAATTTGCGCTGTTCAGCGAATTCAAGACCCACGGCGGACAAGCCGTGGAAGTGGTGACCGGTAGTCACAGCGCAGCCGAGTACGTCACCTACGCGGCCATGGCGCAAGAATTTGGGCTGGCAGCCTCCCGGGGCAGCGACTTTCACAGCCCGGACGAGTCGCACACCGACCTGGGCACCCTGCCCTACCTGCCGGGTCACCTCACGCCGGTGTGGGAGCTGCTCGCGCAGCGCATTCAGTGAGCGCTACCTTGACGACCTTGCCGGCCCGCTCGCCGGCTGCCTTGCTGGCGGGTATCGGCTTTTTGGTCGCCGCTGTCAGCCTGTTTGCCTTGCTGGACACCACCGTCAAATACCTCAGCACGGTGATCCCGGTGCTGATGGCGCTGTGGGCACGCTACACCTTTCAGGCCGTGGCGGTGACGACCACCATGCTGCCACGCCGGGGCTGGGCCCTGCTGCGCACCCAGCACCCACGGTTTCAGCTGCTGCGGGGCGTCTTGCTGCTGCTGTGCTCGCTGTTTGCGTTTTTTGCGCTCAAGTACATGCCGGTGGCCGAATTCACGGCCATGGCCATGCTCACCCCCTTGGCGGTCACCGCCGTGTCGGCCTGGGTGTTCAAGGAAGACGTCTCGGCCTTGCGCTGGGCCTTGGTGGTGGGCGGGTTTGCTGGCGCCTTGCTGATTTTGCGGCCCGGCAACACGCACTTGGGCTGGGCCGTGTTGCTGCCCATCAGCCAGGTGGCCGCCTACACGGCCTTTCAGCTGCTGGCCAGCCGCATGGCCAAGTTTGAAGACCCCGACACCACCTTGTTTTACACCGGCTGGGTGGGCTGCTTACTGACGTCTATGGCCGTACCCTGGGTCTGGATGGACGTTAGCAGCTGGCAAACCATCGCCTTCATGTTGCTGGCCGGCGCCTCGGGCACGGTGGGCCATTGGTTTTTGATCCTGGCCTTTGCGCGCACCCCGGCCAGCACACTGATGCCCTTTCAGTATGTGCAGATCGCCGTGGCCATTGGGCTGGGCTGGTGGGTGTTTGGCCATCTGCCCGACGCCATCGGTGTGGCCGGCATTGCCCTGATAGCCCTGTGTGGCGCCGCCGGGGCCTGGCTCACCGCGCGGGAAAGCCGCATTTCACTCGATCCCCAGGAGGTCTGAGCCCATGGCACAGTATTTCGAAGTTCACCCCGACAACCCCCAAGCCAGGCTGCTGAAGCAGGCCACGGCCTTGCTGGACAAAGGCGGCATTCTGGCTGTGCCGACCGACTCTAGCTATGCACTGGTCTGCCACATCGACGACAAGGCAGCTGCCGACAAACTGCGCCAGATTCGGGGCGTGGATGACAAACATCACCTGACCTTGCTGTGCCGCGACCTGAGCGAGCTGGCCAGCTACGCGCGGGTGGACAACCGCCAGTTTCGCCTCCTCAAGGCCGCCACGCCGGGGCCTTACACCTTCATTCTGGAGGCCAGCAAGGAAGTGCCACGCCGGGTGAGCCACCCACAGCGCAAGACCATTGGGTTGCGCGTGCCCGAGCACGGCGTGCTGCAAGCGCTACTGACCATGCACGCTGGGCCCTTGCTGGCCACCACCCTGATTGCGCGCGGCGAAACCGAACCCATGAACGACCCGCACGAGATCCGCGAACACTACGAGCATCAGCTCGCTGCCGTGATTGACGCCGGCGCCTGCGCGCTGGAACCCACCACGGTGATCGACCTCACGGGCGAGGCGCCCGAGGTGGTTCGCCAGGGCCGGGGCTCCTCCGCTGCGCTGGGCCTTTAATTTCTTTTTGCTGGAGCGCCCCAAGTGGATACCGCCAACCTGATTCAAACCGTGCTGATTTACGCCTTGCCGGTGTTGTTTGCCATCACCGTGCACGAGGCTGCCCACGGTTATGCCGCACGCCACTTTGGCGACAGCACCGCTTACATGATGGGCCGGGTCACGCTCAACCCCATGAAGCACATCGACCCCATGGGCACCATCCTGATGCCCCTGTTGCTGTACTTCGCCACCTCGGGTGCCTTTTTGTTTGGCTACGCCAAGCCGGTGCCGGTGCGTTTTGGCCATTTGCGCAACCCCAAGCGCGACATGATCTGGGTGGCACTGGCCGGGCCGGGCGCCAACCTGGCGCAGGCGCTGGCCTGGGGTGTGCTGCTGCACCTGCTGGTGGCCGTGGGCATCCAGGAAACGTTTTTTCTGAAAATGTGCCAGGCCGGCATGTTGGTCAATGTCGTGATGTTTGCTTTCAACCTGTTTCCGCTGCCGCCGCTGGACGGTGGCCGCATCCTGGTGGGCCTGCTGCCCTATCGTCAGGCGGTGATGGTGTCGCGCATCGAGCCCTGGGGCTTTTTCATTGTGATGGCGTTGGTCATCAGCGGCGTGGTCAGCAGCCTGTGGATGCGCCCGGTGATGTCCCTCACCTTTGGCCTGCTGGACGTGCTGCTGTCGCCTTTGTCGGCTCTGCTGCCCTGACCCGTTTACCGTCTCACTCTTTTCCTGTGACTGGCTCATGACTTCTTCGACCACCACCCGTTTTCTGACCGGCATCACCACCTCGGGCACACCCCACTTGGGCAACTATGTCGGCTCCATTCGCCCTGCCGTGCAAGCCAGCCGCGCCCCCGGTGTGGAAAGCTTTTATTTCCTGGCCGACTACCACGCACTGATCAAGATCGACGACCCGGCCCGCATCCAGAGATCTACCCTGGAGATTGCCGCGAGCTGGATTGCCGCCGGCCTGGACCCGGATCGCGTGACCTTTTACCGCCAGTCGGACGTGCCCGAGATTCCCGAGCTGACCTGGTTTCTGACCTGCGTGACCGGCAAGGGCGTGCTCAACCGCGCCCACGCCTACAAGGCCATGGTGGACAAAAACACCGCCGCGGGCAGCGATGTGGATGCCGATGTGACGGCGGGCTTGTTCATGTACCCGGTGCTGATGGGCGCGGACATCCTGATGTTCAACGCCCACAAGGTACCGGTGGGCCGGGACCAGATTCAGCACATCGAGATGGCGCGCGACATGGCCGCCAGCTTCAACCACCGATATGGCGAGCACTTTGTCGCGCCCGAGGCCGCCATCGAAGAAACCGTGGCCACCCTGCCCGGGCTGGATGGCCGCAAGATGAGCAAAAGCTACGACAACACCATTGCCCTTTTTGCGCCGCGCGAGGTGCTCAAGAAGCAGATCATGGGCATCGTGACCGACTCGCGCGCGCCGGGCGAGCCCAAAGACACCGAAGGCTCGGCGCTGTTCCAGATCTACCAGGCTTTTGCGTCAAACGAAGAGACAGCGGCCCTGCGCCAGGCGTATGCCGATGGCATCGCTTGGGGGGATGCCAAGCAGATGCTCTTTGAGCGCATCGACCGCGAGATTGCTCCCATGCGCGACACCTATCAGGCCCTCATGAACGACCCGGCCCGGCTGGAGGCCATGCTCATGGCCGGTGCTGCCAAGGCTCGCGCCATCGCCAGCCCCTTCATGGCACGTTTGCGCCACGCGGTGGGCCTGCGACGCCTGGGCGACATGGCCGCGCCTGCAAAGGCAGCCAAGGCCAGCAAAGCCGCCCTGCCCAGCTTCAAGCAGTACCGCGAGGCCGATGGCCGCTTTGCCTTCAAATTGGTCGATGCGCAGGGTCAACTGCTGCTGCAAAGCCTGCCTTTTGACTCGCCCAAGGTGGCAGCCCAAGCCATTGCCCGTCTTCAAACCGAGGGCATGTCACCCCTGGCAGATGTGCTGCAGGCACCTGCCGTGAGCGCCGCCGCGGTAGAGGCAGCACTGAACGCACTGCAACTGAGCAAACAGGACTGAACCATGACCCAGCATTTCAGAATAGCCGCCATTGCGGGTGACGGCATTGGCAAGGAAGTCATGCCCGAGGGCCTGCGGGTGCTGGCCGCCGTGGCCCAGCGTTTTGACATCCAACTGGATATCACGCCCATCGAATGGGCCAGTTGCGAGTACTACCAGCGAACGGGCGCCATGATGCCCGACGATTGGAAACAACAGCTCGCCGGCATGGACGCCCTGTACTTTGGCGCCGTAGGCTGGCCGGCCACCGTGCCCGACCATATCTCGCTGTGGGGTTCGCTGCTCAAGTTTCGCCGGGAGTTTGACCAGTACATCAACCTGCGCCCGGTGCGCTTGTTCGAAGGCGTGCCCTGCCCGCTGGTGGACAACAAAGGCCAGCCGCGCAAGCCCGGCGACATCGACTTTTTTGTGGTGCGCGAAAACACCGAAGGCGAGTACACCAACCTGGGCGGCCGCATTTTTGAAGGCACCGACCGTGAGGTGGTCATACAGGAGTCGGTCTTTACCCGCCACGGCACCGACCGGGTGCTCAAGTACGCCTTTGAGCTGGCTCAGTCCCGCCAGCGCAAGCACCTGACTGTGGCCACCAAGAGCAATGGCATTGCCATCAGCATGCCCTGGTGGGACAGCCGGGCCGATGCGGTGCACCAGGGCTATCCTGATGTCACAGTGGACAAGCAGCACATCGACATCCTCACCGCGCGCTTTGTGTTGCAGCCCACCCGCTTTGATGTGGTGGTGGCCAGCAACCTGTTTGGCGACATCCTCTCCGACCTGGGCCCGGCCTGCACCGGCACCATCGGCCTCGCGCCCTCAGCCAACCTGAACCCACAGCGCAATTTCCCCTCGCTGTTTGAACCGGTGCATGGCTCGGCCCCAGACATCTATGGCAAGAACATTGCCAACCCGGTGGCCATGATCTGGTCGGGCGCGCTGATGCTGGACTTTCTGGGTTGCCGCTCGGCGCACGACGCCATCGTGGCCGCCATCGAGCAGGTGCTGGCCCATGGCCCGCGCACCCCGGACCTGGGCGGCACGGCCTCCACCACCGAGATGGGTGCGGCCATTGCAGCCGCGCTTTGACGACGCGTGAGCTGTACCTGCACTTTGGATACTGGAGTCTGAGCCAGTGAGCCTGACCTCGTCTTTGTGGGCAATGGGCGCGCTGTTTGGCGTGCTCCTGGCCCTTTTGGGTTGGCGATTTTTCAGATATCGACGCCAAACCCTGGCGCTGGTTGAGGCCAACAACCGCAAACTGCGAGAGCTGGCTGCAGTTGTGCGGCACAGCAGCAACGCCGTGGCCAGGCTCGACCGGCACCTGCACATCATGTGGATCAACGAGGGGTTCACGCGCCTTTACGGGTACACCGCCGACGAGGCGATAGGCAAAACACCAGGCAGGCTGCTGGGTTCAGAGAATGCGGACCCCACGGTGCTGGCGCAATTGAAGGCCACAGGTTCACTGGCCCAAAGCTGCCGGGTCGAAGTGCTCAATCTCACTAAGGCGGGTGCCGAGGTCTGGATCGATACAGAAATCCAGCCCCTGTTTGACGATGCTGGCGCGCCCACCGGTTTCATTGAAATCGGCACCGACGTCACTCAGCGCAAAGCGCTACAAGACAGCTTGAAGCAACAAAACGAGGTGATGCAGACCATCATCGAGAACCTGCCCTGCGGCTTGAGTGTGGTCGATGCAAACATGCAGGTGATTCACTCCAACCAGCAGTTTGCGCAATTGCTGGCGTTTCCCGAGGACCTGATGCGACGCAGTCCCCTCCGGTTCGAGCAACTCATCCGTTTTAACGCTGAGCGGGGTGAATATGGCGACATGGGCACCTCCGTCGATCAAACGGTTCAGGACGTGGTCGCCCGTGCCCGGCAGCCGCAGGCCCACCGCTTTGAACGAATACGCCCCAACGGCACGGCGCTGGAGGTGGTGGGTGCACCCATGCCAGGCGGTGGTTTCATCACAACTTATTCCAATGTAACTTCTCGGGTCAAGGCAGAGCGGGCCTTGAGACTGAACCAGGAGCGTTTCGAGATTGCGGCGGATGCGGCCAGCATTGGGGTTTGGGATTTGGATGCAAGCACCCGCTTGGCACAGTGGGATAAGCGCATGTACCAGCTCTACGGGCAAGACCCCGACTGCGGCGCGACGCCCGAGGCGCTGTGGGCGTCCTGCCTGCACCCGGATGACAAGACCCGCATCCGCGGCGAGATGCTGACCGCGCTGACCGGCGACACTTTTTACAACACTGACTTTCGCATCGTTTGGCCCAACGGCGAGATCAGGCATCTTCATGCCATGGGCCGCGTGGTGCGCAATGAGGCCGGACAGCCGCTGCGCATGACGGGGGTGAACATCGACATCACCGAACGCAAGCGCACCGAGGCGGCGCTGACCGAGTCCAAGCACCAGGCCGAGCAGGCCAGCGTGGCCAAGAGCCAGTTTCTGGCCAACATGAGCCACGAGATACGCACACCCATGAACGCGATTTTGGGCATGCTCAAGCTGCTGACCAGCACAGAATTGACCGAGCGCCAGCGCGACTACGCCAGTAAGACCGAGCGCGCTGCACGCTCCATGCTGGGTTTGCTCAACGACATCCTTGACTTCTCCAAGGTGGAAGCCGGCAAGATGAGGCTGGATCCGCAGCCCTTTGGCCTGGATCGGGTGCTACGTGATCTGGCGGTCATCTTGTCCGCTACGGTGGGTGCCAAGCCTGTGGAAGTTTTGTTTGATGTGGCGCACGACGTGCCGCGCCGGCTGGTGGGAGATGCCATGCGCCTGCAACAGGTGCTGATCAACCTGTGCGGAAATGCCATCAAGTTCACGCACCTGGGTGAAGTGGTGCTGTCGATCCGGGTTGTCACGCACGACCAGGAACAAGTCAGCCTGCAGTTTGCGGTGCGGGACACCGGCATCGGCATTGCACCCGATAACCAGGCGCGTATTTTTTCTGGCTTTTCGCAGGCCGAGGCGTCTACGACCCGACGTTTTGGTGGCACGGGGCTGGGCCTGGCCATCTCCAGCAGGCTAGTCGATCTGATGGGCGGCGATCTCAAGGTCAACAGCCAGGTGGGACTGGGCAGCACCTTCTCGTTTACCCTGCCCTTGCTGCTGGTTGAGCCCGGCTCGTATTGCGAAGACCTGCCGCCAGCCCCCACCGGTCCACAGGTCGCCGTGCTGGTGGTGGACGACAACGACTCTGCGCGCGAGATCATGGGGAACATGGGCAGCACCTTGGGCTGGAAGGTGGAAACGGCATCCTCGGGCGCGGAGGCCTTGCGCATGTTCAAGGTACGACAGGGCGGCCCTCAACCCTATGAAGCAGTGCTGATGGACTGGCAGATGCCGGACATGGACGGCTGGGAAACAGCCCGGGGCATACGAGATCTCTGCCGAGCAGGTCCTCACCCTGTCATGGTGATGGTGACCACCCATGGCCGCGAAATGCTGAGCGAGCGCAGCAGCACCGAGCAAGACCTGATCAACGGCTTTTTGGTCAAGCCCGTGACGGCTTCGATGTTGTTTGACGCCATGGCGGAGGCACGCCGCGCGCTGGCTGGCCTGGTGCCCTCGCTACCGCCTGTGCTGGACATCGGCCATCGTCCCCTCGCAGGTTTGCGCTTGCTGCTGGTGGAAGACAACCCGGTCAATCAGCAAGTGGGCAGCGAACTGCTCAGTGCCCAAGGGGCCGAGATGGTCGTGGTCGCCAATGGCCTGCTGGCCGTGAAAGCCGTGCAGGCCAGGGGCGACGACGAGCGGCCTTTCGATGCAATTCTGATGGACCTGCAAATGCCGGTGATGGACGGCTACACCGCCACCAGCCAGATCCGCACGCTGTGGGGCCCAGACCTCTTGCCCATCATTGCCATGACTGCCAACACCATGCCCAGTGACCGAGACGCTTGCCTGGCCGCCGGCATGAACGACCATGTCGGCAAGCCCTATGAGCTGGAGCAACTCGTCAGCACCTTGCTGTATTGGACCGGCCGCTCCCAGTCGCTGGCACCTCGACCCGAGGCTCACGCACCAAGCAGCACGCGGCTAGACCCCGACGCCTTGCCGCTTCTGGACATAGCAACGGCCAAAGAGCGCATGGGCAATGAACACGCACTGTATGTGCGCATGCTGGGGCGCTTTGCCAAGGAGCTGCCACAACGTCTGCACGAATTGCAGGAGGTGCTGCAAGGCCAGGACCTCCAAACGGCCACACGGCTGTTGCACGCCGTCAAGGGCGAGGCAGGCACTTTGGGCGCCGTGCAGCTTGCAGCCAAGGCCACTGAGGCCGAAAACCAGTGCCAGACCACCGACGAGCAGCTTGACGCCCAAGCAATGGTGACGCGCTTGCAAACCGTATGGGCCTGCACTTTGGACGCCATCGTTGCCGGTGGGCTACTGCCTACGCCCGATCCGCACGCGCCAGCACAGTTGGTTGCGCCCGAACACCTGCCGGCCGCCGACCGCGAGAAGCTGCACACACTTCTAAGTTTGCTGGAGGCATCCGACCTGAAGGCACTTGAACTCATGGATGCCTGGCGACGTGCGGGCGCCTCAGGCCAGCACTGGCAGCGGCTCGACGCCACAATACAGAACATGGACTTTGCCGCTGCTGCCCGGCTTTGTGAGCAGTGGATCGCCACTGCCTGAGGCGTCCAGACACCCTTTTGCTGCGCCGGATGAAACTCATGAATGCCACCGCTGACACCCTGACCCGACGCGCGCTTGCCAAGCCGCGCCTCCTGCTGGTGGACGATCAGGCCATCAACATCCAACTGCTGCACCGGGAATTTGCGGGTGATTACGAGATGAACATGGCCACCTCGGGCGAGCAGGCCCTCAAGATCTGCAAGGCGCAAGCGCCTGATCTGATCCTGCTGGATGTCGAGATGCCCGGACTCAACGGCTTCGAGGTTTGCCAGCAGCTCAAGGCCGAGGCCAGCACCCGCGACATCCCTGTCATTTTTGTGACCGCCCACAACGATGTAAGCGAGGAAACGCGCGGCCTGGAGGTGGGCGCGGTGGATTTCATTGCCAAACCCATCAACCCCAAGGTGGTAAGGGCCAGGGTCAAAACACACATCACCCTGAAGCAGCAGTCCGACCTGTTGCGCGAGCTGGCTTTTCATGACGGTTTGACCAGCCTGTTTAACCGTCGTCTTTTTGACGAGCGCCTGGGCTTTGAATGGCGGCGTGCGAACCGGGACAGCAGTCCGCTCTCGCTGATCATGTTGGATGTTGATTTTTTCAAGCTATTTAACGACGAGTACGGCCACCAGGCGGGCGACGACTGCCTGCGCCAAGTAGCGGGCGTTCTGGAAGGCGCCACCAGCCGCACCGGCGACATTGCCGCCCGATATGGTGGCGAAGAGTTCGCGTGCATCCTCCCACACACCGACTTGGCCGGTGGCCTATTGGTTGCAGCACGTCTGGAAGAGCGGGTGCGTGCACTTGCCATTGCGCACCAATCCTCATGTGCGGCAGATGTGGTCACGGTTAGCTTGGGTGTGGCGACCAAACCCGCCCACGTTCAGAGCCAGGGCATAGACCAATCCCATTTGCTTGCGCTGGCCGATGAGCAGCTCTACGCGGCCAAGCTGGCCGGTCGCGGGCGCGCCTGTGGTGCGAACTTGGGCGGCTGACTCACCACGGGGTATCGGCCATTCAAGGCCGCTGGTGATGGTGACAAGAACATGATCCAGGTCAATCAATGAGAATCATTCTCGTTTAGAATGCCTCATCGATGATATTTGATGATCCCTTGAACACCATGCGCCACACCCCCACCCATCTGAAACACACCATCCTCTGCGCTCTTGCCTTGGGGGCTGGCGCCTGCGCTTTGGCGCAGGACGCCGTCGTCAATATATATTCCGCACGGCACTACCCCACCGACGAGGCGCTGTACAGCAGCTTTACCAAAGCCACCGGCATCCGTATTCAGCGTGTGGACTCAGACGATGCGGGCATACTGGCGCGCCTCAAGGCCGAGGGGGCTGCTTCACCGGCTGATGTGATTTTGTTGGTGGATGCCTCCCGGCTGTGGCGCGCAGAGGTCGATGGCCTGTTTTTGCCCATCAAGTCCAAAACACTGGATGCCGCCATTCCTGCCCACCTGCGTGGCAAAACCACAGACGAGGGCACGCCTTGGTTCGGCCTGTCCACCCGGGCACGGGTGGTGGTGTACGACAAGACCAAAGTCAACAAGGACGACGTCGACACTTACGAAGAGTTGGCGGACCCCAAGCACAAAGGACGTCTTTGCATCCGCTCTGGCTCCCACCCCTACAACCTGAGCCTGTTTGGTGCCATGGTGGAACATCAGGGCGCAGAAAAAACAGAAGTCTGGCTCAAGGGTTTGGTTAACAACATGGCCCGCTCGCCGCAAGGCGGTGACACGGACCAGATCAAGGGTGTGGCCTCTGGTGAATGTGCCGTTGCCTTGACCAACACCTATTACCTGGCACGTCTGATGCGTTCCACCAACCCGGCCGACAAAGCCATTGCTGAAAAAGTGGGCGTGGTGTTTCCCAACCAGGCCAGTTGGGGCACGCACATGAATGTGGCCGGTGGCGCGGTTGCACGGCACAGCAAGAACACCGCCAACGCCATCCGGTTTGTCGAATACCTCGCCAGCCCGGAAGCACAAAACCACTTTGCCAACGGCAACAACGAGTGGCCCGTGGCCAAGGGCGTGAGCTTTGACAACCCGGCCCTCAAGGCCATGACGGGTGGCAGCTTCAAGAGTGAACTGCTACCCGTCAGCGCCGTGGGCATGAACCAGGTCAAGGTCCAGCAGATGCTAGACCGCGTCGGCTTCAGGTAAGCCCGGACAGCTCTAGCCCAGCAGCTTTATTTCTTGGGCTTGAGCTTCACGATGCCCAGCATGTCCATGACCATCCTTTCGTAGAAGGGCTCGGACGTGCCTTTTTGCATCTTGCGCATGAAGTATTTTTCGAAGGCCACCTTGGCCAGATGCACCCACTTGCCCTCGCCAAACCAGCTCACATTGCGCGGGGGGATTTGAGGCAAGGCCACAAAGGCTGCGCCAGTGTCACCAAAGTCGGCCAGGCACAGGGTGTTCCAGGTGGCTTTGTGCGAGGGCTCCTTGCCATCTAGCATTTCGCGAATGTTGTGCGCTGTGGCTGTCACCATGGACTCGATCATGAAACCGGTTTTAGGCGTGCCCAAAGGGACAGGGGTCGGCTCTACGGGTGGAATGGCCACACACACCCCCACGCTGAAAATGTTGTGGAATTTGGGATTGCGCTGGTGCTCATCGATGGTGATGAATCCCCGTGGGTTGGTCAGCCCCTCAATGCCAAACACGGCGTCCACGCCTTTGAAGGCCGGCAGCATCATGGAATGTTTGAAGGGCAACACATGCTCTTTCTTGGGCAGACCGTTGTCATCGTGCTCGGTCACGTAGATCTTGCCGTCTTCAATTTTGGTGGTCTTGGCATTGCAGATCCACTTGATGTGGCGTTCGCGCATGGCCGACTCCAGCAAACCCTTGGAATCCCCCACACCGCCCAGCCCCAGGTGGCCTATGTAAGGCTCTGAGGTCACATAGGTCATGGGCACTTTGTCGCGGATTTTGCGTTTGCGCAGGTCGGTATCCATGATCATGGCGTATTCGTAAGCGGGTCCAAAACACGACGCACCCTGCACAGCACCCACCACGATGGGACCGGGATCCGCCGTGAAACGGTCCCAATTGAGCTTGGCTTTTTCAGCATGTGAGACGTGGCAAATGGACTGGCTGTACCCGTCCGGGCCCATGCCCGGCACTTCGTCAAACGCCAGCTTGGGGCCAGTGGCAATCACCAGGTAGTCGTAGTCCACCCGGGTGCCGTCGTTCAACTCCACTTGGTTGACATCTGGGTGCACACGCTTGGCGCCCTAGGTGATGGCAGCAATGCCCCTGCGCGCCAAAGTGGGCGTGATCTCCATCTCGATGTCTTTGCGCTTGCGCCAGTTCACAGCCACCCATGGGTTGGAGGGCACAAAGTGAAATGTGGGCGAATCACTGATGACGGTCACTGTATCGCCGGGGCGCGCCAGCTCTTTCATTTCAAACGTCATGGGCATGCCGCCAATGCCTGCACCAACGATCACGATATGGGCCATCTATGTCTCCAGTCTTTGCTTTGAGTAAAGCCAAGCACTCTAGAAGAGGCTTTCGAATCTGGATTGACTTAGATCAACAATACAAAAGACCCAGGGTTTTCCCTAGGGATTACTGCCAAAATGGTTCTTGTCGCCGATCAATATCAGCGCCCCGAGCAGCTTTGAAGCCAGACACTCCATCAGAAAGACGCCACCATGTCGCCCTTGCACAGCATCAGCATTGCCAAACGGCTAGCCCTCATCATCGGAAGTGCCTTGATGGGACTGATCGCCATGGCCGCGGTTTTTCTGGTGTCGGAAAAAAATCTGATGCTGGAGGAACGTCAAAACGGTGTCCGGCAAACCGTGGACATCGCCCATGGGCTAGTGGTTCATTTTCATGACCAGTTCATCAAGGGCGCCATAACAGAGGACGAGGCCAAGAGGCAGGCCATCGCCGCCATCAAGAACCTGCGCTACAGCGGCAACGAATACTTCTGGATCAACGACATGCAGCCCCGGATGGTGATGCACCCGGTCAAACCCGAGCTGGACGGCAAAGACCTGTCTGAGAACAAGGACCCCACCGGCAAGCGCTTGTTCATCGAGTTTGTGAGCACAGTGCAGAGTAGCGGTTCGGGCTTTGTGTATTACCTCTGGCCCAAGCCGGGCAGTGAGCACCCCGTGCAAAAGGTGTCATTTGTCAAAGGCTTTGCACCTTGGGGCTGGGTCATCGGCTCAGGGGTCTACATCGACACCGTGGCATCGGCCAATGCCGAGCGAACACTTTGGTTCTCGGTGGGTACCTTCAGCCTGGCGCTGGTCTTGTTGGCTATCGGGCTGGTGATTTCTCGCAGTCTCATCCAGCAGTTGGGTGGGGAGCCGCGCTATGCGACCGCCATCACCCAGAAAATTGCCGCAGGTGACCTGAACGCAGACATCGTGCTGCGCCCCAACGACCAATCCAGCCTGCTGTACGCCATCAAATCCATGCGCGACAACTTTGCGGACATCGTGCGCGTGGTGCGTCAGGGCTCTGAGAGCGTGGCCAATGCCAGCGGAGAAATTGCCCAGGGCAACCACGACCTGTCGACCCGCACCGAAAGCCAGGCCAGTGCGTTGGAAGAAACCGCTGCCAGCATGGAGCAGCTCAATGCCAACGTACGCCAAAACGCCGACAACGCCCAACAAGCCAATGACCTGGCCCTGGCTGCCAGTGCCGTCGCGGCCAAAGGGGGTGATGTGGTGGCCCAGGTGGTCGACACCATGCGCGGCATCAACGACGCCAGCAAACGCATTTACGACATCATCGGCGTCATCGACGGGATTGCGTTTCAAACCAACATCCTGGCCCTCAACGCGGCCGTTGAGGCAGCCCGCGCGGGTGAGCAGGGACGTGGCTTTGCCGTGGTGGCCAGCGAGGTGCGCAGCCTGGCCGGACGCTCCGCCGAGGCGGCCAAGGAAATCAAGGCGCTCATCAGCGCCAGCGTGGAACGGGTCGAACTAGGCACCACCCTGGTGGATAAAACCGGCGCCACCATGAGCGAGGTGGTGCAAGCCATCAAGCGCGTGACCGACCTTATGGGTGACATCAGCTACGCCAGCAAGGAGCAAAGCGTGGGCGTTTCGCAGGTGGGCGAGGCCGTGACCCAAATGGACCACGCCACCCAGCAAAACGCGGCCCTGGTCGAAGAAATGGCCGCAGCGGCCAGCAACCTCAAAGCCCAGGCACAAGAGCTGGTGGAACAGGTTGCGGTGTTCAAGCTGGGCCGAGGTTGAGGCAGTACCCCTGTATGGTGGTACCGAGTTACCTGAAACCACGCGACACATGGTCAAAAACCTCGCGTGCGAACGCCAAGAGGTTGTTGCGGCAGAGAGATTCACTTTCGGCAAGATAGCCGGAAAGCGGCGAAACATACTCGTAGGCCAGCTCGACCTCCTTGTTCCAGCTGACGGCTTCCTGGACCGGCCGGCCAACGATACGCCCTTGGTTTGTTTCCCAAAGAACCCTTTGGCCCCTAAACCTATCCAGTTGAGCTGAATCTTTCTTGTAAATAAAGATTCTGGCAGCTATGAAGGGTGCCTGCAAACCCGGCTCGTACGGTTTGCTTGTCTTGGATACATAGACATACATCAGGTGCAGCCAATCGGTCGGACGCTGGATTTGAACCCCCAGCTTGCCCGCGTCGCCCTTGCAGACCGCACCCAATTGTTTGAAGTACTCCTTCATGGGCTTGGTCATCGCCTGAAACGATGCAGCCACCTCGGCGTCCGAAAACAAGCCATCCCAATTGCCAGGCATGTTGATGGGCGCCATGCCCAAGCCCGTCATGTAGGCAGCAAACTCCTGGGCAAGTCGCTCCGTTCTTTTGGCAACGACCGGATAGAGCTGTTGCCAGGTGAAATAGGCCTGGCTACCGCTGCGGGGTTGCAGGTAGCGCGGATGACATCTCACGTCCTCGCTTATCGAATCAGGTACGTCCCAGTTGGTGATGAGTGCAACATGGGTCGGCCTGCCTTGACCGTCAGGTAGCTTCAGGTAACGCTCAAGCTGACGCACACCGAGCTTGCTATCGAGCTTGTGCTCGCACCGAATGTCATATTGCTCGCAGACAGGCAGGAAGTCGGGTTTGCTTTCGGCGTCCCCTTCTGGGTGATCTATGGCATGTCTGAACCTCGGGGTTTCCAAGTCACCCGCTTGCGCAAGGTGCGCAGCCCATTCGGCACCGATGTCAGGAATGTTTTCAATCAGGTAGGCCAGGCTGGACGTAAATTTGTCTTCAGCGGGAATGTCGGATGCAGCGACTGCAAATAGGTTTGTCATGTTCAATGGCTATACCCAACGAATATCGGCCAGGACCGCAGAATGGTCTGTTATACCGGCATTTCGGGCGTCATGGTTGTGCAACACATTTTCAACCTGTGCCGCAATTAATGGCGATGCCCAAATGTAGTCAAGACGAAATCCCCTCTTGGCCGAGCTAAACCAGGTGGCACCACGGTCAGCCACATTGACCGCTCGCCAGGCGTCAATAAATCCGATGTCTTCGAGCGCCATATGCTTTTTCAGAGCATAAGAAAACATCTCCCTCTTCGTCGATGAAATGCTTACCGGTATTGAAGTCGCCTATCAAAATAGTTTTGTGAGACAAGCGCTCTTTGGCGTTGGACAACACCCAATCCCAGTACGCTGGCATCCCCTGAAGCGGGAAGTAGAAGCCAAAGATATCAATGCCATGAAGTGTGACCGCCGTACAACGCCAAGGATCCATGACAGCAGGTAAAGGTGGCTGGGTGGGTTTAACAGGGATTCTTGATGCAATCGCGGTTCCCAATGAGTAGCGAGTTGGGGGAGACTGATGAATGAAATGCAGATACCCAGCATCCCTCAATAAGCGCTGCAACTCCTCTCCCCTCGCCCCTGATTTGTATTCAGTCAGAACCAGCAAATCCGCATCCAGCTCCACCAGGTAAGGCACCAGCCGAGTCAATCTTGGTTGGCCGTCACCGCCCGGCGCCGGGTCGCCGCCCCATTGAATATTTTGTGTTGCTATTCGCACCTTCGTGATTGCCATGAGATTTCTGCCAGAACATTTTGAATCCGATGAAGATCGTCAATGTACCGACAGAAAAGCTCATAGCGCGATACGAAAGTCAGGGCATCAAATCAAGTCACTGATATTGTGGGTGACCAAAATACGCGGCGGGCATAAAGGCACACGCCATGGCACCGTTGCCCAAATCTGGATCGCACAGTCCGTCAAGCACAAAACTCGAAGCGGACTACTTCAGAGACCTGAGACGTGAAATGAGCCATAAAAGAGTGGACGGCGTACGGTCTCGGCAACCCATGCTGGCGCCGAATCTAGGTGCTATGCTCTATTTATGACCATGAAACCTGTCAATAGTCGTTTCCGCCTGAAGCGTTATTTTTCAATCGCCAGTGGCATTTTGATGCTGGCCGTTGCACTGCCGCTGAGCTACGTCTACTTCAAGACCGAGGTCGAAGAACAGACCCGTTCGACAGGCGACCGTAATCAAATGCTGGCAACCGCCTATGCCAACTCGGTTTGGCCCAATTTCGGCGAGTTTCTGCTTCGCCCCGACATCACTCCAGATGAACGTCGCGACGATCAGTCGACAAAAGACTTGAACGCCCAAATTCGCCAGCTCTCCCTTGGCAGTCGAGTGGTGAAGATCAAGGTCTACAACCTGTCCGGCTCGGCGGTCTTTTCCTCGGTTCCCAAGGAAATCGGTGAGGACAAGAAGAACAACCCGGGCTTCAAGTCCGCGCGTGATGGCCAGCAGGTCAACGATCTGACGCATCGCGGCCGCATGAGTGCCACCGAAGGCGAGATTGAAGACGTCGACGTCGTCTCCTCCTACATCCCGATTCGGCTAAAGCAAGATGGGCCGGTGGTCGCGGTGTTCGAGTTGTATTCCAACGTCACCGACTCCCTGGCACGTATTGAAGTGATCACGGTCCGATTGCTGTTTGCACTGGGCGGCATTTTTCTGCTGCTGTATCTCAGTCTGCTGGCGATCGTCGCGCACGCAGATCGGCTCCTCAGACGCCAATATGACGCACTAGATGAGAGCGCGGCAGAGTCGCGCAGACAAGCCGACCAGTTGGCCATGCAGGCTGCCCGCATGGAAGAACAGACGGTAGAGCTGCAAGGCCGTCAGGTCGAGGTCTTGCGCTTGCTGCAAGAGCAGAGCATGCTCTTCGAGCAGGCCCCCAATGGCATTGCCTACGTGGCCGATGGCGTGATGATCTCCGTCAACCAGCGCATGGCCTCCTTGATGGGCTATGAGGCGTCTGCCTTGGTCAACACAACGCTCGAGACGCTTTTCCGTGATCGAAAGTGCTACGAGGCATTCCTGGCCGATGCCAATCTGGCGGGACAAAACAATGGACGCACCCATCAGGTCTGGGAACTAAGGCGGCAAGACGGCAGCACGTTCATCGCTGAAATTTCTGCGCGAGCCTTGGAGATCCCCGGCTATCAGGACGCCAGCATCTGGGCCATTGACGACATCACCGACCGCCTGGCAGCGCAAGCAGCGCTGGCCAGCAGCGAGCAGCGGCTGGATCTGGCGCTGCGCGGCACCAACACAGGGCTTTGGGACTGGAAGGCTCAGACTGAGGAGCTCATATCGAACGACACTTGGTCGGAAATGTTGGGCTACGGGCGCGAGGAGCTCGATGCAAAGTATGGCAACACCTTCGCACGCTGGGAGCAACTGACCCACCCCGAAGACTGGCCGCAGGCGTTGGCCGCGCTGCAAGCTCACGTGCGAGGCGAAACGCCGGAGTACCGTGCCGAGTACCGGATGCAGCGCAAGAGCGGGGACTGGGCGTGGATCTTGGGTGTGGGCCTGGCCTTCCGCGACGACAAAGGCCAGGTTTTGCGCATGATCGGCACCCACACCGACATCTCTATCCAGAAGACTGCTGCTGCCGAAGTCCTCTGGGCCAAGCAACTTGCGGAGGATGCCACCCAGGCCAAGAGCGAGTTCCTCGCCAACATGAGCCATGAGATCCGCACGCCAATGAACGCCATCATCGGCATGAGCTATCTTGCCCTGAAAACCGAACTCAGCAAGCAACAGCGCAACTACATTGAGCGGGTGCATCGATCCGCTGAAAGCCTCCTGGGCATCATCAACGACATCCTTGACTTCAGCAAGATCGAGGCAGGCAAGATGACGCTGGAGAATGTGGATTTCCAGCTTGAAGACGTGTTGGACCACGTGGCAAACTTGGTGGGCTTGAAGGCCGAGGACAAGGGTTTGGAGCTCTTGTTCGATGTGGACCCCGACGTACCCAACTCCCTGGTCGGCGACCCGCTGAGGCTTGGGCAGGTGCTGATCAACCTCAGCAACAACGCGGTTAAATTTACCAGCAGTGGCGAAATTGTTCTGCGTGTCCAGCGCGCCGCAGAGCAAGGATTGGCTGAAGGCCAGGTCCAGCTGCACATGAGCGTGCGCGACTCAGGCATCGGCATGTCGCCTGACCAGTGCGAGCGATTGTTCCAGTCGTTTAGTCAGGCAGACGCCTCCACCACGCGCAAATACGGAGGTACCGGGCTTGGGCTGGTCATTTCGAAGAGTCTGATCGAGCAGATGCAGGGGCGCATTTGGGTGGAAAGTGAACCCGGCGTAGGGTCCACATTCCAATTTTTCGGCCGATTCGGGGTGCAGGAAGAAGCCACGCCTCGGCCCGCGAACAACACTGACGCGTTGGTCGGCAAGCGCGTGTTGATTGCGGACGACAACTCTTCGGCCCGAGAAATCTTGGCCAGCATGATGCGCCAGCTGGGGCTACAGACCGACGAGGCCCACGACGGGGTGGATGCGTTGGCCCGCATCCAGCAGGCCCAGGCCGAGGGGTATCGTTACGACCTGGTGCTGTTCGATTGGCAGATGCCTAAGCTGGACGGGGTGGAGGCGGTGCAGCGCTTGCGGCAACTACTCGGTGACGCGACGCCTGCGGTCGTCATGGTCACCGCCTACGGCCGTGACGAGGCCATGAATGCCGCCCAGTCGAGTGGCGTGCAACTGGGGCCGGTGCTGACCAAGCCGGTGACGCTGCAGTCCATGACTGCCGCGTTAGCCGGAGCCCTGCGGACTGAAGTTGCTCGTGAGGAGGGTGTAGCCGGTGACCCTTCAGACGGTGAGTCCATGACCTCCGGGTTGAGCGGATTGCGTCTGCTGCTAGTTGAAGACAACGAGATGAACCAGGAGTTGGCCATGGCGCTGCTGGACCAAGCGGGCATCGAAACAGTGTTGGCTGCCAATGGCCAAATCGCACTCGATATCCTGAGCAAGGATGCTGCATTTGATGGCGTGTTGATGGACTGTCAGATGCCAGTGATGGATGGCTACACGGCCAGTCGCCTCATTCGGGCAGATGAGCGCTACGAGGGGCTACCCATTGTTGCGATGACGGCCAACGCCATGCTGGGCGATAAAGATAAGGTCGTGGAGGCCGGGATGTTGGACCACATCTCCAAACCCATGAATGTCGAGGCGATGTTTGCCACGATCCGCCGCTGGATGACACCCGGGAGATGCCGTGATGCTGCCCAGCAGCCAGTGGCCCAGCCGTCGGATTCACCTGTTGTGTCAACTGCTGCTTCAACTGTGGCCTCAGCTGCGACCGCACGTCCGCTCGCCTCTGAGCCTTCGAAGGGCTCAACACCAAAAAAAGAAGCGCTGACGGAGGAGATTCCAGCGTTGCCGGGCATCGACATTCAGGCCGGTTTGGCTAGGACTATGCACAACCAAGCGCTTTACCGAAAACTCGCTTACAGATTCTTGGTGAGTCAAGCTGACTTTGTCGCTCAATTCGAGCTGGCTGGGCATGACGCCGACGCCACCCTTGCCCTGCGCATGGCGCACACGCTCAAGGGCAACGCGGGCAATCTCGGTGCGACGAAATTGCAGCAGGCAGCAGGCGTACTGGAAGCGGCCTGCGCAGAGAGCGCCGCCGCGCCACAGATTGAAACGGCGCTGGTATCGTTGCGCGCAGCCCTAGACGAAGTCATCGATGGCCTTCGGGGCTGGATGGGTTCTGAGGGCTCACAGGCTGGACCGCAGCCCTTGCCTGCTGGTCCTTCCACGAGCGCAAAGCCCTTGGTGCGCACCGCGGAGCTTCAGCGCCTGCGCAAGCTGCTGATGGACTGCGACCAAGAGGCTGAGGACTTGGTGACCGAGTTGCTCCAGCGCCTACAGGGAGCCGCCCCCGCGCCCACTTTGGAAGTGGTGGCCAGCTTCCTTGAACAGTATGAATTCGAAGAAGCGCTCAAGGCATTGGCACAAATCGAATCGGCATGACCTGGGCAGGCTCCCTTTTTTCTGCAAGCCATCAGCTTTCTTTTTAGCAGTCGCTAGGCGGGCATCGGAGCGGGGGTATGCGAAATCACCTGCGAAATGCCTGATACGCAGGCAGATATCCTTGCGTTGACGCCTCAGCCGGCCACCTGGAGGCGCTGTGGGTGCCTGGCGGTCTCCTCTTTGCCATTAACCAGCAACGCCCGAAGCGTGCGCTGTGAGAAACAGCGCATCCTTGAGCAGCGCATTGCAGACCGGAACCTGACGGTCTCCCAACGAATCGGTCCCACCAGCGTGAATCACCACGGTCTTGTCAGCGCAGCGCTGCCGCCAGCGCTGCCAGGTAGGGATGCGTTCGCCGCTCTGCAAAACCATCTACAAGCAATCCCACACCACAGAAAAATACCAGCGCGATTCCCAGACCCTGAGTAAAGCCGCCGACGGTCGCAAAGCGAAGCGCTAGACCCGTAACACCCATCAGTCCCCACACCACCAAGTACACACTCCACGCCGAATCGACCTTGGCCATGCGCACGGACTCGGCCTGCAAGGCGATACGAGCGACCGCGATTGGCTGCCGCAGTGACTCAGCAAAATGTTCCATCTGACTGGGTGTGCGATAGCCCACCACTGCGCCCACGCCACCCATCAAAAGGCCCATGGCCAGAAACGGTATCGCCACGCCCCGCATGAAGCCGCCGGCGCTGTCAATCCACAGCCACGCGCCAAATGCCAGGCTCAGCAAGCCAATAGGCAAGATAAAAACAAGCGCTTCGATCTTCTCGCCGGAGAAATAAGTCTGCACAGCGGCCAGCAGTTCTGGGGTATCGAGCATCGGGTTCATTGCCATGTTGGTCGTGCCTCACGAGTAGGGGTTCCAGTCCAGCGCTGGAAGGCGCGAAAAAAGGAATTCGGGTCCTCGAAGCCGAGCAGAAACGAAATTTCCGTACCGCTCATAGAGGACTGCTTCAGGTAATGCCGGGCCAGCTCGGTGCGCAATTCATCGAGCGTACGCTGAAAGGTGGTGCCCTCCTCCTGCAGGCGGCGCTGGAGGGTGCGCGAGCTCAGGCCCATCTTGCGACCCAGCACCGCCATGGATACCTCGCCTGCGGGCAAGGCCTCCAATAGCGCGCCACGCAGTCGGTCTGTCACGCTTGCGTGTGCATCGAGCTCGGACAGGCGCTGGCGCAGCGCCGGCTCAAAATAAGACCACAGGCCAGGGTTGACGGTGAGAAAGGGCCGCTGCGCATCTTCGGCGCAGAACACCAGACGGGGTGCCGGGCCACGCGTGATCGGTGCACCCAAAAAGTCTTCGTACTCAGAGCGGGGCTCCAGCGGGACCGGGCTGGCCACGCTCAGCGGATTCAGTGAGGTGCGCGTGGCCATGCGCGCCAGCTGCACGAAGAAAGCGATCTCAAAGGCCACCAACACTGGCGGGGGTGTGGCGCAGGGTTCTGTCCAGTGCATCGTGAGTGTGGTGCGCCGCGCGGAGCTCTCCACAACCAGCCGCATCGGACAGATCAGGCGCTTGTATTTGGCGATGCGCCCGAGCGCCCCCAGCAGGTCTGCGCTGCACAGTGCAGAGAACAGCACCGGGTCAAACCAGTCGGCCGACAGCGCCTGCGCGATGCGCAGCGGCACGGGCGGCCCGGCTGCCGTGGCCGCTTCGGCCTCGATAGCGCTCCACAGATCAAAGTATTCGGCCGAACTCAAGCTGGCATCCGTGCGAGCCAGCAAGTCGCCGGGCAAGTGCGAGCGGCGGAGCACCGCGTCCGGAGATACGCCCAAGTCCTGGATCAGCAAACGCCAGCCGGGCTGAACAGCGTAACCACGTACGCTGCGGGTGTTGGTAGTAGAGGCAATGGCAGATAGCATGCTGATCACAGGCTTGGGGCGAAGGCGATCCGACATGAAAAAAGGTTTGGGTTGGCAGGTCCAGAGGCACCGGGCGAGGCACCATTGCCTAAGTCTATGCCGCCCAACGCGCCAAGGCACTGGCCAAACGCGCCAATCTGAATCGACGATGATTTGTCGCGTTTGGCGGCCCACTGGCGCGATTGATCAGTGCCGGCAAGGCACGACTGCGGCACATTACGTCGCTTTCGAACCGAGGAGTTTCAAAATGAATTTGAACGTCAATGGCAAGCCCTACGAGGTGAATGCCGAGCCCGAGATGCCCTTGCTGTGGGTGCTGCGGGACGAATTGAGTTTGACTGGCACCAAATATGGCTGTGGCGTGGCGGTGTGTGGCGCCTGCACGGTGCTTATCGGCGGTCAGCCGGCGCGGGCCTGCATGACGCCTGTGGGCACGGTGTCCGGCCCCGTCACCACCATCGAGGGCCTGGGCACGCCCCAGACGCTGAGCTCCCTGCAGGTGGCGTGGGTGGAGCACCAGGTGGCGCAATGCGGCTACTGCCAGTCGGGTCAGATCATGAGCGCCGCGGCACTGCTGCAAGCCAAGCGCCAACCCACCGATGCGGACATCGATGCCGCCATATCGGGCAACCTGTGCCGGTGCGGCACCTATCCACGCATCCGGGCGGCCATCCACGATGCGGCCCAGCGCCTGCAGGGAGCGAAGGCATGAGCCGGCTCGGCACCATCGCCCGGCGCGGCTTCCTGATCGGCTCGGCCGCTGTCGCAGGCGGTGTGGTGTTCGGCGTTTACAAGTATCACCAGCCACACCCCAACCCGCTGCTGCAAGACCCGGCCCAAGGCTCGACGGCCCTCACGCCCTACCTGCGTATCGACGCTCAAGGCGTTACCGTCATCACCCCGCGCGCCGAGATGGGCCAGGGCGTGCAGTCCACGCTGGCCGCGCTGGTGGCCGAGGAACTGGACCTGCCCTGGGACGGCTTGCGCATCGAGCACGGGCCGCCGGCGGTGGCCTACTACAACGAGGCCGGCGTGACCGAAGGCGTGCCCTTCTCGCCCTTGGACCGCGGCACCACTGCCGAGATGACGCGCGGCACCATGGGCGTACTGGCAAAGTTCCTGGCCTTGCAGTTCACCGGCGGCTCGTCCAGCATGCCAGACGCCTTCGAGAAGCTACGCCAGGCCGGCGCCACTGCCCGCTGGGCGCTGGTGCAGGCGGCTGCAGAGCAGTGGAAGCTGCCAGCGGCTGACTTGAAGACCCGCGATGGCGCGGTCGTCGCCCCTGATGGCCGACGGCTTGCCTACACAGCGCTGGCCCCAGCAGCGGCGCAACTCAAGCTGCCAGCGTCGGTGCCACTCAAGCCGCGCGAGCAATGGCAGCTGCTGGGCAAATCCCTGCCGCGACTGGACATGGTGGCCAAGAGCACCGGTACAGCCACCTACGCCATCGACGTGATCGAGCCCGACATGGTATTTGCCGCCGTGCGCAAAAACCCGGCACTGGAAGCCCCGCTAAAAGCCTTCGACCCCACGCCCGCGCTTGCGATGAAGGGCGTGATCAAGGTGCTGGAGATCCCCGGCGGCGTCGCCGTGATTGCGGACAACACCTGGCGCGCCATGCAGGCGGTTAGGGCGGTGACATGCGAGTGGGCCGCGCCCGTGCATGCAGCCAGCACTCAGTCCTTGATCGAGCAAATCACGGCTTCGTTTAATGGCGAGCACCAGGACAGCCAACTCCGAAATGAAGGCGACGTGGTCGCCGTGCTGCTGGGCGCGAAAACCCTGGAGGCCGAATATCGTGCGCCCTTTCTGGCTCACGCGCCAATGGAGCCGCCCACTGCGGTGGCGCGGCTGCGCGATGGTCGGCTCGACCTGTGGGCCGGCACGCAAATGCCCACGCTAGTGCACGAGCAGGCGGCCAAGCTGGCTGGCCTGGAGCCATCCAAGGTGCATCTGCACGTCACGGCCATGGGCGGCAGCTTCGGTCGACGGCTGGAGACCGACTTCATCGAGCAGGCGGTGCGACTTGCCCTGGCAATGCCGGGCAAGGCAGTCAAGCTGACCTGGAGCCGCGAGGAAGACCTGACGCAGGACGCCTATCGCCCTGCCGCTGTTGCCCGCCTTCGTGGCGCCACCGAAGGCGGCAGGGCCACAGCGCTAGACGTGCAGGTGGCCAGTCTTTCTGTGCTGGCCTCGCAGGGCGCGCGCGCCGGCCTGACCATTCCCGGCCCCGACAAGCTCATCGCCGACGGCACCTACGAGCAGCCCTATGGCATCCCGCATTACCGAGCCACCGCTTACCGGGCGCCGAGGTCGATCCCGGTCAGTTCCTGGCGCTCGGTCGGTAACTCCTTCAATGGATTCTTCATGGAAGGCTTCATCGATGAACTGGCGCACCAGGCCGGCACCGATCCGCTGGCCTTTAGGCTGGGCCTGCTGACCCACGAACCGTCGAAACAAGTGCTACAGGCCGCAGCTGATCTGGCCGGCTGGGGCCAACCGCTGCCCAAAGGCCGCGGGCGAGGGCTGGCATATCACCTGTCTTTTGGCGTGCCGGTGGCCGAAGTGGTCGAGGTGACGCAAACGCCCAAAGGCATCCGCATCGACCGCGTATGCGTGGCCGCCGATGTGGGCACTGCCTTGGACCCTCGCAACATCGAGGCCCAGTTGCAGGGGGCGGTCATCTTTGGCCTGAGCGCAGCCATGTTTGGCGAGATCACCTTTAGCGAAGGCGCCGTGGAGCAGAAGAACTTTCACCAGTTCAAGTCGGTGCGCATGCACCAGGCACCACGCATTGAGGTGAAAGTGCTTCAAACGGGCGGCCCCCTACGCGGCATCGGTGAGCCAGGCACACCGCCGGCAGCACCGGCCTTGGCCAACGCCATCTTCAGCGCGACAGGCCAACGCATCCGGGAGTTGCCGCTAAGCAAGCACATCGGGTTTGTGTGATGCGCGCAGGCTTAGCGGCCTCAGCAGACACCAAAATCAGCAAGCTCGCCGCGCCGCTTCAATCCATGCGATGTCGATCTTTGTCATGTTCATCATTCTCTGGGTTGATGGACTTCTGGGAAGAATGAATGGTACGGTTTATGGGGGGCTAGTCAGGCTAGATGAAATTTAGTCGATTCAAGACATCGACTAAGACGGGGTAGCCTAATCTTGTTTGATGGTTGAAACAAAAAAAGTACCTAATTGCTTGATTTGATTGGGATACTGGCGGAGCAGAACCCATCACACAAACAATTCGCTACATGGCCCTGAAAGTTGAATTTTGATCTCAAACAAGGATTCGAACTCAGCACCCCGTTTCTTTGCGTGCGGTATCAAATGACCCCGACAGCTTGAAACCTACCGCGCAATTTGCTCACTACATCGGCCAGCGCAATAGGATCAAGCTGATTCTTTTTCATAAATGCCTTCCACTGAGTTTGCTTCGTTGCATCTCCGGCGAAGGAGTCTGTAAATCCGATAGGCGCTGCGGTCGGCATGGGCATTCTGCGGCGCTCAAACGTTGCTTCAATGGCGCGGCGCACTTCGGACGGATCAAGCGTGGAGTCGTCCAGTAGCACCCACAAATCGAAGTAATCCTTCATTCGTGTGTTGGCCAGCCCCAACAAACACACTGCATGGAATTTTTCAGCGACAACAGTGTGTTTTGGATAGGCCCGCAGCTGCGGTGCCGGAAAATCCTCCAGAAGTACCGGGTAGCTGATAGTCTGTGGTGCCGGAGTCACCGCGTCACCAAACCCAATGTCAACTTGCAGAGCAATGCGCGCACCGTCCAGCTTTGCCTGAATGTCGATGCGAATACCTCCGTAGCCTGCCTCTTTGCGGATGATCGATCCCTTGATTGAATGGGCGTCAAATATCACCCCGTCTTCGGCAGGGATCAGGCAAATTGTGCGAAAAGTGCCAACTGCAGTATCGACATCATCCGGGCCAAAGCCCAAAAGGTCAGCGTCACGGGTGGGCCGGTGTGCTACCTCGTACCAAAGCGTGAACAGCAGCGCCCCTTTCAGCAGAAAATTTGATGCGTGCTCGGACACGGACAGACGATATAGCAGACGCTCCAGACCGTAATGTGTCAGCGTCAAATTGAAGTCTTGCTTGTGTGCGTCAGCGTGTTGCTTTAGACGTGCGCGGACCGATGCCGCCAGATTTCGACTCATGTGGTCACGCTTTCCAGATAAGGGCGCATGACATTGGCCACGCGGTCAACCGTCGCGAAGTGCCAGATCTCGTCCATCGTGAATTTCCGTTGGGCCCAGCCGTCGCGCAGGGCCTCCAGCGCAACATCTAGTCCGATTTTGTTGCGATATTTGAAGCAGTCGGCCACAGTCTTGGCAGCGCTAAACACTGGCACGCTCACACCATCGACCGGCAGGCGTTCAATGCCATCGGTGAATGCCGCTCCCGACATTCGAACATGACGAATTTTGGGTTGGTCAAGTCGTGGAATGGGTGCGCGATTTTCGATGGCAAGCCAGACCTCAAACGGCGCCTGGGTCCCGAGGCCATGCACCCGCAATGCGGAAAGCAGACACACCACTCCCTGCGGCACACGCAGCGCCGCTTCCGCCAGTGACCGGTGTTCGCTGATGGCAAGACCTGGCAGGCCATACACCCCTCTAGCAACTCTTTCTAGCTTTCCAGCTGCAACCAGTCGACTGAGGACAATGGTTGGCAGCTCCTGATGCGCCAGATCCCGAGCACGCAATAGTGGCTTTGTCCTGGCAAGTTCTAGGACAGCCTGCTCATGCGTGGAATGGGAGCGTAGATTCATGATGTAAGTATGTTGCAATTTATATGTATTTGTCAATAAAATACATTCAATAGCAACACATAAGCTAGCTCAAACCTGCTGTCGTACCACGGGGCCAGCATCATCCGGCCGCAGGGCGCAGCCTATGCACCGCAGAAGGCGTACCTGGATTGGCATGCGAAGGAAGTGTTAATGCGCCGGGGCGGGATTAAAATGTATTCGCTACGCTTTTTATAGCTGTTTGCGAACATTCCAAAAGGACTAACGCTCGATTTGGCCCATAAACTCAATCCCACCTTTTTCAGCCACGCAACACGCTGAACTTTCGAAACAGTTCAGCCGTCAGAGGCTTATCAAGCCGCCAGGTAATAGAAATCGGCCGGTCGCCCTCATGGGAAACCAGTTGAACGGGGCCCACTGCCACATAGGCCGCATCACGGTCTTCGCGAACGAACAGTTGGAACTTCCAGCCATTTGCCGCGCTCTCGGTGTAGCGTCGACCTGAATTGTTACTAGGCCCAGCGCGGTTTTGCGTTTGCCAGTGGAACAGTTCTGGACTGATGGCGTAGTCCTTGTACTGAACGCGCTCGTCAAACCCTTCACTTTTGTCCAGAGTCACGAACAGAATTTCAATCATCTCCGCCGTTAACGGCAAGCAACCACTGTCGGACAGTGGGCGTGCAGTGGGCGTCAGGTAACCAACAGCCGACAAAATCTCAGCCCGCGTATACCGTCCATGCAGCGCCAGCGTCCAGCCCGCCGGTGCACCGGGCAAAGGGAGCGGCTCCAACGTACTCCGCTCTTGGAGGATGCCAACGATTTCTTGCAACTCAGCACGCGCGACGGGGTTAGCAAAGACGAGCGATAGAAATTGATCGGGAGTGATCAATTCCGAGCGCGTGGGCAGCAATTGGTAAGCCAGCATTTGGACGCGGCGTACGTCAATGGCCCCACCCGACAGTGCGACCTTCCAGGCAGTCAGCAGCGTGGGGTCGTTGGCATGCAGCACACTGAAAATCCGCCGCACCAAGTCGGCTTCGCGCGGACCCAATGGCAGGGGCTCCAGATTCACTCTACGCTTCAGGCCAGTCCAAGAGCGGGCATAGGTGCCACTGGTGTAAACGTCACTCAATTCCAATTGGCTATCGAGCAAAAAATTGCGTAGCAACAAGGACGCTCCGCTGTGCAGTGCAGACCATGCTGCCAACTCAGCGCACAAGCGAACCACATTCAAATTCAGCGCCTGTTGCAAGTTGCTTAGAACCCGTTCGCGTGCAACCCGGTCGAACTGAATATGGACACCCGCTGGGAGCGTGCTAAAACCATTGGCCACCGCGTCGGCGATTTGACGGCGACTGCTTCCCGTGATTGACCGCAGCAGCACATCAAAGCGAAATTCGTTGTTATACAGGCCGACAAAGTCCAACACCAGGCACGCATCTTTACCTTTTGCGAGCCGAAGGCCCCGGCCGATCTGCTGCTGAAAAATGACTGGGCTTTGGGTGGGGCGTAGCAGGAGGATGGCATTTGCATCGGGGATGTCAATGCCCTCATTGAACACATCACAGCTGCAAATCATCTTCAGCGCACCGTGACTGAGTTGTTGCACGGCAGCCGTTCGCGCATCCTGCGAATCAGCGCTAGTCAGCGCCACAGCAGGCAAGCCTGAACGGTTAAAAAAATCGGCCATGAAATGCGCATGGGCGACACTCACGCAAAAGGCCAAGCCCTTGAGAGCGTTCAAGTCAGCCACATAGGCATTCAGAGCATTGACCACTGTTCTGGCGCGCACTGCGTTGCCCGAAACGATATTGGAAAGCTGAGCCACCTCCGATCCACGTCCCCAATCCACGGCGGTCATGTCGGTCTCGTCTGCGGTTGCGTAGTATTCAAACGGGGTGAGCAACTGCTGGTCCAGTGCATCCCAAAGCCGCAGCGATACAGCGGGAGAGCCGTCTGGGCGGCTGTCAAAGTATTGCATTAGGCTTTGGCCGTCAGAGCGTTCGGGGGTGGCAGTCAGCCCCAACAGATAGTGCGGCTCTACCGCGCCAATAAACTGGTCAAAGGTCAAGGCTGGCAAGTGGTGTGCCTCGTCCACGATGACCATGCGCCAGAAATGGCTACCCAGCTGCTCCACCAAGCGACGACCGTGCACCGTATTGATCGTGGCAAAAATGTGCTCGTATTGCGAGGGTGTGTTGTCGCCGTCCAGCAGTTCACCAAATGCAGGGTCGCGCAATACTTGACGAAAGGTCGATAGCGCCTGCGTCAGAATTTGGGCTCGGTGCGCGATAAACAAGAGCTTTGGTGAGACACCCTCCTCCTCACGCAGCCGCAAGTAGTCAAACGCCGCCACCACAGTCTTGCCCGTGCCTGTGGCCGCCACCAGCAAATTCCGGCGACGTCCCAGCCGCCGCTCGGAAGCCAACTGGTCAAGCATTTCTTGCTGGTATGACTTGGGTCGTAAATCAAACCAAGTTTGTAGTGCCACCACGTTTCCGGCCGCGGTGGAGGCGTTTCCACCACGGCCACCTTCGTTGGCCAGCGCACGCACTAAAGCTTCACGGTGCTGGTCGTTACTGGGGTCATAGGGCTGGAATTCCTTGTCATTCCAAAGCGTCTCGAAATTGGCAACCGCAGCGGCAAACAAGGGAGAACCGCTCGCTTGGGCAAACTTCACCGTCCATTCAATGCCACCAATCAATGCGGATTCGGAAAGGTTGGCGCTACCAACGAAGGCAGTGCCAAATTGGGTGACGCGATGAAAAATCCATGCCTTGGCGTGAAGGCGTGTCCGGCGTCCATCAAGCGAGATCCGCAACTCAACGCCAGGCAACTTGGCAAACGCATCCACCGCACGCACCTCGGTCGCACCAATGTAAGTGGTCGTCAGTATTCGGAACCTTGTCTTCGGATTGCCATGCGCATCGAGCGCAGTGACTTGCTCCAAGACATCGAGCAATTTGCGTACGCCGCTCCAGGTAATGAAACTGACCAGAATGTCCACCCGATCGACCTCGCGCAACTCGGCGCGCAACTCATTCAGCAGTGACGGGTCGGCTCTGGCAGACGTAAACAGCCAGGGGTGGCGCAACCCCGTGGCGGGCATGAAAACTTCGGTATTGGGTGCATGAACCGACTTGAGTAACTGCGCTGGCAGGGCCGGCAGACGCTCACCCTGGCCACTTGGGCGCAGTTGCATCAGTAGCTGGCGGATCAGTTCAATTTCAGCTTTGGCCTTTTCGCTTGCATCAGGCTGCCCGGCCGCCGCCGCGTCCAACAGTTCCGGCAATCGGCGCACCAACTCCGCAACGAATTGTTCGCGCCGCTGGTGCACCGTGGGCGCAGCGACCAGTGCACGGTGTTGACTAGTCAGGCTGCTGACCTCATCAACTTCGTCCTCGTAAATCAGGCGGTCGTACAAGCCTTTAGGCAGCTTCATTGGGGAGTCCATGGATTCTGATTGGCTATTCTGACCCAATCGACCGCACATCCATCCTCGATTGACAAACAGATGGGGATCTTGGGCAAAGCATTTGCTCTCATTTACATAGCGGCTCATGCAGTTTTCACGGACGCTACAGCCTATAGTCCACCTTCAGGTTGCGAGCGATATCGCCCACTCCCTCCAAGCCACATAATTCATATCCTTGGTCAAAGTGTCCAGCCCGCAATACCGCAGCATTGCAGCACATGCACTTCTGAGAATGGGTTGGTTACCGACACTTTAAATGGCCGTGTAATCAGGTGCAGAGATACATCACCCTGCCACAGCCCGCACGGTGCGGGGCTCTCAATGAAAAAGGGCCTCTGCACTGCAGAGGCCCAGACTACTTGGCGGCCCAGAAGCGATTGTTTAACTAACTCGCTCAGTTTTCGAACCCCCCTGTTTTTGGTGGGGTCGGGGATTCGAACCAAAAAGAGTTAGCACCCCTTGCGAGCAAATCACTGCGCTTCACGCATAGCCCTTCCCAGTTCGTCGTGACCCTTGGCACTTAAGGTATCGGCTGCTTTCAGACGATCACGCTTCTCACGGTTCTGGCTTAGCTTGGCCTTGCCTTCAATGCGCTTGATCTCGATCTCGATACCCACGATGGCTCGCAGCATACCGTCGATGTAGTCGGGGGGCGAATCACCCATCTTCCAGGGGCGCGGTTCGTTCACTTCGTGTTCACGGGTGAGCCTGGCGACAACGCCACGGACAAACTTTTCTTCGTCCATCACGGTCAAGCGGCCATGCACATGCACCACTTGGTAGTTCCAGGTGGGCACCTGCCTATGGGTTTCGTGCTTGCTCGGGTACCAGTTGGGCGATATGTAACTCTCGTTGCCGCGAAAAATCACCAGCACATCGACTCCGCCCTGGCTCTGCTGCCACACCGGGTTGGCGCGCGCCACATGCGCGGTGAGCAGCCCGTGCTCACCCTGGCTGGCATCAAACTCAAACGGTATGTGATTGGCATCCAGCCCCTCGGGGCCCATCGTGACCAGGGCGCCCAGCGGGTGTGCGCGAATGATGGCGTGCAGGTCTTGCGGGTGCTTGATGGCGAAATGCGCGGGGATGTACATCGGGCTGTCCAGAGGGTTAGCGTGAATGACTGAATATTGCAATCAAACTGGATTTCACAGAAGATCCACTTTTGTATAAATCTTCATACCAGTTGAAAGTGCTTCAATCTTCCGCCAGCGACCGCATCTATGAGTCCATCCGGTTCCGAATCGACTCGGGAGCCATAAGAGCTGGCGAAAAACTCCCCTCGACCCGTTCATTAGCTGCCGACCTTGGGGTTTCCAGGAGCACGGTCGTGACCATCTACGAACAGTTGGCGGCCGAGGGGTACATCGAGACGGCGGCAGGCGCGCGGGCCCGGGTTTCGCTGGGTCTGAAGCCGTTGCCACCCAAGCGACAGAATTCAGCCGTTAAGCGACCTCATCGAGTCGCATCAATATCAGCCTATGGCAAGCGAGTTGAAGGATTGGCGCTTCCGCAGCCCCCTGTGACAGACCCTGCGCACATTAATTTCTTGTATGGGGCGATTGCCGACGAAGATTTTCCGACGCTCGCCTGGCGCCGACACTACAACCGCGCTCTGATCCGCAGGCAACAGCACCTCTACTATGGAGCCAGCGCGGGCGAACCTCAGCTGCGAGAGGAACTTCAAGCCTACCTGCTGAGGGCGCGTGGGCTGGAATGCACGGCGGATCAAATCCTCATTGTGCATGGGACACAGCAGGCACTCGAACTCTGCGCCAGGGTTCTTGTGGATCCTGGCGATAACGTGGTGATGGAGGAGCCTTGCTACCTGATGGCACGCCGCACCTTCGAATCGGTAGGCGCCAACATCATTGCAACCCCGGTCGATGAGCAGGGCCTTGTGACTGCAGACCTGCCCAAAACAAGCAGCACTTTGGCCTATGTGACGCCATCGCATCAATTCCCGCTGGGCTCTGTGATGTCGATCAGCCGCCGCCAAGCGCTTCTGGCCTGGGCTCATCGCCATTCGAGCTGGATCATTGAGGACGACTATGACAGCGAGTTCCGCTACGGGCTAAGACCTGTCGATCCGCTTCAGTCGCTGGACACTCGCAGCCGTGTGATCTACATCGGCACCTTCTCGAAAGCACTCTCTCCACAGCTGCGTATGGGCTACCTGGTGCTACCCCAATCGCTGGTGACAACATTTCGGCATGCAAAGCAACTAGCCGACCGGCATGCGCCCATGCTTGAGCAAACGGTGCTGGCCGAACTTATTCGAAGTGGTGCCTATGAAAGACACCTGCGACGACTCAAGCGGGAAAACGAGCGCCGAAGAGGAGCGCTCGTGGAAGCGATTGCCAGGTATTTTGGATCTCGCGCACACGTGGAGGGCACAGACTCAGGACTTCATGTGGTTGTCTGGCTTCGCGACATTCCTAGAAGCGCCGAGCAGCAAACCGTCGCAAAAGCCAAGGGGCAAGGTGTCGGCATCTGGCCTGTTTCTCCGCTGTATGCCGAAGGACAAAGATATAGAAAGCAGCGCTGTGCCGGCTTCGTTCTGGGCTACGCCAGCTTGAAGGAAGCCAATATCCACAAAGGCATCCGATTGCTGGCCGCTGTATTGCCTGAGGCTGATGGGGAGAGACGGAGACTGCACAGATGATTTGTTGGTTCGAATCCCCACCGCCCGAACCCCGCATGAATCTTGGATTTCAGCAAAAGCTCCTGACTTTTTCGCGGCAGTACGGCGGCGAGGGTTACGGCCAAATCGCGTAAATCGTTGTTCTAATTGGATTTTTTCGAAATCGCTCAGTCAGGTGGCTCTGAGCAAAACAGCGTCTCAATCGCGCTGAAGCCCTCATCTGGGGGCACTTTCTTCAAGCTCTGGTCAGGAGCTGACCGAGAAAACGTCAATCAGGTCAACAGCTTGTGGGTGGCGGTTGAAAGATTGAAGATTTGAAGAAACTTTGCATGGCGGAGAGGGAGGGATTCGAACCCTCGGTGATATTGCTACCACGCCTGATTTCGAGTCAGGTACATTCGACCACTCTGCCACCTCTCCTGAAATGGTGCGCTTGGTGCGAAGCGCGGATTCTAGCCTATGGCACGAGCTTTTCTGTGCCACCCAGGTAGGGGCGCAGCACCTCTGGGATGGTGACAGAGCCATCTGCGTTGGCGTAGTTCTCCAGCACCGCCACCAGCGTGCGGCCCACGGCCAGGCCAGAGCCATTGAGGGTGTGCAAAAGTTCGTTTTTGCCCTGCGCGTTTTTAAAGCGGGCCTGCAGCCGGCGGGCCTGAAAAGCCTCGCAATTGGAAACCGAGCTGATTTCACGGTAGGTGCGCTGCGCGGGCAGCCACACCTCGAGGTCATAGGTCTTGGAGGCACCAAAACCCATGTCGCCGGTGCACAGCAGCATCACACGGTAAGGCAAGCCCAGCTTTTGCAAAATGGCCTCGGCATGGCCGGTCATGGCCTCGAGTGCGTCATAGCTGTGGTCGGGGTGCACCACCTGCACCATTTCCACCTTGTCGAACTGGTGTTGCCGGATCAGGCCCCGGGTGTCACGGCCGGCGCTGCCCGCCTCAGACCTAAAACAGGGGGTGTGCGCCGTCAGCTTGATGGGCAGGCTGGCCTCGGGCACGATCTCGTCGCGCACAAAGTTGGTCAAGGGCACCTCGCTGGTGGGGATGAGGTACAGGGCACCATCGTCCGCAGCGGTCTCGCCTTCCTGGCCGCCCTTTTTGGCGGCAAACAGGTCGCCCTCGAACTTGGGCAACTGGCCGGTACCGCGCAGCGATTCGGCGTTGACGACATAAGGCACATAGCATTCGGTGTAGCCATGCTCCTGGGTCTGCACGTCCAGCATGAACTGCGACAGCGCACGGTGCAAACGGGCCACCGGGCCCTTCATCACCGTGAAGCGCGAGCCCGAGAGCTTGACGCCCATTTCAAAGTCCAGCCCAAAGGGGGCGCCGATGTCTACATGGTCGGGCACCAGCGTGGATTCGGGCGCTGCCACGGGGGCTTGCCCGCTCGGGCTCCAGCTGTGCACCACCACGTTGCCGTGCTCGTCTGCGCCCACGGGCACGCTGGCGTGCGGCAGGTTGGGCACAGCTTGCAGCAGGGCATGCAGTTCGGACTGAATCGCGTCCAGGCGCAAGGCAGAGGCTTCCAGCTCGGTCTTGATGGCGCCCACCTCGGCCATCACGGCGTCGGTGGACTCGCCCTTGGACTTGAGCTGACCAATCAGCTTGCTGCTGGCATTGCGGCGGGCCTGCAGCTCTTCGGTGCGGACCTGGATGGTCTTGCGCTCGGACTCCAGCGCCCGAAAACGGGCCTCGTCCAAAAACGCCTGGGGCGACTTGCGGGTTTCGAGGCGGGCGATGACCGAATCAAGGTCTTTACGGAGCAGGGTGATGTCTAGCATGGCAAGAATTGTAGGCAGGGGTGTGGGGCCGCAAGGCCCGAAAGATCAAGGCTGGGTCAGGTCGGGCGGCAGATGTCAGGCACTGGCGCTGTCCAGCCTCAGACCTTTGGGCAAGGGGAACTTCACGGTTTCCTCAATGCCGTCCATCTTGCGCACGGACACGGCGCCAAAGTCGCGCATGCGTTTGATGACGGCCTGCACCAGCACATCTGGCGCAGAGGCGCCGGCGGTCAGGCCTATGCGGCTCTTGCCCTCAAACCAGGCTGCTTCTACCTCGTCTGCGCTATCCACCATGTGGCTTTGCACACCCAGCTTGCGTGCCAGCTCAGCCAGACGGTTGCTGTTGGAGCTGGTGGGGCTGCCCACCACGATCAGCAACTCCACTTGCGGCGACATGATCTTGACGGCGTCTTGCCGGTTCTGGGTGGCATAGCAAATGTCTTGCTGCTTGGGCTCGCGCACTTGCGGAAAGCGCGCCTTGACCGCTGCGGCAATCTCGGCGGCGTCATCCACGCTCAGGGTGGTCTGGGTGACCACGGCGAGCCTGTCGGTCTGGCCCGGCTGCACGCGGGCCACATCGGCCACGTCTTCGACCAGGTGTATGCCACTGTCGAGCTGGCCCATGGTGCCTTCCACTTCGGGATGACCCTTGTGACCAATCATGATGAATTCGAAGCCCTCTTTGTGCAGCTTAGCCAGTTCGACGTGAACCTTGGTCACCAGCGGGCAGGTGGCATCAAAGATCCGAAACCCACGGGCTTCGGCCTCGTTTTGCACTGCCTTGCTCACGCCGTGGGCGCTGAACACCAGCGTGGCGCCGGGCGGCACCTCGGCCAGGTCTTCGATAAAGATTGCGCCCTTGGTCTTGAGGTCGTTCACAACATAAGTGTTGTGCACGATTTCGTGGCGCACGTAGATTGGACGGCCAAACTTTTGCAGCGCTTTTTCAACAATTTCTATGGCCCGATCCACCCCGGCACAAAAGCCTCTGGGTTCGGCTAAGAGCACTTCTGCGGACATCACAGCACCCCGATCACATGAACTTCAAAGGTCACCGGCTGGCCTGCCAGAGGGTGATTGAAGTCAAACAACACAGCGTCGCCCCCCTCCTTGCTGGCCACCTGCATCACCACGCCGGCGTACTGCCCCTGGCCGTCAGGGGTGGGGAACTGCACCACGTCGCCGGCCTGGTAAACCTCGTGCGGGTCGCCCAGCTGGCGCATCAGACTGGCCGCCACCCACTGAATCATGTCGGGGTTGCGCTCGCCAAAGGCTGCACCGGCTGGCAGCTCAAATTGGGTGCGCGTGCCTTCTTCAAGGCCCAGCAAACATTGCTCCACGGCGGGAGACAGCTCGCCGGTACCCAAGGACAGGGTGGCTGGTTTCTCGTTGAAGGTGTTGATGACATCCCCCGCCGGACCCGACAAGCGGTAGTGCAGGGTCAGAAAGGAGTCGGCTTGAATACGGGCGGCAGAGGTGCTCATGAAAGTCTCGATAAACTGGCCCACATTGTAGAAAGCCCAGGTAAATGCCTGCCTGACAGCCGACTGCACACCACTGTCAAACCATGTCCTTGCAACACCTGCCCCCAGACGCCCGCCCGCGCGAAAAAATGCTGGCACGCGGCCCCGGCGCTCTGAGCGATGCCGAGCTTTTGGCACTGCTGCTGCGCACCGGCATCCAGGGCAAGGGTGTCTTGCAGATGGCCGATGAACTGTTGCGGCTCAAGCCGGGTAAAAACACAGGTTCGAACATTCCCGCGTTGACCAGCCCTAGTTTTGACGGCATTGCCGGCTTGCTCAACGCCACCATGGAAGATTTGCGCCAGGTGCCTGGGCTGGGGCCTGCCAAGTGCGCAGAGATTTTGGCCGTGCTGGAGCTGGCACGCCGCGCCACGGCCCAGCAACTCAAAGAGCGCCCGGTGTTTGCCAGCCCGGACACGGTCAAGCAATATTTCCAGCTGCACCTGGCCGCCAGGGATCGCGAAGTGTTTGCCGTGCTGTTTCTGGACGTGCAAAACCGGCACATCACCATGGAAGAAATGTTTCAAGGTACTTTGTCGCAAACCAGTGTTTACCCGCGTGAAGTGGTCAAGCGCGCCCTGCGGCTCGAGGCCAGTGCCGTGGTGCTGGCGCACAACCACCCCAGCGGCTCGGTGCAGCCCTCAGGGGCGGACGAAGCCCTGACGCGCACCCTGAAAGCCGCCCTGGCGCTGGTGGATGTGCGCGTGCTGGACCACGTCATCGTCGGACCGGGGCAGGCGCTGTCCATGGCCGAGAAAGGTTACTTGTGAGCGCGGGCAAGCCCAAGGCCAGCCTGCGCATCGGGCACCTGGCCGATCTCAAGCAGGTCAAGAAAGCCCTGGCCGAGCAGGCCGAGCAACGCGCACTAGAGGCCGCACGGCAGGCACAGCAAAAAACCCAGCGTGCACTGGAGAGCAATCTTTTTGCACTGGCTGCCGGCGCGGTCAATCCCCTGCCCGACCGCCGCAAGGCCGAGCTCAAGAAGCCGCCGCCCGAGCCCTTGCCGCTGCAGCAGCAAAAAGACGACGAAGCGGTGCTGCAAGAGGCCATCAGCGACGAGTTTGATGTGAGCACCCTGCTGGACGTGGATGAGCACCTGAGCTTTCGGCGCCCCGGCATCGGCACCGATATCACCCGCAAACTGCGCCGGGGGGACTGGAGCATTCAGCGCCAGCTCGACCTGCACGGCCTGCGCACCGAGGAAGCCCGCGAGGCGCTGGGGCAATTCATCCGCGACGTGACCAAACAGGGGCTGCGCTGCGTTCGCGTGGTTCACGGCAAGGGCCTGGGTTCACCCGGCAAGGCGCCGGTGCTCAAAAGCCGCGTGCACAGTTGGCTGGTACAGAAGAAGGAAATTTTGGCCTTTGTGCAGGCCCGCCCGGCAGAAGGCGGCGCCGGTGCGCTGGTGGTTTTGCTGCAGGCGGGGCCAGCGGCGCAAAAGTAAGCGCCTATCGGTCTCAGATGCCCTTGTTGCGCATCCAATCTGCGGTGCCCATAAAGCTCTCGCGAAGGCGCTGGCGCAAGGTCTCGTCCACACCGGTCTCACCCATGGCCTGATCCATGCACGCCACCCATTGGTCCCGCTCCTGAATGCCAATGGCAAAAGGCATGTGGCGCATGCGCAATCTGGGGTGGCCAAACTGGTCGGTGTAATAGTTGGGCCCACCCAGCCAGCCACACAAAAACCAGAACAGCTTTTGCCGCGCAGTGTCGAGAGTGTTACCGTGCGCTGCCCGCAGCTCGGCATAAGCCGGCTCCAGATCCATCAGGTCGTAAAACCGCTCGGTGAGCGCCTTGACGCGGTCTTCACCGCCTATCCATTCGAAGGGAGTCTGTGCCGTTGGGCTCTCAGAGGGCGAGGGTTCCTGCATTTTTGTCCTGACAAATCAAACTATTCATTGCGCCGCGCGGCGCAGCGTTTGCATCACTGGCCGGCGCAATACCTCACGCAGGCCCCACCAGCCGGCGGCCAAGGCTAACAAGGCACCCGCCAGAGAACCCAACACGGGCACCCACAAAGACAGCACCCATTCAAATTCGAACACGTAGCGCGCCAGCGCCCAGCCCACCGCCGATGCAACGACGGACGCCAACAGGCCCGCCAGCAGGCCGACGCCGACCAGTTCGGCCCGCTGCACCTGGCGCAACAGGGTGTTTTGTGCCCCCACCGCCCGCATGATGGCGAACTCGCGGGCGCGCTCCTCGCGGGTGGCGGTGACGGCTGCAAACAGCACCACCAGGCCGGCGGCCAGCGTGAAACCAAACAAAAATTCCACCGCCCGGATCACCTGGTCCAGCACCCGCTGGATCTGACTGATGGTGAGTGTGGTGTCCACCACCGTCACGTTAGGGAACTCACGCACCAGGGCATTGTCAAAACCTGGCGTGGCAGGCGCCCTGAAGGCCGTCATGTACGTGGCGGGCACATTTGGCAGCTGGGCCACCGGGTACATCACAAAAAAGTTAGCGCGCATGGTGCCCCAGTCCACCTTGCGTAGTGAAGTAATGCGCGAATCGGTGAGCACTCCACCCACGTCAAAGCGCAAGGAATCCCCCAGTTTCAGGTTCAAGGTCTTGGCTATGCCCTCCTCCACACTGACGGCACCAGCCTCTTCGGCTTGCCAGCGGCCCGCCACCACGATGTTGCGGTCAGGCGCCTGGGCGCTGTGGGAGATGTTGAATTCGCGGTCCACCAGCCGGCGTGCCCTTTCATCGCTGAAATCCTCGGGCGACACCGCTTGGTCATTGATCGCCACCAAACGGCCGCGGATCATGGGGTACCAATCGAAGCTGCTCACTCCGCGCGTGCGCAGGCCCTGCGCAAAGGCATCGCCCTGCTCCGGCATGATGTTGATGACAAATCGGTTGGGGGCATCCGCCGGCGTGGCCTGGCGCCAGCTGTTGACGAGATCGGTGCGCAGTAGCACCAGCAGCACCAGCGCCAGCAAACCCACCGCCAGCGCGCTGACCTGCACCACCGCATAGGCCGGACGGGCCGAGATTTGGCGCGTGGCCAGCACCAGCCAGCGTGGAGCGGTGGTTTCATTGACCACACGGCGCAAAGCCAGCACCGCCAGCCAGCTCATGCCGGCAAACACCGCCACGGCGGCCGCAAAACCACCCACAGCGATCAGGCCCAGCGCAGCATCACTGCTGGCGACCATGAGCAAGGCGGCAAAACCACTTACACCCAGGGCGAGCACGCCGGTAGAGGCCGGCTTGAGCCCTCCCACGTCGCGCCGGATCACCCGCAGCGGGGGCACCTGCGCCAGTTGCAGAACCGGCGGCAGTCCAAAGGCCAGCAGCAGTGTCAGGCCCATGCCCAGCCCCAAGCCCACTGGCCACACCGTGGGCGGCGGCAGTGAGCCATCGACCAAACCAGCGAGCAGCAGCACAAACACATGGTGCACGGCATAGCCCGCGGCAACGCCTGCCGCGCTGGCCGCCAAACCGATCAAAGCAAACTCAAAGGCATAGGCCAGGGCGATGGTGCGTTGGCTCAGGCCCAGCACCCGCAGCATGGCGCAGTCGTCCAGATGGTTGGCCGCAAAGCCACGCGCGGCCAGGGCCACGGCTACCGCACTGAGCAACGCCGCCAGCAAAGCCACCAAACGCAAAAATTTGTCGGCGCGGTCCAGCGTGCGGCTCATCTCGGGCCTGCCGCCCTCCAGCGATTCGAGCCGAACCCCGTGCACATCAGACTTTTTGAGTTCGAGCGTGGCCCAGGCCACATAAGACTTGACTTCGATGTCTTCCCCGGCAATGGCGGTGCGGTAGCTCACCCGGCTGGCCGGTTGCACCAAGCCGGTGGCGTCCAAATCGGTGCGGTGCATCATCACGCGCGGGGCAAAGTTCATGAATCCGGCCCCACGGTCAGGCTCGGTCACCAGAATGCGGCCCAACTTGAAGGCAGAGTTGCCCAGCAGCAGTGTGTCGCCTACGGCCAGATTCAGGGCGTCGAGCAAGGGCGACTCGACCCAAACCTCGCCCGGTACAGGGATGTCACGGGTGGGCGCTTCAGGCTCACCGGGCCGGGAGGTTACTTTGAGAGTGCCACGCAAGGGGTAACCTTGCTCAACAGCCTTCAGGGCCACGAGTTTGCTGGCGCCGCCTTGCTCGTCAGGGGCTCGCGCCATGGTCGGGAAACCCAGCGTGCCCACCACCTGCAGGTTTTGCGACCGCGCCCGGGTCAGCATGGCCTCGGGTGGCGGGTTGTCGCTCACGATGACCGCATCGCCACCCAGCAACTGCCGTGCATCCCGCTGCAAGCCGCCTTGCAGCCTGTCCGCAAAAAAGCCCACCGCCGTCAACGCAGCCACTGCCAAGGTCACCGCCACAAGCAGCAAACGCAGTTCACCCGCCCGCAAGTCCCGCCACAAGGTGCGCCAGCCCAGGCGCCAAAAAGAGATCATCATCCCGCTACATTAGCGCACTTGTGTTAACCGGCGCTGCGCAATGATTTGCCGGCGAGTTCCGGCTCCAGCACCAGCCGCTCTTGTGCGCTGTAGCAGAGAAAGTGCTTATTCGTGGCGCGGCCTATGGCGCACAGGCCTACGCGCTGGGCCACCATCAGGCCCATTTGTGTGATGCCACTGCGCGACACCACCACCGGCACGCCCATTTGTGCCGACTTGATCACCATCTCGCTGGTCAGGCGGCCCGTGGTGTAGAACACGAAATCGCCTTTTGGGGGGAGCGCTTGCATCCACAGCCAGCCCGCGATCGTGTCGATGGCGTTGTGGCGGCCCACATCCTCCACAAACAAGAGCATCTCATCGCCACTGAAAAGCGCGCAGCCGTGCACCGAGCCGGCCGATTTGTAGGTGCTTTCCTGCAGACGAATGGCATTGACGATGCCGTACAGGCGCGACTGCGTCAGCTGCGCGGCCGGGAGCGCAATGTTTTCAATGTCTGCCATCAGGTCACCAAACACGCTGCCTTGGCCGCAACCGGTGGTCACCACACGTTTGGCCGTTTTGGCCTCGATGTTGGCAATGCCGTGGCGGGTTTTGACCGCAGCGGCGCCCACATCCCAGTCGACTGTGATGGATTCGATGTCGTGCACCGAGGCAATCAAACGTTGGTTGCGCAAAAAGCCCAGCACCAGCCACTCTGGGTGAGCGCCGAGGGTCATCAGAGTGACGAGTTCGCGCTTGTCCAAATACACCGTCAGCGCCCGCTCGGACGGAATGGCCACCCGCACCTGCTCACCAAACTCGTTGAGCGCGCTCAGTTCATGGATGAGCGGCGCCTGGGCCTGAGTCAGCCGGGGCCACTGCGCCAGCAAATGGGGGAGTGCACTCAATGGATGCCCGCCCCTGCCGCCGTGCCATACCCTGGCACCAGGGCAGCATGCCCGCCCCGGCGTATTGCCACCGCGCAGTACTTGAACTCGGGAATCTTGCCAAACGGGTCTAGCGCCGCATTGGTCATCAGATTGGCTGCCGCCTCGTAATAGGCGAACGGGATGAACACCGCGCCACGTGGCGTGCCGTCGTCCCGGCGCACATGCAGCGCCACCTGGCCGCGCCGCGACTGAACCGTGATGACGTCGCCAGGCGCCAAGCCCAGGGTTTGCAGATCGTCGCCGCACATGGACGCGGTGGCTATAGGCTCCAGCGCGTCCAGTACCACGGCGCGGCGGGTCATGCTGCCGGTGTGCCAGTGCTCCAGCTGCCGCCCCGTGATGAGCACAAAGGGAAACTCGGCATCCGGGCGCTCATTAGCCGGGATGATGTCAGCCGGCACCAGGTGCACGCGACCATCGTCGGTGGCAAAGTGGTCGATAAAGACGGTGGGTGCGCCCGGATCGTCCTCACTCAGGCAAGGGTAGGTCACGCTGGATTCCCGCTGCAGCCGCTCCCAGGTGATGCCCGAAATGGCAGCATGCATTGCCTGGCGCATTTCCTCGTAGACCTCGGCCACCCCGTGATCCGGCCCCTCGTAGCCACAGGCCAAAGGACGCGCGCGCCCGGACTGTGCCTCAGGCAAGTGCCCAGCGTGGCGTCCCACTCTTTGGGCCATTTCCTGGATGATCCACAGGTCGGCCCTGGCCTGCCCCGGCGGGGTGATGGCTTGCTGTCCCAACTGCACCATGCGGTCTGTGTTGCTGACCGTTCCGGTCTTCTCGGGCCAGGCCGTGGCGGGCAGCACCACGTCGGCCAGCCAGGCGGTTTCGGTCATGAAGATGTCTTGCACCACCAGATGATCCAGACTGGCCAGCGCGTGGCGGGCGTGGTTCAGGTCGGGGTCACTCATGGCGGGGTTTTCGCCCATGATGTACATGCCGCGCACCTTGTGCGGGTCACTGTCTGGCGCCAAGGCCTTGTGCATGATCTCTACCACGGTGTAGCCGGCCTGATCGTCAAGTGTTGCACCCCAGAAGCTCTCGAACCAGTCGTGCGTCTCCTTGTGAGTGACGCGCTGGTAGTTGGGATACATCATGGGGATCAAACCCGCATCGCTGGCGCCCTGCACATTGTTCTGGCCACGCAAGGGGTGCAAGCCCGAACCAGGCTTGCCAATTTGCCCGGTGACGGTGCTCAGCGCAATCAGGCAGCGTGCGTTGTCAGTGCCATGCACGTGCTGACTCACGCCCATGCCCCACAGAATCATGGCGCCCTTGGTTGTGGCAAATTCACGCGCCACTTCGCGCAGGGTTTGCGCTGGCACGCCGCAAATGGGCTCCATCGCCTCGGGGCTGTAGCCTTTGACGTTCTCTCGCAGAGCCTCAAAATTTTTGGCCCGTCGAGCGATGAAGTCCTGGTCGGCCAGGCCCTCCTCGATCACGGTGTGGATCAGGGCATTGAGCATGGCCACATCGGTATCAGGCTTGAACTGCAGCGTGCGCCAGGCGTGCTTGCCGATGTCGGTCACGCGCGGGTCGGCCAACACGATCTTGGCGCCCTTTTTGACGGCGTTCTTCATCCACGTCGCGGCCACCGGGTGGTTGGTGGTGGGGTTGGAGCCAATCACGAAAATCAGGCCGGCGTACGCCACGTCGTTGACCTGGTTGCTCACCGCCGCCGAGCCCACACCCTCCAAAAGCGCCGCCACGCTGGAGGCATGGCACAGGCGGGTGCAGTGGTCCACATTGTTGGAGCCAAAGCCGGTGCGCACCAGCTTCTGGAACAGGTAAGCCTCCTCATTGCTGCCCTTGGCCGAGCCAAACCCTGCCAGCGCCTTGTGGCCATGGGCGTCGCGCAAGTCTTTGAGCTTGCCAGCCCCCAGCGCCAGCGCCTCTTCCCAGCTGGCCTCGCGGAACACGTCCGACCAGTCTGCTGTGTCGCGGTTCAAGTGGTTGAGCGCCTCTGGGTCCTTGGGTACACCGGCCTTGCGGATGAGCGGCACGGTCAGGCGCTGCGGGCTGTGGGCGTAGTCAAAGCCAAAGCGACCCTTGACGCACAAACGGTTGTGGTTGGCGGGGCCATCGCGTCCATCCACGCTGACGATTTTGTTGTCCTTGACGTTGTAGGTCAGCAAACAGCCCACACCGCAGAAGGGACACACCGAATCGACTTTCTTGTCCACCACCTGGCTACCGATCTGGGTTTTGGGCATCAGCGCGCCAGTGGGGCAGGCCTGCACGCACTCGCCACAGGCCACGCAGGTGCTGTCACCCATGGGGTCGGCCAGGTCAAACACGATCTGGCTGTGGCTGCCCCGCTGGGCGTAGCCGATCACGTCGTTCACCTGCTCTTCACGGCAGGCACGCACACAGCGGTTGCACTGGATGCAGGCGTCAAGGTTGACGGCCATGGCGGGGTGCGAGACATCGGTGGCGGGTTGTTCGCGGCGCAGCGCCCGCAAGGCCGGGCGCACCGTCACGTTCATGCGCGCAGCCCAGTCACTCAGTTCGCCGTGTTGGCCGGTAGATAACACTGCACCAGCTGCTGCGCTGGGGGCTATGCCGGGAGCCGATTTGGCGCTTGCGTATGAGGCTCCCGGCATAGCCCCCAGCGCAGCAGCGTCAAAAGGCTCAACGGCATCATTCCATTTGTAACCCGCATCTGGCATGTCGGACAGCAGCATCTCCAGCACCATCTTCTGGCTCTTGGTGGCGCGCTCGCTGGTGGCTTGCACCTCCATGCCCGCCGTCACATTGCGGCAGCAGCTGGGGGCCAGGGTGCGCTCGCCCTTGATCTCGACCACACAAGCGCGGCAGTTGCCGTCGGGGCGCAAGCCGTCCTTGTAGCAAAGATGGGGAATGTCCACGCCGTTGCGCTCGGCGGCCTTGAAGATGGTTTCGCCATCAAAAGCCGTCACAGGCTGGCCATCGAGCAAGAAGCTGATGGTGCGGGGGGTGATCTCCTCGGGTCGGGCGGGGGCGTTCATGCCTGTGCTCCTGGTGCGGCGGACCCTGCGGCGCCACCAATTTCATGTGCAAAGTGTTTCTGGATGCTGCGCACCGGATTGGGCGCCGCCTGCCCCAGGCCGCAGATGGACGCGTCCAGCATCACGGCATTGAGGTCTTCCAGGGTGTCGTTGTCCCACACGGGAGCCTGCATCAGCTGTGCCGCCTTGGCCGTGCCGACCCGGCAGGGTGTGCACTGGCCACAGCTTTCATGGGCAAAGAAGTTCATCATGTTCAGGGCCGCGTCGCGCGCCCGATCCCGTTGGCTCAGGATGATGACTGCCGCCGATCCGATAAAACAGCCATGGGGCTGCAAGGTGTCAAAGTCCAGCGGAATCTGGTTCAGGCTGGCCGGCAAAATGCCGCCCGACGCCCCGCCTGGCAAGTAGGCGTAAAGCGTGTGCCCGTCCAGCATGCCACCGCAGTATTCGTCGATAAGCTCTTGGACGGTGATACCCGCCGGCGCCAGCTTGACGCCCGGGCGCCTCACCCGGCCACTGACGCTGAAACTGCGCAAGCCCTTGCGCCCATATCGGCCAAAGCCGCTGAACCAGGCCGCACCTTTTTCCACAATGTCACGCACCCAGTAAAGGGTCTCGAAGTTGTGCTCCAGTGTGGGCCGGCCAAAGAGGCCCACCTCGGCGATGTAAGGCGGACGCATGCGCGGCTCGCCACGCTTGCCCTCAATGCTTTCGATCATGGCGGACTCTTCTCCGCAAATGTAAGCACCCGCGCCCCGGCGCAGCTCAATGGTCGGCAGGGGGCACGGCGGGTTCGCTTGCAACTGGGCCAGCTCAGCCTCCAGCAAGGCACGGCAACCGTGGTACTCGTCGCGCAGGTAGATGTAGCAGGCGTCCACGCCCACCACCTGTGCAGCCACCAGCAGGCCTTCCAGAAAACGGTGCGGATCGCGCTCCAGGTAGGTGCGGTCCTTGAAGGTGCCGGGTTCGCCTTCGTCAATGTTCACCGCCATCAGGCGCGGGGCAGACTGACCGCGCACGATGCGCCACTTGCGTCCGGCCGGGAAGCCGGCGCCCCCCAATCCGCGCAGGCCGGAGTCTTCCATGGTCTGGATGATGGCCAAAGCGTCACGCTGCCCGGCGGCCAGCGCTGCCGCCAGCGCATAACCACCTTGGGCGCGGTAGGCCTCATATCCCACAAAGCCTGGCGACACCACTTGGGCCTCCAAGGCTGGCGACACACTTTTCTCGGCAAAATCAGCGCCAGAGAAACCTGAAACGAGCGGACCTGGAGGCTGTTTGGAGGCGACTTGGGCCACCACAGCCGCGACTTTCTCGACGCTGGCCTGAATCACCGGGTTTTGGTGCACCACGGCCACGGGGGCCTGCTCACAGCGGCCCACACAGGGTGCAGCCACCACCCGCACATCGGCGCCATCACCCTGCCCCAAGATGGCCGGCAGACGCGCCAGCAGGTCTTTTGCACCGGCCAGCTCGCAACTCAAGCCGTCGCACACCCGCACCAGCAGGCCAGGCGCCTGCTCACCCCCACGCACCACCTCGAAGTGGTGATAGAAGGTCGCCACCTCAAACACTTCGGCCATGGAGATGTTCATTTCCTTGGCCAGGGCCACCAGATGGTGATCGTGCAGGCAACGATAAGCATCATTGAGCTTGTGCAGGTGTTCGATCAGCAGGTCACGCCGATGCGGCCCAAAACCAATCAGACTGCGCACCGCCTCCAGCGACAGCTCATCGGCTTGACGGCCCTTGAGCTTGCTTTTGCGACGGATGCGTTCGCGCATGTCGTCAACGGAACCCAGAGTCACGGTCTGGACGGTGCCGGAAGTAGCAGATTGGTTCATGGTCACAAGATTCAGGCAAAAAATTTGGCAACGCTCAAGAGGGTGCGGTAAATACCCCAGGCCATAGGAATCCCCACCGCCGCCCAAGCCAGCGCCACCATGGCGGGGCTGACGGCATCGGCACCGCGGGCGCTGCCTCCCACTTCAGTCGCAGCCGTTTTCTCGTGAGCCAGGCGTTTTTCCTCAGCCAGTTCGGCATCGGTCATGAACCATTTGTCGGCCAAGGGGCGCACCATCAGGTTGCAAACGAGGCCCACCAGCAACATGCCCACCAGGATGTACATGGTCTGGTTGTAGACCTGCTCACGCGGCAACCCCAGGCTCAGCTGGTACTCGCGCATGTAGTTGACCACCACAGGTCCCAGCACCCCTGCCGTAGCCCAGGCAGTGAGCAGGCGGCCGTGTATGGCGCCCACCATCTGGGTACCAAACAAGTCAGCGAGGTAGGCAGGCGCGGTGGCAAAGCCTCCACCATACATGCTCAAAATGATGCAGAAAGCCGATACAAACAGCACGATGCTGCCCGCCGCGGCGCTGCCCGGCACGCTGAAGTACAGCACACCACCCAGCACGAAAAACACTACATAGGTCATCTTGCGGCCCAACTTGTCCGACAGGCTGGCCCAGAAAAAGCGCCCGCCGATGTTGAACAGGCTCAAAAGGGCGGTAAAGCCCGCCGCCACCGTGGCAATGGCGGCCAACTCGGTTTTGTCCAGCTCGCCAAATTTCTTGGCCACGCCGATGAGGGAGCCACCAAACACCTCTTGCAACATGGGCGAAGCCATGCCGATCACGCCTATGCCGGCGCTCACGTTCATGCACAGCACCATCCAGATCAGCCAGAACTGGGGAATGCCCCACACCTTGCTGACGTGTACGTGACGCTGGGTGATCATGGCGTCGGCAGTCTGGGCCGCAGGGGGAGTCCAGCCGGCAGGCTTCCAGCCCGTGGGCGGCACGCGGTAGCCCAGGGCCCCTGCCATCATGAAAACGAAGTAAATCAGCGCCATCACCACAAAGGTCTGCATCACACCCACATCGGTGGGGGTGGCAAAGGCCTTCATCAGATCAGCCGCTAGGGGAGAACCGATCATGGCGCCACCGCCAAAACCCATGATGGCCATGCCGGTGGCCATGCCACGACGGTCCGGGAACCACTTGATCAGGGTGGACACCGGCGAGATATAGCCCAGGCCCAGCCCGATGCCCCCTATCACGCCCGAGCCCAAAATCATCAGCCAGAACTGGTGCAGATAAACCCCCAGTGCCGAGATCAGCATGCCGCCGCACCAGCACACTGCAGACACCACGCCGGCCTTGCGCGGGCCTGCGCGCTCTAGCCAGCCGCCCCAAATGGCTGCACTCGAGCCCAGCAGCACAAAAAACAGGGTGTACATCCAGCCCAAGGTGGACATTTCCCAGTCGCAGGTGGTGGTGAAAAGTTGGGCAAAGAAACCCAGCTCGGGGCTACAGGCCAAAGATTCCTTGATGCCCAGAGCTTGGGACAGGGGCATCCAAAACACCGAAAAACCGTAGGCCATACCGATGCACAGGTGTATGGCCAGCGCCGCCGGTGGCACCACCCACCGGTTGAAGCCTGGGCCCGCAATGATGTGTTCCTTGTCCAGAAAACCCAGCCGATCTAACAAGTCTTCCTCCTGTGGTGCGGGAAAATGCCCGTCATCGCCTGAATCTGGCGAGCGCGCAGTATGTTTTCAGCCAGTCACTTTGTCTAATTGAATCGACACATCGGTTGATTCAAGAATTGAATGATGCGCGGATGATTCAAGTCCGAGTTTGCGACGGCACAAAGGACCGATAAGTGTTTCGGCCTGCCGCCTTGGCGCTGTAAAGGGCATCATCTCCCTTGATGAGCACGGCGTTCAAGTCATCGCCAGGCTCACACAAGTAGCCGCCAATGCTGACACTGAGCGGCACCGGCAGGCCCAAGGCGTTGCGCACAGCCTGGCACCGGGCCACGGCGTGGCGCAGACTTTCGCCCACCCGGTCCAGGGACTCTGTGCTGGCACCTGCGAGCATGACCAGAAATTCGTCACCACCCCAGCGCGAGGCCGCCCCGCCAGCCGGCAGCTCTTCCTGGATCAGGCGCGCGATGGTGACCAGCACCTCATCCCCCACCGCATGTCCATGCTGATCATTAATGGTTTTGAAGTGATCCACATCCAGCCACAAAATGCCCATGCGGGTTGGACCGGCAACGCAATGTTGCAATTGGGCATCCATGCGTTCGGTCATGCCGCGGCGGTTCAGGATGTCGGTCAACGGGTCGGTTTTGGTCAGGCGGTCCAGAGCAAGCGTGCGCTCTTGCACCTTGGACTCCAGGTCGCGTCGCGACTCCGTCACTGCACTGGCCATGCGGTTAAAGCGCTGCATCAGGCCCCGGATTTCCCCCGTCCCCAGGGCGCCCAGTGGCGGTGGCGCAGCTTGTCCTGCCTCCACCGAGGCCATGGCGGCATCGAGCACATTCAGGGGCCTCAGAACATAACGTTGCAGGGCCAGGTTAAACAACAACAAGACACCTGCCAGCGTCAACAGGTACACCACCACAATGCCGGCGAATTCGCTGAAAGGCAGCAAGACTTCCAGATCGAGCAAGGTGATCTCATACCAATCGATCTCGGGCAGGTAGGCCATACCGGCTAGATAGCGCTTCCCCTTCATTTCCACCGGCAGGGTGACCACCGTGTCCGCGCCGCTCTCCAGAGATTTCATCGCGGCCATCACCGCAGCTTGGTCAGACGGCCGATCCAGCAGCAGTGCCAGGGTGTTTTGGGTCTGGCCAGCCTTGCTGATAGAACTAAAGTCGATCAATCGCTGGTTGCGATGCATTTGAATGGCACCGGCGTGATCCACAAACAGGCTGTTCACGCCAGGCACGTTTTCTTCCACCACATTCTTGATAAAGGTCGTCAAATCCAGGCCCGTGCCAGCCATACCCAGAATTTGATCACCGTCGCGAATCAGGATGTCAATCCACAGTTTGGTAATGCCCAGGTTCTCGTCAGGATTGACGTTGATGTGCAAAGACCGGCCCTGGCGCACCAGGTCGTAAAACCAGGCGTCCTTGGCCGCACCGGGGTCCAACACGTAGCGCAGCTGCTTGCCGGCAAACTCGTTGCTCGCGTTGTTGTGGTAGTAACGCCCGTTTTTGAGCAAGGCCACAAAGTAGCTGCGATCTTGAAAATTCAGTCGAAAGCTCTCCATCTCGGCGATGGCGCGGCGGGTGAGCTCAGGGTTGTCTGGCTCATGGGCCCATTCGCGGATGTACTGGGACTGGGCCAGCTGCCTGGACAAAGCCACCTCCCGAAGTATGGGCTGCAAGGTGCGACTCTTGTCGTAGCGCACCTGCTTTTCAGCATATCGCATGGCCCACTGTTGAACGATGCCATCCGCCAGGGAACGCACGGCCAGCCAGGTCGGCAAGGCGAACACCAGAAACAGCAAGGCGGTGAACAGAATGAAACGGGGGCGTAGATTCATGCAAAGGCGCAAGTCATCGTGCAATAAGGTGTGACAGCTTGATCTGACGATGGTAGCCCACCGTTGCGCGGTATTTGCCAGACAATTTGACGCCATGATCACCGTTGAATTTGCCCCCAGCCTGAGACGCCACGTCGATTGCCCAAACCAAACGGTGCCCAGTGGCAGCCTGCGAGAGGTTCTGGAATCCGCCCTGCTGGCGGCCCCTGCCTTGGCCCACTATGTGTTCGACGATCAGCGTTCGGTGCGCAAACATGTGGCCGTGTTCGTCAACCAGCAGCTGGTGCTGGACCGCACAAACCTCGCACTAACACTTGCCGACGACAGCAAGGTACTGGTGATTCAAGCCCTCAGTGGCGGCTAAACCGAAGGAACAAGAATGCATCAATTGCTGCTTGGCACCCGCAAGGGTTTGCTGTTAGTTCAGGGCGAGGGAACTGACTGGCACGTCACAGCGCACCACTTTGCCGGCGACCCGGTCACACAAATACTGGTCGACCCGCGGGACGGCTGCTGGTACGCGGCCCTGAACCTGGGGCACTTTGGCGTCAAGCTACGCAAGAGTACGGACCAAGGTGGCACATGGCAGGAGATCACATCTCCCGCCTTTCCCACCAAGCCCACCGAGGGCCCCTGGGCTGACGATCCCTCGCATTGGAATGTGGAGCTGATTTGGAGCCTGACCGCAGGCGGTCCCGATCAACCGGGCACCTTGTGGGCGGGCTGCATGCCGGCAGGACTGTTTCGCTCGGACGATAGCGGCGCCAGCTGGTCGCTCAACACTGCGCTCTGGCTGGACCCGCGCCGCAAAGAATGGATGGGAGGTGGCAACGACTACCCCGGCATGCACAGCGTGCTGGTGGACCCGCGCGATGCACAACATGTGACGGTGGCCATCTCCTGTGGCGGTGTGTGGCAGACCCGGGATGGCGGACAGCAGTGGGCCCTGACCTCCCACGGCATGTCAGCCAGCTACATGCCTGAGGGCAGCGCGGACGAGCCCAACACCCAAGACGTGCACGCCCTGGTGCAATGCGCTGCGCACCCCGATGCCGTCTGGGTACAGCACCACTGCGGCATCTACAAAAGCACGGATAGCGCACACACATGGCAGCACATCGAGGCGACACCGCCCTCAGGCTTTGGTTTTGCAGTGGCATGCGACCCGCGCGACCCGCAACGGGCCTGGTTCGTGCCGGCGCAAGCCGACACACACCGCTACCCAGTAGACGGCCGTCTGGTGGTGACACGTACCGATGACGGGGGCAAAACTTTCAAGACTTTCGGCCAGGGCCTGCCGGCGCACAACGCCTATCACCTGATCTACCGACATGGGTTAGCGGTCACACCTGATGGCCAGACGCTTGCCATGGCCTCCACCACTGGGGGCCTGTGGACCAGCGCCAACGCGGGCGAGTCCTGGCACTGCATCTCACGCGACCTGCCACCGGTGGCAGTGGTCAAGTTTGTCGGCTGAGCTCGCTTCAGGCCACCAGCAGACCACTGTGCGCGGCTGCGTGGCGCAGCCAGGCGCCGTCTTGCGCCAACTGCAGGGCCGCCTCCAGCGCGCGCGAAGGTCGGGCACCCGCGTTGGACATGAAACCGATCGGTGTCAGCACCTCAGGGCTGACCAGGGGCAGGGCTTCCAGTTCGCCGTAGCCCCGCACCGTGCCGATGAGCGCACCGGGCATGACACTGCACACATCGCCTGCCAACACACTCAGGGCCAGGGTCAGGATAGAGTTGGTCTCGATGGTGGCCTGAACCGTCGCCCCGGCAGTCGTGAAGGCCGCGTCCACCACGGTGCGGTTGTACATGTCGGGCGTCAGCAGGCACAAGGGCAAGCGGGCCGCGTCCTTCCAGCGCATCTTGGGGCCGATGCGCAGATCGCCAGCCTGCTTCTTGCCAGAGCGGCGCAGTAAAAAATAATGCTCTGTGTATTGCGGCAGGGCCACCAGGCGGCTGGGACGGCTACCCAACAGCCCCATACGATCGGTGTAGCCTAGAGCCAGGTCCACCGACAGGTCGTTGAGCCGCTGCTCCAGGTCTGAAGAACTGAGCGACAGCACCGTGGGCTGCACGCCCGGATGCTTGGCCTGCAACATGGCTGAAAAACGAGCCGCAATCGGCACGGCGGTGGGCACCGCGCCGATGCAAATCGGGCCGCGCGGCACCTGGGCATCGCTTTTGAGCGACTGCTGCAGATTGGCATGCTCATGCAGCATGAACTGGGCCGTCGCCAACACCCGCTCGCCTTCAGGGGTGAAGCCGACGAAGCTGCGATCTCGCTTGACGATGACCACATTGAACTCGGCCTCCAAGGCCCGCAGCGCGTTAGACAGCGCTGGCTGGGTGATATGGCAGGCCTGGGCTGCTCGCCCAAAATGTCGGTGCTCGTTGAGCGCCACCAAGTAGCGCAAGGAGGTGAGCAGGTTCATGGCCTAGCCGGGTTCAGGGCACCCACGATCAGGTGGTTTTGCTGATGGTGATGGTGGGAAATTTCGACGAGAAATCCTTGGACTTGGCCGCCACCGTGGCGGCCACCTTGCGCGCCACAGCCTTGTAGATGCCAGCAATCTCGCCGTCGGGATCGGCCACCACCGTAGGCTGACCACTGTCGGCCTGCATGCGGATGCGGATGTCCAGCGGCAAGCCGCCCAGGTAATCGGTCTGATTTGCCTCGGCCAGGTGCTTCCCGCCATCGGCGCCAAAAATATGCTCAGCATGGCCGCACTGGCTGCACACATGCACCGCCATGTTTTCGACGATGCCCAGAATCGGCACGCCCACCTTGTCGAACATCTTGATGCCTTTGCGGGCGTCCAACAAGGCAATGTCCTGCGGCGTGGTCACGATCACGGCGCCGGTCATGGGCACGCGCTGAGACAGCGTGAGCTGGATGTCGCCGGTGCCCGGGGGCATGTCCACGATGAGGTAATCCAGATCTTTCCAGTTCGTCTGGCGCAGCAACTGCTCCAGGGCCTGAGTCGCCATGGGGCCACGCCAGATCATGGCGTCGTCCTTGTTCACCAGAAAGCCGATCGACATGACCTGCACGCCGTGGTTGACCAAGGGCTCCATGGTCTTGCCGTCTTCACTGTCGGGCCGCCCCTCAATGCCCATCATCATGGGCTGGCTGGGGCCGTAGATGTCCGCGTCTAGCAAACCTACCATTGCGCCCTCGGCAGCCAGCGCCAGTGCCAGGTTGGCGGCCGTGGTGCTCTTGCCCACACCGCCCTTGCCTGATGCGACGGCAATGATGTTTTTCACGCCAGGCAGCAACTGCACACCGCGCTGCACGGCGTGCGCTGCGATCTGGGTCACGATCTCAACGCTGACCTGCGCCACTCCAGGCACCGAAAGTGCTGCCTGGCTCAGAGACTGGCGCAGGGCCGGCCATAGGCTGCGTGCCGGGTAAGGCAGCTCCAGTTCAAAGGCGACGGTGCCGCCCGTGATCGTCAATTTTTTGATCGCCTTGGTCGACACAAAGTCGCGGCCGGTGGTGGGGTCTGTCACGCCTGCAAGTGCGCCTAGCAGCGCTTGCTCTGTCACGGTCATTCATTTCTCCTGCGTAAGGTGGGGCGCAGTGTACTTATCTGATAATCAATTTGTGTTTTGAGCTCTTTCCTGCGCCAACTAGGCGCCTCCCTACCCATGACAAATCCTCCTGACGCAGCACAAACGTCTCAGTTGACGGTGCTCGTGGTGGACGACACCAAAGAAAACCTCACGGTCATAGGCCAGCTCCTGCGCCCTTACTTTCATGTCCGGGTGGCCAATTCTGGGCAGCGTGCATTGCAAGCCGTTGAAACCGCGCCCCAACCTGACTTGATCCTGCTGGATGTGATGATGCCGGAGATGGACGGCTACCAGGTGCTGCAGGCGCTGCGCGCCCAGCCACATCTGCAACACATCCCGGTGATTTTCGTCACCGCCATGGACGGCGCCGAGGACGAGGAGCGTGGCCTGAGCCTGGGCGCGGTGGATTACGTCACCAAGCCCATCAAGCCCGCCCTGTTGTTGGCGCGGGTTCGCGCTCACCTCGAACTGAAAAAAGCGCGCGACCGCCTGAGTGACCAGAATGCCTATCTCGACGCCGAGGTGCACCGGCGCATGGCCGAAAACGAAATGATCAAGGACTTCAGCTTGCATGCCATGGCCACCCTGGCGGAAAAGCGTGACAACGAAACCGGCAACCACCTGCACCGCACCCAGGCCTACATCGAGGCCCTGATGGAGCGCCTGAAGTCACACCCACGGTTTCAGGACGCGCTGGCCACACTGGAGCAGCGCCAGCGCATTGCCAAGGCGGCCCCCCTGCATGACATCGGCAAGGTGGGCATTCCCGACGCGATTTTGCTCAAGCCGGGCAAGCTAACGTCTGAAGAGTTCGAGATCATGAAAACGCACGCCGCCATCGGGGCACAGGCCATCGGCGATGCCATGAAGCGCGTCCTGGTGACTCCAGCCGCTGGTCCCTTGGCTTTTCTCGAAACGGCGCAAGAAATTGCCGGAAGCCATCACGAGAAATGGGACGGTTCGGGCTACCCGCAAGGCCTGAGCGGTGATGCCATACCGCTGAGCGCGCGGCTGATGGCGCTGGCCGATGTGTTTGACGCCCTGATGTCCCGGCGCCACTACAAGCCCGCCTTCTCCCTGGAAGACACCGTCCAAATCATCGTGGACGGCCGGGGCAAGCATTTCGACCCCGACATCGTGGACGCCTTCACCGCGCTGGTCGACGTTTTCACGGACATCGCCGACCGCTATGCCGATGTACCGGCGCCCGCCCTGCACACCTGAGTGCATGCTTCTCTTTCTGACTGTTTCATGCCCAATTCCCTACCGATGAACCCGACCCTTGCCCAGAGGACCCGCCTACGCTACTGGCTCGCCCTGGCGCTGGCCGCTTGCCTGAGCGCCGCCATGGCACAAAGCACCGCACCGGTCTTTACCGAGCGCATGGCAGACGCCGCAGTGTTAGCCCAGATACAGCAAGGTGGCTTTGTGCTTTACATGCGCCACGGCACCACCGACAACAGCCGTGCCGACCCCATCGGGCAATTCGACTTCAAGGACTGCAGCATCCAGCGGGTGCTGAACGATGAAGGGCGCAAATTGGCACGGGATGTGGGTCAGGCCATGCGTAAGGCACAGATTCCGGTGGCCGAGGTGTTTCACAGCCCCATGTGTCGGGCCAGGGAAACCGCGGAGTTAGCCTTTCCAGCACTACGCAAACAATTTAAGTCCGACATCAACCTGGCTTACACCGCCAACCTCACCACCGAGGAAAAAAAGCCGGTCATCGCACAAACCCGTAAGCTGGTGTCTGACCCAGTACCGGAAGGCAGCAACCGGGTGGTGGTGGCACACGCGCCCAACATGGCCGATCTGATGGGCTATTTCGTCAAGCCCGAGGGCACGGTGGTGGTCATGCGCCCCCTGGGGCCAGGCAAATTCGAGTACGTGGCGAGCATCCCGCCCGCGCACTGGTCGCACCTGAACAAATAGTGGACGCCGCCGTCCAGGCACTTTCTCCAGGCTGAGGCACACCTTGCAAGCATTTTTCAAACTGCGCCTTCAAGGGGTGCGCTTTCTCGTCCTGTTCTTCCTGCCAGTGGCCATCACGCTGACGGCCGGGGCGCTGTTTGACTACTACGCCCAGCGCCAACTGCGCGAGGCCCAGGAGCGGGCAAACGTGGAGCAGGCCAAAGACTCGCTGGCGGCGTCCGAGGCCGCGGCGATTTCACGCGAACTGCTGAAAGTTCAACAACGCGTCACCCAGGCACTCGAGGCTGCACAGTACGACAAGATCGACGAGGCGCAGGCTTACCAGCTGCACACGCAAATCGTCGACCAGGTGGCGAACCTTCAGACGCGGCTGGACAAGTTAATCGGCGGCGCAGATGAGGCCCTCATGAAAACCATGGTGCCCATCGCACGCAAGGCCTTTGGCGACTTTCGGCAATTTGTGCTGATGAGTACGGACCTGATGGCCATCGACATGACCATGGCCAGCAAATATCTGGCGCAAGCCAGTCGTCAATATGCGGAATCAGCCTTGCAGCTCGATAGCATCGCGGCGGCTTACACCGAGCACGCCCGCCTGCACTCAGAGAAGGTTCAGGCCAATTTGAAGTTGATGGGCGAACGACTCATCGTCTTCAGTGGTTTGGGTACTTTGGTGCTCATCCTGCTTTGGCTGTTTGTGGCTGCGAGGCTGGCAAGCCGCCTGGATGCCTTGAACATGAGCCTGCAAGGCCTAGCCAATCAAGACCAAGTGCCACAAGCGCTCGACAGCTTGAGCGCCGTCTCAAGCATGGCTGAGCAAACGGGCACGCTGATGGGGGATATGGCGCGGGCCGTGTTGCGTTTCCGGGATGCCCTCCAGGAACGTGGCGAGGCGCAGGAAGCCTTGCGTGAGCGCGAGGAGCTGTACGCCACCACGGTGAACCAGGCCCCCAGCGGCATCGTGATGATCGACCTGGCCACCCTCTCATTTGTCAATTTCAATGATGCGGCATGCAACTCCCTGGGCTACACGCGCGAGGAATTTGCCGCCATGACACTCTATGACGTGCAAGGCCAGATGCGCCGCGACGAGGTGGATGAACGTATCCGTGAGATCGTGGCATTGGGGGGGCTGGAATATGAAAGCCAGCGCATCACCAAGCAAGGCGAAACGCTGGATTTCTGGATCTCGATGCGCTGCCTGCATCTGCAAGGGCGGGACTGCCTGACGGGTATCTGGGTGGATGTCACTGAACGGAAACGCCACGAGCGCGAGTTGATCCGCTACCGCGACGAGCTGGAGCAAAGGGTGAGCGAGCGCACGCAAGCGCTGCAGCTGGCCAACCGGGAACTTAACCAGGCCAAGGACATTGCCGACCAGGCCAATCGAGCCAAGAGCGCCTTTCTGGCCAACATGAGCCACGAGATACGAACGCCCATGAACGCCATCATCGGCCTGACCCACCTGATCCGTCGGGACGCCACCGGCGAGCGTCAAAAGCAGCAACTCGACAAGGTCTCGGGCGCAGCCATGCACCTGCTGGCGGTGATCAACGACATCCTGGATTTTTCCAAAATCGAAGCCGGCAAGATGACGCTGGACGCCACGCACTTCGAAGTTGAACGCGTCATCACCAACGTCTTCACGCTCAGCAGCGAAAAAGCCGAAGCCAAAGGCCTGGAGGTAGTGGCAGAAATCGGAAGTCTGCCGCCGGTCCTGCACGGCGACGGCGTTCGGCTGGGGCAGATCCTGCTCAACTTTGTCAGCAATGCCATCAAGTTCACGGAAAAAGGCAGCGTGGTACTTCACGGGGCCGTCACACGGCAAGAAGACGGGCAGGCCTGGATACGGTTTGACATCAAGGACACCGGTATCGGCCTGACGCCCGAGCAACAAGGCCAGCTCTTTGCCGCATTCCAGCAGGCCGATGTCTCCACCACCCGCACCTATGGTGGTACCGGTCTGGGTCTGGCCATTTCGCGTCGGCTGGCTGACCTGATGGGCGGGCAGGTCGGCGTGGTGAGCACACCGGGCGTGGGCAGCACCTTCTGGTTTGAGGCGCCCTTTGGCATCACCGATCAGCTGCCGAGTCGTCCGGACGCCGTTTTGCCGGCGCGTACCCGTGTGCTGGTGGTCGATGACATGGAGGAGGCGCGCGAGCCCATGGCCGACATGCTGACCACCCTGGGGGCTCGCGCCGATGCAGTGGCGTCCGGCTTGCTGGCGCTCACCCGCATCGCCGAAGCAGACGCCCTCGGTGACCCTTACCGGATGGTGTTCACAGACTGGCAAATGCCCCACCTCAATGGCCTGGAAACCTGCCGGCGCATCACGCAGCTGCCTTTGCAGACCAAGCCGGTTTGCATCCTGGTCAGTGGCAGCATGGGTTGTCCTACCCAGGACGAAGAAGGCGGCCTTTTTGCGGCTTTTATTCCTAAACCGGTGATGCCTGCCGTGTTGGCAGACACCATTGCGCAGACCTGGGGGCTGGGGCATACAAGTAGTGCAAGGGTACGTGCCGCAACAGAGCAGGCATTGCCCTGTTTTGAGCCGGGTCACCGCTTGTTGCTGGCTGAAGACAACCTGATGAACCAGGAAATTGCGTTGGAATTACTTCAGGACCTGGGCTTTGTGGTGGACATTGCCGACGATGGTGAAGCGGCACTGGCGCGCGCCACGCAGCATCCTTACGAGCTGATTTTGCTCGACATTCAGATGCCCAAAATGGATGGTCTGGAGGCCGCGCGGCGCATCCGCCAGCTGGCACATCACGCTGCCACGCCCCTGATCGCCATGACGGCAAATGCCTTTGCCGAAGACAAGGCTGCAGCGCTGGCCGCCGGCATGAATGACCACGTTGCCAAACCGGTGGACCCCGACCTGCTGTGCCGCACGCTGGCGGTGTGGTTACCTCAAGCAGTGGACACCCGGCCCGAGACGACGGATCTCTCGGACGGACCTGCCAACACCCCCAACCCGAACGACGCACTGGGCCAAATCATGGCAAGCATCCCGGGTCTGGATCTGCCCTCTGCGCTTCACCACCTGCGTGGTGACGCCCACCGGCTGGCGGACATGCTGCGCCGTTTTGTGGCCGACCACGCTGATGACGTGACGCGAGCACGCGCTGAACTGGCCCAAGACAACCCAGCCGCTGCCCAACGTCGCCTGCATTCCCTCAAAGGGTTGGCCGGCACCTTGGGCCTGAAGGAGGTGCAGACATTGGCAGCCCAAGCTGAAAAAATAGTCACCCAGCTCCCAGGCAGCACAGAAACGACCGAGTCGCTGAACGCACTGCAGACAGCCTTGGAAGCAACTGTCCTGGCCCTGGACGTCCTGAGCCGGGAGGCGGCTGCTGCAGACCCAGCGCCGGACGTGCCAACACTGGCAGACAGCCAGGCCCAAATTGATGCGCTGCGCAGCCTGCTGGCCGCAGATGACCTGGATGCCGCCGACACGTACGCTGAGCTGCGGCCCGTGCTGGAGCGGCATTTTGGTGCGCGGACCAAAGCATTGACACTGGCCATAGAGGACTTTGCGTTTCAGGATGCATTGGGTCTGCTGGACGCCCTGCTCAAAGCGTGACACACACCACCAGCCCTCATGGGGGTGCCGACTAAAATCGGTGCCCTCCCTAGAAAGCCGTTTTTCAGATGCCACGCCAACTCTTTGTCACCACCGCCCTGCCCTATGCCAACGGCAACTTCCACATTGGCCACATCATGGAATACATCCAGGCCGACATCTGGGTGCGGTTTCAAAGGATGCAGGGCAATGCCGTCGACTTTTGCGGTGCGGACGACACCCATGGCGCACCCATCATGATTGCCGCAGAGAAAGCCGGCAAGACACCCCAGCAGTTCGTGGCCGACATCGCTGCGGGCCGCAAGCCCTACCTGGACGGCTTTCACATCAGCTTTGACAACTGGCACAGCACGGATGCGCCTGAAAACCATGAGCTGGCGAAAGCAATCTACCTCGGCCTGCGCGATAACCCCGACGGCTCGCTGATTGAATCGCGCACCATCGAACAGTTCTTCGACCCTGAGAAGGCAATGTTCCTGCCGGACCGTTTCATCAAAGG